>NZ_CP098455.1:619030-1238060 GCF_023702635.1 Spongiibacter taiwanensis
CATCGCGGTGCTCCGGCGTAATCGGAGTAACCGAAATCAGAATACAGTTGCCGGCGCTCGTACTGCGGTTCTGCAACTGCTCACGCAGGTTGTCCACCGTCCAGTTCTGGTAGGCAATGATGACCGTCCAGTACTGCCCGTCTCGGCGCGGCCCAAAGTACGGGAAAGGACGCCGAGACTCCTGCGCTTTAAGCTGCAAATAAGTGAAGCTGGTGCCGTGAGCCGTGTCGTGCTTGATACTGTTTTGCACTTTGGCGTTATAGGTTGCCTCGGTCGGGGCTATCCCTACTGCTGCCAGAATACCAGCCATCTGCTCGAACAGCGTCTGGTTGAGCTTGGCAGCGGGCTTCTTGCCAAGCAGTTCATCCATCACCTGCAGAGGACGTTTAAGCTGTGTCGCTTTGGTAATCGACAGGCCCATCTTTGCGCCGCCTTCATTCGCCTCGGTGAGCACGTCGCGGCGCAGGCCTTTGCCCTGCATGAAACGGAAGATGCCGGGTTGTTTTGTGATGAATTGAGACAGTACCGGCAACTCTTTGATGTCGGGGGCGCGCATGCGCTCGCCGCGCTCGATGTGGCGATCGAGGTCTGCGAGCATTTCCTGCACTACCGGCAGGTTGTCTTCAGACAGAGCGCGCTCAATGCTTTCCACCCAGGAATCCGGCACCGCATCGGCAACTTGTGACCGCAGTTTCTCTACGCCTTCGATGTAGCGATTCTCGAGCTTTTCTTTGAGGGAGGCTGTTTTCGCGCGCAGTTTGCGGTCGACGCTATCGATCTCGGCCTCAACGTCATCCATGGGGCGGATGGTGTCGAAGCTTTCAATCTCATCTCG
The DNA here is from genome assembly GCF_023702635.1 of Spongiibacter taiwanensis. Classification (NCBI taxonomy): domain Bacteria; kingdom Pseudomonadati; phylum Pseudomonadota; class Gammaproteobacteria; order Cellvibrionales; family Spongiibacteraceae; genus Spongiibacter; species Spongiibacter taiwanensis. Next base: position 619,866 of record NZ_CP098455.1, read on the forward strand.
AGCCTCTTCAAGCTGGGTAATGAAATTCTGTGGACCTTGTTCGCTGAGCAGACCACTGTGCGCGGCCGTCTCGACCATGGACTCGAGGTTAATGCAGCGATTGAGTAATTTCTTTTTCTCGCTCTCAAAGGCACGCTTTGTGGCTGCACCATCAATCGATACCCCGCCCAGTTCAAGGCGCTGACGGATCACCTCGGCCATGTGAACGCGGCCGGCGGCGAGAGCGGACTCATAGGCATGGCGCGTCTCAACCTGAACACCCACGTTGCCGATCATCCAGCGAACGGCCTCAGAGGTTTCATCGCTACGATGTCCTGTCTCCAAAAACATTTTTTGGCGAGGGTGGTAATACCAACCCTTTACCATGTCGTAAGGCAGGCGAGGAACTTCGCGGTTGATCACGCGGAGCAGGCTAGACAACGTCGCCGCGAGGAAGCCCATACCGGCAGCGGCACCCGCGCTCGATGCGGCCTTTGATCCTTCAGCAAAGAAGGTGATGGTGTTTTCAAGGCGCGTAATGAATTTCTTCGCGTACTCTTCGGATTTGTCGCTGTGAACTGGGCGGTTAACTGCCAGCCATTCACGGCACATTGACGTCAGTGCAGACATCTTGGCAAAAAACCGCGTCATACCGATCTTGGTGATGTCCTCACCTTGATACATATTGACGTGTTGCAGCAGTTCGACAAGCAGGCGCTGAGCGTCTTCTGGCGTTTGGTACTGACCAACGAACTGCTCAATGAAGGTGTACTCTTCGCGCTTGTTCAAGATGAGAGCGTCGGTCACGCGACCAAACAAGCCTGATTCAAGACTCAGTGACTGCGCCTTGCGGTAGGGTGCATAGCCTCGCGTTGCGGTGACAATTTTCTTGCACCACTCTTCCACCTGACCGGTTTCGAACTTCTGCGCCTCTTGGGCGGCGCCCGCTTTGGCCTGGCGAAGCAGTGACAGTGTCATTTTCTCGCCGCGGCGCGCCATTTCTGCCGTCTCAGAAATCAGGCTGGCCGTGTTTTTATCAAACATGGTCTCAGGCAGCGAGGCTAACAGAAGATGTCCCGTGGACTCGGTACCGCCAAAAACGGTCGGTTGGAATGCCGCTGCAAAGACTAGGTAAGGGAGCATCTCTCCGCCACGCTGTTTTGACCAGCTCTCAATATCGGCCGGGGTAATGCCGTTCAGTGTGCGCTGCGATTTAGAAAAGACCGCGCGATCGTCAAAAGTGTTCACGCCGTAGTACGCTGCTTTGAAAAGGTGCCACGGCAAAAAATCTGTGCTTAGCTGGGTCTCTTCGAGCGAATACGATAGCTGCGCAGCGTAGTTAACCTGTTGCAGTACGAGGCTTTCATTAAACAGATCGTTGATTTTCTCGCCGGGTATGAAGGCATCCTGCTCAAGTGCATCAAGGCATTCCTGCCCAATCACAGTATGAGCTCTGGTGGTAACCTGTTTGACCTCTTCTTTAACGATCTCTTGCTCCGAGCCAAGCTCTTCTTCAGCGACCCTTTCTAGCTCTGGCTCTGGTACTGGTACTGGTTCACGAGTCTCTGCCTGATCAGGAGTTGCCGTATCAGAATTGGCAGGGCTGCTTTCCTGTGTTTCCTTGGTGACAAACGTCTCACGCTCGAGGGCCCGCTCGGCATCTTCGCTAGGTGGTGTTAGCTCGCCCTCAGGTTCTGCTTCCTGCCCATCGCCGGAACCGTCGGGAACAAACTCAGGAAGCAGAGCCATGATTTCAAGGCCACGTTCTCTGGGATAGGCAGTGGCGGTGAGGGCCTTATCTTCCTTGCTCATATCACCCAAGTCAGGGTAGCAAAGCTCATAAATATCCAGAGCAAGATCGCTAAGCTGGGCTTCCAACGCAACCTTTTCACTAGTGGCGGCAGCAATCGCGTTTTTGTGATCGCGCTTATCTCGAATATTTGATGGTTCCTCTTTCGCCCCAAGTTCCTCCAGTTTCTCAGTCAGCTTGGATAACTCGTCCTCCAGCTCGACAACGCGTTCGATACTTGGTTCGGCGTCGACGACCACAGCGCGCAGCGAGTCGACAACAGTCTTCGGAGTTAGGTCCAGGCCCCCACACGCAGACCAAATAACCCAATCTATCGCCAGGGTTGCACCATCCTCGCCAGAAAAATGTCTTGCCATTGGTGATGGCGGGTAAAGGAACGAAAGCACCTCGATTACACGCTTGGTAAACTCGTCGAACTCCTCTTGGCTCAGTACCGCTTTAGTTTTTTGTCTCAAGCTAATTGAGGTGGCCAACGCCAAAATTCGGCGGGAAAGAGCTTTGTCCTTCGGCGATGCTTTTAATGAATTTGCCGCAGATATCATTTCCTCGCAAAGTGAGGGAACCGACATTACTTCCAGATCAAGGTCTGAAATAGAGTCTGCGACCGACTGTCGCTTTTCCTCAGGTGTCTCTATTTCGATTTCTGTATAAGTACCTGGGTCGAGTTTGGAAATCATCTTCTCGTAGTAAGGCACAAATATTTGCGGGTTTTCTTCTAAAGCTTCGTTAAGAGTACTCAAGTTAAATACAGTACCGACTGACCACACCACCATTGCGGCAAGGGATCGTCGTTCGTCATCCAGTTCAGCCCAATTTTCGACGTCCTCGTTAAGCTGCTCAATTAAGGCCGGGATTCTTAATTGAAGCTTTGATAGGACTGCTTCCAATTCATCTAAATGTTTTCGATCCCCATCATCCAGTCCGGAATTTCGCGAAAAATCGGGAACTTTTATAAGCGACGCCGCGCAGCTGTCAGTCGGTGGCTCAAACTTATTCAGCGATGGTATGGGGGTAGGTGCAGAGGCAAATCGGAAAAAATCCGGCATATACTGTTCAATCACTGCCTTATCCCATGAGTAGAGATTGCCGTCGTGATAGGTATCTTTACCACTGTTGACAACCTTCTTGAGGGTAAACAAACGGAACCAAGGGGTGGAATAGAAATTGACAATAACGTGATTTGGGTTGCTTTTAGGGCAGACGGAGGACGTTTCGCCTTTCAGGCTCTGTACCGCTTTCTTGGCTTTGCCAAGTTTTGCCCTGTCCATCCCTAGTGTCTTGCTGAACCCGGTCAAAGAGAACTTTCCGCCCGAGAGTAGTTGGCAATCCGGTAGACCTACTGGCGTTTCCTTGAATTGATAGCTTTTCATTTAAGTCCCTTGCTCTGAAGAGTCAATAGTGAATGCAAAAGGTCATTTTTACCTCGGAATAGCTGATCTAATCGGAAGATCACGCAATCAGTATGTTTATAAAAAGTACCTACAACTGACGTTCCCTGCTTTTGGTAGCGGAATTTTTCGATTCGGGACTTAATTTCCCATAGCCCCTCGTATTGCAATTGCCCAACTACGGAGCTTGAACAAAAAAAACACGATAGCTTGTCATCTACAAGCATTAGCGAGCCTAGGACAAGATAGATCCGACTGATGGTTTTAGAGGCGGGGCCACTGGCCTGTAATCTCACGACGGTGTGTTGGGGGTATGGATTCATCCGCTGCCGAATGCAGCCTAATTTTGACTGCTCCAAGCATGACTCGTCGGAGCGAAACATCATTTGCTCGCCCAGATTGCCTGAGCGTCTTTATAAATGACCGTGACAGCGTCTGAGCCTACAGGATCAATATGGGCGACTTTAACGATGTCGTCGCCCTGTATACCCCGAATTTCAGCCCCTGACTTGATATCTTCGAGTTTCAGCATTCTTATTGAGATTCCTTTCCCTGACCGCAGGGAGTGTAGCAGCAAGCCTGACCAGCAGGTAGGTATTAGCTCCAGAATGTAGCTAGGTATCTGTTGCGCAATGAGTTTTTTGACCATGCGCGCAGAAGCACGGACTAAAAAATGTGCCGGCCCCAGTTATTATGTTATTAAAATCCAAATGCCTTTATATTTATATATTGTATACATGATCATGTCGCATTTTCAGGCAGATGGTACAGCTTGGCGGCAAAACTCTAAGCTGGAATGAGCATTTTTTTAATCAATTACTGGTTGACCAAAATCCCCATTTATCGCGCCAGCCTTGCTGACAGAACGTGTATGTGGTCTAAGCAGCGCGAGACCTTGAAGCTCAACGCAGTAGCCATCTCGAGCATATTTGAGTGCCGAGGAGAGGATCTTTCGGGCATTGTTGCGGATCAGCCTTGGGATGATACCGGCCGTCATGTGTTCGCGGAAATTGCAATACACGGAGACCGGTATACAGTCGATGCGAAAACCTTCCTAAAGCGACCGGCTCAATTTCGAAGCTTAAAGCTGCTGTAACGACTCCGACGGGGGATGTTCCACCTCGATTACCTTTAATCTGGACGGAGTTTTGGCGAGTTGTGTTCGACTAGCCGATATAACTGATCTCTGATCGGTTCAGGCTCTGCTTAACAGATACATCCCGAAGGCATTTGGCAGTGTCTCACTCCAGCATAGACAATCGTCCACACTAATTTTTGCTTGGTATCCAGCGCATTCAGGCTCGCTCATCCTGATGTTCTGTGCGGATGTACCCCCCCAGCAACCGCATCAGGCAATGCTGGCAGATATCGCACTCAATCAACGTTCCGTCACCAAATATGGATCCATAGCTGCCAGTCGTGAGGATGTGATGAAATTCCTGCATCTCCAGACCGTCACGGTATGTCGTCTGGCATATATCGCAGGTGATCGCGTTCAGGCGGTCGATCTCTATCGTTTCCGTCACTGTATGCTTCATATCTATGCCTCCCTGTCCATTTGTAAGAAATCGAAAATTCCACGTCACGGTGCTTTTGTCGGGGCTGATCGCTGCTCACGCAGGGCGCGAATCGCCTCATCGGAATCCGCGTGATCGACCCGATGGAGCCAGTCCATGAAGAGGTCTGGCGCCATAACATATGCCACACGCTTGCCCTTTCTGGAGACAATGTAGATATCAGGGTTGCCTTTCTCCAGATTTTTTATGACCTTGTTCAATTCCCGCTTCAGGCGCCTCGGCGATATCAGCTCAAGAATCATCATGTGCTCCTTTTTGCCCAGCCGTATCCACCGCGTCTTGACCGGCCTCGAATTCACGCAGAATAGCTGTGAACTCAGCGAAGGCTTCTTCTAGCTCCTGGCGACGGATGCTTTGTAACCACCTCTCATAACTAACTACCGCTCCTGAGATTTGTCCATTTTTGGTGAGCAAGTACATGTCGACGCCACCCCGCGCTAGGTTTTTCGCGATGGGGCGTCTCTCCCTGGCATATCTGGCGGCCGTAATAGTCTTAATCCGCATTTTTTGATGCCTCCCTGAAGTTGATCTCGTATTGGGTAGACGTCGTTCCCGATAGGCGCTCAGCAGCTACTCTGTCGGCCGCATTGATCCCGAACAGCCGGTTCGCGATCAGCGGGTAGAACAAGAGTGAGGGGACGTGGCCAAAGACGTCGACACGCCCCGCTCTGCCCCTTACCGCCAGTTCGTTGCTCTCAACGACCCCGAAAAGCGTCCAGGTCAAGCCGACGAGGAACTCCTCAGCCATGTTCGCCATGTACGGGATTGTGACCTCTCGCTTGGGTAAGGGCCTCAGCTGGCGCTGCTGTTGTTCAAAACCAGGTGTTTGCTGACTCATTTTTGCCACTCTCTTTGGGTAAGGGTGATATCCGCACTCTGGCGGTCCAGTGCGGACACCAATCGGTAGACTGCATGGTGGTGCCGGGGCGCCCAGTGTCCTGGCTTGAAAAAGCCCCGGATCAAATTGGCCATCTCCGGATCAACCATCTCCAGTTGAGCAAGAGGAGCAGCCATCATCTCCAAGCCCGCCATTTCATGCGGCTGGCGCGCTCCGCGTGGATAACAACTACTTCCAACTAGAGTGACCGTTTTGCCGATGTCGTGAAGCAGGATAAGTACTGTCGCCAGATCTCGCTTTGGGCCCGGGCATTGGTACAGCGGCTGCCCTTCAAATCGCCGTAGCATGTCGGCGCTATGTTCTAGCAATCCGCCCTGATGGGCGTGGTGATGGCGGTAGCTGCCAGGGGCATTCAGGAAACCCATTGCTGTACTGGCATCACTAAACACCCCCGACAGAAACTGGGATAACGGCGCATGACCAATGGCCTCCCAATGGCGGACAACGGCTCTAAGGTCTGGAATGTACAATGGCAGCACCCACTCTCGGGGCAATAGCGCTCGGGCAGACACGGTGGCCCCAGGATCAAGTCGCTTAAAAGCCCCGATCTTGATGACATTACGACCATTCAACATCCGCAACTCACCGAACACCCTGACAATATCGCCGTGATTCACATCACGCTGTCGGGGAAGGAAGTGGTCATGCCGCAGCACTGCAGTCGCGGTACCCGCAATACAACCCAACTCCAGCCGGGTACAGCCCTGCCCTGCCCGGTTCAGCCGGTCAATCCGACCCAGGACGCGGAAGTAGTAGTCCCTGAGCGGCACACTGTCTTGTGCTTGCAATGCCGCTGGTGATGTCGGCACGAGATGGTGACCATTCCCTTCAAATAGTCGCTGCATTGCATTCCTCCTCGCCGACGCTCTCACTGGAGGCGGATCCCGCCACGGTAATCACGTTCATGCTTGCTCTCCTTCCGCCAACAGCCGATCGAAGGCTGAGCCATCCTGCCGCGTCAGATTGGGCACGTAGCGGGAATACACGCGAAATAGCATTTCAGTCGAGGTATGACCCAGCTGCGTGGCGATCCATTCTGGCGACTCACCGGCGGCTAACCAGAGCGTGGCGGCGGTGTGCCGTGTCTGGTATGGGCGCCGTGGTTCCAGGGCAAGGAAACGAAGCAGGGGGTACCACACGCGATCAGTGAAGTTTTTGTTGTCCAATGGCAGGCCCCTGGTATTGCAAAACACGTATTCACTGAGTTTTCGCGTCGCTGCCTCCTGCTTTTTCAGCGCCAGATAGACCAATTCCGACATGCGTATCTCCCGCTGACTCCCATCGGTCTTTGTATATTCGGTGCGCCCTTTCGAGAACGCCTCGCGAATCAGGATCTGACGCCGCTCGAAATCAACGAACCGCCACTTAAGGCCGTGGAGCTCACCGGACCGCATTCCGGTGAAGAAGCGAACTGTCATGTAGGGGTTGTAGTCCTCCCGGACTTTCTCGAGGATGAGCCGTACCTCCTCCAGAGAAAACGGCTGGATGTCCTTCTTCTGTACTTTGAGACGTTTGATGCGTTCCGTCGGGCTGGTAAAGCCATACCGGTCAGCAGCCTCATCCAAGATGGCCTTAAGGGAGCCAACAATTTCGTTGATGGTTTTAGCACTTAGCATCTTGTCGTTATGACCGGGGACTTTGGCAAGTGTCGACCGAAACGACAGCACTTCCGCTTTGGTGATGCTGTTGACGCTTTTATCCGCAAATGCCGGCATCAGGTGCCGTTTCAGGATGGACTGCTGAAGCTCCAGCGTCGCCTTGCGCCAACGAACCTCGTTTTCGATCAGCCACTGCTCCGCAAACACTTGGAAATTTGGGCAGTCCATCGATTCCTGCAAGGGCATCTGCTGTACCCGGGCCACTGATGCCTGTGCGGGTGACTGAAGACGGAGCCCTTCTTCTTGAACAAGCTTCTGGCCGGTTTTGGAGTTCGGAAAATACGCAAGGTAGTCGAATTGACCGAGCATGATCTCGGCTTCAATTTTCTTTAAGACCTGCTCCATTTTCCTGCGGTTTGGCGGCGTATCTTCTAATCGAGTCTGCTCTCTACAGCGCTGGCCCCTAAAAAAGAAATCAAAGTATAAAAATCCTGTTTCTTTTCTCACTCGAATTTTAGACACGACACATTCCTCCTGATGACATGGGGATATCAATGGAAGTGACGGGCCGAACTTTTTTCATATCCCTTTCGATGGTTTCCCAAATGTAGAGAATTTTTCGCCCACCGAAAGGACGAAAGTAATGCACTCCTTCCAACAAAACTGAATCTTTCAGCTGGTTCCGGATTGTCCGAGCATCGTATTTAATCCGCGCCGAGAGCTCGTCAGTAGTCAAAAACGTTTGATCAGGCATTTGCGTCACTCCTTCTATGCTAGAATTTCGAAATGACAAAAAGCCATCAAGGGAGGCGGTTTGTCATCCTGAATAACATTCTAGCTGGAAAAATGACTTTTTCAACACCTTTTTTGCATTCTGGATGACAAATAAATTTTTAGAATGATTAAATGCCACTTAAGTAGACTCATGGGCGAGCGAAAATTGAAAGTGACCGATGTCGCACGAGACACAGGCCTGCACAGAAATACGATAACGTTGCTCTACAAAGAGACAGCCACAAGGGTGGACCTTGAGGCTATTGATAAGCTCTGCGACTATTTCAACTGCGATGTGAAAGATCTGTTTGAGCGCATAGAGGGATAACAGCAACATCGTGTGCTTTAGGCATGCACCAAGAGGTCAAGCCGAACTATAGGGCCGGAAGATGTGTCACAAAACCTGTCACAAACCTGCCACAGCCCCAAATTTCAGGCATAAAAAAGCCCAGCCATAGGCTGGGCTTTTCCGTTGCAATTCAGCAACTTAATAATGGCGCGCTCGGGAGGATTCGAACCTCCGACCGCCTGGTTCGTAGCCAGGTACTCTATCCAGCTGAGCTACGAGCGCGTCGAGGGTGCGTACTATATTGAAGGTGTCCGGTACTGTCAACGCTGGCACCGAATATTTTTAATAAAAGATGGCCGGGGCCTTTTTCCCGGCAATCCCTTGATTTCGTTGATTCTTTTTTCACCATTTTGGGCAGATTTCAGTCACCCCCAGCCTCTTTTCCAGGTGGGAAGCAATGACCAACACCACCGTCGCGATGCGGCGCGCGTTCGGTCAGGGAGACTCAAGTTCCGCTGCAACCTGCCGATAACAAGTTGAGTCATTGGGAAATATGTCATGGTAATCATTAACCCCACAGTGCCCAGCCAACCTGCCGCGGTGAACCGCCCGGCCGGTCCTGCGCCGGTGATTCCCGCTGACCGGGTGTTGATTGCCACCGTACTGGGTGAGCGCGCCAACCATTTATACGAGTTGGCCTCTGGCAATTTGCGCCTGATGGCCGAAAGCCAGACCCCATTGCGCAGCGGCGAAGAATTGCGATTGATGCTCAGCGGCCGGGACCATCGCCAACGCCCCACCCTGCGGATTCTTAACGCTCCGGCCAGCGAAGTGAACCGGCAACTTCGCCAGCTGCTCCCCAATCAGCAGCCGCTGCCACAGGCGATGGCAACACTGGTATCAGCCTCATTGCAGGCAAGCCAGCAACCTGCCGCTCAATTCGCCAGAGCGCTGCTGGGTCAGTTGCCCCAGCCCGAGCAGCTGTTCGACGCCGCGAACCTGCGCAAGCAGGTGTTACGCAGCGGCACCTTTATGGAGGCGAACCTGCTCAATACCGGCAATACGCCGTCGCCAACATCCGCACCAGCGGCCCAGCAACCTGATCTGAAAGCCGCCATGCTGAAGTTGCTGCAGCAGCTTCAGAACGAATCCCAAACGACACCCAAAGGGGCGGCACCACCTGGCTCAGGCAATAGCAAAACCAGCGCCTATCCCCCCGTGAGCCCGTCCGGCGCCAGCGCGACAGCCGCCGCCCCCTTGCCGCCCCCGCTGAACCTGCCGGCAACACCTGGCGCGCCCCCCATCGATCGCCAGCAGCAATTGGCCAAGGCCTACCCGACGCCCTCATCGGGATCAGAGCTGCCCGGAGAGCTGTTTCCACAGGGGCGCAAAGCACTGCAACCACCTTCAACAAGCGAAGCGCAGCTAACCCTTCGCCTGCTGGCAGATATCAAATCAGCCCTGGCCAGAATTGAATCGAACCAGCTGCTCCATCTGCGCCAACCGGAGGGTCAACCAGCCTCACTGATGGTGGAGCTACCGGTGCTCGACCGGGATGGTGTGGACCTCTGGCAAATGCAGTTCCTGTGGAACCGGGATCAGCGACAAGGTGAATCTCCCGGCGCGCAAGAGGGCCCGGAGACGACACGGGAGCGACGCTGGCAGGTCAAACTCAGCTTCGATCTACCGGGGCTGGGCCCGATTCAGGTGGCATTGGAGTGGGAAAAGGAAACCCTCTCCAGCCGTTTCAATTTCGCGCACAGCCATACGCTCAGCCTTTTCGAGCAGCATTTGCACGAGCTGCGGGACGGCCTGGTCGCCCAGGGTGTGGATTCCCCCCAACTCGCCTTGCAACTCGGCCTGTCATCAAGCCGTGGTGAAAACAGTCTGAGCGAGACCACATTTATCCAGGTGAAAGCATGAGCGGACCGCAGCAACCAGAACAGGTGGCCGTCAGCCTGCACTACGACGGCCGCAATGCGCCTCAGCTCACCGCGAAAGGCGAAGGCGAGGTGGCCAGGCGCATTCTGGAACTGGCCACTGAGCACGATATTCCCATCTACCAGAATGCCGACCTGATGAAACTGCTGATGCAGGTTGAACTGGACGAGGAAATCCCCCGGGGATTGTATGTGGCAGTGGCCGAAATTATCGCCTTCGCTTACCGGCTAAAGGACAAAGTTCCTGAGGGATATACCGAGTAACACAGGGAGGAACGGGCCGACGCGACAACACCCGCCCCGATTTGCAAATTAGCTGATACCCAGCTTCTTCATTTTCTCAGCCAGGGTGGTCCGCTGCAGGCCAAGCAATTGCGCGGCACGCGTGATGACCCCGTCTTCCTTGCGCAGTGCTTCCACAATAAACCACTGTTCCAGGTCCTGGAGATAGCCTTTCAAATCCATGCCAGCGCTAGGCAGCACGGGTGAACCACTGCCCAGGTTATTCACCATGGGCGCACTCTCGTCGGCCTCGTCCTGGCGGTCCCGAGTCAGGGCATCCAACAGCGCAGCCTGGTCCTGACCGTTATCGCTGTCCAGGTCGTCATCTGCCGTGTCCACCACATCCAGAGAGCGGTATTGCCGGGGCAGGTCTGACGACCTAACCACCTGCCCGCTGTGGGTGATGGACATCCGCTCCATCAGGTTTTCCAGCTCCCGGACATTGCCGGGCCAGGAGTAGCGCTGCAATGAGCGCATGGCGGAACTTGAAAAACGCGGGGTCCGCATGCCCCGGCTCTCCAAGCGAGCCATAAACTTGCCCATCAGTACGGCAACATCTTCCGGGTGCTCACGCAGCGGCGGCACCTCGATGGGGAAGACTTCCAGGCGATAGAACAGGTCCTGACGGAAGCTGCCTTCATTGACCATGTCTTCCAGATTGCGATGGGTTGCGGCCAAAATCCGCACGTTGCACTTCTGGGTCTGATTGCTGCCCACTCGCTCGAAACTTTTCTCTTGCAGCACCCGCAGCAATTTCACCTGCATGGGTAGGCTCATATCGCCAATCTCGTCGAGAAACAGGGTGCCGCCCTCGGCCATTTCAAAGCGACCTTTGCGCGTGGCTACGGCGCCGGTAAAGGCCCCCTTTTCATGGCCAAACAGCTCGCTTTCCAACAGGTCTGCCGGAATGGCGCCACAGTTAACGGGAATAAAAGGCTGGCCTGCGCGGTTGGAAGATTCATGGATTCGACGGGCAACCACTTCCTTACCCGCACCGGATTCACCACGAATCAGAACCAGGGTGTCGAACTCAGCGACCTGTTTGATTACGCGCTCTAAATCGCACATAACCTTGGACACCAGGCCACCTCGCTGCGTTGTCATATTCTGAGATTTACTGCGGGTTGGGTTAGCCAACATACCATCCATTACCAAGCTCCCCCCAAATAATCAGCATGTCTGTCGCAATGCTGGAGCGTCTCAAAACCACGACTTTTATTGGTTTACATCTTTATGCTAAGACAGAAGCGGTATCGATCTAATACGTAAATCTTCTTAGAAAACCTAACGCTTTGCTTATGTTTTTTTTTGGGGCAGCTACGCTGTCTCAGAATTCCCACGATATCGGCAAGTCTGCCCTTACTTTTCAACAGTGTGCCGAAAGCGGATGGGGGAACCAATAAGCGCTTACCACTAGGCGGGTATGGATTAGGCGAGTTAAAGGTGTGCCCCGCCCATAAACCGCATGGGACGGGACACGGGGGAAGAGGAACTACACGCTGTTGCTGAGATAGGTATCGACCTGACGCATTCCCCGGGAAGCAGCCCCGGATTCCTTCACCAGTTGGTGGCGAAAGTTATACAGAATGTCGGATACCTGATGATCAATATCCAGAATACTGCGGATCACCCGGGACACTTCAGCGCTCTCGGCGGGCGCACAGGGTTCGGCAAAGAAGGCGTCCATACTCAGGCGACGATGGCGCTGGAGCTTGACCGCCGACCCCCAATCGCCCAGCTCAGCAAAGCTCAAAATTTGTTCGCTCAGATCGAGCAGACCGCTTAGTTCGCGCTGCCGAGGGCTCAGTCCGTCTGAATGTCTAAAGGTTTCGATTCCCACAATGTCACCTCATACCGCAACTGTTGACACGTCTTGCTGGCTCTGGGGGATGGCATCCCAAGCCTCTTTCAACTCACGCAGTAAGGCTGCAACTTCTTCGAGCGCGGGTACATCATTGTTGATGTTTGAGATCAACAGGCGCCGATTCATATAGTCATACAGGTTTTCGAGATTCTCACTCATTTCACCGTCGACGTTATGATCGAGACTCATGCGCAGACCATCAATAATGGAGATCACTTTGCCGATGGTGGTCGCTTTATTGACCGTCTCATTACGCTGCATCTGGCCCTTGGCTGCGGCCAGGCGATCCAGCGCGCCATCGAGCAGCAATTGGATCAAGCGGTGCGGGCTCGCGCCGGTCACCTGGGTTTGCGCACCGATGTTACTGTAGGCCCGACTGGCCATTCCCGCTGTGTAAGTCATTGCCCTACCTCGTGTTTGTCCATCTTCTACTTACCTTATCGGCAGCGAGAGAGGCTTCTTTATCGGTTTCTTACCCAGTATTTATACGGATTTCTCGATGCGAGCTGCGTTCAGCTTACTTGTTGTTATTGCTGGCAATGCCAGGCAGATTTGCCAGCTGCTGGTTGAGAAACTCGCCAGTGCTACTGAGCTGACCAATCAAACTATCCAAAGCGGAAAACTGCGCGGTGTAGCGCGCTTCAATCGCCGCAATACGACGCTCCAGGGCATCGCGCTGATCGTTAATGCGGTCGATCTGGCTTTCCAATCCATCGGTACGCGTCGAAAGCAAACCGCCCGTATCGGTCAGGCTACTGATCAGCGAGTCCAGGCGGGAGGCATAGCCGGTATCGCCTGCGAAAAGACTGGGGATGCTGGCAAAATCACTGTCCAGAATTTCATTCAGCTTGCCTGCGTCGATCTCAAGCTTACCGCTCTCTGCCGTGGTAATGCCCAGTTCGGCCAGGGTATCCAGCTCGGAAGCCGCCCCCGTGGTTGCGGCGCTGATTTCCTGACGCAGGCGGTTAGCGATGTTGCGGGTGGTGGAATCCCCCTGCAGCAAGCCGGCGGTATCCGCTTCGGGATTATAGGCGGTGAGGTCTTTCACCGTGGTAATCAGCTTGTTATAGCTGGTCACAAAACTTTCGATGCTCTTGCGCACGGAAGAAGTATCTTTACTCACCACCAGATTGATATTTTCACCCGGCTTGGCGGTTTTGAGATTCAGGGTCACACCCTCAATCATGCCGGTAACCTGGTCGTTGGGGCTGGTCTGGGTGAAGCCATCGACCATCACAATGGAATCCTTCGCTTCCACTTTCTGGGTCATGGCGTTGCTGGCCGCTAATGGGTCAAATGCCAGCTTGCTCAAATCACCGGTGTCGTCCACCGCCGGTGTCGCCGTCACGGTGAGGCGATTTTCCACACCGCTATTATTGGCACTGAGAACCAGATGTGCGCCGTCCTGGTCGGTCACAATACTGGCAGTCACGCCAAAATTGTCGGCGTGATTATTAATCTGGTCGCGGATCGCCGACAGCGAATCGCTGCCGCTCGCGATGGCGAAGGAGAAAGATTCACCGTTAGCAGAGATGCTCAGTGTACCGGTGCCAACCACAGTGTCTGAATCGGTGAATGCCTCGGAAGCAATTTTATGGCGGGTCGCCAGCTGCTCCACCGACACCGCGTAGTTACCGGCCACCGCTGAGGTGGTCGCGCTGGCAGTGAATACCGTGGCATCACCAACCGTGGTGCTGCGCTTGGCAAAGGTTGTCGGGTCTTTCAGGGCAGTCAGGCTGGTTTTGAACTCACTCAACGCGGACTTCAGGGTGCCATAGGCCGACATCCTCGCCTGAATCAGCGCCTCTTTGGCATCGAGACGATTTTGCTGCGGCGCGCGTTCTGCCGTGACGAGCTGGGAAACAATACTGTTGATATCCAATCCCGAGCCGATACCTGAAGCTGTAAGCGATGCCATGTTGTCTCCAGCATACAACGTGATTCAGAAGAACGTGATTCAAAAATCGTAATTCAAACAACGTAATTTTCTATTCAAACTATACTACTCAGCCGCAAGCAGCGCAGATCGTACTTTCCCCTACCGCGGCGAAATCGATCAGTCATTACGCCTGATCGTCAATGAAACTCCCGGTTCCTTCAATAAACGTGCGCGCAATGTGCAGCAGCTCCTCTGGCGGAATCTGGCGGATGACTTCACCGCTTTCAGCATGGATAACCTTGAGGACAGTCAGCCCCGTGTCTTGATCCACCGAAAACTCCAGTTCGCGGCGCCGGTCTTTCAATATTTCATTCAGACGCGCCACCGCCTCTTCAGTTTTCTCAACATCCGGCGCGCGCCCCTGGTCAGCCAGCGCCACAACAGCGAGGGCCAGGCGGCTCACTTCAGGTTGGCCTGAGCTTTTGGCCTCGAGCTCTGACCCAGAGCCCGGTGCACTGGATACAGACGCGGCCTGCTGTCGAACCGGCCCAGCTTCAGCTTTAGCGGCTGGCACGCTTCGCACAGCGTTGCTTATCGAAAGATTGGTGTCCATTTGTCACCTACCTCGCCGGCTGAGAATTATCTGCCGACATGCAAAAACGGCGGCAAGAGCTGAACGGCCCTTCCGCCAAATCCGACATAAATTGTTAAGCCAAAAAATCCCCGCAGCCTGGGCTGCGGGGCGGTTTCGGCTTACTGCAGCAGGCTGAGTACACTCTGCGGCAGGGAGTTGGCCTGGGCCAGGATCGCGGTACCCGCTTGCTGCAGGATTTGCGCCTTGGTCAGGTTGGCAGTTTCGGCGGCGAAGTCCGCATCCAGAATCCGGCCACGCGATGCAGACAGGTTTTCAGAAATGGTCTGCAGGTTGGTGATGGTGGATTCGAAGCGGTTTTGTACCGCACCGAAGGTGCTGCGCAAGTCGCTCACGGTGGTCAGCGCGGCGTCGATCCGGCTGATGGTGTCGTTAGAGCCAGCCACAGTAGACACTGACACGGAAGACAGGGTGCTGGTGTCCTTAGTGATGCTGTTGGCATGACCAATATCAGCGAACTGGCCAGTCATTGCGATGTTTTCAGTGGAAGTAAGGCTGATCGTGCCGCGATTGTTGGTGAGTGTGCCGGTGTTGTTGGTGGCCACGTCTGTGCTGAAGCCACCAGCAGGGGCTGTGCCGCCACCAACATTGGTCAACGTTGAAGTGACGTCAATGTTGCGACCATCAGCAGTCGACAGGGTTAACTCATCAGCAACCGAGTCATAACTCGCGGTCACACCAGTTTGGTTGGAGTACAAGTTGATCTGAGCAGCCATATCCGAGGCGGTAATGTCACCTCCAGTCAAATCGTATGAAGAGTAGATATTGACTGAGTTGATGGTGAGGTCGTAGGTGTCTGCACCGGTATCACCCGCAGTGATGTCGGTAAAGCCATCGTCAACCACGCTGTTGGAGGCGGTTGCAGTCAAGCCAGGTACACCGCTTGAGTTGATTGCAACGGCTTTGGCGTAGGCGCTAGTAGCGGCCTGGCCATTGTCACTGCCAGCAACGGACGCTTGTACCGAGACAGCGGCATTGCTACCCACCGCAATGGTCAAACCGCCATCTGTCAGGGCGTTGGCGGTGACCGCTCCACCAGTTGCAGTGGCGATTTGCCCCATTTGGGTAGACTTCACACCGGTGGTCAAGTTAACGCTGATGGTCTCGCCCACATTGGCGCCAACTTGGAAAGTAGCGGTGCCGAAGGTGCCATCAAGAATCTTGGTGCCGTTGAAGGCAGTTTGACCACCGATCCGGTCGATCTCAGCCAGACGCTGCTGTACTTCAGCATCCAGCGCGGCGCGGTCAGAGGCAGAGTACGTGGAGTTGGCAGACTGTACCGCCAGCTCGCGGATGCGCTGCAGGTTGTTGGTGATTTCGTCCAGCGCGGCCTCACCGGTTTGAGCCAGTGAGATACCGTCGTTGGCGTTACGAACCGCCTGGTTCAGACCATTGATCTGGGTAGTGAAGCGGGTTGAGATGGCCAAGCCTGCAGCATCGTCTTTGGCGCTGTTAATACGCAGGCCAGTAGACAGACGTTGCAGGGAGGTGTTCAGGGTGTCTTGTGAGCGCGACAGGTTACGCTGTGCGTTCAGGGAGGCGACGTTGGTGTTGATACTAAGTGCCATGGTGTTTCTCCTAATCTCATCGAGATAAAGACTGTCGTCTTTGTTAAGCAGCGGCCTGTCGGCTTCGTTGCGCTTTCAAACTCTGTATCGGTGAGAAGGAAAAAACCTTTAAGAATTTTAGGGTTAGTAGATGTACCTAGTGGGCCTAACGTATTAAAAAAGCGGCACGTTTCGGACGAGTAGAGCACTGCAGTTGACGGGTGTAAACAGGGGACTTTGATTGTCTGAAGTCTGAGGCCAGGTAACACGCAAAACCCCATTCTGAGAATTTGGCGCGATAGCAAGTTGATTACGCCGTACATCGCCCCGCCCCCAGATCAATCCCGGGGTAAGCTTCGAACCGGGGCCCAGACGGCTACGAACGCAAGCCACTGGATTCCGGATCGCAAAAAAACGCGTCCGGAATGACAAAATATCTCTTAGGCCGACAAGAAGCGCATAACATAACGCGCCGCATCTCCCGTCTCCCGTCATGCGTCCCACAACCGCCGTCAGACCGGCAGCGCAGCCGCCTTAAAGATAATTAAACAACGACAGGCCCTGCACCTTGGCAAAGGCCTGCTGGGCGGCCTGTAGGCCGAGCAGCTGCTGGTTCATCCGGCTGATGCCCTCGGCGTAGTCCAGTTCCGTAATATCGGCAAGGGATTCCTGAAGGCGAATTTCGGCGCCCGCGTTAATATCCATTTGCGATTCCAGTGACTGCATCCGCGCGCCGACACCGGCTTGTTTGTCCACCAGATGGGATATGGCCTGATCCAGATTCGATATCACCGCGTTAATCTGATTGGTTAAAGTGGCCCGATCCGCAGCACTGGAACGGGAGGTATCCAGTGCCGTCGCAAACTCCGCAACGGTAGCGAACACATCCTTAACGCGAGCGGGTGCCAACTCGATACTGTCTCCGGCGGCCGGTCTACCGGTCAGATTTACCGTCATCCCGGCAACGGTGATGCTATCGCCGCGTTGGTAGTTACCGGCAGCCACAACTCCTCCACCGCTATCCACCACCTGATATTGGTCCGGGGCAGTAAATTCGATCCGCAGCCCGGCGCCAGTGAATTGGGAAGGGTCGGACACCGAGCCTCCCTCCGCAATCAAATCGCCCTGGTTAGCGGCGCTAGGCAAAACCTGAAAGCGACCATTGCCGCTGGGAATATTCATGAAAATCGCCGACCCGGGGTCGCCATCAGCAATAGCCGCCGCAGGGCCAATCTCCAGCTGTCGCACGCCATCATCGCCATTATAGGTCACAGACCCGTTGGCATAGCTGAAGGGCTGACTCCCCTCTTTGAAGCCAGCGAAGATAAAGTTGCCGCTGCTGTCGCGCGTATTGGCATAGCCCACCAGGCTGTTTAATTGTTGCCAGACCTCGTTCGCAATGGCCTTGCGGCTTTCGTTGTCCTGAGTGGCGTTGGCCCCTTGCACGGCAAGATCCCGAATGCGCTGCAGCACTTCAACGCTGTTGCCTAACACCCCCTCTTCCAAACGCAGGCGGTTGTCCAGCACATTGGCATTGCGCTGATACTGGCCGGTGCGCTCCAGGGCCCGGGTCAATTCCTGAGCCCGGACACTGCCGACCGGGTCGTCGGCGGGAGACAATAATTTCTTCCCGGTTGCCACTTGCTCCTGGGTTTTGGCCAGCCGAGCCTGCTGCTCCAGCATGGCACCCAGGCCCTTGGCGTAAATCTGTCCGGTGGAGATTCTCATGGTGTCACTACCTCAATACGCCGCTTAGCGGAACGCCGCCATCAGCGCCTGAAACATGTCGTTGGCGGCACTGGTGGCCTTGGCCGCTGCCTGATAGGCCTGCTGGAACTTGAGCAAATTGGCCGCCTCTTCGTCCAGATTCACCCCGGATATCTCCTGCTGGCGGGCCTGGGTCTGGGTCAGCAAATTCTGCTGGGACTGCCGGTTGACCTCGGCGCTGCGGGTCGCCACGGCAACATCGCCAACCAACCCGCTCAGGGTGGTTTGCAAGCTGGCGGTGCCGCCGTTCAAAACACCTTTGGTCTCAGTGGCCACCAGCTTCAAGGCATTGCGGTTGTCGCCCACCCCGCCAACGTTGGCGCCGATAAAAAAGCGATCACCTGCCGCTGGATTACCGTTAATGCTGAGCCGATTGCCGTTAATGTCGATATTCGCACTCGGAACGTAGCTAAAGCTGCCACTGCCGTTGATGCTATAGGTGGTCGGGCTCGTGAACTCAATGGTCACATCACTGAGCAAGGCCGGGTCGCTGGGATCAATAATCTCTGTCTGACTGATACTGGCGCCGCCGGCATTGTCAGGTTCGGCACGGGTGCGGGTTGGCGCCGCTGCGGCTATTCGCGCAGGGTCATTAATCAACACCGAGAGGTGACGGGGCGCATCCGCGGTGGGGCGCAGCAAAAAGCGATCCCCTGTCGCCGGCGTATTGCTGACCACAAAGCTGACACCCTGATAGACAAAGGGGTCAGCCGCTGTGCCCGCACCTGTCACACCCGTCACGGGCACCTGACTGCCTGCGGTATAAAAATTCCAGTTGCTGCCATCAAAGCGCATCAGCACATTGTCGCCAGTGATCTGGCCCATATCGGTGATTTGCGCGGTTACCGTCGCATTGCCGGTGTTGGCGGTGGAGCGAAAAGCCTGGGGTTCAGAGATGCCAAACAAGGCCTGACCCATATCGCCGTTCAGGTCCATACCTGCCTGGTTTTGTTCGTTTAAGGTGGTGGCCAGGGTAACCGTAATCCGGCCCAGCTCGCTTTTCGCCTCGCTGAGAATGCCGTCCCGGAAGGACAGCACGCCGCCCAGCACACCGCCGCTGACAATGTCAGAAATCACCGCATTGCCGCCACTTTTCTGCAGGGCCAGCTCCACCCGATCAGGCTCAAACTCGCTGCGCACCGCCGCCAACTGGGTGCTCTTTTGTCCCAACACTAGGGATTCGCCGTTGGCGATAAACACGTTCAGCGCGCCGTCGTCCTGTACCACGGTCTTGATACCAATCAGCTCATTGAGCTGGATGACGGCTTGGTCCCGCTTATCCAGCAGGTCATTGGCCGCTGTGCCAAACTGCCCTTCGCTCTCTGAGATCAACCGGTTCATTTCGGCAACCTGTGCGGCCAGGTCATTGATAGATGCCACCGAGCTGCTAATGCGCAGATTGACCTCTTTATCCATGGACGACATTTGCGAATCCAGCTCCGCAATCCGCGACGCCAGGGAATTGGCTTCGGCAATCATTAACTGGCGCGACGAAATCGAACTCGGGTCGTCCGCCATGTCCTGAATGCTGTTGTAGAACCGCGACATGGACGACGCCAGGCCGATGTCCGGATCGGCCACCACATTGTCCAGTTGGACGGCCAGCTTGTAGTAGCTGTCCAGATGGTTAAAGCCCGCCGTCGCATCGCGCAACTGGCTGGTGGCAAATTCATCGTAAACCCGCCGCACCGAGGAGAGGCTCACCCCGGAGCCAATGCTCAGGTTGCCCACCTGCTGAGGTGTGCGACTGGAAAAGTCGACCCGCTGGCGGCTGTAGCCTTCGGTATCGGCATTAGCGATATTGTGACTGCTAGTAGCCATCGCCCGCTGGTAGGACACCAGCGCCGACAGAGAATTGCCCAACATATCACCCATGATTTACCTCTCTAAAGACGACATATCGGCACCGCTGGCCATTTCCTGAATACGGGCCTGGCGCAATTGCAGGCGCAGAGAGTCCGCCGTGGCGGTCAACTCGCCACTGCTCGACTCGGATACTCCCTGTTGCCGGGCAAGTTGCTTGGCGATGACTTCAGCCAGGCCAATACCCTGATGCTCAGACATCGACACCGACAACTGACTGTCGAGCATGTCCTGATACATTTTCTGGCCGGAGTCGGAGAACAACCCGCCCTCGGGCACGGTGTCGCGCATGCTTTTCAGCATCATCTGCACAAACAGGGCCTCAAACTGCCGCGCGACCGGCATCGCCGCTTCTTCCGGGCTTTGTGCAGCCTCTTTCTTGAGCGCCGCCAGACCGGAAAAGTCGTGATAGTTTTGGGCCTTGATATCCATTTAGATCACCACCAGCTCGGCGCGCAGCGCGCCCGCTTGATCCAGCGCCTCGAGGATCGCCACCAGGTCACCAGGGGCCGCGCCCACCGAGTTAATCGCCTTGACGATTTCCTCCAGGGTGACCCCGGCATCGAGCAGGAACATTCGCGAGCCTGATTCAGTCACTTCAATGGACGATTCCGGGGTGACCACCGTGGTGCCGCCTCGGCTGAAGGGTTGGGGCTGGCTGACATTCAGGTTTTCGCTGATCGATACCGTCAAGGAACCGTGGGTCACCGCGGCGGGCATCACCCGGACGTTGCCACCGATAACAATGGTGCCCGTGCGGGAGTTCACCACGACCTTGGCACCGGCTTCCGCCGGGGTGATTTCCAGACTTTCCAGCAACGAGATAAAGGTCACGCTGCGATCCGGGTTGCTGGGGCCAAGCACTTTCACGGAGGCAGAATCCAGCGCGCTGGCAGTGCCCGCACCGAACTTGCTGTTAATTTCCTGGGCCAGACGGTGAGCGGTGGTGAAATCGGGCTTCTTCAAATTCAACATGATTTCACCGTTAGCGGCCATAGTGCTGGGCGCGGCCCGCTCGACGGTCGCGCCATTGGGAATACGACCGGCGCTGGGGATGTTTACGGTTACCCGGGAGCCGTCATTGCCGGAAGCGCCCAAACCGCCCACCAGCAAGCTGCCCTGGGCAATGGCGTAGACCTGGCCATCTGCTCCCATCAGGGGCGCCATCAACAGGCTGCCGCCGCGCAGGCTGGCAGCATTACCAATGGATGACACCGTAATATCAATGGTCTGGCCGGGCTTGGCGAAGGGCGGCAAATTGGCATGCACGGTGACCGCAGCCACGTTTTTCAGCTGGGGGTTCACATTATCCGGCACCCGAATGCCAAAGCCGCTGAGCATGTTTTTAATGCTTTGCACGGTAAAAGGCGCCTGACTGGTTTGGTCCCCGGTGCCACTCAAGCCCACCACCAGACCGTAGCCCACCAGTTGGTTTTCCCGCACCCCGGCGACGCTAACCAGATCCTTCACCCGATCGGCCCGGGCAACCTGGCTCAAGCCAAGCATCAGGCTGGCCGACAACAGCGCCGACAGTAGGCCCTTACCAAGATTCACCGACAGTTTCTTCATCATGTTTCTCCTACCACCCTCAGAAGGGCGACAGCACGGACTGGAACAGGCGGCCAAGCCAGCCCATGGAATTGGCATCGGCCAAGGTACCTTTGCCGCTGTAGGCAATGCGGGCATCGGCCACTTTGTAAGACGGCACCGTGTTGTCCGCCGCAATGTCCTCTGGGCGAACAATGCCCATCAGGCGGATAAATTCTTCGCCCTGGTTAATCGTCACCCACTTTTCGCCGCGCACCCGCAGGCTGCCGTTAGTTAGCACCTCAGACACGGTAACGGTAATGCTGCCGGTCAGGCTGTTGCTCTGGGAGCTGCTGCCCTGCCCCGAAAACTCCTGCTCGTTGCCGACCGAGGTATCAATGGGAATGCCGCCGCGGGTCACCGCCCGGCCGAGTACAGTCGCCCCCGGAATCTCCAGATCACTGCTTTTGCTGGTGGCAGTGGTAGACGACTTACTGGCATCGGTCTTTTCCTGCAGGGTGACGGTAATAATGTCCCCCACCTGGCGGGCCCGACGGTCGAGGAAGAGCTTCATGCCATAGTTCGGCCGATAAATTGATCCGGCGGTCGCCGGCGGCATCGGCTCAACCGGTACCGCCGCTGACTCCCAATTGGCGTTGTTGCGGGCCGCCGGGTTCTGGGCGCAGGCGCCCAAGGCAGCGAGTACGGCGATCAGCAGCAGGCGGGTAAAGTGAGTTCTACGCATGGTGTCGTCCCGGGGCCGAAGCCGAATTACATATTGTTGTTAACATATTGCATCATCTGATCACTGGTGGAGATGGCCTTGGAATTCATCTCATAGGCACGCTGGGTTTCGATCATATTCACCAGCTCTTCCACCACGTTCACGTTAGAGCCTTCCAGGGCGCCTTGGGCAACCGTGCCCATGCCGGTCAAGCCGGGGGTGCCGGTTTGGGGCGCACCGCTAGAGGCGGATTCCAGATACAGGTTTTCGCCCCGGGCCTGCAGACCGGAGGCATTCACAAAATCGGCCAGCTGCAGGCTGCCGATTTGTAATGGTGTGGTTTCCCCAGCGATCAGGGCGCTCACCACCCCGTCGCTACCCACGGTAATGCTCTGGGTGCCCTGGGGCACGGTGATACCGGGCTCCACGATATTGCCGGTGTTGGTGACCAGTTGTCCCTGGTCATCCAGCTGAAAGGCACCGTCACGGGTGTACGCCATGGAGCCATCGGGCATGCGGATCTGAAAGAAGCCGCGGCCCTGAATAGCCAGGTCCAGCGAGTTGCCAGTCTGGTTCATGCTGCCCTGCTGATGGATTTTCTCGGTCGACACCACCCGCACCCCGGTTCCCACAGCCAGGCCACTGGGTGAACGGGTTTGCTGGGAGGTTTGGCCGCCCACCTGACGCTGATTCTGGTACAGCAGGTCTTCAAAGGACGCCCGGTCCCGCTTGAAGCCGGTGGTATTGGCGTTGGCCAGGTTGTTACTGGTGACCTGCATCCGGGTTTGCTGGGCATCCAGGCCGGTTTTTGCGACCCACAGAGATGAGTTCATACTGTCGTTCCTCTTATTCCAATCGCATCAGACGTGCGCTGGTTTCGTCGATGGTTTTGGCGGTATCCATCACCTTCACCTGCATTTCAAACTGGCGCGCCAGCGCGATCATATTCACCATGGCGTCCACCGCATTCACATTGGATGACTCCAAACTGCCGGCGGTAATTCGCACCGCCGCCGAGGTTTCTGCCTGACCGCCATCCTTCAGGCGGATCAAGCCATCTTCCCCTTTCACCAATTGCGCGGGGTCCGCATCCACCAGGCGAATGCGGTCCACTGTCACTTGGGATTCCGGCCCCTGGCCCAGGGGGACAATCGACACGGTGCCATCGTCACCAATAAACAGGCTTTGATGATCGGGAATGGCCACCGGGCCGCCGTCACCCATCACCGGTTGGCCGGCGCCGTTAATCAACATGCCATCACTGGTCAGACTGAAATCGCCCCGACGACTGTAGGCTTCGCTGCCATCGGCAGCCTGCACCGCAAACCAGCCGCTGCCGCGAATAGCCACGTCCAGGTCGCGGCCGGTGCTCATCACCGCGCCCGGGGTAAAGTCGGTTTCCGTGCCCGCCATCACCGCATTGGCGCGGGTGGCGTGGCCCGGTCCGTCAATGTTCTGGGTCATCAGGCTTTGAAAGTCAGCCCGAAATCCCGCAGTGCTGACGTTGGCCAGATTGTTGGCATTGTTGGTCTGTGCCATTTGGGTGTGCTTCGCACCGGTCATGCCGAGAAAAACCAATCTGTCCATCGTCTGCTCCTTACTCGCTTATCTGCTTCAGCTCAGTCATTAGCGAATATTGATAATCGCCTGAGTTACCTGGTCAGATGTGGAGATCATCTGGGTGTTGGCCTGGAAATTCCGCTGGGCGGTGATCATTTCCACCAGCTCGGCGGTCAAGTCCACGTTGGAACCCTCCAGGGCACCGGCTTGCAACAGCCCAAAATTGGAAGTACCAGCCTCACCCAAGCGCGGACCACCCGAGGTATAGGTTTCCGCCCAAGAAGTATCGCCCTGCTGCTGCAGGCCATTGGGGTTGGAGAAGATCGCCATCGCCACTTTTCCCAGTTGCGAAGACTGGCCATTGGTGAAGCGGGCAGAGACCACCCCGGTGCTGCTGACTTCGATGCCGGTCATCCGGCCCGTGGTGAAACCATCCTGCTGCAGGTTGTTCACGCTGAACTCCTGGCCATACTGGGTGGTGTCGATGTAGTTAAAGCTCAGGTTCAGATCGGCGGCACCGGTGCCGGGATCGTAGGCTGGATAGGTAACCAGACCTGAGGCCGGGCTGGTCAAAATACCGGCATTATCAAAGGTCAGGGTATTGGCGCCACCCACCGGGTTGTCGTCCACATACAAGCGCTGACTCCAGTTGTTAGCAGTGGGCTCCTTAATAAAGTACATGGTCGCCGTATGGCTGGTGCCCAGGGAGTCGTACACCGTCATCGAGGTAGCGTGGTTGTAGCTCGAGGGCAAGGTCGGGTCGAATGGGCTCGCCGCCGGGACGGGCGCATTGGCAGGCAGATTCAAACCAATGTCGGTGCGGCTGGTCTGTTGCGGTGGGTTCTCGGTGATCTGCAGTTTCAGATCGGCCAGGGAGCCGGTGGCAAAGGTGCCATTGGCGGCCGCCGGAAACACCTGCAGTTTTTCCAGGTTGCTGTTCACCACGTAGCCGTCACGATCAACGCTGAAGGCCCCGGCGCGGGTATAGGTAATCCCGTTGGCGCCTTTCATGGTGAAGAAGCCCTCACCGCTGATGGCCAGGTCCAGGTTGTTATCGGTGAAGTCGATATTGCCCTGGGAGAACTGCTGGGTAATGGTGTTCAGACGCACACCGGCACCGGGGGTGGTGGCCGTGACGTCGTTGTTCGAGGTGGCGAATACGTCCGCAAAGGACGACCGGGAACTCTTGAAGCCCGTGGTATTCACGTTGGCGATGTTATGCGCCGTGATATCCAGGTGGGCAGAGGCGGCGTTCAATCCACTCAGTGCGATACGAAAGCTCATAATGTCACTCCTACTGGCATAGCGATCCCACCGGGATCAACGAATTTCGATAACCTGGGAAAGCGCCACAGTGCCCAATCCCTTCAATTGCAATTGTGCGCTGCCGCCATTACTGGGCACGCTCACGCTGTTTACGGCCGCCCGCACCTGGGTTCCCAGGGCTTCCTGGGTATTGCCGTTACGATAGCTGGCTTGAATCTGATAGTTGCCGGGTGGCAGGCGGTTGCCATTCAGGCCCACCCCATTCCACTCAAAGGGCACATCGCCGGCGTTTTGTGGCCCCAGGGACACCTTGCCCACCACCTCGCCGCCAGGTGTCAGAATTTCAACATTCACGGCGGTGCTGCTGACCGGCAGGGTCAACTGCCCGCCCACACCACCCGAGGACGGCAGGGCAATTTTGTTGGAGTCGACCAGCACTTCTTTGCCAATCAATGAGGAGGCTTCAAGGAGCTGGGCCGAGTACAGCGAATCCGCCAGCGTGGCAAGGTTGGCATTCATCTCGCTGATGCCGCTGACCGAGGTCAGCTGGGCCATTTGGCTAATAAATTCGGTGTTGTCGGTGGGTTTGAAGGGGTCCTGGTTTTTCAACTGTTGGAGCATCAACTTCATAAAGTCGTCCTGATCCAACGAGCTGGCATCTTTCTTGGCGGCAGCAGAGGCTTGCTGCAATTCAGTCACGGAGCGAAGTTCCATCCCCTATTCCTCAGTTCTGGCCCAGTTGCAACGTGCGCAGCAACAGGGCTTTGGTGGTGGAAAAAACCTCGGCGTTATTCTGATAGGCCCGAGAGGCAGAAATCATATTTGCCATCTCCTCCACCGTATTCACGTTGGACTCATAGACGTAACCGTCAGCATCCGCCATCGGGTTGCCGGGCTCGTAACGCTTCTGAATGGGCGCTTCACTCTCTACTACACCGGTGACCGCCACACTGGTGGTTGCCCGCTGCTGATCCATCACCGCGGAAAACACCGGCTGTTTGGCCCGGTAGGCGTCTTCTTCGCTACCACTGATGGAATCGGCATTGGCCAGGTTGCTGGCCACGGTATTGAGGCGCAGCATTTGCGCGTTCATCGCAGCTGCGGCCAGATCCAAAGAATTAGCCATGGCTTAGCGGCCTCCCTGAATAATGGATTTCAAACTGCTGAAGCGGCTGCCCAAGAACTGCAGCGTGCTCTGGTAACGCAGGGCATTGTCGGCAAACTCGGCCTGCTCAACGTGGCTTTCTACTGTGTTGCCGTCCAGGGAGGGCTGCTGGGGATTACGGTATTTCAAATCAACCGCTTCTACCCCGTTGGCGCTTGCGTTGACCGGCCCCAGGTCCATATGCCCGGCTCGGGTTTTTGCCACCGCCAAATTCATGCCCAACTGCCCTTCGGCCTGACCCAGTGCAGCGCGAAAATCGATGTCGCGGGCTTTGTACCCAGGGGTTTCCGCGTTGGCGATATTTCCTGCCAACACTTCATTACGGCGCTCGCGCAGGTACAACGCCTGCTCGTGAACTCCCAATGCCTTGTTAAAATTAATTGCCATCGTGTTACCCGTTTTCCGAAAAATGCCACTAAAGTTTTTCGTTTTTCATCCGATAAACTCTATGAAGCGGCGTTTAAAGTCGGACTTGCGTGTTTGACAGGGACGAGGCAAACGCTGTGCCAATATTTTTTGTTGTTATTTTTCAGACAGATACAAAAGCAAAGACGGCAAATAGCCAAAAATTCGGCAGATTTTTTCCTCTCCAGCGGCAAAGTTTCGACGCCGCATAACTACCTAGTTACCTGCGTACTTCCCTCCACTGTCGCCATAGCCCAGCAGCATCCCTGACGCTGGCACAGCAATTGCAAAACCCTCTACAGAACCACATAACTGACAAAAAATTGGCGATTTGCTGGAGAAACTGGGTAACTGACGATGGCAACAGGACATTTCATCAAGGCCTTACTGTTAAGCGGCGCATGTATCGCGACACTTGCCCAGGCCAGTTATGCCCAAGCCGGTTACGAAAGCCCTGAGCGCATCGCCGCGACGGCCAAGGCCTATATTGCGGCCCGCAATCCCTGGAAAGACATGAACACCGAGGTGACGGCCGATCGGCTCGATCCGCGCAGCAAGCTAGCCAAGTGCGACGCTGCGCTGGAGGCCTTTCTGCCGCCGGGTGGCCGGATCAAACGGCGGACGACCGTCGGTGTACGCTGCACCAGTGGCCAAGCCTGGAAGATTTACGTGCCAGTGAGCATCGCCGCCTATACCAAGGTGATGGTCGCCCGGTATCCCATCGCCCCCGGCAGCCTGATTCGCGCCGAGGACGTGAGCTGGAGCAAACGGGATATCGCTACGCTGGGCTATGGCTATCTGCGCAGCCTCGAAGGCCGCGGCGGCTATCGCGCCCGCTACAGCATTGCCCAGGGCGCCGTGCTCACCCCCAATATGGTGGAGGCCGACAGCGCCATTCAGAAGGGTCAAAAAGTTTACTTAAACAGCAACACTGGCGGCATCAAGGTAACCATGGCCGGAATCGCCATGGAAAACGCGCCGCTGGGCGGCCGGATCAAGGTTAAAAACCTAAGCTCTGGCAAGCAGTTGGAAGGGGTTGTGGAGTCAGACCACCAGGTTCTGATTCCGTGAACAGGGCCGCAATTTATGGGCAATAGTCACACTAAAGTTTTCCGCCTGACGGCCGATAACCAAGATAAAGCGATTCGCTTAAAGGATATCAACCATGATCTACCGTATTGATGGTGGCTCCCCCAGCCAAACCGGCAAGCTGGACACCAGCCGGGCCAGCGGCAAAGCCGGCACCAGCAATGCCCCAAGCCAAATCGAGGCGCCGTCGACCGGCATGTCGAAGGCCGATGCCCCCCTGCTCGCCTCTGCCCGCGCGGCGGTGAACGCCAGCGACGGCATTGACCGGGCCAAGGTCGACGCGATCAAAACTGCCATTCGCAACGGCGAATACGTCGTGGACGCCAAGCGGCTGGCGGCAGCCTTTATCGACATGGAAATGGTATCGGTGCGCTGATATGGAATATCTCGATCTGCTGCAAGCCATCGAAACCCATAGCGCTGCACTGGAAGCTCTGTTGAGCCAGGAGTGCGAAAATCTGGAGCGGGCACCCGAGCACGGCCAATTGCTGGCACTGGCTGAGCAAAAAACCCGCCTCAGCACCACCCTGCAGACTCTAGAGGCCCAGCGCCAGGCCTATTTAAGCAGCCACCCCGAAGTCTCACCACAATTGCCCGACACTATCCGGCTCAGCCTGGCCAACTGCCAGCGACTGAATCAGCAGGCCGGCGCCCATGTGTCGTCGCAATTGCGCTATACCCGTCGCGCCCTGGATATTCTCGGGCTTGGCGATGACGGCGGCGTGTATACCGCCAATGGCGTCAGCCAGCAAAACTCCCGCAGCCACGCACTGGCCAAAGCCTAATCACCTACCCGCAACCAGCCTCCCCCGTCATTGATATCGGGGGATGCCCGCTTACTTTTCCGCCCGGGACATAAACCGGCGCTCTTCAACATTCACCTTAATGCGATCACCCGTAGCGATGTACTCCGGCACCTGCACGGTCAAGCCCGTCGACAATTTGGCGGGCTTGGTCCGGGAGGTCGCCGATGCGCCTTTAATTGAAGGGTCCGTCTCTACCACATCCAGCTCCACACTGGTCGGCATATCCAGCGCCACCGGCATATCGTTGACCACCACGACATGCACGCCGGGCGTATCCTCGTTGATAAACATCATCTCTTCAGCGATGGCGTCTTTATTGAGGTTGTAGAGGGAGAAATCTTCCTGATCGAGAAACACATGCTCATCGCCATCGGCATAGGAATACATCACCGCTCGACGGCTTAAATCGGCAAAATTCAAAATATCCGAGTCCTTAAAGGTCTCGTCGATCTTGTGGCCGGTCACCACATCGTACATACGCATCCGGTATAAACTACCCCCGGCCCGACCCTGGGGCGCCGAACGCTCGATATCCTTCACCATGTAAGTGCCGCCGTTGTAATCCAACGCCATATTCTTTTTGATCTCACTCGCCTTCGGCATGGGCTTGCTTCCTGTATAGGGGCCGGGCTAGCCCGGCAGATTTGCGTGGCGGAATTTTAGGAGTGATAGCGGGGATTTGTATAGCGATTAATCCACGACGGCAGAAACGGCTCAGTCGTCGCGATCTCACCGCCGGGGTGTGATATGAATTCGCTCTTCAAGGTCGCAGGCGGGGCAATGCCACACGGTGAATCCCTCGCGATTCATACTGGGCAGGGCGTAGCGGTGGCCGCAGCAGCGGCAGATGTGATCGAGTAGTCGCTTTGGGTCACTCGGGCTTTTGTCGTCAATGGTCATTATTCGCTCTCCGATTAGCCCTTATTTAACGCAATAGAATCGAAATATCTTTCCTTGGCCGGTTGCCAGACACTTCCCGTCAGCATCGACCGCTCTCAGCCGCTCTCGCACACCAAAGGATTTCGGCAACAAATACGCACCGCTCGGGCTGCGCAAATAAATCCAACCAGTATCGTTCTCACCATCGCTCAAACCTTTCGATTCTCTTGCGCTGTAATGGTAAACCCCAGCCTGGTGTGCAAAGTGTTCCTCTTCGAGCCACTCAGGATACTGCAGACGCTCGGCGCGCTGGGCAAACAAATTGCGCTGTTTCTGATTTGCTTCCTCAATAGCAGTTCGCGTGGCAAGGTCCACTGAATCGAGCTGGTAGCGATCACCTTGGTGGCGCAGGCAGAATTGGTGTTGCACCACTTTTTCGTCCGCAGAGGTGTAACTTAGCTCTGCCTGAAGCCAGCAATACCCACCGGGTCCGGTGGTATTCACAGTGAGCTGAGGCCAGTACAAGGTGGCACCCAACGGCCTGCTGACCAAGCTTACCAATTCGCCGCCTCGCCACTGATCAACTTCCAGCCTGTGATCATCCCGCTGGTTTGTTGTCGATAGATAGACCGCCAGAACTGAACCGTCGGGGCCCGGCGCAAGCTCAATGAGGCTGCTGCCTTCACGTGATTTACTGCGCATGACCGTGGCATTTTGGGTGTGCAAAGCCAGCGCTGCCAACCTGCGCCCGCTTTTACCGTAATGCGCCAGCTGAGTGCCCTGAAGGTAAGTCAGAAAACTACCGTTATCACGCTCAATGACATTGGCGTAATTTGCTAGCGTGCGCTTGGCCAACTGGCCATCAAGCTGACGAAGATCACCATCGCGACGGTGAAAATAGAGATCATCGTACTTTTGCAGCACCACCCCTGAACTCATCGATTTAACGTAGCGAAGATCACCGCTGATTTGAATCTCGCCGACCTGCTCCAGCTCCGCCGTCTGCAGGCGTAAATCCGGTACCGATTTGGCGGTGGCGGCTTTGGGAGCGTTCGGAATACATCGCTGCATACGACGACCAATCTCAGCCGCTTCGGCGAGTGTGGTCAGGGCCTTTGCTGCCTGTTGCTGACAAGGGGTGGTCTTCAGGCCACGTTGCCGGGCAAACCGCCCCGGCATAGACATACTCTTGTTAAAGGCCGCTCTGAATCGGCCAGCCTGATCACCAATGGCCCTGTCCAACTCACTTATACGCTGCGGGTCTGTGCTCTGCTCCCTCTGCCGGGAAAGCGCATTCATGGCATTTTGCGCACGGAATCTTGCTAGCGACCACAGGTTAATTTTTGACTCGTCGGCGATCCACACTTCACTGACAACGTGAGCGGAGTGCTGCTGGCTTTCAAAAAGATCGCGCAAAATCGACTGAGCACGCTCCGCCGGGAGAAAAGATGACTTATCCCCCTCCCTCGAAAACAGCAGCTTTCCCCATGCTGGGCTGGCAGGAACGGTAAAACTGGGTGCTTCACTAGCAGCTTCCGACATCACACCCGGATCACAAGCCAGTAAATAACCACTTTTCAGCTTGAAAATGAGTTTGGGGCTGTAAAAATCCAGATCACGCTGAACACTCGCGGGGAGCAGGTCTACCGGAAATTTATGGACACTTGCCTCGCCGCTACTGTGATCGTATATCTCATCTAGCCACCATGTCGCCGGGCAGTAGACCAACGGCTCTCCCATTAACGTCGTCAGCGCCAGATGGACGCGCATGCCCACCATGACCGAAAACTGGCTGTCCTCATGCCGCACGATGCGCTTGCTGAATCCCGGACTCTGACTGCTATCGGTAAGGTCGGTGTATTTATCCCCGGCAAAGCTCAAACAGGCAGAAAAAATCAGGGTAAAACAGAAAACGACTTTGCTTGGGGAGCTCACTCACTGGCCCTTATGGGTTCCTTATCTTTGCAACAGTTTACAAAACTACCGCTGTAAAAGGGGATAATGATGCAAGCGGCCGACACAATCGCATTTTTGCATGGAGCACTAGTGGTCCGTGCGGCAAATACGGTTACGCTGAGCCACAGCACAAGGGGTTTTGGCAAGGCGCAGTCCGCAGGGAATGGCCCGGCCCTTTGCAAGGGCTGCAACGCAGTCCAAAATCCCTTGTGCTGCGGCCCTTCGGGAGCGCCTGTGCGGGCGCGCCCGCCTTGCTAAGGACTGGGCCATTAGAGGCGAAACCGCCTCGGTTCGCACCCACACAGACGCTCTGAGTGTGACCTTATTTGCCGCACGGACCACTAAGCGTAATCATCCACCCCACCGGCCCGACTCAGTACCACATTACGCAATACTTCGCCTTCGCCATTGCCCCCCATGTTGCCCTGCTGATCACCCCGCGCGCCCGGATTATTGCCACCTTGACCGGTCGCGGCGTTCTGGCCTTGTCCCTGACCCTGGGCGAGACTGGCGTTAGCATTCTGGTTCATCAGGCTGACTTTTACATCGTCCAGGCGCAGGCCCTGCTGTTCAAAGCCCTGCGTCAAACGCGGCAACATTCGCTCCACCAGCTCACTGGTCTCAGCGTGCTGAGTTTGAAACTGCACACGGCTGCTATCGCCATCGAGGCTGATCTGCACTTGAATACTGCCCAGTTCTTCGGGGTGTAGTTGCACGGTGGCCGTGTGAACCCCGTTGTTCATCATATAACCCACCCGGGCTGCCATTGCCTGACTCCAGGCGGGGTCAGTGACCGCGTTCTGGCTCACGGTGAACATGGCTGGCGCTTTGGTTTGGGCCGAGTTTTGCGCACCACGCAGATCCCGCATCAAGCTGGCCAGTTCAATATCACTGTCGGCCTTCTCGGTGATAGCACCGACTTTTTCATCGCTGGTGGTTTCGCCGCTTTGCTGGACAAGGGCCTGACGGAAGCCCTCGGCGGTGGTCATTGCCTCGGGTTTGGCTAACGCCGTATCACCAAAGGCCAGCGTACCCTGGCTGGGTGCCTTGTCCGGGGTGGCTCCCGTCAGTTGGTTCAGCGCCGCCTTGGCATCGGCCGTCTTCAAGCTGCCAGGCTCACCATGGGCTTCAGCCGCCGCTCCGGTGACCGAATCGCCAGCGGTCCTTTTGGCAACCATTTGCTGCAGCATCGCCGAGAGCGCCAAACCCGACTCCGCCACGTCGTCACCCTCTGCTGCCATCTCGCCGTTCAGCGCAGTACCAACGCCCTGAGGCTGGCTGGCCAGCAAGGACTGCAACTGCGGCAATCCCTTGCCGCCGAGAGGAAAGCCCTCACCGTCGCCCAAGGCAACCTCCGATAGCAAGGATTCGGCCGACAAGGCCTCGCCCTGCTCTTGGCTGAATTGGGCCAATGCTTGGGCCTGAATGGCGGCGAAATCCTGGGGCTGACCGCCCAGCAAACTCAGCTGCTGTGCGGTAAACAGTTGATTAAAAGGGGTTTCTGCCGCGCTGGCCGCGCCCGAAGGGGCGCCTTTGCCAAGCAGGGACTCAAAGATATTACTCACTGAAATGGCCGGAGTTTGCATCGTGCAATTGCCTCTAACAGAGTTTGCGTTAGGGCCGCCAAAGCCCGTTGAAGGGGGCCAAAAGCGGCAAAATTAGGTGACTCTTTAGGGTTTAGAGCAAAGGCTGTGCCAGCGGCTTATCATAATCGGTAGCACCCCAGAAATTTGAGTGTGGCTGTGTAGGTTGGTTAAGGCGTTTTTTGGTCAGACACCGGAGCGCTAACGCGCTAGATGACCCGTATGGCGTCTCGCGACTGAATGGCACTTAATTAAACCTGTCATCCCCGCAAAGGCGCACTACTGTGCAGAATCATTTTTAGGTCGTCATGCTCGCGAACGCGGGCATCCAGAAAACCCGGCTACGTTAGCAAACATACTGGATACCCGCGTTCGCGGGTATGACGATATCCGGTGCTATCGTTGCAGGATTCCCACGTGCGCGGGTACGACGATATTTCGGTAACCCCTCCAGACGGTCGTACATTCAGGCTTTGGTAAATCAAGTCTCGTCGCGGAAGATTCTGTTTCTACTTTAAGCCAGTCATCCCCGAGAAGGCGCACTACTGAGCGGAATCATTTTTAGGTGGTCATGCTCGCGAATGCGGTCATCCAGAAAACCCGGCTACGTTAGCAAACATACTGGATACCCGCGTGCGCGGGTACGACGATATTTCAGCCCAAAGTACTGGGCACCCACGTGCGCGGGTACACTGATATTTCAGCAAAACCTGGATTCCCGCCTTCGCGGGAACGACAATTTGGGCAATATTTATCTAAAGTAAGTGCCATCCGTCTCGCATCTTGCATCTCCCGCCTTGCATCTCCCGTCCAGCATCTCCCGCCCAAAAAAAGCCCGAGGCAACGAATCACCCCGGGCTCTCTTACCACGTCACTGCGTCCGACGTCAGACCAAAGCCACTACAGCACCGGCATGCTCCGATTCCACAGGAAGCGCTGCGCGGCCATATCATCTGCCACAAACTGCTCCCGGCGATCCGCCTCTTGGGCTTCACTCTGCTGATAGCGTTCGGTCAGCTTTTCCAGGCTCATGCTGCGTTGGCGAGTGCTCATCCACTGCTGGCGTTCACCCTGCATATTGCGCTCAGCCTTATCCACCTGTTCCTGCTGCATGCCGATGGCGGTGGCGAGCTTGCTCATAAACTGTCGAGTTTCCTGCAACCGCCGCAGATCCAGTCCAGCACCGGCGGCACTGCTCGCAGCGCTGTACTCGCGGTAATACTGTTTCAGTTCATCCAGTTTGCGGCGTTGCTTGTTGGCGTTGCGCTGACTCGCGGCAAATCGCTCGGCGGCTTGCTGCTCCGCTTTGTCAGCCAGCTTCAACACACTGTCCATGCGCTCGGATTTTTTCATTCAGTTCCACTCACCAGTAGACTTAACTCATCCAGGCTTCGATCAAAGGTTTCTGATTCGTCGTAGGCCTGTTGCAGAAACCCGCTAATTTTGGGCCACAAACTGACCGCTTCATCCAATCGGGCATCACTGCCCCGCTGGTAGGCCCCAATGGTAATGAGGTCCCGGTTTTGCTGGTACAGCGAGTACATCTGCCGGAAATAGCGCACCGTATCCTGGTGGCCCTTTTCGGTGATGTCGTTCATTGCCCGGCTCACCGACTTTTCAATATCTATTGCTGGAAAATGCCCGGCATCGGCCAGCGCTCTGGACAGCACGATATGACCGTCCAATATCGCCCTGGCGGAATCCACGATGGGGTCGTTCTGATCGTCCCCTTCGGCCAGCACCGTGTAGAACGCAGTGATGGACCCTCCGCCAGCCTCGCCATTTCCAGCGCGCTCTACCAGTGCCGGTAAGCGGGCAAACACCGACGGCGGGTAGCCCTTGGTGGCGGGCGGTTCACCCACGGCCAGTGCAATCTCTCGTTGAGCTTGGGCGAAGCGGGTCAGCGAATCCATTAGTAATAACACTTGCTTACCCTGGTCCCGAAAGTGCTCAGCAATCGAGGTGGCCAGCCATGCCGCCCGCATCCGCATCAGCGGCGGGTGATCTGCAGGGGTCGCCACCACCACCGCCCGGCGCATTTCTTCCGGGCCCAGAATACTGTCGATAAATTCTTTGACTTCCCGGCCGCGCTCACCAATCAGGGCAACCACCACCACATCGGCGCTGGTAAAGCGGGTCATCATGCCCAGCAGCACACTCTTGCCCACGCCGCTGCCGGCAAACAGGCCCAGGCGCTGACCGCGACCTACTGTGAGCAGGGAATTGATTGCCCTAACCCCCACATCGAGGGGCTGCCGAATCGGCTGTCTGGACAGGGGGTTAATCGGCTCCCCCGACAATGGCCGGCTGGCGCTGCAGTGCAAGCTGCCCCGGCCATCCAGGGGCCGCCCGGCGCCGTCGAGCACGCGGCCCAACAGGCCGTCGCCAACCGGCACGTCGGAGCCTTTTTCAATGGGAATCACCCGGGCGTTGGGCATGACACCGCGCAACTCGCCGGTGGGCATGAGTAGCAGTTTGTCGTTAGCAAAGCCGACGACTTCGGTTTCCAGCCAGTTGCCATCCACCGTCTCAACCATGCAATACCCACCAACTGCTGACTTACAGCCAACCGCTTCGAGCATGGTGCCAACGACCCGCTTGAGCTTGCCTTCGACCCGGGTTTGGCCGACATCACCCAGCCGCTGCCGGTAGCCCGCTATCCGCTGGGCCAGACTGCCGCCATCGCTGTGACTGAACTCAGTCATCAACCCGGCCCCCAGACACGAAAGGAGAATTTGCAAAGGCTTGTCGCAGAATGGCCGCTAAGCGGGTTTCCAGCCGCTCATCAACTCGGGAGTTGTCATTGGCCAGCATAAAGCCACCGGGGCTGATGTTGGCGTCCTCGACAAACTGCCAGTTGCCCTCAGCAACCTCGCCGCTCTGGGCAAAATGCTGCTGCAGCGTATCGACATCGGCCGGGTGCAGATGAATTTCCAAACCGCCCCCCGCACCGGGGAGCATCGCGGTGGCCGCCTGAATTTGCTCATGAAGCCATTCGGGGTGCTGCTGCAATTCGTGACGCAGAAGCTGCGCCGCCAGGCCCACGCTTAAGCCAATGACTTCCCGCTCCAGGGATTCATCCAACTGCCCGGCGACATTACGCAAAGCCGCAATGGTGTTTTGCAGCTGCTGGCTTTGTTGGGCCAACAAATTGTGTGCCTCTTGCTGGCCCCGCCGGAGCCCTTCCTCATAACCTTGCTGCTGGGCCTGCTGGCGCAGGGCATCAAGCTCACTTTGGTGGTTTTGTTGGCGCTGGGCTTGGGTTTGGGCGTGCGCAGTCGAAGCGGCGTGAGACGAAGACCCTGCCGCGGCTTTGGCGGCTACCGCCCCCAGGTCAGCCGGCACCCAGGGGCGCACATCGCCCTGCAGCGAGGGCCGCTCTGCCTGAGCCACCGCCTCGACAGGCTGGTCGTCCCCCTCAATGCGCCGGGGAGACCAACGCTCAAAGGTCTCGGTCACGAGTATCGCCCTGACAATGCCCGTGGCGTTGGCTTACACATAATCGTCGCCACCTTTGCCCAGATCGATCTGACCGCTCTCTGCCAGTTTTCTGGCGATGGCCAAAATTTCTTTCTGGGCCTCTTCCACTTCACTGATTTTGATCGGGCCGCGGGCTTCCATATCCTCAATAATCATCTCCTTGGCGCGCTTGGACATGTTATTCAGAATCTTGTCGCGCACCCGCTCTTCAGCGCCTTTCAAGGCGATGGGCAGAATATCTGAGGGCACTTCCCGCAGCAGCATCTGAATGCCCTTGTCGGCAATATCCATCAGATTGCTGAACACAAACATCAGGTCCTGAATACGATCAGACAGGGCTTCATCCGCCTTGGCCAGGGCCTCGAGCACCCGGGTCTCTGAATCGGCATCCAGCGAGTTAATGATGCTGGCCGCCGTCATGGCGCCATCAACCGTACTGGTCTTGAAGGAGGCCGACACCGACAGTTTTTTCTTGAGCACATCCTGCAGCTGCTTCATGGCCGCCTGGGGGATGGTCTGCATGGTGGCAATGCGCATCACCACGTTTTCCTGAAGATCCGTGGGTAACGCTTTGAGCACTTTCGCCGCCTGCTCCTTGGCCAGATGGGCCAGGGTAATAGCAATGATCTGGGGGTGCTCGTCTTTGAGCATCTGCACCAGCGCCTCAGTTTCAAGCCAGCGCAGCGAATCGATTTCGAGGGCCTGCTCCTGGCCCAACACCCGGTCAGCCAGGGTTGCGCCCTTCTGTTCGCCAAGCGTATTGGTGAGCACCTTGCGGACATAGTTAGACACCCCCACACCGAGGGTATTTTCCGAGGACAGGGCCCGGTGAAACTCATTGACTACCGATTCGGCTTTGCGGTTGTCCACATCGCGGATAGACGCCATCGCCGAGCCGATTTTTTCGACATCCACCGCGTCCACATGCTTGAGCACCTTGGCCGCCTGGTCTTCACCCAACATCAGTAGCAGAAGCGCCGCTTTCTCACTGCCCGCTACTGTCATCGCATTAAGACTCGCCATTTTCTGCCACCCACCGTTTTACCACCTGTGCCACTCGCCGGGGGTCTTGCTCTGCCGCCGCCCGAACATCATTCATTTTTTGCTCAAAGGCCGGTGCTCCCGGCCCCGCCAGCGCCGCTACCGGGCGCTGCATCACTTCACCGCTGAGGCCATCCTCTTCGCCACGGGGCAAGGCCGGTGGCGGCTGATTGGCCTGCATCAGATTGCGCAGGGCTGGGCGAATGACGGTGAAGACAATGATCAACACCGCAAGCCCTGCCAGAATCTGCTTGATTAAACTGGCGAACCAGGGCTGCTCCCAAAAGCCGGGAGCCGACACTTCTTCAAGCTCCGCGGTTTCCATGCGGAAATCCGCCGACATGACCGTCACCCGATCACCGCGCTCGCCATCAAAACCCACCGCATCTTTTACCAGCGAAGTCAGCTGGCCAATCTCTGCCTCGCTCAAGGGCTGGGAGATCACCTGCCCCTCTTCGTTGGTAATCCGTTTGTTGTCCACCACCACGGCCACCGACAGACGGCGAATCATGCCGCTGGAGCTCACGGTGTGGTTGAGCACCCGCTCAATTTCGTAGTTGCGCACCACCGAACGAGTACCGTTCACGTCGCCATTGTCGGCACCCTTCGTGCCGGCCATCGGCGGCTGATTACTCAGGGCACCGGGCACGCCGGCGGCATTAGCGGGGTCACCATCAAGGGGGCCGCGCTCATTGATCTGTTCACTGCGCACCACCTGACGATCCGGGTTCCAGCTCTCGCGGCTTTCCTGCACAGTGGAGAAATCCACATCCGCGGCCACTTGCACCTGCACTCGGCCGGAACCTGCAAAGGGCCGGATCAAACCGGCCACCCGCTCCTCATAGCCCGCTTCAATGCGGCGCTGATAATCCAATTGCCGGGTACTGACACTGAGCTGATCCTGACTTTCCTTCTCGGAGAGCTGGTTGCCCAATTGATCCACCACGGTGACATCTTCCGGTTGCATGCCGGTCACACTGGTCGCCACCAGATTGACGATGGCATCCACACTGCCCTTCTGAATGCGGCTCCCCGGGTATACGTCGAGCATAATGGACGCCGTTGGCGGCTTGCGATCCCGGATAAATACGGATTGCTTGGGAATGGCCAGATGCACGCGCGCCTTGCGCACCTGCTGGATACTTTCGATGGTTCTGGCCAGTTCCTGCTCCAGGGCGTAGTGATATTTTTTAGACTGCATAAACTCACTAACACCAAATCCCTGCTGCTGATCGAGCATGGCCATACCGCTGCCATCGCGCATCACACCTTCGCCCGCCAATTTCAGCCGCGCATCGTGCAACTGCTGGGCAGGAACCATGATCGAACCCGTGCTGTCCTGGACTTTGTAGGGAATATTGGCGGCATTGAGGGCGTCAACCACTGCGGCAGCCCGCTCCGGCGCCAGGCCGGTGTACAAACTGCGGTAGTCCGGCCCCTGGGACCAGAGCACCGCTGCCACACCGAGTGCCACGCTGGCGGCGATGCCGATCAGGATCAACAGCTGACGGGTAATGGGATTCCCCGCCAACTGGTTGAGCAGCAGATTGGGCGCTTTGCCTTGTTGTTCAGCCATGATGCTTTCTCAGCTCCGGGGTTAGATCGACATCCGCATGACTTCCTGGTAGGCGTCCACAAACTTGTTGCGGACCTCTACCAGCGCCTTGAACGACACATCTGCTTTTTGGGAGGCAACCATCACCTCGGTCAACGACACATTCTTATCGCCGCTGGAAAACGCCGCCGACAGAGCACCCGATTTGGATTGCATCTCGTTAACCGCATCAATCGACTGGGTCAGCAGCTGGGAAAAGCCGGTCTGCTGAGGGCCGCCAACACTGCCAGTGCGCAGCTCGCCGGGGTTGGGATTGACCCGATCCAGCTCGCCAGTGTTCTGCGCCATCGGATTCTGGGCAGGCATCGCCGTTTGCTGACGAATGGTCCGAATCTGACTCAGCAGTTGGTTGACACTCAAACTATCACTCATGGCTATCTACCTAGCTGGCGCTGTGCTCGCGCAGGCGAGCCAGTTTGTAACGAAGGGTACGTGGGCTGATGCCAAGAATCTCAGCAGCTTCTTTTTTGGACTTGCCGCGGCGCAGGGCGTCGTTAATCACCAAGCGTTCCTGGTCGCGGATAATACCGCTCAGCGGCGCATCCATTTCCGGGTCGTCAGGGTGGTCACTGGCTGCCATATCGCTATCGGCAACATAAGGTGCGGCACTGCTCATCAAATTCAGCCCGGTCTCAAACTGAATATCGACCTCATCGATGTAATCGTCCTGGCGCAAAATCAGCGCCCGCTGAATCACATTGTCGAGTTCCCTCACGTTGCCGGGCCAGGTGTAATCACAGAGCTTGCGGCGAGCCGCATCGGTAAGCACGCTCTGGGGGTGACGCACACCGGGTTGGCGGGCCAAAAAGTGCTCAGCCAGGGGGAGAATGTCGTCCCGGCGCTCGTTAAGACGGGGCACATAAAGGGGAAACACATTCAGTCGATAAAACAGGTCTTCCCGGAAGCGGCCAGCG
Organism: Spongiibacter taiwanensis; assembly: GCF_023702635.1. Taxonomy (NCBI): domain Bacteria; kingdom Pseudomonadati; phylum Pseudomonadota; class Gammaproteobacteria; order Cellvibrionales; family Spongiibacteraceae; genus Spongiibacter; species Spongiibacter taiwanensis. The sequence continues at coordinate 659,983 of NZ_CP098455.1, forward strand.
TTGACCGCCGCCTTCAGATCCCGGTTGGTGGTGGCGATCAGGCGCACATCCAACGTAATCGTTTTGCGACTACCCAGGCGCTCCACCTCCCGCTCCTGCAACACCCGCAGTAACTTGGCTTGCAACCCCAGATCCATCTCCGAGATTTCATCCAGCAGCAAGGTTCCCCCCTGCGCCTGCTCGAATTTACCGGCATGGCTGGAAATAGCCCCGGTGAAGGCCCCTTTCTCGTAACCAAACAGCATGGCCTCGAGCATGTTTTCGGGAATGGCTGCGCAGTTCACCGCCACAAAAGGGCCGTCGGCCCGGCGGGACTGGCTGTGAATGAAACGGGCGTAAATCTCCTTGCCCGCGCCACTGGCACCGCAGAGCAACACCGAGGCATCGGTCTGGGCGACCCGCTTGGCCAGTCCTTTCACCGTTTTGGAAGCGATATCGGCAGCGATCAACTCAGGCATGACCACAACCCTCGCTTACCAGCGGGCTGGGTTGCTTGGCCAGTGAATCCAGGTAGCGCAGCATCATGTCACTGGCCTGGCGCAGCTCCTGCTCGCACAGGCCAAGGTCGGCACTGACAAGCCGCTGGGGCGCCGTGCGGGACGCGGAGGGTCTGATTTTCGCAATGATTGCTTTCATAGTCCTAACGCCTAATAACAGTCGCTTTTGGCTAGGATCTGCAATCACCGTGCCAGTGTTTTTAATTGTTATTTTTCAAATACTTATATATATCCCTCAGGATTTTGACGGATTTTTGGCGCTGGGGTTTTGGCGTTGCCAAGTGCTATTTTGAGATGAGACGCCCCATCGACTAGAGAATCCCAGTGAAATTGCGCATAAATCCCATATGCTCAGTTGCGAATGCCAATACGATGGGGACAGAGTGACTGTATGCGATTGTCATGGCTCGTGAATTTCGACAAAGATCAGTTTTTTGAAACTTGGACAGCAGCCCCGGCATCAAGCCATCACCTTCGTCAATCCAGGAACTTTATTCAATCGCCTGTAACGTATACTCTTTCCAATCATGCATTTTCTCTAACCACGCTTATCGACATGAAAAGCCACATCCGCATCATCTATATGCTTGTCGCGCTGATTGCATCGCAATCCGTGTGGGCAATGCTGGATGAACACGGCATTAGTGGCGACACTGCAGCTAGCGAAGAATTACGCCATGATGGGCACTCCGCAGATGTGAGTGATAAAGAACAGCATAGCGATGATGCAGAGAGCTGCGTTCACTGCTGTCATTGTCATTTTCATCAAACGACCTTCTTACCCCCCTCTAATGCCCTCGTTGAGCAGACTGGCCGAGGCACGAAAGCCATGAACTATTTCGCCTGGCTAACGGAAGCTCATCAAACCACGCCGTTCAGACCGCCAATCCACTAAATCCTGTTTCAACCAAAACTTTTTTGCGTTAACACAACAGGATTAATCCATGAATATCTTGTATTTCCCGTGCGGGCGGTGGCTTGCACTGGTGCTGTGCTTGGCTGCGCCTGCGGCCCAGGCACAGCTGACACTGCAGGAAGCGATCACTCGCGCGCTTGACGAAAACCCTCAGCTACAGGTTTTTCCTTTACGGCAGAAAGCCGCTAAAGCGCAACGAGAATCCACCAATATGAGTCCCGGTTACACACTGGGTATTGGCACGGAAAATCTCGCAGGTAGTGGCGAGTTCTCCGGAGCCGACAAGGCGGAATACGCACTCTCTATAGGTTCGGTTATCGAGCTTGGTGGTAAACGCTCAGCCCGTACCGCAGTGGCCGACACTCGCTACGCGAAAATTGTTCTAGAGCGAGAGGTCGCCGCTCTGGATTTGATCGCTGCGGTAACCCAAGGCTTTGTTACCGTTCTCAGTTTGCAACAGCAAATTGAAGTCGAAGATCAGGCTTTGCAACTTGCTAACGAAACCTTGGCTGTTGCCTCACGTTTTGCCCGCAAAGGCGCGGCGCCGGATGCCGACCGACTCAGGGCGAAAGCGCAGCAGGCTCAGGTAGAACTGAATCTTGCGACGCTGCAGGCCAAATACGATGCCGAAAAGTTCGCGCTGGCAACGTTGTGGGACGCAAGCGAAGCTCAGTTTGAAGAGGTCAGCGGGAACCTCTTTGCTCACCCGGTGCCGGGAGACTTTCCCAATCTATGGCGTCGCGTCGTGTCGTCCCCCGGCATAGCGATACTGGCGTCCGAACAGAGAATAGCTGAGGCCGAACTGGCACTGGTACGCAGTCAATCCAGCGCCAATGTTGGTTGGCGTCTAGGCGTGCGGCGCGATCAGTTCAGCGGCGACTCGAGTTTGATCGCCAGCATGGACATTCCTCTATTCTCAGGCAGGCGCAATCGCGGCGAAGAAAAGGCGGCACGAGCGCAGCTGGAAAGCCAAGCCTACCGCCAGCAGGAGGCACGTCTCGCACTGCGCAGAGGCCTTTATCGGGCCTGGAAGACCTACCAGCAGAGTCAATTGGCAACCAGCTCCCTCCAGACCGACGTCATCCCAGCACTAGAATCGGCACAAGCCCATACTCGCCGCGCCTATGAACAAGGGCGCTATCGCTATAGCGACTGGTTAGCGGTTCAGAAGGAACTGCTGGACGCACAGCGGCGGCTGATCAGCGAGGCAACCAATGCCCTCTACCATCAGGCCTTGATCGAACAGCTTACAGCGACTCCGCTTAACGGGGAGAGCCGCCATGACTGATAAATTCGGAAAACACACCATGAAAATCACGACGACTTTAAAATACTTTTTGCTCGGAACCTTTCTCTCCTTGCCCGCACAACAAACCCTTGCTGGTGGGGGGCATGACAATCATGGCGCTGCAGACCATTCGAAGTCCGTAAATCACGAAGATGCTGAGCATGAACACGATGAGGGAACGCCATCGACCACCATTTCCGAAGTCATGGCTAGCCGCAATGGTATTCGCACTGGCATCGCAGCCCCCGGCACCATAGAACGTCATCTCAGGGTTTACGGTCGCCTTGAATTGCCACCGGATCAACGCATTGAAGTCCGGGCCCGCTTTGCTGGTCTGGTGAAATCCGTCAGCGCTCGTGTTGGCCAGCAAGTTGGCAAGGGTGAGGTACTGGCCATCATTGAATCCAACGACAGCTTAAAAGATTACGCGATCCGCGTGCCTATTGCGGGTGTCATCCAGTCTCGCCAGACCAGTGTCGGTGAGATCAGTGGTAATGCCCCCTTGTTTACCGTGGTGGATACCCAGCAACTGTGGGCCACCTTGCAGGTATTTTCCGCCCAGCGTTTTGAAGTAAAGCCGGGGCTACCGGTGCACGTTGTACACAACGGTCACCGTCACGACAGCAGCATAGAATCCCTCGCCCCCGCAGACCAGGGCGAACCTTACATCCTGGCCCGCGTAGCGCTCGATAATCCTGATGGGGATATGGCACCCGGCGACCTAGTAAGCGGTGAAATCGATGCGGAAATCATTAGCGCTCCGCTGGTTGTGGAAAGCCGGGCGCTGCAGCAGCTTGACGGCAACACGGTGGTTTTTGTTCAGCAAGGCGATGAATACCACGCACAGGTTGTAAAAACCGGTCGCAGCGATGGCCGCCATACAGAGGTGTTGTCGGGGCTGGACGCGGGTGCGCACTACGTCGTCGAGAACAGCTATCTGATCAAGGCCGATATCGAAAAATCCGGCGCAGCTCACGAACACTGAAGGAGAGAAACATGATTGATTCAATTGTGCGGCTCTCCATCGAGAGGCGCTTTCTGATGCTGAGTCTCATACTAGTTCTGACCGGGATGGGCATCTGGAGTTATCAGCAGCTTCCCATTGACGCCGTACCGGACATTACCAATGTGCAGGTACAAATCAATACCGAAGCGCCGGGTTACTCCCCCCTCGAGGCCGAGCAGCGGATCACCTTTCCGGTTGAAACAGCGCTCTATGGGTTACCGCAACTGGATTACACCCGCTCGCTGTCCCGCTACGGCCTGTCGCAGGTTACCGTGGTGTTTGAGGAAGGCACGGATATCTACCACGCCCGCAATCTGATTGACGAGCGACTGGCCGCCATCAAAAGCGCCTTACCCTCGGGCCTTGAACCCCGGATGGGGCCAATTGCTACTGGCCTGGGCGAAATATTCAGTTACACCGTACAGGCAGACGAAGACAGCCTTCAGCCCAGTGGCGAACCGTGGGATGCAACCGCACTACGGGAAATTCAGGACTGGATTATTAAACCGCAGATGGCTCAGGTTCGCGGCGTGGTGGAGATCAACACCATTGGTGGTTTCGACAAGCAATACCACGTAACACCGAATCCGATGAAGTTGCTGGAGCACGGCATCACCTTGCAGGATATCGCTGGTGCTTTACAGGCCAACAACAATAATCGTGGTGCTGGCTATATCGAGCGCAATGGTGAGCAGATACTGGTGCGCTCGCCGGGGCAGCTTCAGACCATTATCGACATAGAACACGTGGTTGTCGGTCTCCACGGCTCAGCCCCCGTCATGGTCAAAGACGTGGCTGAGGTTGCTATTGGCAAGGAGCTGCGTACCGGCGCAGCCACCCGCGATGGTAAAGAAACGGTGTTGGGCACTGCCATGATGTTGACCGGTGCAAACTCGCGCACGGTGGCCCGAGATCTTGCGGCCAAGCTGGAAAGTGTCAAAGCCTCTTTACCGGACGGTATCAAGGTAGAAACCGTTTACGACCGCACAACACTGGTGGATAAAACCATCGTCACCGTGCAGAAAAACCTGCTGGAAGGCGCGTTGCTGGTCATCGTGGTGCTGTTTCTGCTGCTCGGCAATATTCGTGCAGCCTTGATTACCGCTGCGGTCATACCGCTTTCCATGATGGCAACCATTACCGGGATGGTACGCACCGGCGTTTCTGCCAACCTGATGAGTTTGGGGGCGCTGGACTTTGGACTGATTGTTGACGGTGCGGTGATCATCGTTGAAAACTGCATTCGGCGATTGAGTCATACTGGTCAAACGCTGGCATTACGCGAGCGTCTTGAGGTGGTGTATGACGCGACGCGGGAGGTGATCCGCCCCAGCCTGTTTGGCGTGGCCATCATCACCGTTGTTTACATCCCAATCTTTACCCTCAGCGGGGTGGAAGGAAAAATGTTCCACCCAATGGCTGCCACCGTTGTGATGGCCTTGCTGGCAGCCATGATCATCTCGCTCATGCTGGTTCCTGCAGCGGTTGCGGTGTTTATGAAGGGCCCGATCCAGGAGCAGGAAAGCCGGATCATCCGCTCTGGCAAAAATCTGTATCGCCCGCTGCTGGAAAAGGCGCTCGCCCTGCCTGGCATGGTTGTCACAAGCGCAGCGCTGTTGGTGGCGTTTTGCCTGTGGCTGGCAACCACACTGGGCTCGGAGTTTATACCCCAGCTCGACGAGGGCGACATCGCCCTACATGCCATGCGGATACCCGGCACTGGGCTTGAGCAATCCATCAAATTGCAGGAGATACTCGAAGAGCGCCTGAAAGGCTTTCCGGAAGTCGATAAGGTATTCGCTAAAATCGGCACACCAGAAGTGGCCACCGATCCCATGCCACCCAATGTCGCTGACAACTTTGTGATGCTGAAACCTCGAGGTCAATGGCCTGATCCAGGCCGTTCCAAGGCAGAGCTGGTAAATGCAATGGAAGAAGCACTCGAAGCCTTACCGGGCAACAACTACGAGTTTACCCAACCCATTCAAATGCGGTTTAACGAGTTAATTTCCGGTGTACGGGCGGATCTGGGCATCAAAGTATTCGGTGATGATCTGGATCAGCTGGAAAAAACCGCCGACGACATTTTGGCGGTGGTTCAGGAAGTCGATGGCGCCGCTGACGCGCGTGTGGAGCAGGTCAGCGGTTTGCCCATGTTGTCGATTATTCCCAACCGCATTGCACTGGCCCGCTACGGTTTGACAGTTGATGACCTGCAATCCCTGATTGCGGCGGGCATCGGCGGTGAAGAGGTTGGGCTGATTTACGAAGGGGATCGCCGCTTTACCCTTGCCTTACGGTTACCCGAAGCGATACGGCGCGACATCGACAGCCTTGGATTTTTGCCGGTTCCCCTACCCAATGGCAACTATGTTCCGCTGGCGGAAGTCGCCGCGCTACAGCTTAAACCGGCGCCGGCGCAAATCAGCCGGGAAAACGGCAAGCGTCGCGTGGTCGTTACCGCCAACGTGCGAAACCGGGATCTGGGCAGTTTTGTGGATGAGGTTGAACGTCAGATTGTCGAAAAGGTGGATTTGCCCAGTGGCTACTGGTTGGATTACGGAGGCACCTTTGAGCAACTGCAATCCGCCAGCCAGCGGCTGGCGCTCGTGGTGCCCGTCACACTGGCCATTATTATCGGGCTATTGGTAATGGCCTTCGGTTCTTTAAAGGATTCACTGATCATCTTTACCGGTGTGCCCCTGGCCCTGACCGGCGGCGTATTGGCCTTGTGGCTACGCGATCTTCCCCTATCAATTTCGGCAGGCGTTGGCTTTATTGCGCTCTCGGGGGTTGCGGTCTTGAATGGCTTGGTGATGCTGGCCTTTATTCGTGACCTTTGGCACGAGACGGGCGATTTGCGTGAGGCTATCATTGAAGGAGCGCTAATTCGGCTACGCCCGGTATTGATGACAGCTTTGGTTGCCAGCCTGGGGTTTGTGCCAATGGCCTTGAATACGGGTACCGGAGCTGAGGTTCAACGCCCGCTGGCCACGGTGGTGATCGGCGGCATTATCTCGTCGACCTTGTTGACCTTATTTGTATTGCCGGTGCTTTATCGCTGGGTACACCGGCGAAATCAAACCGACTAGCCTATCAGAATTGACTGGCAGCAAAACGGCTGCCAGTCATACCGAGTTCCAGGAAAACAGGATCAGAAGCCTGCTGTCTCGGCCTTGGCAATAATCGCTTACAGCTCCGGTTGAATCGCCAATTTGCTCCTGCCAAGCTCACTACTATTCACAACTACTTTGAGAATCTCCAGACACCCACCCGGCCGACACTGGCAGGCGATCAGAGTTGGCACCTCGCAGCGAGATAAACACTTCGCGCCTGTTGATTTGCCGCTATTTTGGTCAGTGCTTGCTGTAAAGCCTTGTCAAGGCTGGCTTCGTATTCGCTATCCGCGCTGAACCAGTTTGTCTTGGTGTATTGTCCTCGGTAGGTATACTCAGACTCGCCAAGCCGCAGACTTAATACAACATTTGCGGCAATGGTTGGCGTACCCATTCCACGAAAATAGGCCCTACGCAAAATCACTTCCGTGCTGGTCGGCGAGGCTGGCAACGTGTCCAAAATAACAGGCAGACCAAAGGTCTGTTGAAGCGCATTTTCAAGCCACTGTTTGGCGCTCTCTCTGCTTACCGACGTGTAGGCCGACACTTCACTCGCTCTTTCGTCGGTATAGGCCAGACAAATCGTATTCTGAGCAGAGAAACCATTCGGCGAACGCGGTCCCCTTCCGCCAAAGGTGCGGTAATCGGGCTGGACTTCATTGACCGTTGATACGCACCCGGTAATAAAGGCCCACCAAATTGCGAAGAGCGGGCCTGCAATGACTCTCCTCAACGCTCAGGGCCGTAAAGACGAAGGCGCTGCCCCTGAGGCGCAGCGTAGAAGTGACCAGCCTCCATCCGATAGGCCGTGTAACCCTGAGAATCGCCCAGGTTGCGGCCTTTCAGCTTGGTGTGACTACTCATCGTGCTGCCCACAGTAGTAGCCGGAATATCTTCAAGCGCGCTTTGCTCAGCGCTAGCACTGGCTTGAGCCGAAAGATCAATGCTGATAAGGCGAGCAAGTTGTTGGGCGCCCGCGTCCAAAGCGCTGGCCAACGTCGCCGAACTCCAAGGCTGTTTGCTAATATCGACGAGATACTGAGACGAAACGATGCGCTTCTCCACATCGCGAATTTCGCCATCCCGTTTCTTCTTCAAATATTGAAGACGCGACTCGTTGTACTCCACGGCATCGGCTTTCTGCTGGTATTTATCCTTTATTTCGGCAATCAGCTCAGCCCCTTGCTCAGCATTAACAAGCTCCAGGCCCTCATCTCCGTCTGGCACGCGATGGACGGGCGACTGAACATGGTAGTGGTTACTCAGCAGCACCTTGGGTGAATCACTTTTTGTCTCAATCTGAAACAGTGTGGCAATGGCATCAATTGCAACAATGGTCTGGTCGCTGGCAATGGAATACATCGATTGAACAACAAGCAAGGTGTCGCGAGGGTTCTGGGGCTGCAAACTGGCAACATCCAATTCATCAACCCCAACCCAATCAGAAACACCCCGAGACTGAGCCCAGGGAATTTGCTGCGCACTTAATTCAAGATGGCCGCTGAGTGCTTTGGGAAAATCAAAATGCAGGAGTTCATCCCGGTAAAATTGCGCCTTTTCCTCGGCACCTTTTGCGCCCATGTGATCTCCAAGCGCGTTGGCAGCACCGACCGCCGCACCAAACAGCGCACCGGCTACAAATCCACCTGGCCCCATGTATACGGGATACATCTGAGTGGTGGACAATTTGGCGTTAATTTCGCGCTGGGGGACAAAATTGACGATTTGAATTGTTTGGATTTCGTCGATTTGACTCTGAGTCAGCGCCGCAGGCTGACCGGCACACCCGGCAAGCATTAGCAGCACCATAACCACAAGTGCGGAGATACGAGCATTCATTGGTAGATTCCTTTCTAAACATCGGGCCAGAATTTGGCCAGCCAGACTGCGGCGGAATTCTAGCAAAGACGCCGTGCATGCAATACAAACTGCTCCGCAAATTATTCGCGATTGGGGAGACCTAAATCAGGCGGGTAAAGACGCGATAGTGGGTTTGGCCGAAATGACCGAAACCCTCATCGATAGGACTTGCTTTGATGCCAGGCAAGTCCACAGAAACCTTGCAGAGCGGTCTAACCCGCCTTGCGATTCATCGCCGCAATCAGAGACGCTTCCGAGGCAGAAATGCCAAAGCGTTGCGCCAGCTCCACCGCGCTCATGCCCTTGTGGGCGAGCAGGCGCAGGTGCTGATAAAAGTGGGGGCTTTTCTTGTCGGCTTCCAGGCGTTGCTGCTTGCTACCGAGCATTTCCAGATACTCTTCCAGCGCTTGCACTCGCTCACCCATCAACAACAGCGCGCTGTCCTGTGACTTGAGGCGTTGCTCCAGCAGCTCGACCTCCGCCTGATGTTGGGCGGCAAACTCGGCTTCTTTCGCCAGTCGCGATTCTTCGACTTGCTGCTCGCTGGCTCGGCGGCGCAGGCGCAAAAACTGCATCAAAATCCCGAGGCCGATCACTGTCATCAGGCCACCTACCAAATGGGTGACTGGCGTGGCCACCAGGGCATTGAGCGCCGGGGCGGTGGCATCGAGAATATCGCGGATCAATTCGTTCATGGCTTTAGCCCTCTCATTGGGTAGCGGCTAGCTGACCGCCTAACCCCATAAATTACTGTCGTTAAAACGGTGTCACTCGGCGGTCCATTCCCGCATGCGGCTCTTCAGGCGAACAATGGCCTGGCTGTGAATCTGGCAAACCCGGGATTCACTCACCTCCAGCACTTCGCCAATTTCCTTCAAGTTCAGCCCCTGATCGTAGTACAGGGACAGCACCAGTTTTTCGCGCTCGGGCAGACCGTCTATCTGGCTGACCAGGTCAGCCTGAAACCCCGCTTCGAGTACATTCTCAAGGGGGGCGTAGCGCTCATCTCCGGCGAGGTTGTCGGCATCGCCGCCCTCCTCTCGAATCTGGTCGATGCTAAACAGCCGCACCGAACTCGTGTCTTTGAGTAATTCGTGGTAATCGTCCAGCGACAGGCCCATTTCTCTGGCAATGTCGTTGGCACCGGCTTCCCGACCCAGGCGCGCTTCCACTCGGGCAACCGCCTCACTGAGTTCACGCAATTGCTTGGATACTGAGCGGGGCGCCCACCCGCTCTGACGCAGCTGGTCGATCATGGCACCCCGAATACGGATACCGGCATAGGTTTCAAAACTTGCGCCTTTATCACCCTGGTAGTGGCTGCCCGCCTCCAGCAGGCCGATCATGCCCGCTTGGATTAAGTCCTCAACATCAACGCTACTCGGCAGTCGGCTGATCATGTGATAGGCAATGCGCTTGACCAGGGTGGCGTGGCGCAACACCAGCTCATCCCGGCTGCCGCGCTGAACGTCCAGATAGGCGTTGTGAACACTCACGAGGCGGCTCCCGCACTCGCCTGTTCTTCCAGCATCCGCTCCATGAAGAATTCAATGTTGCCGCTGGGGCCAAGGGGCGTCTCCCAGCGCTCCACCGTGTCGGCGAGACGCCGGAAGGCCAATGACGATTCCGCGCCGGGGTAGAGTTCGCTCACCGCTTGCTGACGGGCATCGGCCTTGATCAGGAAGGGATCACGGGGCACATAGCCGCAGTACTCCAGATTGACATCCAGAAAGCGGCGTGCGACTTCATCCAGCCGGTTGAAGCCCTCCCGGGCCTGCTGCTGGCTGTCGACCATATTGCGCAAAATTTTGAAACGGCGAATGCCTGCATCCCGGTTCAATACCTTGATCAGGGCGTAGGCGTCGGCCATGGAGGTCAATTCGTCGGTCACCACCACCAGCACATGCTGGCTGGCTTTGCTAAAGGTCACCACACTGTCGGCAATACCAGCGGCAGTGTCGACGATCAATACATCATATTTTTCACTGAGGGCGCTTAGGGAACGCACGATGACACCGTGCTGTTCGGGGCCCAACTCGGCCATTTTCTTGATGCCTGAGGCGGCGGGAATAATGTGAATACCGTTGGGACCGGTGAGCAGAATGTCATCGATATTGCAGTCGCCGGCGAGCACATGGGACAAGTTCCACTTGGGGCGCAGGCCGAGCATGATATCGACATTGGCCAACCCCAGGTCCGCGTCCAATAACAGTACTTTGTGACCCGCCCTGGCCATTTGGCAGGCGAGATTGACCGACACATTGGTTTTACCAACACCGCCCTTTCCGCTGGTCACTGCTACGACTTTTACCGCACTCATGCTTTGGCGCTCCCCCACCGAATTCTGTTGCTACTCCCCGCGAGGAGTCCCTTTTGTAACGACTGATGCTTTTCCATAAACACCTTATTTATCCAAGGAAAACCGATACTGCAGATCAACCGTGCACACTGATCGCCTGTCCGCCAGTTACCTGCTGGCGCGGCGGCATTGATGCCTGGCCCGGCTGCTGCCCCGGAATTTGCTGACCCGGAATTTGCCCGGCCTGCTGCTGAGCATGCTGTTGTGTTGCCTGACCGGGCGCGGATGCTGCGCCGGCAGCTTCTGCCTGACGTGGGGCAGCTTGCGCTGTAGGCTTGCTAGCGCGCTCATAGAAACTGGCCATCTTGACCGCCATTTTGACCAGCTTGCCCGCATCAGCCACCGACAGATTGCGGGGCACATTGGGACCGTTGGAAACCCAGGTCATGGGTAACTGGCATTGAATCAGGTTGGAAATCACGCCGCCCAGACGGGTGGCTTCGTCGATACGGCTGACCAGTACCGCCTGCGGTGCCAGCACCCGATAAGCGTCTAAAATTTCGCGCTGCACATGGGCCTGGCTATCCGCCGGCAAGTTCAGCATGACGTTAACCTCGGGCAAGGCCGCCAATAATTTGGCCAGGCCATCGATGCCCGCCTTATCGCGGAAAGACACGCCGCCGGTATCCACCAGCAACAGCGATTTCTTACGCAACAACCGATAAATTTTGCCGGCCTCTTCCACTGTATCCGCGCAGTGAACCGGCACCTGCAGGATGCTGCCGTAGGCGCGCAATTGCTCCTGGGCACCCACCCGCGCAGTATCGGTACTCAAAATGGCGACACTGTCTTTGCCGTGCTGCAACACGTGTTGCGCCGCCAGCTTGGCAATGCTGGTGGTTTTACCGGAGCCCTGTGGGCCGACCAAGGCAATGGCGCCAACACTTGGCGGTGCAATCACCGGCAGCGAACGGGCCAGCACCATTTTCAGAATTTCACGACGAATGCTTGGCGCTTCGTCGGCGGGAATCTGCTCGGCAAGCTGACTACCCAGCTCCGGGTCCAGATCGAGGGCCGCCATAAAGGTATGCAGATCGGTGTGTTCCGGCGCGCTGTAATCGGCCTCTTTCCAGCTGTGGCCCTTGAGTTGACCCATCAGCATGGTTTTCATTTCAGCCAGTTCCCGCTTCATGGTCAGCAGTTCGTCATCCTGAGACCAGACCATTCGGGGTTGGGCAGCGGCCGGTGTCGGCTGGGCCTGATTGGTGTTCTGCGCAGCCTGCTGAACCGGCTGTTGGGTTTCGGCAGCAGCCTGCTCACGGGCACGCAACAGATCAACCGCGCTGAGTTCGGTATTGGGAGCATGGCTGGTATCTTCCCAGCTCACCACCAGCTCAACACCGTCATCGACGCTGTAGCAGTCGAGCACAACGGCATCGGGACCGTGGGCGGCTTTCACCAGTTTCATGGCCTGGCGGGTGTCCGCAGCGCGATATTTTTTAATCTTCATGGCCTTACCTCAAGAGCGGCTTAGTTCAATCTCGCCTGCTGACCAATCGTGGACAGCAATCTCACCTGTTTGCTGTCCGGCACTTCGTTGTAGGACAGCACATTCAAACTGGGCACACTGCGGCGAATAAATCGCGACAACCAAGCCCGAATCGACGGCGACACCAGTACCACAGATGGCTTGCCGCTAATTTCTTGGCGCTGGGCGAATTCAACTAGCTGGGTTTGCAAGCGTTCTGCTATGCCAGGCTCCAGCCCCGCCACGCCATTGGCGCCTCGGGTAAGGTCTTGCAACAACTGTTCCAAATCAGGATCGAGGGCGACGACTTCTAACTCCTCTTCTAAGCCATTGATTTCTTGGATAATCATTCGACCCAAGGTGACACGCACCCCTTCCAAAAGTTCGTCGGGGTTCTTGGTACGAGGGGCTTGCTCCGCCAAAGATTCGGCAATACTGCGGATACTACGTATAGAGACGTTTTCCTTGAGCAGACTTTGCATAACTCTAACTACGATACTAAGAGGCAATTGTTTAGGCACCAGGTTCTCCACCAGCTTGGCGTCGGTTTTGGCCAGCCGATCCAGCAACTGCTGGACTTCTTCGTGGCCGAGCAGCTCGTGGGCATGCTGTTTGAGCAACTGGCTGAGGTGGGTCGCGATCACCGTGCAGGGGTCAACCACCGTATAGCCCATGGTTTGGGCCTGATCCCGCTGACCGGCATCAATCCACACCGCGTCCATGCCAAAGGCCGGGTCCTTGGTGTGAACGCCCCGCAGCGCACCCTGGGCATTGCCCGGATTGATCGCCAGCTCCATGCCGGGCTGGATGTCGCCCTGGGCGATGGTGTCTCCCAAAAACTGAATGCGGTAGGCGCCGGGGGCCAACTCCAGGTTGTCGCGGATGTGCACCGGCTGAATCAGAAAGCCCAGGTCCTTGGACAGCTTTTTGCGCACTCCGGTAATCCGGTTGATCAGCTCGCCACCCTGACTGCGGTCCACCAGGGGGATCAGCCGGTAACCCACCTCCAGGCTGATAATGTCGAGCTGGGTCACTTCTTCCCAGTTCAACTCGCTGGGCTCCTTGGCCGCGGCGGGCGCCTCAACCGGCTCCTCTTCGTCGACGATTTCCACCGCCTGTTTTTTCTTCAGCGCCGCCCAGTAACCCAGGCCACCGCAGGCGGCTGCCAGCATAAGAAAGACCAGGTTGGGCATACCGGGGATAATGCCCATCAGCCCCAGCAGGGCCGCAGTGAGGTAGAGCACATTGGGGTTGGCAAACATCTGCCCGACCATTTGCTCGCCCATGTTTTGGGGGCGAGAGATCCGGGTGACGATGATGGCCACCGCGACGCTGAGCAGCAGCGAGGGCAACTGGGCAACCAGACCATCACCAATGGTGAGCAGGGTGTAGTTATGCATGGCCTGGGAAAAGCTCAGCCCATGCTGGCTCATGCCCACACCGAGCCCGCCGAGCACGTTGATAAACAGAATCAGAATCCCAGCGACCGCGTCACCGCGAACAAACTTGCTGGCACCGTCCATGCTGCCGTAGAAATCGGCTTCGGTACGCACTTCCTCCCGACGGCGGCTGGCTTCTTCCTGACTGAGAATCCCCGCGTTGAGGTCGGAGTCGATGGCCATTTGCTTGCCGGGCATGGCATCCAACGTAAACCGGGCGGTCACTTCCGATACCCGGCCAGCACCCTTGGTGACCACCACAAAGTTGATGACCACCAGGATGATGAACACCACGATACCGACCACATAATTGCCGCCGATAACAAACTCGCCAAAGGATTCGATCACCTTCCCGGCCGCGCCGGGGCCGGTATGCCCTTCCAGCAGTACCACCCGGGTGGAAGCCACGTTCAATGCCAAACGCAGCAAGGTGGCCAGCAGCAAGACCGTAGGAAACACACTGAAATTGATCGGCCGTTCGACATAGATGACCGCCAGAATAATCACCAGCGACAGGGTGATGTTAAAGGTGAACAGCAAGTCCAACAGGAAGGGCGGCATGGGCAACACCAGCATCGCCAGGCAAGCCAGCAACAGGGCCAATACCCCGAGGCCACTTCCCGCCACATTGTGCATCCAGTTTGGCATTGTCATTGTTTGGCTCGCCATGATTCGCCTCGTCGCGCTGCTTTACAGCAGGTCCTTCAAAAATTGGTCGTCAATCTCGGGCTGGGGTATATCGGGCTGCTCGCCACCCATGCTCTCCCAGCTGCGCAGCTGATAGACGTAGGTGAGTATCTGGGCTACTGCCAGATACAAACCGCCGGGGATTTCCTGATCCAGCTCCACGCTGGCATACACTGCCCGGGCCAGCCGCGGACACTCCACGATGGGCACGTCGTGCTCCCCCGCCACTTCCCGAATCCGCGCGGCAATATGGTCGGCCCCTTTGGCCACCAGTTTGGGCGCCGACATCCGGGCCTCGTCGTATTTCAAGGCCACCGAGAAGTGAGTGGGGTTGGTGATGATCACGTCGGCGTCGGGGACTTTTTCCATCATCCGGCGAGAAGCCGCCGCCTGCTGCATCTCACGCAGCTTGGCTTTCACTTCTGGACGACCATCAGATTCCTTGTGCTCATCGCGCACTTCCTGGCGGGTCATCTTCAATTCTTTTTTGTAGTTAAACATCTGCCAGGGCACATCGATGGCCGCGATCAGAATCAGGGGCAGACTGACCAGCAGAAAGAACCAGGCCAGCAATGACGCGCTGCTGGCAATGGCGGTGTCCGCCGACTGCAAACCCAGCAGCAAAATATCAGCCTCGGTGTTGCGCAGCAGAATGTAGGCAGCCAGGCCAATCACCGACATTTTGAGAATGGATTTTGCCAACTCCCCGAGGCTGCGCAGGGAGAACAATTTGGCGAAGCCTTTAATCGGGTCGAGCCGTTCAGGCTTGACCGACAGACTGAAGGTCCAGCCACCGAGCGCTACCGAGGACAGGATGGTGGCAATGATCGCCACCAGCAGCAGTGGCCAAATGGAAATCAGCCCCTGACCCAGCTGGGACATAAATTCGCCGCCCAGGTCTTCGGTGGGTGTGAGCAGGCCCTCGGGGGACAAGCCGTGGCGCATCAGGTCCATCATCGTCTGACCCAACTGGCCGCCGGTGGCCAGCAGGGTGAGCGCGCCAGCAACGGTCACCATCATGGTAGACAGCTCTTTCGAGCGGGGCACCTGGCCCTTCTTTTTGGCGTCGGCCAGTTTCTTGGCCGACGCCTCTTCGGTACGTTCTTGACCGTCCTGATTCTCAGCCATCGCCCCTAGACTCCGAGGAAGCGGCCAATGGCGTCGTAGGCGCCATTGAGCAGACTGTTAAGCTGGGGCAGCAGACTCGGCAGAATCCGCTCCAGCAGCAGGAAGCCCACCAGCATCGCCAGCGGGAAGCCCACGGCAAAGAGGTTCAGGGTCGGGGCCGCGCGACTGATCACGCCAATCGAAATTTGGACTAACAGCAAGGCGATAACGGCGGGAATCGCGATCTGGATGGCGCCGGAAAAAATCACTCCGCCCTGGGCCACAATCAAGCCAAACTGGTCGGGGCTAAAGCCCACGCCGGCAACCGGCCACAATTGGAAACTTCTCACCAGCATGGCCAAAAAGGCAAGGTGCCCGTCTAAGACCACAAACAGCAGCATGGTGACGATCAACAAATACTGCGACAGCACCGGCACCTGTACCCCGCGCTGGGGGTCAACCATCATCGCAAAGCCCAGGCCCATTCCGTTAGCAATCAGGTGGCCACCGACCAGAATAGCATCGAAGACCAACTGCAGAAAAAAGCCCAGGCAGATACCGATCAGCAATTCTTTACCGGCCAGCAACACCGCTTCAATACCCAGTAAATTGAGGGGCCCGGCGGCTTGCCCCGCGTTGAGGAAGGGCAACAAGGCGGCGCTGATAAAAATCGCAATCATCAGGCGAATGCGCATGGGCACATAGGCCGCGCTGAATAGCGGCGCCGTCATCAGGGCGCCGCCGATTCGCATAAAGGGCAGCCAGGCTGCGGCCAGACTGCTCATCATTTGCGCTTCAGAAAAGGCCACCCCGGGGAACATCAGCTCACCAGCCCCGGAATCATTTCAAATAATTTGCGGGTGTAATCCACCAGCTGGGTCAACATCCACGGCCCGGTAATGGCCAGCACCAGCACCAGCACCACCAGCTTGGGGATAAAGCTCAGGGTCATATCCTGAATTTGGGTGGCGGCCTGGAACATACCAATCAGCAGACCGGCGGCCAGGGCAGCCAGCAACAGGGGCGCCGCCAGCAGCACGGTGATATTCATCCCCTGACGGCCCAATTCGATGACGGTATCGGCGTTCATCCCGGCCCCCTACTGGTAAAAGCTGGCAGCGAGGGAGCCCATGATCAGGCCCCAGCCATCCACCAGCACAAACAACATGATTTTGAAGGGCAGCGAGATCATCATTGGCGACAACATCATCATCCCCATCGACATCAGCACGCTGGCCACCACCAGATCGATCACCACAAAGGGAATGAACAACAAAAAGCCGATCTGGAAAGCGGTTTTGAGTTCGCTGGTGAGAAAGGAGGCCATCAACACCGAAAAAGGCACGTCCTCGGGCTTATCAAAGCCCTGGTAACCGGCGATTTCGGCAAAGCGGGCAATGTCCTCTTCCCGGGTTTGGCGCAACATAAAATCCCGAAATGGCGCCGCCGCCTTTTGCAGGGCCTCGTCGAATTCGATCTGCTCAGCAATGTAAGGTTGAATCGCGTCCCGGTAGGCAACCTCTCCGACCGGATACATGATGAACAGACTCAGAAACAGCCCCAGGCTGAGCAGCACCTGATTGGATGGGGTTTGGCCGGTGCCCAGCGCCTGACGCAGGATCGACAGCACAATCATAATTCGGGTAAAGGCCGTCATACCGAGCAACAGGGCTGGCAACAAAGTCAGTGCCGTCATCACCGCCAACAGTTGCAGCGACACGCTGTACTGCTGACCGCCGCCCGAGGTGGGCACGGAGGTCACTGCAGGCATGCTCAAGTTTTGTGCGAGACCATCCAGCGGCAATAACAGTGCGACCAGTGCAATCAGCCCACACACAACCTGCCAGAGGCGGCTGCCTGCACTGCATGGAATGACCTCAGATTGCGCCGCGTTGGACTCGTCACTGGCCTGAGCAGAAAGACCTAACCGGGACAGGAGACTCATTGCTCGGCTCCTTTTTCTGCGGGAGCTTGGGCAGCGGAATCCCGATTGCGCGTTTTGAGCCCGCCAAGACGTTCGCTCAACAAAGATGAGAAGTTTTTATGGACCTCACCGGGCATCGGCTCGTCGGCCTTCCAGGTGTGCAGCGTTCGAATACAACCGGGGGTGGCGCCCAACAACAGGCGCTCCTCACCCACCTGCACGACCAGCAGTTTTTCCTTCATGTTCAGCGGCAACTGGGCGATGACGTTCACCCCAGCCTGGTTCGGCGCACCGACCAGGCGAGAGCGGCGCAGAAACCAGCTGACCAGAAACAAACAGCCTAACACCAGAACAAAAGCCGCCAGCATGCCGCCGATATCGGCATTGGCCAGACCGCTGCCCGCACCGATTTTTGGCAGGGCCGGGGCGCTGTCCTCGGCGGCCAGCGCCAGGCTTGGCAGTGCAACAATAGCCACTAACAGCTGCTTCATGGCTTATTCGCCGCGCCGGGGGCGCTCTTCCTGGCTGACCACTTCGGTGAGCATAATGCCGTACTTTTCTTTCACCACGACAATCTCGCCCCGGGCTACCAGGGTGCCATTGACCCGCACATCCAGCGGGGTTCCCGCAGCGCGATCCAGCTCAATGATAGCGCCCTGCTTCATTTCCTTAAGATCGCGGATGCTCATTCGACTGCGGCCGACCTCCACGGAAACGCCGACATTCACATCCATGATCATATCCAGGCTCATATCACCCATTTTTGCACCTATTTGCTGACCGGCGTTGGCCGCCGGAGGGTTGTTGGTTGCTGGCGAGGCTTCGCCAAACTCATTCAGTTCTGCCCGCTGGGGGCGATCCTGGGGAGGATTGGTGTCGGACATGGCCGCTACTCCTCTTCCGGGGGACAGCGCCCCTCAACACGCACCGCGAAATTACCCTGCTGACTGCCCAGGCGGCCAAAAAACAAAGGCCGACCATCAAGCTTGATCACCACTTCGTCAGCCTCGGCAATATCGATAATGTCGCCAGGTTTAAAGGCCAGAACCCGCTTCAAGCTGAGTTCGGTTTCCGCCAGCACGGCAGCCAAATCCAAGGGGGCACACTCCAGGCGTTTGGTCAGGCGCTGCTGCCACTGAGCGTCACCCTCGTTGTGGGCACGGGGAGTGTCTTTCAGTCGGTCCCGCAGGGCATCCAGAGCTGGCCAGGGCAGCGCGGTCCACATGCCAAAGTTGTCGCCTTCAAGACCAAAACTCACCACAAAGCGGCAGGCAACCATGGCATCGTGGTCTTCAAAGGCCTCAATCGCGCCCATATTCCAGGCCTGTTGAATCAGGCTCGGCGGTTGGGCCAACAGCGACTTCCAGGCCGTGGCGAGGTTGTCCTTCAGTAGCCCATTCGCCTGTTCGGTAAAGCTCTGTTCGGTGACCGACAGCTTTTCCCGTACCGGCACTGCGCCGCCACGACCGCCGTAGTAACGGTCAACCAGTTGGAACACAAGCTCGGACTCCATCGCCAGCAAAAACCCGGCACCGTCGGGCAAGCCCTGATAAAGGGCCGCGCTGCAGGGCGCGGGCAGACGGGCCTTTAACTCGCCAAAGGGCATGGAGGAGATTTCATCCAGGCTGACGGTAGCAACACCCGGCACCAGGCCCAGCAGGGTTTCGCGGGCACCGGCAGCAAATTGGTTACACAATTGCGATACCGCCGGCAACAGCCTCTGCAGGGCAAAGTCCTGCCGGGAAAGATCAAACTTTCCCGAGCTGCCCTCCCGGGCAGATTCGGCAGAATCCATCAGGGCGTCGAGTTCTTCAGGGTCCAGTACACCGGCCACGGCGCGCTCCTTACTGCACGACAAACTTGGAGAAATACACCGCTTCGATACCCGCCTTGCCAGCTTCGTCTTTCAACACGGTATTCACGGTATCGAGGGTGTCCTGCTGCAATTTCAGGCGCGACTCCTCAGTAGAAATTGCCTCCCGATCCAGGCGGGAGAAAAGCATGATCAAATCATTGCGCACCCGGGGCAGGTACATTTCCACGTGGTCCAGTACCTCTTGCTCACGGCTCATCAGGTCGACTTGAATCTGTACAAAGCGAGTCGAGCGGGTGTCCTGCAGATTCACCACAAAGGCGGGCTCAATGCTGAAGTAGATCGGCTGCTTGGCCTTAGGCGCTTCTTCAACAACCTCACCATCCACCGGCGCTGGCGCACTCCCCTTGGTAAACCACCAGGTAGCGCCGCCTGCCACCCCCAGCAGCACCACTTGGACGAGAATTAAAATGATCTTGGACTTCATTGGGTTCCCTGCCTTTACTCATGACCACGCCGTCAGGATTTTGGCTGACAGGCGTCTGTTTGCAGGGATTTTGCAATCGCTGTGCCAATGATTTTTATTGTTGTTTTTCAGATGCTTATACAGTTTTTGGCTGCTGCGCGACAAAACTTTGGCGGGCCTTGCCGTGGTTGCCTGAGCGCGACGAAAGGTTCACGAACCACTGCACAATCATCCGGGCCGCGGCCTAGACTGTGGATCCCTCCCCTCCGTTCCACTCCGGGTCAAGGAGCGACGGAGACAGCTGGCATTCCAGAACTGAACTCATCCTCACGTTCCGTCCCGTCGTTCCCTGAGCGCCGCGAAGGGTCCACGAACCACGACACAATCGTCCAGACTACTGCCTCAAATATGGACCCTTCCCCTCCGTTCCACTCCGGGTCAGGGAACGACGGAAGCGGCTGGTATTCCAGAACTGAACTCATCCTCACGTTGCTTCCCGTCTCTCCCTGAGCGCCGCGAAGGGTCCATGAACAACGGCACAATCATCCGGGCCGCTGCCTAGTCTGTGGACCCTTCCCCTCCGTTGCGCTACGGGTCAGGGAGCGACCGAGACGGCTGGCATTCCAGAACTGAACTCATCCTCACGTTGCTTCCCGTCGCTCCTTGAGCGCCGCGAAGGGTCCACGAACCACGGCACAATCATCCGGGCCGCTGCCTAGTCTGTGGACCCTTCCCCTCCGTTCCTCTCCGGGTCAGGGAACGACGGAAGCGACTGGTATTTCAGAACTGAACTCATCCTCACGTTGCTTCCCGTCGCTCCCTGAGCGCCGCGAAGGGTCCATGAACAACGGCACAATCATCCGGGCCGCTGCCTAGTCTGTGGACCCTTCCCCTCCGTTCCTCTCCGGGTCAGGGAGCGACGGAGACGGCTGGCATTCCAGAACTAAACTCATCCTCACGCTCCTCCCCGTCGTTGTCTGAGCGCAGCGGAGGGTCCACGAACCACGGCACAATCGTCCAGACTATTGCCTCAAATATGGACCCTTCCCCTCCGTTCCTCTCCGGGTCAGGGAGCGACGGAGACGGCTGGTATTCCAGAGCTGAACTCATCCTCACGTTGCTTCCCGTCGTTCCCTGAGCGCAGCGGAGGGTCCACGAACCACGGCACAATCGTCCAGACTACTGCCTCAAATATGGACCCTTCCCCTCCGTTCCACTACGGGTCAAGGAGCGACGGAGACGGCTGGTATTCCAGAGCTGAACTCATCCTCACGTCCCTTCCCGTCGTTCCCTGAGCGCAGCGAAGGGTCTATGAACAACGGCACAATCATCCGGGCCGCGGCCTAGTCTGTGGACCCTTCCCCTACGTTTCACTCCGGGTCAGGGAGCGACGGAAGCGGCTGGTATTCCAGAGCTAAACTCATCGTCACGCTCCTCCCCGTCGTTCTCTGAGCGCAGCGAAGAGTCCACGAACCACGGCACAATCGTCCAGACTACTGCCTCAAATATGAACCCTTCCCCTCCGTTACTCTCAGTTCCTCTCCGGGTCAGGGAGCGATGGGGGGCTGACATTGCTGAACTGAACTCATCCCGCCTGAAGACACAAAATGTTGGCCCCGTCCGGTGCAAAACCCACCGGCCACAAAAAACCCCGGGCAGGTTACCCTGCCCGGGGTTTCGATTATCGCGTCAGCGGATTACTTATCCTTGCCGTCACCATCGGTGTCGACGCTGACAGAGGTGCTTTCGCCGCCGCCATCATTCTTGTAGGAAAAGGCGCCTTCATCGGTATCGATACTCAGCGAAGTCGACTGGGGCGCGCTGCCGCCGCTGCTGGCAGCTTCGTCGTCGGCGCAGCCAAACAGCGCCAGTGAGCCAACAATAATAACGCCCGGAATTAACAGATTTTTCCCTTTCATGTTGAATCCTCCTAGTAGGTGAATATTGTGCTCTCACCCCTTGTGACCAGCATCCCCCGGATGCATTCAGTGTAAATATGCACAATTCAGGTTTAGCGGCGCGGGGCTTCAGTCGGCCCGCTTGCCCGGGGTGAGCAGATAATGACCAACAAACCACTCCTGACCACCCCGATAAGCGAACAGCTCGGAGCAGGCCAGCAGAAAAATCCGCCAGCGCTGCAACTGCACTTTGGGATTGGGCGCGTCCCGCAAAATCTCCAGGGCCTGAGCCTTGTTGTCGTCCAGCAGCGCCAACCAGGCTTCAAGGGTTTTGGAGTAATGAACGCCATTGACCCGCCAGCTGTCGACGATGCGCATGTGATCAGAGAAATGCATCAGGGTGTCAAAGGCCGGCATCTGGCCGCCGCTGAAAAAGTTGTCGGTCATCCAGCCGCCATCGAAGGGATAGTGCAAAAAAGCGTGGCAGAAAATATGCACAAACATCAGCCCTTCCGGTGCTAACCAGCTGGCGCAGTTTTCCAACAGATCCCGATAGTTGCGCACGTGCTCCATCATCTCGACGGTGACGATCCGATCAAAGCGTTGTTCAAGTTCCAGTTTGGCGATATCGCAGGTGATGACCGAAATATTGCTCAACCCGCGCTCTCGGGCCCGCTGCTCGATAAATTCGCGCTGGCCGTGGGAATTAGAGACGGCAGTGATACTCGAGTTGGGATAATGCTCCGCCGCCCACAGCGTAAAGCTGCCCCAGCCGCAACCCATATCGAGAATGCGCTGACCATCGGCCAGCTGGGCACGCTGGGCGTAGAGCTGCAGCATGGCCTCTTCCGCTTCGGCCAGGTTGGCAGCGCCCTCCCACCAACAACTGCTGTATTTCAGCCGGGGGCCGAGCATGAGTTCGAATAGCGCTGCGGGCACCTCATAATGCTGGGCATTGGCATCGGCGGTATTAATGGTGATGGCGGACTCGCGCAGGTCCCGACGAAAACGGCGACGTCGGTCTTCGCTCTCCTGCAAATCGCCGCGATGCTCCTCGGCGAGCCGATCAGCGAGTTGTCGACGAATCCCCATTCGCAACAGGGTGTCGGGTACCAGGCCGCGTTCAGCTAGAAATATCGGGTCCATCTCGCAAGCTCCTCCAATTTTTGTTTTAAGCCAGCTATACGCCGGGGGAGGACTTTCGGAGCATCACCCCAGCAACACACCGGGGTGAATTGACCCAGGGCGGACTTAAGTCAGCACGCCACTGGCCCGGTAAGACTGCACCTGCTGCTCACTACAGCCTAGCAGTTCGCTGAGCACCCTGTCGGTGTCGCTGCCGGGGCGGGATGCCGGGGTCGGCACCGGCGGCACGCTGCGGCTGAACTTTGGCGCCGGTCCCGGTTGCAAATGGCCACCAACCTCGACAAAACTCTGCCGGGCCAAATTGTGGGGGTGATGGGGTGCTTCCGTCATGGACAACACCGGCGCAACGCAGGCATCGCAATCTTCCAACAGTTCGCACCACTCGTCCCGGCTGCGGGTTTTGAAGATCTCGGCCAGCCGGTCCTTGAGTTCGGGCCATTTCTCCTGGTTGTTCTGATCGCCGAAGAGGTCTTCACTCAGGCCCATTTTTTCTTTCAACAGCTGATAGAACTGGGGCTCAATGGGACCGATGGCCATGTATTTGCCATCGCGGGTTTCGTAGGTGTCGTAGAAGTGAGCGCCGGTGTCCAGAATGTTCACGCCGCGCTCGTCCTTCCAGCCAAAGTTGGCGTTATTGAAGAAGCTGTACACCATATTCATCAGCGAGGCGGCACCCTCTACCATGGACACATCCACCACCTGTCCCTGGCCGCTGCGACTGGCTTCCAACATCGCGGACACAACCCCGAAGGCCAAGTACATACCGCCGCCACCGAAGTCGCCCACCAGATTGATCGCCGGGGTCGGCTTCTCACCTGCCCGGCCGCTGGCGTGAAGGGCGCCAGACAGCGCAATGTAATTGATGTCGTGTCCGGCCAGATGGGCTTTGGGGCCAGTCTGCCCCCACCCGGTCATGCGCCCGTAGACCAGTTTGGGATTGCGCGCCTGACACACCTCGGGCCCCAAGCCCAGGCGCTCCATGACCCCGGGGCGAAAGCCTTCGATCAGCGCGTCGGCAGATTCGATCAACTGCAAAATCAACGCAATGCCTTCAGGCGACTTCAGGTTCACCGCAATCGACTTTTTGCCCCGCTCGCTAATGGCGTTATCGAAGGGCTTGCCTTCCGACACCGTTTTGCGGGTGATGGAGATCACCTCTGCCCCCATATCGGCAAACATCATGCCGGCGAAGGGGGCGGGGCCAAGGCCCTCAAACTCGATAATTCTAAAACCGTGTAATGGTCCCATGGGCTATTTTTCCTTTTATCTGTTGTTTTATCCCGGGAGGGGCAGTACATCTTCCCAGCGCCACCGCCCGAGTTTGCTTACAAGCAGCGAGGAGTTTGCGCAATTGTCGGTGAAGGGACAAGTCCAGAGATGCCAACACAGATTGCAAAGGGCCAGCGCCGCGACCTTTCCGGTTGGCGAAGCACCACAGGAATACGGCGGACGAGGCCACTAGCCGGCAACAATACCCGCCGCCGCGCAGGGTGTGGTTAGCGCCGGATGGTGCTGGTCAGGGTTTGAACAAAGTGAAGGGCCTCCGAGCCGAGGTCATCCCCGGCGGGCTTCTCACCAGCCATCACATTGCGCAATGAATCATGCATTGCCGCGCCCAGTAGCATCGCTGCCATCCAGGCCGCGGATTCCTGTCCGGCATCGATTGGGAGCAAGCGACGGCGAGTCAACGCCAGGGTTAATGCCGCGTGGGGATCAAAATTGCCCAGGCGCTTCACTTTTTCCGCATCGGCCGACATGCCGAGCAGAGTTGAAAACAGGGGGATCACTTCCAGGTAGTACAGGCGGGCCTGGGTATGCAGCGCCTCCAGCCAGGGACGGGTTTCGATTGAGCGGTCGTCAATGACCTTGCGCAACTGGTGAACGGCAGGGATACGCTCGTCCACCAGGCTGCGGAACAAGCCCGCTTTGTCGACAAAATTATTGAATACACTCGCCTCGGTGGTGCCAGCCTCTTGGGCCACATTGCGCGTGGTGAGCGCACGCACACCTTCCCGCTGAAGTAACTGCTGGGCCGCATCAAGAATACGTTCTCGAACCCTTGGCCGCGCCATACCTTTCTCCCCGTTGATTTTGGAAAATCAAAATTTGGGAACTCAGAACCGTCCCTGATCGCGCCGCCTTGCGCAGCGCACTACCACAATTCGCTAGTCATCCCTTACGCGTCGCCAGGTGGCCATAAACACTATCCCGACAAATCTGACGCCAGCGCTGAACCACTACTATGACGTTATTTTTGATAGCTGTGTCACCTTCAGGCTGATTTTTTGGAGTAGATCACACAGGCCACCAGAAAATCCCCCCTCCACAACCATCACCGAGTGGCGACCGTTCACCGCCATAGTCCGCGAGGTAGATGACAGATAAAACTGGCAATATGAACAATGAACAAACGTCGACTGCCACCTTCTAAGCCTCAGCAATACAACAAAAACCGGATGATGGACGCAACTATGGGACAACCGGCAAAGCAGGACTTGCCCGGGGCAACCGGCGACACACCACCCCGGCCCCGTCTGGCGCGGGCACTGCGCCCCCTTGTTCGCCTGGCGAAAATTGGGGTAAATCTCGCGGTGATCGGTGCGCTGCTGATTCTGGCAGCATGCAGCAGTACGCCAGAGGACGACGCAAAAGCCCGCAGTGAGGACGTAGCGGCCGAATACAGTCAGGCCAATGTCTTGCCACCAGAGCAGGCCACCGTGGTCGCCTACCCGGACAAAGAAGAAGAGATAGACGATCCGCTGATCGGCTTTAACCGGGCTATGTTTGCCTTCAACGATGTCAGCTATCGCTATGTGATGATCCCGATTGCCAAGGCCTACAATCACACCCTGCCCCAGCCAGTGCGCAGCGGCGTGTCCAATTTCTTTGCCAACATCAAATCGCCCATCTCCATTATCAACCATCTGTTGCAAGGCGAAGGCAGCAAGGCGGGCAACACCAGCCTGCGGTTTTTGATCAATACCACCGTTGGCATTGTCGGCATTTTCGACCCCGCTGAAGATTGGTGGGAAATTGAAGAGGACAACACCGGCTTTGCCGACACCCTGGAGCGACATGGCACCGGTCAGGGCGTATTTGTGGTACTGCCCTTTCTCGGTCCCTCAGACCTACGTGGCAGCACCGGCCTGGTTGCAGATTACTTTCTCAACCCCATCCCCTACCTCACCGAGCAGCCCGAAACCGCGATCATCATGGCAACCGATGCCATGCAAAACTTTTCTGACAAAGCCGAAGCCTACGAAAAAATCCGCGCCGAGGCAGAGGACCCCTATGTGTTTTTCCGCAATATGTATTTGCAGGGAAAACAGCGCGACAAGCAATTTCCCGCGATTGGCACTCGCAAAAAAGGCGATAGCGCCGGCCGGGACGACACCGAGCACACACCAAGGGAAGTCGCGCAGTGAAGTGGCTACTGAACCACCCCAAATTATGGGTCTTTATAATGCTGGTGCTCACGGTGGTGCTGGCCGATCAGAGCCGCCGGTTTGAAATTAACGCCTCGGCCGACACCCTGATATCTGAGGGAAATCGCGACTTCATTCGCAGCCAGAAGATCACTCAAAAATTTTCCCCGGAAGAGTTTTTGATCCTGGCCTACCAGCCAAAAGACGGCGATATTTTCTCGCGCCAAAGCCAGCGGGATGTCGCCGACATCAGCCGCCAAATCCGCGCCCTGCAACGGGTGCAATCAGTGCGCTCCATTCTGTCGGTGCCGCTGCTGCAGGCCGGCGAACAAGCCCTCAGCAGTGACACGCAACCGGATCAACTGACCCAGAGCAAACTCAACTTACCGCCCGCCCGTCTTCGGGCCATTTTTAAGGGCCACCCGGTTTACGAAGGTCTGTTGATTAATCCCGAGCAGACCATCAGCGGCATCCAGGTATTATTCAAGGCCGACCCTGAACTCAACCGAGTGCAGCGCGAATCACTCGCCCTGCAAGAGCAGCGCCTTGAAGGCGAGCTGACTCACGAGCAAAAAATCCAACTGCAGACCCTGGCCCTGAAGCAGTCGCGACTGGAGAAGACCCTGCGCGAACAGCGCGATAAAGAAATTGATGAGATCCGCGACATCATTGCTGGCTATGGTAGCCGCGCCGAAATATACATGGGCGGCCCCCATGTACTGGCATACCAGTTAATCAATATCGTTCAGAAAGACCTGAGCCTGTTCGGTACGGCAATCGCCCTGGTAATCGCCGCCTTAATCATGCTGATTTTCAAGCGCTGGCGTTGGCTGCTCATTACCGCCTGCTGCTGCAGTGCCAGTGTGCTGATCACCACGGGCTGCTTTGCCCTGGCCGGGCTGAAAGCGACGGTGATCTCCGCCAATTTTATCGCCCTGTTGCTGATACTCACTCTGGCAATTGTCATTCACCTCATTGTGCAATACCGGGAGGAGCTGGCAGCCGACACCGAAGCAAGCCAGTACGTGCTGGTCCAACGCACCCTGAAAAACAAACTGGCACCCTGCTTTTTTGCCGGGTTGACCACCTCAGTGGGTTTTGCCTCATTGCTGTTGAGTGACATCAAGCCCGTCTCGTCCTTCGGCTTGATGATGATGCTGGCAATGGTCATTACCCTGGTCAGCACCTTATTGCTGCTGCCCTCTCTGCTGATGCTGTTCCCCCGAGAGCAGTCGCGGGAATCCAGTCACTGGAGCCGGCGCCCCCTTACTGCCAGCGGCCGACTTAGCCTGCGCCGCAGCACGCCTGTTATCCTCTTCGGCGCCCTTCTCCTCGCCCTGAGTGTGGTTGGCAGTTTGCGCTTGAGCGTTGAAAACAGCTTTATCAATTACTTCAAAAAAGACACCGATGTCTATCGCGAGCTGGCTTTCATCGATCAGCATTTTGGCGGCTCGACTCCGCTGGATATTGTGTACCGCCCGGAGCGGCCAGCGGGACAACCCTCCCAACTCCCCCTGCGCGCCATTGAAGTACAAAACACCCATCGCATTCAGGATATGCTCGACGCGCAGACTGGCATGGGCACCACCTTATCGGTGGTCAATTTCACCAAGCTGGCCAAGCAACTCAACGGCAACCGCCCCCTCACCGAGTACGAACTGGCCGCGGTGTACTGGACCCTCGACAAATCGATCCGCAAGGACCTGCTCGGCAGTTTGTTTCTGCCTGACCCCGCCGAGCTGCGCATCAGTGCGCGGGTAAAGGACAGCACCGAAGGGCTGAACCGCAAGCAGCTGCTCGCCGATATTCGCCAGGGCATGGCAGAACTCGGCATCACCGAACAGCACTATCAAATCAGCAATCTATTTGTGCTGTATCAATCCATGCTGGAGCGGCTGTTCGCCTCGCAAATACTTACTCTGGGCGCCGTATTCGCGGTGTTGACCCTGGTCTTCTGGTTGGTATTTCGCTCCCTGCGCATCGCCCTGTTAGCTATGGTGCCGAATATGGTGGCGTCCCTGAGCATACTTGGTCTGATGGGCTGGCTGGGCATTCCGCTGGACTTTATGACCATGACCATTGCGGCCATCGCCATGGGTATTGCCGTGGATGACACCATCCACTACACCCATCGCTTTCTGGAAGAGCGCCGCCAACATTCTGTCGAGACGGCCATCGAGAACACCCATCAAAGCGTCGGCTATGCCCTTCTGTACACCTCCACCATCATCGCCTTGGGCTTTGCCCTGTTGATGGGCTCAGACTTTATCCCCAGCGTGATGTTTGGCTTGCTCACGGCGGCAGCGGTGATCATTGCCCTGATCGCTGACCTCACCCTGCTGCCCGCCCTGCTATCCCGCTTCGCCCCAAAAGGAAAACACGCGCCAGCTTGATGGTTAGTTCCAGATCCGGCACCGGCCCCTGACCGTTGCTCATCCGCCGTTGGCAGTGCAGGAAAGCAGGGGTTACACTGCCCTTGGCGCGATAATTCGGTCGCGCTGCTCAACTGGCCGCGTGAATTCAAGACAAGGACAGCGTCGGCAATAGACTATGGGGACAGCGCCGTGTCACTACTCATCGTTCTTCCTGCCCTGGCTGTGGCCATCCATATTTTGCTTGCCATTATTTTCTGGCGCAGCAAACCCGGGCGGCGCCTGCTGATTGCCCTACTGCTGATTGCGGTTTCTTATCCAGTGCAAATGTTTGGTGTGGTCGCGGGCTTGAGTGGTGAGACGCTGGTGGCCGGTCTGGTTCGTTTGTGTCTGTTTGCACCCGCGCTCTTCAGCGTGTTGAGTTTTCTGGTTTACGTACCAGCGCTGACCCGCAAGCCAGAGGCAACGCCACCCGCTGCAGGCGCTAGTCCTCGAGTTGAAGCGGAATAACCTTGTCGCCGCGGGTAATCTCGCCGCTGACCAGGACCGTGGCGCACAAGCCTCCCAAACCCATCATGGCCGCGAAGCCCCCCACGCCCAGCGCACTTTCCATACGCGAACAGGGGTGACAATAAGCCGTCGCCTCAAACACCGCCTCGCCAATGCAAAACTTGCGATAGCGCAGCGCGTTGAGGTTAATCCCGGACACCACCAGATTGCGCCTGAGTAGCGCGGGTTCAATTGCTGAAATTAAGGCATCTCCGGTGTTCGGTTCCGCCAGCGCCAACGAGGTTTGCGGCCGACTTGCCGCCATATGCTGGGCGATGCATTGGATAAATTCCCGGCTGATCAGGGTCACCTGTCGAGCTGAGCCACTGCGCCCGGCCATACGCCGGTCACCCTCCAAGCCCATCCCCGCAACGGCCCGGCAGTGCTCCACGGTTGTCATTGGCTGTTTGCGGGCCGGGCGCAGGCCGATCCAAAGAAGTTCGCCGTCGGGCAGATTTTCAAGGTATTTATCCGTCAGGCGGGGACGAACCATCGAACATCTTCTCCTGCTGGCCATGGGCATCGACGTTGCAGTCTTCGTTGTTTGTTTGCGATAGGGCGCGGCACTCAACGTTTGCCGTCCGATCACGGCGCCATATAGCCCGCCGCTGCCTGAATAATTCGCTGGGATGTGAGTGGCGACAGCCACACCGCCAGCACCGAGCGGCGCTGCCCAACAGCGGGAATGTCAGGCGCGGCGATCTGTGCCGCGTAGCCATTGCCTTTACGTGAGATAACATGACGCTGATGACTTAACACCACAAAATCGTGGCGCAGGGTTCTGCCGCGATTCTCTCCCGCTTGCACCTCGGTTTCCAGGCCCATGCCCAACACAGCCACATTCACGGCCAGGCGTTCATAAGCCGCCTTTTCGGTATCAAAACGCAGCGCCAATGGCTGGGTTTTGTCGGGCCAGCTAACGTGCAGAATACCAGGGCTGCCCTCGGTGGCGGGCAACCCAAGCTGCTGGCCAAACCACCCCCGCCACTCCTGACTGTTCACGACAAAGCCGGGGGTGTAGGGCTGGGACACTCGCCGCTCCGACACCCAATCCCGCTGCCGCTTTGAATAGGCGGGTTTGGCGAAGGGATCAGACCAACCGAGCATATCCCAGTAGTCAACATGAAAGGCCAGGGGTAGCAGCGATTCAAACAATCGCGGATCTTGTTTGAAGGACGCCAACCAGGCATCTGCCGGTGGACAACTGCTGCACCCCTCCGAGGTGTACAGCTCCACTACCAGCATGGGTGTGGCGGGACTTTTCAGCTCGAGCGCCAACACTGGTGATACCAGCACACTGGCAAACAGGCCAATCAATAAAGTTCTGCGCAATGGGGAACTCGGCTGCCGACTGCCATTTGCTCGGCGCGCTTTAATGCGCATCGTTTGCGCTATCCTGCTGCTGTACTTCACCCCGCCTCCACATAACTCCGCCGCTTTTCATCCCCGCTTTTCATCCCCCGTGTTTCGCACTACCCAGCGCAGCGCCGCCGCGTATGGGCAACATCGCCGAGCGTGTCGAATTACAAACGCTGAGACGAAAACGCCCCGAGTTTGTTACAAACCCGGGGCGCTCGACAGCCGCTTGGCAATTACTTGTTCAGGGCGCGCAGCATCCAGGCGGTTTTCTCATGGATGCGCATGCGGTCTGAGACCAGCGCAAGGGTCGATTCATCATCACCTTCCTGCGCCATTTTCAGCACCTCGCGGCAGGTTTTCACCACTTGCTCATGCCCCTTGGTCAGAATATCGACCATCGCCGCTGCTTCGGGCACACCATCCACTTCCTCAACGGCACTCAACTTGGCGAATTCTTTGTACGTGCCGGGCGCGGCAACGTCCAGCGTACGAATCCGCTCGGCGATATCGTCAACCGCCAGCGCCAGCTCGGTGTAATGCTCTTCGAACATCAAATGCAGCTCCCGAAACCGGGGACCAATCACATTCCAGTGAAAGTTGTGCGTCTGCAGGTACAGCGTGTAAGAGTCTGCCAGCAATCGCTTGAGGCCATGGGCGATCTGCTCGCGATTCTGTTCGCTAATACCAATGTCGATCTTCGTCATGAACCAACTCCTTTTCATCTGCCGAAAAACACGGTGGTTGAACTGTCCGACCGCGTTACCAATCTACCGTTCCCCTTTTGCTCTTAAAGACAGTGTCCTAACAGACCGTGCTGTTAATGACTGAGGAAACGGCGACGTAAACTGTAGGACTCATACTCTAGCAAAGCGCCGGATGATTGCTAAATAGAATTTGACGATGCCGATGATAGGCCAGATTTAACGAACCAGGCGGGCGACAGGATTAGGTTATGACACAAGGCTGTGAAGTTGCTCTCAGCACCGCAGGGCCTGCTGCCCTACCCTTACAAGCCCTAACGACACACTCGTCTGGCAAAGTCCGCCCGAGCGTCTTGGACAACTGCCGTATCCAGACAGACAAATTTGGCAGAAAAGACACAATTATCGGCCACATTGGCGACAATAACAGGTACATTGAAAAGCCAAGGAGATTGCTGAGGAAATGGACATGCCCAACCCTGCGTCCCCCACACCCAGCGCGTCACCCGCTCGCAGCCAAGCACGCAACCGGCTACTTCCGGTGCGCCTCTCACCTCGCGGTGTCGCACTGACAGGACTGTTTGGCGGTCTGTTACTGGCCCTGCTGCAAGCCTGCTCCACCGCGGTAGAAGAGGACACCGCCGCCGTGCAGCCCGGCTTCACCTCCTGCGAAACTCCCAGACCAGAAATGTGCACCCGGGAATTTCAACCGGTTTGCGGTCACATTGATACCGGCATTCGCTGCGTCACCACCCCTTGTCCCGCAACAGCGAGACACAAGACCTACGGCAATGCCTGCACCGCGTGTGCAGACAATAGCGTTATCGGCTTTGAACAGGGCAGTTGCGAAAGCTACGGTAAATAACGCCGATACGCGAAGCGCAGTTACCTTGATCGGGGCGTCCCTGCCCCTGCCATCAATCAGGCGATGATTAGCGCTCCAGAATTGCCGTAACACCCTGGCCGCCAGCGGCGCAAATGGAGATTAACCCGCGGCCGCTGCCTTTCTCCTCCAGCATTTTGGCCAGCGTCGCCACGATACGACCGCCGGTGGCGGCAAAGGGATGACCCGCTGCCAGGGAGCTGCCATTCACGTTCAGACGAGACAGATCAATCGCTCCCAGAGGCGCCTGCAATCCGAGTTTTTCACGGCAGTATTTTTCATCCTGCCACGCATCCAGGGTGGCCAGCACCTGGGCGGCAAACGCTTCGTGAATTTCGTAAAAATCGAAATCTTGCAGGGTTAATCCGACCTTTTCCAGCATGCGCGGCACAGCGTAGGCCGGCGCCAGCAAGAGGCCCTCTTTCTCGTCGTTGCTGCCCTTGCCAAAGAAATCCACCGCCGCTGTTTCCACAATGGTCAGGTAGGCCTTCACCGGCAGGTTATTCGCGGCGGCCCATTCCTCACTGGCCAGCAACACCGCCGAAGCGCCATCGGTCAGGGTGGAGGAATTCCCTGCGGTCAGGGTGCCCTTGCCGGAGGTTTTATCAAAGGCGGGTTTCAGATTGGCAAGCTTCTCCGCCGTGGTGTCTGGACGCAGAATGTTGTCCTTCGCCAGGCCGCCAAAGGGACTGACCAGATCATCGAAGAAACCGCGTTCGTAGGCCGCAGCCAAATGCTGATGACTCAGCGCCGCCAGCGCGTCTTGACGATCCCGGGCAATATTCCAGGCTTTGGCGGTCACTTCAGTGTGCTGCCCCATCGACATCCCGGTGCGAGGCTCACCATTGGCAGGAATGTTCACGCCGATGTGACCGGGGCGCAATTTCAGAAAGGCTTTAATGCGGTCACCGGTAGTCTTGGCCCGGTTGGCGTTGAGCAGCACTTTGCGCAACCCTTCGCTCACCCCGATGGGGGCATCAGAGGTGGTATCCACACCACCGGCAATACCCACTTCAATCTGTCCCAGGGCGATACTGTTGGCCACCACGTTCACCGCCTGCAGGCCAGTGCCACAGGCCTGCTGAATATCAAAACAGGGCGTATGGGGATGCAGGGTGGTGCCCAGCACGGCTTCCCGGGTCAGGTTGAAATCGCGGCTGTGCTTCATTACCGCGCCGGCGACCACGCTGCCTAACTGCTTGTCTTGCAGCTGATAACGCTGGCTGAGCCCTTCGATGGCCGCGGTCAGCATCTGCTGATTGCTGATACCAAAATAGGCGGTATTGGACCGGGCGAAGGGGATGCGGTTTCCGCCAATAATGGCGACGCGGCGAACGGTAGTGGCTGTGGATGACATAACGTCGACCTCAAAATTGAATGGACAATAACAACGGGTTGCGCCTGTTCAATCGCGTCCGGGCTTCCCGGTTAAGGCTGGGCAGTGTAACAAGGGTGCCCCGGGACACATTGGCTGATTCGACGGCCCGCCAGCACAAAGCTGTCAATTGGTTGACCGACAGTAGACGCTACAATGCGACCTTTCTGTCGGGTCGGCTATCCTGTAAACACAGCACGCCAGCGACTGACTCACGCGCTGAACTCACAGCGTGTGAGTCAATCAATTGCACACTGTGATGCTCGCTTGGTAACGTCGATCACCATGGAGAGCATAGACTAGCCCGACAATAACTGCAGTTCCATGAACCCTGGAGACAAGGCAATGACCGACCGCATCGAAGCGTTTATCAACTCTAAAGCCGGTAAGAAAATTCTCGGCGCCCTGGGTGTGGCGACGCCCGCCGAGTTGCGTC
This sequence comes from Spongiibacter taiwanensis, assembly GCF_023702635.1. NCBI lineage: Bacteria > Pseudomonadati > Pseudomonadota > Gammaproteobacteria > Cellvibrionales > Spongiibacteraceae > Spongiibacter > Spongiibacter taiwanensis. The sequence continues at coordinate 694,073 of NZ_CP098455.1, forward strand.
GCTACGACAGCAATGCAGACAGTTTTATCAGCGGCGATGTGATGATCGATGCGGGAGACAATGCCCACTTGCTCGGCCCCGTGGTGCGCAACCTCAGCGACAGCACGGCCAGCGTTCACTTCGGTCATCGGGCTAGCTCACTCACCGGACAAACGGGTGGCAGCAGTGCCGAGCGCTACCAGGCCCTGATCTTCGACGCCAGCGGCCTGACCAATAGCCTGGAGTTAATTCAGGCCTATACCTTTTTTAATCAGAACATTCGCAAACTCGCCGCCAGCGGTCGCATCATTCTGCTGGGTCGTCCCCACCTGGACGCGGCCGACGCCAGCGCTGCGGCAACCCAGCGCGCGCTGGAAGGCTTCAGCCGTTCGCTGGCAAAAGAGGTCGGCAAAAAAGGCGCAACGGCTCAACTGATCACCGTGGCTGAGGGCGGCGAAGAAAATATCGATTCCGGCCTGCGCTTTTTGCTGTCGGGGAAATCGGCCTATGTCGACGGCCAGGTGCTGCGAATCAGCGCTGCAAGCTGCCCGGAGCTGCCCGAATGGCACAAACCCCTGGCGGACAAGGTCGCGCTGGTCACCGGCGCCTCCCGGGGTATCGGTTTGGCCATTGCCCAAACCCTGGCCCGTGATGGCGCCACGGTATTGGGTGTCGATGTCGCGCCGATGGCCGCTGAGTTGAATCAAGCCATGGCGGCCATCAAAGGCGAAGCCCTGGTGGCCGACATTACCGCAGATAACGCCGCCGAGTTGATCGGCGAGCAGCTTCGCAAGATGGGTGGCGCGGATCTGATAGTGCACAACGCCGGGGTCACCCGGGACAAGACCATTGCCAATATGACCGAGCAGCAATGGCAGCTGACCCTGAATATCAATCTGGCGGCCGCTCAGCGAATCACCGACGCACTGCTCAGCGGTGGGGTGATCAACGACGGCGGCAGCATCGTAGGTGTCTCCTCCATGAACGGCATTGCCGGTCAGCGGGGGCAGACAAACTATGCGGCATCCAAAGCCGGGGTGATTGGCTACGTGGACTACATGTCCAAAGATCCGGCCCTGCTGGCCAAGGGAATCACCGTCAACGCGGTAGCGCCGGGCTTTATCGAAACCGCCATGACCGCCGCCGTGCCGCTGATGACGCGTATGTTTGGCCGTCGCTTGAACTCGCTTTCGCAGGGCGGTCTGCCCCTGGATGTGGCTGAAACAATCGCCCTGTTTGGCAACCCGGCCTCCAGAGCGATTAACGGCAACACCATTCGGGTGTGTGGTCAGGCCTGGATTGGCGCCTGATTAGAGCTGTTGCTTCTGTTGGCGGTACTCCACCGGTGTCAGCCCGGTCCAGCGCTTAAAGGCCCGATAAAAGGTGCTGGGTTCGGAAAAGCCGGTGAGGTACACCACGTCAGACACGCTTTCTTCGGTTCTGGCCAACAGGCGTTTTGCCAGAATGCAGCGATAATCGGCTAGTACCTGATTAAAGCTGGTACCCGCCTCGGTGAGGCGGGCGCGAAGAATTCGCTCGTTCATATTCAGCCGCTCGGCAATCCCTTCCAGGCTGGGTTGGCCCAACTCAAGAATCTCGGCGATGACCCGCTTTACTTCGGCAACAATATCCTGCCGCTCCAGCCGCTCCAGCTGCTTGCTGGCGAGCTTTTCGTGCAGTTTTAACAGATCGGGCTCGGCATGGCTCGACGGTGTTGCCAGAATATCACTGGCAAAGATCAGCGCCTGCTCCGGCGCATCAAAGATCACCGGGCAGCCAAAGCGGCGCTGGTACTCGTCTGCATCCCCCACCAACTGATGGCTAAACGTCACCTGCTCGGCGGCAAAAGCACCGTCGGTGACCGCTTGAAAATAGCGGATCAGAAAGCGGGCAAAACACTCATTGCGATGCCGCAGAAAGGGATCGTCTTCACCGGCAAAGTCCAGGCGAAGGCGGGAGCTGGGTTCACCCAGCTGCAGTTCGAACTGCATGGCATCAGTGACCAGACGCTGATAATTCTGGGCGCGCTTCAGGCCCTCACCAAAATTCGGGCTGCTTAAAAACAGGTACTCCAGCACCTGCCCCCGATACACCGGCACCACTTCAGCAATATGCAAACCGATATGGGGGTTACCACTGACTTCCTCCAGCACCCGCCAAAACCGCGCCTGGGCGGCATGGGGAAACCGGGCCGTGCGATCCTTCAATAACTCGGGGGAAATTCGGCATTCATCGACGATGCGCGCCACATCAAGTCCGAGCTTTTCCATGGCGGGGTAGACTAGTTGCACCAGAAAACTGGAATCACTCAAATCGGAAACGTCGGTTCTGCTCGTGTCATTCATTATGATTGGTTTCGTTACCCACTGCGCATTGGCCGCAAAAACGTCAATAAACTGCATCCTGGCAAATTCCACTGCCAGACTTATTTCCTATACTGGCATTAACAGTCCCGGCAGCACCCGGACCGGCTAAAGTATGGAGGCAGCCCAGCATGACCGCAAGTAATCAAATCCAGATGAAATCCCTGCCCAGCACACCGCCGTTGCTGTTGCGGGCCGCCTTTACCCGCAAGTCGCCTGGTCGGCAGATCAGTACACCACCCGCCTTTCCCGACACGCGAATTTCTGCGGAGAAATTGCGCATCGACAAAGGCCAATTACAGCGTTACCGACAAGTTTGTGGCTTTGACACCCAAAGCAATCTGTTGCCCATGAGCTTTCTTCACGTGCTCGCCTTTCGCCTGCAAATGTCGATGATGCTGGAGAAAGACTTTCCGGTAACCCCCATGGGCTGTATTCACCTGACCAACACCCTGCGCCAGTTCCGCCCCATCGAACTCGGCGAGCGCCCCACCCTGGACTGCCGCATTGGCGAAACACGCTTGAACGACAAAGGGATTGAATTCCAGTTCATTTGCCGGGCCTACGTGGATCAGGACAAAGTCTGGGAGGATGAGAGTCTGTATCTGTCCCGGGCAAAAACCAGCGTGCCCGCCGACAGCAGCCCACGCCCTGCCCTGCGCCCCTTTGACGACGCTGAAATCTGGAAGCTGCATCCCCGTCAGGCCCGCCAGTACGCCCGGGCATCCGGTGATTTCAACCCTATCCACTTGCACAATCTCAGCGCCAAGATTCTGGGTTTTAAAAAGATGGTCATCCACGGCATGTGGAGTCAGGCAGCCTGTATCGCCGCGCTGAGTGATCAGGTGGGTGAGCGCAGTGAATGTTTCGCGCAGTTCAAGACACCGATTTTCCTGCCAGCCAAGGTGCAGTTTTGCCAACAGGAAGGCGATAAAGGAATCGATTTTGCGTTGCGCAATGAGCGCGGTGACCGCCCCCATCTGGATGGCTATTTGCGGGATCTGGATTAGGCCCGTGTATTGCCAGTAAGCCGCCGCAGGGGCGCCTTACTGGCAAACTCAGCGGTTTACAGGTAGCTCTGCAGTTCTTTCAACCAGGCCTGAAGGGCTGCCATGTTGTCAGGCCCCAGCCGCCACATCCATTTGCTCAGCGCGTCGGCATTTTCCAGCTTGGCATCGGCGTATTCGTAAAATACCTTGGGCTGTTTCAACTTGGCATTGGCCGGAATCGGCTCCACAAACAGCATGTGCTCGATGGTGGTCCGGAACTGATTATCAAATGATTGGGGGTTGCCCAATTCGTTGTAGCTGGTCTCCAGCAAGGGCGACCACTTTTTGTAATAGATGGCGACCTGCTTCGGGTCCAGCGCGGTAATGGTTGAAATCAGCGGGTCCCAGCGTTTGTAATTGGCGGGATCCGCAATCAAGCCCTGCTCGGTCTCAATCACCAGAAAGCTGTCTTTGTTGTATACCACCGGCAAATTTCGGCTGGGCAGCTTGTTGGATGCCATCTGCTCGACCAGAGCGACCCACTTGCGGATCTGCTCTACCGGCGTCAACCAGGCGGCCATCGGCTCCGACAGGTCGGCGGCAGCTTCTCGCACTTTCTCGTCGCTGTTGTCGACAGAGGTCGGCGGCGCAACAATGCTGTCTGCCTTTTGCTGATACTCGGGGTCAGACTCCACCGCGAGGGTTTCCTTGACCGTCTTCACCGGCTTGGTATCTTCCACCAATTCATCGCCGGGTGCTGGCGGCTCAGTGACGGTGGTAGCCGACCGCTCCAGGACATACCAGACAAACGCCGCTACCGCTACGATCGCTACTACTGCCGATATTGCTTTCCAATTCATTAGACAACCCCGTTTGTGGATTTAATACGTTATTGTTTTTTGTTGTCGCAAGCGACAACTGGTTCCCCGGCTGGATGCTCAACACCGCCAGACCCCATCAGCTCAAAAGCCTGTCAGTGTAAACTAGATTCAACTTTCACATGGTATAACCGCCCCGCATTACGGGCAACCAGGGCGATCCGCTGGGGCGTCGGGGAATTTTGCGGGAGCAGAAAAACAAAATGCCGCAATATGCGGCATTCTTGGGCGAGCAATCACCGGGCAGCCAAAGCGCCCCGGTTTTACAGGTCGATGTCGTCGAGGAGGTCGAGCTCTTCCATCAAGCGCTTGCGTTCCAAACGCTCTTCGATTTTTCGGCGAATACTGTGGTCACGGCCGCCCATTGCTGCGCGCTCTTCAAAACCACTGTCTTCGGACTCCTCAAAGCCTTCTTCCAGATCATCGTCAGCCAAGTCGTCTGCCATATTCCACTCCACTGCTACTGGTAAATCGGAAACCCGGAGGCCGGGATCAAAGCCACCAAACCCATGCCGCCTTAAGTCGCACTATTTATTCCTAGAACGGAACTGTGTCAATCAAAAAGTTGCGGCTTAAGTCATTTTTTTCAGAATGCAAAATACGGCCTCTGCCCGGCTGCAAAAAAGCCGGGAGTTGCCGAAGCAAAGCTATGGGAAAACCGAGACAGTCGAGAGCGTGTCAGAGGCGATTGATGCCGTTGAACGCCGCCGTGCGATAGGCCTCGGCCATGGTGGGATAGTTGAAGGTGGTGTTGAGGAAGTAGCGCAGATTATTGCCCTCACCGGGCTGCTTCATGATTGCCTGACCAATGTGGATAATCTCTGCCGCCTCGGCGCCAAAGCAGTGAATGCCGAGAATCTCCAGGGTATCGACATGGAACAGCAACTTGAGCATACCCACCGTCTCGCCACTGATCTGCCCCCGAGCGGTGTCCTTGAAAGACGCGCGCCCCACCTCGTAGGGAATCTTCGCCTCGGTGAGTTCGCGCTCGGTCAGGCCCACAGAGCTGATTTCCGGCAGGGTATAAATTCCGGTGGGCACATCGTCGACAAAGCGACACTGCTCCTTGCCCCGGGCCGAGGCCGCCGCAGCCCGGCCCTGATCGTAGGCGGCACTGGCCAGACTCGGCCAACCGATCACGTCGCCCGCAGCAAAGATGCCGGGAACGGCCGTCTGATAGTGCTCATCCACCTGGAGTTGACCGCGATGGTCGGCCTCCAGTCCCACCGCTGACAGGTTAAGCGCGTCGGTATTACCGCTGCGGCCGTTACACCACAGCAGCGCATCGCTGTGCAGGCGCTTGCCAGATTTCAAATGCAGGGTAACCCCCAGGTCCGTTGCCTCTACCCGATCCACCTCTTCCCGGTGGCGCATCATCACCCCCATATGGCGCAGGTGGTAACTCAGGGCGTCGGAGATTTCGTCATCGAGAAATTCCAGCAGCCGGTCGCGAGTATTGACCAGCTCCACCTTCATACCGATACCGGAGAAAATCGACGCGTATTCACAGCCAATCACCCCGGCGCCATAGACGATCATCTTGCGCGGGGTGTTGGTCATTTTCAGAATCGTGTCACTGTCGTACACCCGGGGGTGATCAAAGTCGATATCAGCGGGACGATAGGGACGAGACCCGGTGGCGATCACAAACTGGGCTGCCCGCAGCTGGGTGCTTCGGCCACCTTGGCGCTGCACCGACAGGGTATGCCTGTCCACAAAGCTGGCCTGGCCGTGAATCAGCTCGATATTGTTGCGATAGTAAAAGCGGCTGCGCATGGCAACCTGCTGGGCGATGACCTCCTCTGCATGGCTGAGGAGCTTGGGGTAGGTCAGGGTGCGGGGATCACCCAGATCCCGAAAGATCTGCGCCTGATTAAAGCGAATGGCCTGGCGAACCATATGCCGCAGGGCCTTGGAAGGAATCGTGCCCTGATGGGTGCAGGCCCCTCCCACCAACGACTGGGACTCGATCACAGCGACCTGCTGACCGCGCTTGCTGGCATTGAGCGCTGCCGACTCCCCCGCCGGGCCACTGCCCAACACAATCACATCGTAATCCTGGCCCATAATGCTCCTCGCTGTATCAGCATCGATTCTGCTTGCCGCCCTGCCAAAATCAACAAAGCGACCCACTCATTTGCGGCAATTATCCCGTGTTCAGGGGCGTTGGTAATCTCGACTTTGGTGTAAGCTCTGACCCGAATGGCACTGACTTAAGCCTGTCACCCCGGTGAAGCCGGGTATTGCGCAACCATAATACCCCGGCAAACCTGGATTTCTGCCCTCGCGCACTGCTGTCCGGAATAATTTGCGCCACGGCTTGCAAGGACTTTACATCGTGGACACAAACAGCACCTGCCAGAGGCGAGACTTGATTTATAAAAGCCTAAATGCACAACCGGCCAGAGGGGTTACCGAATATCGTCGTACCCGCGAACGCGGGTATCCAGTGATTGCTAACGTGCTGGGTTTTCTGGATGCCCGCATTCGCGAGCATGACGACATAAAAATTATTCCGGACACTAGTGCGCGAAGGCGAGTATCCAGCAACGATAATACCCCAGTCAGCCTCAACTCCCGCCTTCGCGGGAATGACAATCTGGGTGATACTTATCTAACGTAAGCGCTGTCCATTCAGCCCTGACCTTGTCAGCGCTGCATCCAGCAAGATTACCACCGGCCCTCGGGTCGTCTAATTACCCAACGAGAGCCTCTGCGTGACCGCTTCTAGCCACACCAAAGCATTTTACGGACTGGACTGGATGACCAGCCGTCACCCCACTATTCGTCGATTGAAACGTCAAAGCCGCACCTCGTTGCACGGCAATAAAACCTGGAGCGCCAGCCTGGTACTGGCGGATTACCTGGAGCAGCACCCTTTGACCGCAGGGACACGGGTATTGGAACTGGGTTGTGGTTGGGGGCTGGCCGGTCTGTACTGTGCCAGCCGCGGCTGCGAGGTCACCGCACTGGATGCCGACGACAGCGTTTTTCCTTTCCTGGCAGCCCAAGCGAGCCACAACGATCTTCAGGTTAGCACGTTGACTCAGGACTTTTCGAGCCTCACTGAGGCCCAATTCGAGGGGGTTGATGTGCTGCTCGGCAGCGATATCTGCTTTTGGGACGACATGGCCGCCGACCTTTACGACTGTATCAACCGGGCGTTGGAGGCAGGCGTGCAGAAGGTGTTGATCAGCGACCCCAATCGCCCGCCTTTTCTCGATGTGGCCGATGCGCTGATTGAATCGCAATTTGCCGAGCTTTTTCCCTGGCAAAGTAGCCTGTCCAGCCGCTATCGCGGCAGCATTCTGCTGATTGAGAACGCCTGATTGACCGTCACCTGCGCCGCCAGGCTACGGGACATCTGCAGGTCACGATGTCGTAATTCTGCAATATAAACGTCACTGTGCTGCAACGTCAGCCGCGTAGAGTTCCTAGCATGAGGACACTACTATGCGCTTAATACAGTCGATAAATCAGTTCGATGTAAGAATGTTTCTGGCCTGTGTGGGAACCCGCCATCAGCAGCGTCTGTCCCGCATTGCCTACGGCATTTCAAAAACCGGTGATGGCTACACCCAGCTACTGTTGCCAATTCTGCTCTACAGCATTGGCGTCAGCCAGGGGCTCAACTACCTCATTGCCGTGGCCCTCAGCTTCGCCGTTTGGCTGCCTCTCTACTGGGTGCTGAAAAATACCTGCCGCCGTCGGCGCCCACCTGCCGCCATCCCCGCCTTCAGTGCCAGCATCATCGCCTCGGATGAATTCAGCTTTCCCTCTGGCCATACGGCAGCCGCCTTCTTGCTGTCCACGTTAACCGTGTTGTTTTTCGGTGTGATTGCAGCACCCATGTTTTTGTGGGCCATCGCGGTTGCCGCCTCCCGGGTCATTCTCGGGGTGCACTTCCCCACCGACACCCTGGCAGGCGCGGCGCTGGGCATCATCATCGCCCATTTGGCCCACGCTCAGGTAATGGTCTGATCGACCACTTCGGGTTTCAGGAAGCACAATGAAGATACTTTACGGCGTTCAGGGCACCGGCAACGGCCACATCTCCCGGGCGCGAATGATGGCAAAGCACCTCAATGCCCGGGGCGCCGATGTCCAGTTTCTGTTTAGCGGGCGCGACTTTGATAACTACTTCGACATGGAAGTGTTTGGCGACTACCAACTTCGCCACGGCTTGAGTTTTGCCACCCGCAACGGCCGGATCAGCCACCTGCACACCGTGCTGGAGGCCAAACCCCTGCGGTTTATCAACGACGTTAGATCGCTCCCCCTGGACGATATCGACGTGATCGTCACCGACTTTGAGCCGGTCACGGCCTGGGCGGGCCGCCTGCGAAATAAACCTGTTGTTGGCATCGGCCACCAGTACGCCTTCGGTCATCCCGACGTCCCCCAGCGCGGGGTCGATTTTAACAACCGCCTGGTGATGCGTTACTTTGCCCCGGCCAAATACCGCATCGGCCTGCACTGGCACCACTTTAACGCCGCGATTGTGCCGCCGATTATCAACCCCAAAGAGACGCTGCTACCGCCGACCCTGCCGCCGCACTTTGTGGTGTACCTGCCCTTTGAAAATCAGCAGCAGGTATTGGAAGCGCTGAACAAAATTCCCGGCTATCGTTTTATTCAGTATGCCCCCACCCTCGAAGACAAAGAACTGGGCAACGTCAGCCAGCGGCGCACCAACCTCCACGGTTTCAAAAAAGACCTTTGCAGCGCCCAGGGCGTAATCTGCAATGCCGGCTTCGAGCTGATCAGCGAATGCCTGCACATGGGCATTCCCGCCCTGGCCAAACCCGTTACCGGGCAGTCTGAACAGCTCGGCAATGCCGCCGCCCTTGAGGCCCTGGGCCACGCCAGCGTCATGCTGGAGTTCTCCCTGGATAGAATCAAACAATGGCTGGCCGGACTGCCCCGGCAAATGCCCCAGCGCTACCCCGACGTTGCCGAAGCCCTCTGCGATTGGCTGATGCAAGGCCACTGGCACGACAGCGACGACCTGGTGCAATCACTCTGGCAACGCAGCGGCGATCCACTGATCAGGGCAAAGGCGAGCTGAGATATTTTGTCTGTTGATGCCGACACCGCCTTTGGCCCCGAGCTCCCCAGCTTCACCGAGGTAATGGACCTGTGCCGGGGCCGCCTGCATCGGCGGCTGCCGGAGCTTCTGGCCACCGAGCAACTCTACCGGGTGTCCCGAGACCTGCTCGTTGCCCGCAACGAAGCCACGGTCCCCTTCGAGGACATGGAATTACCCATTGTGTCCCTCACCCTGGGCAACCCCGCACGCGCCCGACACTGTCTGGTGGTCACCGGCGGTATTCACGGAGTTGAACGCATCGGCACGCAAGTGCTGCTGGCCTGGCTGGAAAGCGTGCTGGAACGCTGCCGCTGGGACAAACACTGGCGCGCCCAGTTTGAAGATCAGATTGCCATTGTGGCCATGCCCCTGATCAACCCGGTGGGCATGATCCGCGGCTGGCGCAGCAACGGCAATTGCGTGGACCTCAACCGGCACGCGCCTATTGATGCCGAAGACAAAGTCCCTTTTCTGGTCGGCGGACAGCGAATCTGGCGCAAGCTGCCCTGGTATCGCGGCCGTCGGGATGGCCCCTGGGAAGCCGAGTTTATTGGCCTGGAAAATGTCGTGCGCCGCTGCACCAAACCCGACAGCATGTGCCTGGCAGTAGATTTTCACTCGGGCTTTGGCTTTCAGGATCACCTATGGATTCCCTACGCCTACCGGCGCAGTCCCATTGAATCCATCGCCGACTATGTTTCCCTGAAGCTGTTGTGGGAGCGCAATTTCCCCAATCACAATTACGCCTTTGGCCCCCAGGCCCTGCACTACCTGAGCCACGGCGACATCTGGGACTACCTCTACATCAAAACGCGCAAGGAAGGTTTGCAGCTGCTGCCGCTGACTCTGGAGATGGGCTCCTGGCTGTGGGTCAAGAAGCGTCCCCGCCAGCTATTCAGCTTTGCAGGACTGTTCAATCCCACCGTGCCCCACCGTCACGCCCGGGTACTGCGCAGCCATCTGGTGTTGCTCGACTTCCTGCTCTCCGCCGCGCGCAATTATCATCAATGGCGCAGCGAAGGCGATCACCAACGGGAGATGCAGCAAATGGCCCAATCGCTCTGGTACCGTCAGTTTTAGGAGGCAACAATGCAACCCGCCTCAGCACCGTCAGCCTGGCCAACGCACTGGGTATTTCTGCGCGGCCTCAGCCGCGAGCAACGTCACTGGGGCAATTTCCCCGAGCGCTGCACGACTGAACTGGGCTGGCAGATCACCCATCTGGACTTACCCGGCTTCGGCGACCAGCACCGTCGGCTGTCACCCCGAACCATGAGCGCCATCGCTGCCGACCTGGCCGCCCGGATGCCCTGGCCTGACCCAGAAATACCTATTGGCATTTTGGGATTGTCCCTCGGCGCCATGGCCGCCCTGAAATGGGTGGACCTACAACCCCAGCGCATCGCCGCGCTGGTGTTAATCAACGGCAGCGCCGCCGACTGCCCGCTGCACTGGCGACTACAACCCGGCGCCCTGCCCCCCATGCTGTCTGCCCTCGGCCGCCGCTCCATCAAGCAACAGGAGCGGGCTATTCTGAACCTGGTCAGCAATCGCCCCTCGGCAATTGAAGCCGCGCTCAGCGACTGGGTGCAAATTCGCCAGCAAGCCCGGCTGCAAAAACGCAACGTCTTTCGGCAGCTGCTTGCCGCAAGCACTGCCCGCTCACCGTCAGCTGCGGCGATGGCAGGCATCGGCAAAGCCCTGGTGCTATCCAGCCGGGGAGATCGCATGGTGTCCTGGCGCTGCAGTGAAAAGCTTGCCAGCGAGTACCAATGGCCACTGACACTGCACCCTGATGCAGGTCACGATCTGCCACTGGATGACCCGGAGTGGATTATTCGGCAGTTGGTGGCGCAGGCTTAGCTTTGTAGCGAGTGCGGGAAGGGATGGCTGGTCGACGCCTCATCAATCAAGGCATAGAGCTTGGCGCGGACTTCTGTGGCGTTCAGTGTCGTCATAAGTCACCTTCGCTCCGCAAACAGTACGCTTAACCGTACGCTCCGCCAACTACGCCGTAAGCAGGCGCGCCGCTTTATCGCGTCGGTCTGCCTTGTCTTGTCGTGGACTTCTTGGCAGGATATACCAATATTTGGTACAGGAGGCTCCTCATGGCTAGAAATACCAGCATTACCCTCGGCCCCCATTTTGATGAATTCATTGCTGCGCAACTTGAAAATGGCCGCTATGGCTCCGCGAGCGAAGTAGTGAGAGCAGGGCTGCGCTTGCTTGAAGAGACTGAGAGCAAACTTGAAAGGTTGCGGCGCCTCCTTGATGAAGGCGAGCAAAGCGGGATAGCCGAGTACTCACTTGACAGTGTTATCGCAGAATTGGATAACGAAGCTCACTAATGCCCCCATTCCTGCTCACCTCCGCTGCCCGAAAAGACATTATTGATATTGGACGATTTACCTCTGAGAAGTGGGGAAAGCGTCAACGCGATAAATACCTCAAGCAACTTGACGATGCCTTCAGGTTGCTTGCTCGGCAGCCTGAAATTGGCCACGCTGCGGAAGACATAAAGCCAGGCTATAAGAAGTTTAGCCAAGGCAGCCATATCATATTTTATCGATCTGGCACGGAGTCCAAGATTGTTGTGGTCCGCATTCTCCACAATAGTATGGATGTGGACCAGCACCTCTAGCAGGCTGTTGATTTTCGTTTTCGAGGCGGCCAATGCAAGCGGAACGCCGCCCGGACAAAAACAGGCGAAAAACGGTGGGACCGACCCTCGGGTTTACACTTAGTAAATGAGCATATTGAGCCTGTTTTTAACGCCGCAGTGGCAACGCAGATAGAAAATCAACAACCTGCTAGAGCCCATCACAGCAATGTAAGCGGCTTGCGAAGCAACGCCTAGCGCATCCCGCGCAGGGCGCAGCGAGTGATTTGTCCGACGGCCCGCTTGTTGAATGCTTCACAAGGCGCACAATCATGCGCATAATTGTGCGCATATCGATTTTTGGAGCACTCGAACATGCGACCTTTATTCGACCTGAAAGCCCCGAAGAAACCGACAAATCTTAGTTTAAACAGTGACTTACTGAAAAAGTGTAAGGCATTGAACATCAACCTCTCGGCCACCCTGGAGCAAGCTCTTGCTGAAAAGCTGGCTAAATCTAGCGCCGAGAACTGGGCTGATGAAAATAAAAATGCCATACGCGCCTACAACCAATTCGTTGAAAAAAATGGATGCTTTGGGGATGAGTTCAGGGAGTTTTAATGGCGCAGTTCGATGTTTATGAAAACCCTAGCGTAAATACCCGCACAGCATTTCCGTATCTTGTTGATGTTCAAAGTCCGGTAATAGAGGACATTTCCACGCGAATTGTTGTGCCCATTGGAAAGTTACAAAGTTTCAAGAACCAGGCAATGACAAAGCTGACGCCCGAAATTAACTATGACGGTGAACGCCTCTTGCTTCTTGTGCCACAGATAGCGGCCATTCCCGCAAAATATTTAAAAGCTCCCATTGGCTCGTTAGCGCATTTTCGCGACGACATTATCGCGGCTGTGGACTTTGCTATCACTGGCGTTTAATGCCTACCGCAGCGGCAGCCAGAACGGAGAGCCTTTAGTGCTAATTTTTGAGCGCCAGCGAGCAGCAGAGCAGCACAAAAGGTGCAGAGTTTTGGCTGCCCGACTGCCGGTTTTTGTCATGCGCCAAGTGCGATAAGAGGCTGAACATGACGCTCAGGGCGGTGTGCGGAAAGGTCATGAGTGGACTGCAGGTTGAGCCAAAATTCAGGGGTAGTATTTAACGCCTCTGAAAGCAGCCAAGCAGTGTCAGGTGTAATTCCGCGTTTACCGCGCACAATTTCATTAATGCGCTGTACCGGCACCCCCAAGTGATCAGCCAAAGCCTTTTGGGTAACTTCCAAGGGCTCCAGGAATTCTTTAAGGAGAATAATACCTGGATGCGTAGCAATTCTATTTGAAGGTATCATAAATCACCTGCTGTTAATGATAGTCCACGATTTGAACATCATGGGCCGCTCCTTCGCTCCAACGGAAAATAATTCGCCATTGATTGTTAATACGAATACTGTGAAATCCTTTAAGATCACCCTTGAGAGCCTCAAGATGGTTTCCTGGGTCTGATATGGCACTTCTCAATCAGCTCGTAGAGGGCAAATTCGAACGTGCCAGGCAGGATTTGCTCGGCAAAATTGATCACAACCATCGCATTCTGGTTGTAGTCGTAGGGTTTGAACTTGGGCATGCCATCACTCCCTGAGCGGATGCCGAATTTTAGAAAAAAACGCTGGTTTTTAAGAGAAAATCTACAGCCTCAACGCCAGTAGCAAGCGCGCCGCAATTTGGCGTCGACTTGCCTACTTTTGTTAGAACTTTTACTCGATGGCATGTGTTGAAAATCCCACAATTAGCTCTTGAAAAGTTCCTAGAAATGACCAGTTCAAAGTTGTAGATAGCAAAACCATCCACGTAAAAACAAGCACAACACTAACTTTCATGGGCGCCCGGCCAACAGAATATCTGCTTAGAATTAGAGAGTTAGTGAACCTGCGCTTCCCTGAAATTCGCGAGCTAACAGTGCTAACGACATCCGTCATTGAAGTGGTGAAGAGCTTATAAAATTTATCGCCATCATGCTTGATGTTTTTTTCTAGCAGGACTTCGTAGTGATCCACGCGACTCTCCCACCATTCTTGCCAGAACTTCGCACCACTTGCCATTTGCATTTGATAAAAAGAAACAAATAAACCAGCGAAACAAATAGTGAACTCAACCATAGGCCGACTATTCTCTGCCTGCAGAACACTCGCCAACAAAACACCCTGAAATAGCATGAAAAAGTTATTTCTATGGATCAACTGTCCTATCTCGAAATTTCTAGTTTCAATGCTCAATTCATACAGAGATTTGAGCACGTCTCTTTCAAGTTCTTTTTCTTTCTGCTGATTATCTTGAGGCTCATTCATAGGAATATTCCGTTTTAAATTCTAGCGCCCACGACAGGAACTGACAAAATGGAGCGCGTTTTTGTGCAAAATAAGCGCAGTGATTGCACAAAAGGGTGCGGAGCTTTGGCCGTCCCCCCGTCCATCCAGAAGGACGATGCTGCCTTTGTTATGCATTTGACCTAGCCTACCTTGTCGTAAGAGATACTTCTTCCGAAAGGTGGATAAATTGAAGTGGAATCTCTTACAACGTATTTAGCGACTACGTTACCGGACTCATCTACTTCGTCGTACCAGTATGTATCCGTATCCTGGCCCTTTCGTTGTTCCCACTTGGTATCCGTTTGAACAAGATCGTGATTATCGGGAAGGCCTATCTTCTCTTTATATTCTTGATTCATAAAACACTCCTTATTTTTTGACGTCTTCGATCTTGCAGGTAGTAAACGTTGCCGATGTCATTTCTGTTCTGACAGTTGTTCCGCAGTATGGACAAATAACTGGCTCAAGCTCTTTGCCACCGGGAACACCTCCTCCTATGCTATTGACATAAAAGTCCTTCTCACAATCGGGGTTGCTACATCGCTCCATGTTGATCTCCTTGTAATGCATAACAGCTTTATTGCGGAGACCAGGGCCTTATATCACTCTGGCTCCCTATCTTCGAGGAAGGGTTGGAAAGGTCGCGAAAACCCCGGCAATGTCATGGAGTTGAAAAAAATCCGTTGAAGTCGCTGCCGATATTAGCAAGACGCGATCCCTCTAATTTTTCTGCAATTCCTTTCCCCTGATCATATACCCACACTGATAGAAATCAACGCCTTAGCAGCACCTGAATGTAATAGCGCGCCCGCGGCAACTGAAAAAGGAATGTTGAGCTATTTTAGGGAGATTCAAACAGCGAAGGCAGGTCGGCTGTTGATCAGCTGATGGGTGAAGCGGGTAGTGGTGTTGTGTGTAAATCAACACCGGCCGTTCCGACTTTTTACAAATCCGCTTTCGAATCGGTATCGGTGGTGGGTTCAGCAGATTCTGCACGCTCTTTACTGCCGCTTGCGCAGCACCAGAAGCTGATACTGTAGGGTGCCACGTCACCGGTGAAGGGCAGCATCTCAAAGTCATCCAGGGTCACGGTACCGCCCCGAAAGCGCAGCTTTTTGTCATTCAGTCTCACCCGCCGGCTGGTCAGGTTCTTTGCCGTCATCTGATAGCCACCCTCAATGGCATTGGCCAACGCGGGCGCCAGGTCTATGCGCACCCGGTGGGGGGCCAGATTAATCAGCAGCAGGGTCTTGCCCTTGCCCTTTTTGGCCGAGTGCAAATAACAGCGCAGATGAGGGGAGCTGCTGTCGATGGCGTAGACCTGGGTGCCCATTAATTGCCCCCATAGCCAGCTTACCCAGTAGTCGGGCCGTGGCTTGAGGGTGAGCCGCACGATCATGCCGTAGTCACCGCCAATCAGCGATTGCCTGACCATTACCCGCTGGCCGAGACGGGCACCCATGCCCAGTTGATCAGCCCACCAGAAGCTGGATACCCAGCGATCAGAGAGTTCTGGCTGACCACCGCACTGGGCCGAGCCGGTTTCCCCGGTCCAGACCTCGGCCTGGGGCTGGAAGCGATCCCGCAGGGCGCGCAGTCGGTTGCCGTAGAGGTGGAAATATTCGAAGGATTTGGGATCGAGCAGATGATGAATCCGCGCCCGGCGGGTGCGCACCGGGCTGCGATCGCTTTGAAAGGGATAGTAATGCCAATCGACAATATCGAGTTTGAAACGAAGATTGGCCAGAAAGCGCGGCGTGATGTTACTGATGGGCCGCACGGTTTCACCGAGCTTGGGCCAGAAGGCGCTGCCCGGCCCGGAGATTTTCGCGTCCGGGAAGTCCTTGCGCACCACTTTAAAAAAGCGGTTGTAGTCCCGGGCCAGGTTGATTGCCCGGGGCTGAGACAACAAGCCGTGAAAGGCCCAGTAGGCATTGAGCTCATTGCCCAGTTCAAAGACCTCAATCTGGTAACCCTGCTGGCGGGTATAGTCGAGCAGCTTGAGCAGCTCATCGCCCTGCCAGCTGCCGTGGTGTTCCCGCTTAAACAGCCCGTATTTGCAGGTAAAAATCAGTTTCAATTCATTGCGCTGTAAGAAGGCGTGCAGCTCATCCCACTGCTCCCGGGTCAGCACCAGCGCGTCACTGCTGCCCTCCGGGTTGTCGAAGTAATGAATCTTGTCTGCCTCCGAGCCGCCCACCCGAAGATAGGCTGGCCCCAGCAGGCCCACCAAGCGGTCGAGCTTGGCGGAGGTCAGTTTCAGGGGCGGAATGCGTAGAGTGCCAAGGCCCCGGCGGCTGTCGTTGGTTCCCTCCCACCAAAAGCCACCGGCCAGCACCGAAATATCCACCGAGAATGACAGGTAGCGCTTGTCGATCTCCGCCACCGGCCTCAGGTGGGAAAGGCTGCCGACGCTGCTCTCGGAGTCAGCCACCTTGGCCTCAGCACTCAAGGATTCCCCCGGAAGAAACAGGGTAGCCCGGTCTCTGGCTCCGGCCTGGGGCGGCGACACCAGTGCCGCCAGGCCTTGCCATACCCGCCACAGCAAGCCGCTCAGCCGCCGACCCAGCATCGCCAACTGCGTTAGCAATGCCCCGCGATAGCGTTGAATAACCGCAAAAGACTTAATAGCGCGCCCCCGTGACAGCCTCGGTTTCAATAGCCGGGATCGCCCCGTGCACGGCGACCACAGTGGCGGCAACGCGATGGGCCGCCGCCAGTGCATCAATAAGCGACTGCCCGGCCAGCCGCGCAGCCAGATAACCGCCATTAAATGCATCGCCGGCACCGGTGGTATCGACAACCTGGCCACGGTAATCAGAATGCGCCGCCACCGGTTCGCCGCCCGCCCAGGCCATCGCATGGGCGCCGGGACATTTCATGGCCACCTCGGCCACCCCAAAGGCCCGATAAAAACTCACGAGGGCCTCGGGGTCATCAAAACCCCAAAGCTGAGCCTCATCATCCAGGGTTGGCAGCAAGACATCACACTGGCTCAGCAATCGCCGGTAGATGGCTCGCGCAAGGTCTTCATCCGGCCACAGCCGTGGGCGAAAGTTGGGATCAAAGATCAGGGTTTTGCGCTGCTGTCTCAGCACATCGATAAAACGCCAGAAGCCCGGCTCATTGCCCTGGGCCATCACAGCCAGCGTAATGCCCGACAGATACACCGCGTCCCATTGGCTCAGCAGCGCGCAGGCATGGCGGCACTTTTCATCACCGCTAAAGAGATTGCGGGCAGCGCTTTGGCCGCGCCAGTAATGAAACTGGCGCTCCCCGGCGGCGTCATTTTCAATGAGGTAGAGCCCGGGCATGCTGCCTTCGGTTGTCACACAGCCCGTCATTACCAGGCCCTCGGACCGGCCCAACGCCAGAATGCCCTCACTGAAGCGGTCGGTACCCAGCTCGGTGAGATACCCGGTCGGGATGCCCAAGCGAGCGAGGTGAATTGCGGTGTTGAAGGTGTCACCGGCATAGGCCAACTGGTAGCGGGGCTCCGCATTCGGCTGGGGCTGAAGGACGCTATCTGAAGGCGACAGCTCCACCATCACCTCCCCCACACACAGTACCCGGGGCAATGTTGAACTTGCCTGCCCTGCAGTTGTGATGCTTGATCCAGAACTCAATTGCCTGCCCCTTGGCCTGGGCCAATCACCGGTTTGCTCGCCGAACCCTTAAATCTCATTTCCGGTTAATACCCATCACCAATTAAAGAGAGTCCCGTCCTGAAGACGGTTTACCGGCAGATAAGCCCGCTGATAGGGATACTTGGCCGCCAGCTCTTCATCGATATCCACGCCGTGGCCTGGGGTGTCACCCACTTTGAGATAGCCCTTGTCAAAGTGGTAATCACTGGGAAAGACCGCATCGGTGGCCTCGGTGTGACGCATGTATTCCTGAATACCAAAGTTGGGCACCCAGGTATCAAAGTGCAGGGCCGCGCCCATGGTCACCGGCGACAGATCAGTCGCGCCGTGAAACCCGGTGCGCACGTTATAGAGCTCCGCCAAAGAGGCAATGCGGCGAACATGGCTGATGCCACCAGCATGGACCAGGGTGGAGCGGATGTAGTCAATCAGCTGCTCGCTGATCAGGGTGTGGCAGTCGTAGATGGAATTAAACACCTCCCCCACGGCCAAGGGGGTAGTGGTGTGCTGGCGAATCAGCCGAAAGCGCGCCTGCAATTCGGCGGGCACAGTGTCCTCTAGCCAGAACAGGCGGTAGGGCTCCAGGTCTTTACCCAGGCGGCCCGCCTCGATGGGGCTCAGGCGGTGGTGACAGTCGTGGAGCAGGTGAACATCAAAGCCGTAACGATCCCGTAATTGGGCAAACAGCGAGGGCACGTGATTGAGGTATTTCTCGGTGGACCAGAGGTTTTCTTCGGGCAAGTTCGCATTGGCCGGTTCGTAGTACAGCTTGTCGCCAGATACGCCGTAGGTTGACGCCAGCCCCGGCACACCGCACTGGGCGCGAATCGCCTGATAGCCCATATCGAGATAGCGGCCCACTTCGTCGACCGTCTCGGCAATATCCTCACCGTTGGCGTGGCCGTAGACCATCACCCCGTCCCGGGAGCGGCCGCCCAGCAGCTGATACAGGGGCATGTTGGCCAGCTTGGCCTTGATATCCCACAGGGCCACATCCACCGCCGCAATCGCCGTCATGGTCACCGCGCCGCGGCGCCAGTAGCACCCCCGGTAAAGGTATTGCCAGATATCTTCAATCTGCTGGGGGTCGCGACCGATCAGGCAGGGCACCACGTGGTCTTCCAGGTAAGACACCACCGCCAGCTCCCGGCCATTCAGGGTTGCATCACCAATGCCGTGCAGCCCTTCGTCGGTCACAATTTTCAGGGTGACGAAATTGCGCCCTGGACACGTAACGATCACTTTTGCGTCGACAATTTTCATGACAGCCCCGGATCACTCCCAGAAATTCCGTTGAGACTGTCCAATGTAGGTCACAAAAGTTAAACATAAATGACATTACATAGAGGGCGATGACAAGGCCCAATCATCTGCCTATTTGTCGGTTTTTATGGGCCCTAGGACCTCGACATGACCACACCACTGGCCCCGCATCCTGATCGCCTGTTTCCGCCAGAAAAAGCCACCCGGGATATCGCCCGCGCCTTGTACCAGCAGGTGAAAGACCTGCCCATCATCAGCCCCCACGGCCATACTGACCCGGCCTGGTTTGCCCAGAACCAGGCCTTCAACAACGCCAGCGAACTGTTTATTCAGCCCGATCACTATGTGTTCCGCATGCTCTACAGCCAGGGCGTGTCGCTGGATGCCCTGGGCATCCCCCGGGCCGATGGCAGTCAGGCCGATGTCGACCCCCGGCAAAGCTGGCGGCTGTTTGCCCAGCACTATCGACTGTTCCGGGGCACTCCCTCCCGGCAGTGGCTCGACCATGTTTTTGCCGAGGTGTTTGGCCTGGATGTCGCCCTGGAGCCCGGCACCGCCGATCATTACTTCGACCAGATCAATGCCCAGCTGGCCACACCCGCCTTTCGTCCAAGGGCCCTGTTTGAGCGCTTTAACATTGAAGTGCTGGCCACCACCGAATCGCCCCTGGACGATTTGCAGTTTCACCGCGACATTATCGACAGCGGCTGGCCGGGCCGGGTGATCACCACCTTTAGGCCCGACCCGGTCGTCGATCCGGATTACACTGGCTTTCTTAACAATGTGCAGGCCCTGGCCGACATGACCGGCGAGGACACTTTCAGCTGGACGGGCTATCTGGCGGCACTGCGCCAGCGCCGGGCCTTTTTCAAGGAACACGGCGCGACCGCCAGCGATCACGGCCACCCCAGCGCCGCCACCGCCGACCTGTCGCCCTTTGAATGCGAGAAACTATTCAGCAAGATTCTCAGGGGGCAGAACTACAGCGCCGATGCAGAATTGTTCCGCGCCCAACTGCTCACCGAAATGGCCGCCATGAGCATCGACGATGGCCTGGTCATGCAGCTCCACCCCGGCGTATTTCGCAACCACAACCCCAGCCTGCTGGCGCAATATGGTCGCGACAAGGGTGCCGATATTCCCTTGGCCACCGAGTACGTGCGCGCCTTGCAGCCCCTGCTGAACCGTTTTGGCAATCACCCCGACTTCAGCCTGATTGTGTTCACCCTCGACGAAACCAGCTACGCGAGAGAGTTGGCGCCCCTGGCCGGGCACTACCCCTGCCTGAAGCTGGGGCCTGCCTGGTGGTTTAACGACAGCCCCGAGGGTATGCGCCGCTTCCGCCAGCAGACCACCGAGACCGCCGGGTTCTACAACACCGTCGGCTTTAATGATGACACCCGGGCGTTTATGTCGATTCCCGCCCGTCATGATGTTGCCCGGCGCATGGACTGCGGCTTTCTGGCAGAGTTGGTGGCCGATCATCGCCTGAGCGAGATCGAGGCGGCAGAGCTGGCCATTGAGCTTAGCTACACGCTGGCCAAGAAAGCTTACCGGCTGTAGATCGCTATGCGCTTAAATAACAGCACCGCCATTCCCGCCGCCGTCAGCCAACCCCGCTATGCGCGTCAGCATCACGGCGCGGGCATTGTTCATCTGGGACTGGGGGCATTTCACCGAGGCCATCAGGCCTGGTACACCGAAGCGGTGCTGAACCGCTTTGGCGGCAACTGGCGCATTATTGGGGTGAGCCTGCGCAGCGAATCGGTCTATCAGCAGCTGATGCCCCAGGATTGCCTCTACACTCTGGAAGTGCGCCACGGTCAGCAGCGGCAACGGCAGCTGATCGGTGCCCTGGCCGAGGTCCTCGCCGCGCCCGCCCAGCCGGACAAGGTCATTGCCGCCCTCGCCCAGCGCGCCACCCATGTGGTCACCCTGACCATCACCGAAAAAGGCTATTGCCTGTCGGCCAGCAGCGGCGAGCTGGACTCGGCGCTCCCGGCGGTGCAACACGATTTAAACAACCCCGCCGCCCCGCAAACCGCACTGGGCTTTTTGTGTGCCGGGTTGGCGGCGCGGCGGGCTCAGGACCTGCCGGGGCTCACCATCATCTCTTGCGACAACATCGCTAACAATGGCGACAAGCTGCGGCGCGCCGTATTGACTTTCAGTCAGCTCATCGACCCGACACTGGCCAGCTGGATTGACCGCCACTGCCGTTTTCCCGCCACCATGGTTGACCGTATTGTGCCGGCCAGTACCGAGGCGGATCTCGATGGCCTGGCGGCGGCCGTTGGCTATCGCGATCAGGCCGCCGTGTTCACCGAAGCCTTTGTGCAATGGGTGATCGAAGACCATTTTGCCGGGCCGGTACCGCCCTGGAACAAAGTCGGCGCCGCCTTTGTCGCCGATGTCGCGCCATTCGAAACCATGAAATTGCGCCTGCTCAATGCCAGCCATTCAGCCATCGCCTATTTCGGCATGCTGACCGGCGCGCAGACGGTTGATGAGGTGATCGCCCAGCCGGTTATGCGCCGGGCTATTAGCCGCTTGATGGCAGAAGCGGAGCCCACCCTGGACCTGCCGCCCGACTTTGATGTCGCGGCCTATCGGCAGCAATTACTTACCCGCTTCGATAATTCCGCCCTTGGGCATCGCTGCCAGCAGATTGCCATGGATGGCTCCCAGAAATTGCCCAATCGCATTGTGCCGATACTGCAGTGGCAGCTGAATAACGACGGCGCCGTCACCATGACCTGCGCGGTGCTCGCCGCCTGGTGCCGATATTTGCTCGGTCTGGACGAGCGGGCCCGGCCCTACACTATTGATGATCCCGCCGCCGACGCGCTGGCGGCCCGGCTTCGCGAAAGCGGCGGCGAGCCCGTAAAAATGACGGCAATATTCCTTGAGCATGGCGGCATATTGCCCGAGTCGATCGCCGCCGATCCCCGGGTCGCTCGCGGCATCCAGCACTGGTTAACGGATTTTGGCGAGCGCGGCATTATCGCCGCCCTGGATAACTAAACTAGACTTGGATAGCCAATCCTGGCCTGGGCAACCAAACCTGAGCAGAAAGGGGAGGCAAAGGTGAGCAGCGTCGCGAGGAAAACAAAAGCCGCCATCTCGCGATTAAACGAATTGCGATAACCGGCCCTAAATACCATCAACGGAACAGCGCTCTCTTTTCCACCAGAAAGTCGATCAACACCCTGACCCTAGAAGGCATCTGGGCCCTTGTGGGCGCGTAGAGGTAAAACCCAGGAAACGGCCGGCACCAGGGTTTTAGTACGCGAACCAGCTCGCCCGATTTAATCTGCTGGTAAATACAAAGATCGAGGTATTTGATAATGCCGACCCCGTTCAGGGCGGCTCGCAGCATACTATCGTCGTCGTTAAATACGGCGCTGCCCCGTGGCTCGAAGGTTTGGGTATGGCCTTCCTCGTCACTGAAAGTCCAACGATCCAATGTGCCGCTACCGGCGAAGCGGTACGCCAAGCAGTTGTGTTGCGTCAGCTCAGCGGGTGATTCCGGAATACCATTGCGCTCGAAATACTCCGGTGAGCCGACAATGGCCATTTCTATCGGTGGTGTGATCGGCACCGCGACCATATGTTCATCCAGGCTTTCCCCCAGTCGAATACCCACATCCGTACTGTCTGCCACGATGTTGGAAAAACCATCGTTGAGGATCATTTCTATTCGCAGCTCAGGATAGCGCGCAAAAAACTCGGCCAGGTGCGGTTCCAACAGCGTCCGGGCGGCGATTCGGGAGGTATTGACTCGAATCAGCCCGCTGGGCGCGGAGCGAGATTCACCAATTTCGCCAACGGCCGCATCGATCGCTTTCAGAGCAGGAGCGAGCCCATCAAACAGACGTTGGCCCTCCTCGGTCAGCGACATGGTCCGAGTCGTGCGGTGCAGCAGCCGCACATCAAGCTCCTCCTCCAATGACCTCAGGTGCTGAGAGAGGGCGGCCCGGGATATCTCCATTTCGGTGGCGGCTTTGGTAAAACTGAGATGCCTGGCGATGTGAACAAACCAGGCCAGGGCGGGAAGTTGTGAGGGATTAATCGGCATATTGTAAATTATTACTTAACAGTCATTTAGATTTTGGCACATATATATACAACAAACTACTCCCTACTATGAACAACATCGAGTGACGCTGTGTCGCTCCCAGCAGGGGACAAGATCATGGAAAAAGTCAGCATTAATACACTCAACGGCTATGGCACGACCATTTCTGCCGTTATTCATCAACCGGCCGATTTCGATGCTAGCAAGCAGTATTCCGCCGTCGTTGTCTCTCACCCGGGGGGCGGTGTTAAGGAGCAGGCGGCGGGGCTCTACGCTAAAAAGCTGGCGGAGCACGGCCTGCTGGCCATCGCCTTCGACGCCTCCTTTCAGGGTGAAAGCACCGGGCTGCCGCGGCAACTGGAAAACCCGCACATTCGCACCGAAGACGTGAATGCGGTGGTCGACTATCTAACGACACTGCCTTATGTCGATGACGCGCGAATTGGCGCCATGGGTATCTGCGCCGGCGCGGGTTACACCGCCAACGCTGCCATCAATGATCGTCGTATTAATGCGGTGGGCACCGTCAGCGCCGTGAATATCGGCCAGATGTTCCGCAACGGCTGGGAAAACACAGTTGAGGATGCCGATGCCCTGCCTTATGTCGAGCATGGTTCCGGCGCGCGCAGCAGCGATGCCAAGAGTGATGAGTTAGCGATTCTGCCGTTGGCGCCGATGCGTGAAGAAGATGCGCCTAATGAAGAGCTGCGTGAGGCCTGGGAGTACTACCACACACCCCGTGCCCAGCACCCCAATGCGCCGGGCTTTATGACGGCTCGCAGCCTGCCGCAGATTATTACTTACGACGCCTATCACAAGGCCGAGGCCTTTCTGACCCAGCCCCTGCAGATTGTGGCGGGAACGGAAGCGGGCAGTAAGTGGATGAGTGACGACCTGCTTGCGCGTGCGGCCAGCAGCGACAAGAAAATGCATGTGATCGAAGGGGCGAACCACATGTCGCTGTACGACAAGGAGCCCTTTGTGAACGAGGCCGTGACTGTACTGGCCGAGTTCTTCCAGAGCCGTTTGTAATTATTTTCCCAGCAGCCCGGCGTCAACGCGCCGGACAGGAGATCAAGATCATGAGCACCATAAAACACGTAAGCTACCGCAATCTTGGCTGGGACAGCGCGGCCGACCTGTATCTGCCCGCCGATTTTGACGAGGGCAAAACCTATGCGGCCATCGTCAGTACCCACCCTATTGGCAGCTGCAAGGAGCAGACCTCTGGCGCCGTTTATGGACGACAGCTTGCCGATGCGGGCTATATCGTTCTGGCCTTCGACGCGAGTTTTCAGGGCGCCAGCGGCGGTGAGCCGCGCTATATGGAAGACCCGGCCATTCGCGTTTCAGACATTCGGTATGCCATCGACTACCTGGTCAGCCTGCCTTTTGTTAATGAAAACCGCATCGGCGCAATCGGTGTCTGCGGTGGCGGCGCTTACACCGTGAGTGCCGCTACCACCGATCATCGAATCAAGGCACTGACGTCCATCACTGGGGTGAATTTCGGCCGCCTGATGCGCGAGGGCTTCAGTGAATTCGATCCTGTTGGCGCGCTGAATGCCATGGCTGAGCAGCGCACTGCCGAAGCCAAAGGGGCGCAACGCCATGTGATTAATTATCTGCCCGATTCTGTTGAGGCGGGCAAACAGGCCGGCGTGAGCGATATCGATGTGCTGGAAGCGACGGACTACTACAAATCCGAGCGCGGCCAACAGGCGAACGGCGCGACCAGCGGCTTGTTCTCTTTCAACAGCGCCGCCATGAGCTGGGATGCCTTCGCCCATGCAGAAACGTTGCTTACTCAGCCACTGCTGGTGGTGATTGGCGACAAACCCGGCGGCTTTGGCGCCTACCGTGACGGCAGGGAAATTTATGGGCGTGCGGCGTCAAAAGCCAAGCAGATTTTTGTTGCCGAGGGGTGGTCACACTACGACCTGTATGATCTGGAAGAGCCGGTCGCTCTGGCGATGGCGCAGGTCCTGCCTTTCTTTAAACAGCACCTGCAAGCAGAGGAGCGACTCAGATGAAACAGCACGCCACTGGGCAGATTGCCCAGCGGCGTATCTCAGGCAGCATCCACCGCGACGGATCCCAGGTAGCGCTTGCGTCGGGCCGGTTTCATTTTTTCAATATCCACCAACACCAGACCGTCGATACAGTCGGCAAAATCTGGGTCGATATTGAAGTCGGCAAAGCTAACACCACCGTCATCACACAGCTCGGTGTACTGCTTGTACAGGGTCGGAACAGCGCAACCCAAGGCGGCCATCTTTTCTTTCAACTCGGCAAATTCGGCGGTGTAATCTTCACCGGCAAAGTGATGTGCTGCGCCCTCAATGCGATAGGGCATTTTGGCGCTGGCCCAGTTGCTGGTTGACGAAAAATGGCTGCGATAAAAGGCCACCAACAAATCCTTTGCCGCTCTGGGCATCTTGTCGCTGACACTTACCGGGCCAAACAGGTAGCGCACTTCCGGGTACCGGTGCAGGTAGCGGCCTAGACCTTGCCAGAGGTAATCCAGGGCATTGCGACCCCAGTAGCGCGGCTGCACAAAACTGCGGCCCAGCTCGGCGCCCTGCTCAAAAACCTCTTCGGCTTCCAGTACCTTGTAGTCAAACAAGGTGCTGCTGTAGAGGCTCTCATTGGCCTCCAGTGTGGCAACCCGCTTCAGACGATAGGCACCCACCAGTTCCAGCTGGTTTTCATCCCAGAGCACAATATGGTCGTAATAGGCGTCGAAGGCATCCACATCCCGGCGGTGGCCTGTGCCCTCGCCCACGGCGCGGAAGCTGATCTCTCTCAGACGACCAATCTCGCGCATGATGGTGCAGTCACCGCTGTACTGGTAACAGTAGATTTCCATGCCGTCGCGGGTCGATCCCAGGTGATCGCAGGCGCGAATCGCCCGCCGCAATTCCTGCCGGTCTTCAGGGTGAGCAACGGGTTGCGCCACTGGCATAAAGCAGGGTTCGCCCCGGCGCTTGCGGCTGCCCAATTTGTAAATATGCTTTTTGAACAGGCGCACTTTCGCCGGCGCGGTGAGCGGCAGGTTGCGATGAACCTCCGCTTCAATGGCAGGCCCGATGCTGACCCGCACGGTGCGATTGTTCTGTTTGAACATTTCCCGAATCAACCACAGGGTCGACAGGGGCTTGGCCAAAAGGGACAGCGCGTAAAAGAACACCGAGTTGCGGGCATTGATGTGTACCGGCAATACCGGCGCCGCGGTTTTCTCGGAAAATTTGATAAAGCCATTGCGCCAGCGGCCGTCGCGCACCCCTTGCGGACCAAAGCGAGACACCTCACCCGCGGGGAAGATAATCACCGCACCTTCGCCTTCGAGGTGCTGGTGAATCGCGTTGATGTTCTCCCGACGATTGCGCTTGCCGCTCATATTATCAACCGGCAATAACAGGCTGCGCAGAGGTTTTAGGGCATACAACAGCTCGTTGGCAACCACTTTCACGTCGCCCCGTACCTCGGATACCAGCTTCAACAGCGCCAGGCCGTCGAGACTGCCGATGGGGTGATTTGAGATGATCACCAGGCGGCCACTGACCGGAATACGTTCTTTATCCAGCGCGCTAACGGCGTAGCTGAAATCAAAATACTCCAGCGCCTTGTCGACAAAATCCAGGCCCTGCAGATAGGGGTAGTCGCGCTCAAACTGCTTGAACTCGGCCTCGTGGAACAAATACTTGAGCAGTGCGCTCACGGTTTTTCTTATTCTTGGACTGCCCTGGGCAATGCGGGGAAGCCGCTCATTAATCACCGAATCAACTGAAATCACTGTGGCATTACCTGTAAAAAGAAACGTTAACTGGCCCGGCGCATGGGCAGCACATCAGCCCGGGCGGGTTTACCCTGGGAATCGAGGCTGGCGAGCTGAACCCGCTTTTCCGTCCACTGCACCAGCTCCAAATTGCCATCGTGACCCTCGGCCATGGCAGTGCAGTTCTCGATCCAGTCGCCATCGTTGCAGTACAGCAGCCCGTCAATATGCTTGAGTGCCGGCTGGTGAATGTGCCCGCAAATCACCCCGTCGAGGCCGCGGCGGGCAGCTTCTTCAACGGCAGCCTTTTCGAACACTTCAATAACCTGGCGGGCGTTGGGAATTCGTTGCTTGATGTAGGTCGCCAGCGACCAGTAGTGCTTACCAAACCGGCGGCGCAGGAAATTGGCCCAGCGGTTGAGGAACAACAGCAGGTCGTAGGCGTAATCGCCGATCAGATCTTCCCATTTGCTCAGGCGGATATGCTCGTCGAGGCAGTCGCCGTGAAACATCAGCAGACGCTTACCCGAAACCGTGGTGTAAACCGCTTCCCGTTTGATTTCGATGGGGCCAAAAATCTGGCCAACGTAATCGCGGAAGGGTTCGTCGTGATTGCCGGGAATGTAAACCACCCGCGTACCCGCGTTGGCCATGCGGAACAGGGTGCGCAGCACTTCGTAGTGACTTGGCGGCCAGAACAGGGTGCGCTTGAGAGACCACAGATCGACCACGTCGCCCACCAGATAGATGGTTTCGCATTCAACATTGGCCAGGAAATCAAGCAGGTAATCGGCGCGGCAATCCTTGAACCCAAGGTGGATATCGGAAAGCCAAAGGGTCTTGTACTTAAGCCTTGCGGTCACGTCATGCATCCTCTCTATGCATTTGACGCAAGACTACTGCGCAAAGATGACAGCAGTGGGGCTTTTCCGGGACAGTTTTATGACAGCGTAAGATCGCTGTCATCGACGGGCGTTGGCGCTCAGCGAAAACGAAAAGGGGCGGAATCGCCCTTAAGAGAAGACGATAATTTGAATTATGTCATTGCGCGCAGTTATTTGGCTACGCACTCCGGAAAATAGAGGTTCAGGACGTCGGTGAGTTTCTGCTCGTCGAGA
Organism: Spongiibacter taiwanensis; assembly: GCF_023702635.1. Classification (NCBI taxonomy): domain Bacteria; kingdom Pseudomonadati; phylum Pseudomonadota; class Gammaproteobacteria; order Cellvibrionales; family Spongiibacteraceae; genus Spongiibacter; species Spongiibacter taiwanensis. Next base: position 722,216 of record NZ_CP098455.1, read on the forward strand.
GGCTTGCTGGAAAAGCCCTTGATCGTATCCCAACTATCGGCCTTTTCCTTGTCACTTGGATTCAAGGAGGTGGTGAGCATGACCACCACTGCGCCGGCCTTCTGCTCCTCCGGCAACAACTGGTAGGCGTCGAGAAACTCCCAGCCGTTCATTTTTGGCATATTAATATCGAGAAAAATGAGGTCAGGCTGGCGATACCCCCCTTCCACCCTTTCGGTGAGGTAGTCCAGAGCTTCAACGCCATTACCCACTTCGTCGACCTGCTTGGCAAAGCCGTAGTTATCTATCAGCAGGCGATGAACGAAATTGGTCGCTTTGCAATCGTCGACCAAAAGTACCAAATCAAGCTTTTTCACGGACAAACTCCTTTAGCGTGAAGAATACGGTGGTCCCCTCATTTAAGGTGGATTCAATCCATATTCTGCCGCCATGCATTTCAACAATTTTCTTACAGTGGGCCAAGCCAATTCCTGCCCCTTCAATTTGATCCCGGGTATGCAGACGCTGAAAAATCAGAAACACCCGCTGCAAGTACTGCTGTTCAATCCCGATCCCATTGTCAGCGATGGAAATAAGATAACCCTCCTCGCCGGGGTGCACGCTCACATCGACTACCGGAGCAACATCGGGTCGCTGGAACTTGATCGCATTGCTGATCAAATTTTGCAGCAGCATGCGCAGTTCCATCTTCAATCCATAAATCGTGGGGAGACCTTCACTATAGACCGTTGCACCAGATGCCCTGATTTTGTGATGAAGATCCTGGCACACCAGTTCAAACTCTTCCTGTAAATTCACCTCTTCGGGAACCACTTCCTTGCCGAGGCGACTGTAATCCAGCAGCCCCTTGACCAAGTCTGACATTCGCGCTGACGACTCGTCGATAAAACCAAGAAAGGTCTTACCTTGGGAGTCCAACGCGTCGCTGTAGTACTGGCGAAAAAGATCGACAAAACTGCGCACCGTGCGCAGGGGCTCCTGCAAATCGTGGGAGGCGATATAGGCGAACTGGGTCAATTCATCATTGGCCTGGGTCAATTTTTCGTTCTGGGCAATCAACTGCCGTTCCGCCTGCTTACGCTCTTCAATTTCACGCAATTCACTCGCTCGCCGCTCGCGCAGGGCCGCTGAAAACCCCGCAAAACCCCTTGCCAGCTCACCCACTTCGCCGGGTGCATTCAGGGGCAGATTTTCCTCTGGCAGGTCCAGATGTCTGGAACGCAGCTCATCGGTGATTTTGGCAATGGGTCTGGCCAGATGACGGGCCAGCGCCGCGCTGATCACCCCCGCCACCAGCAAGATGGCCGCCAGGTACAACAGCAAGCGGTTCCGCAATTCCTTGTAAGGCAGCAGTATGGTGCTATCCGCTTCGGAGACATACACCGTTAATTGGTTTCGTTCCGGGTCGGGGCCATACACCACCCGCCGGGCATGAAAGTGGTAATCCGTCCCCTCCCAGCCAAGCACGTTTTGGATCTCCTCCATAGCCCGATTCTCAAACATCGGCGCCATTGGCGGAATCTGGTCGACGATATTGTCGCGCTCACCAAACTCGAAGCGGAATTCATGCTCCGGGCTGGGATGGACGAGGTATTCGCCCCAGTGGTTGGCGATGATCAGGTAGCGCGCGTCCAGATCCAACCTTTTCATGGCAGCAAAGGTCGCATTCAGGTTGTGATTTTTGATCAACACACCGAACAGCTCACCCTCGTCAGTCCGGATCGGAGTCAAGGCCCGAATCGTTGCGTCAAAGGGCTTAACTATTTCACCATGTTCCCGGTTCAAGTCGATATCAGAAAGATAGACCTCCCCTTCGGCCATGGTCTTGGCCACCAAAAAATAGGAGCGCGCGGACTTGTTCTGCAACTCGGCCTTGGGCACCACGCGCACACTCCCACCGGGGCCATACCGATCCACCCGGATCAGTTCAGCACCATTGGCATCGAGCAAGCGCAACTGGGAACTGAGGGGGTTGGTTTTCAGCATCTCGACAAAAATATGGGTCAGCCGCCCCAGCCAGGCATCAAGGCTCGACGCATCGTCACGGTCAAAACCCTGGTTTTTTACCGCTCGCATCATGCCGTCAATGGGCGGTGTGCGCGCTAAAAACCGGACATCTCCCTGCAACTCCTCCATTGAGTTCTGAAAGTACTGCATCTGCAGCGCTGAACTGGCAGCGAGCTCCGTCGCCGTGTTCTGCAGCAGCTGTTGGCGGTTGTTGGCCAGCGTCAGGTAGAGCAGCAACGCATTACTGAACACCAATAAGCCGATGACGGGCACGACGAGCCGGATCGTGATCCCGGCACGCCAATGAAAAGATGTCTTTGGCTTGGAGGGCATGCGCAGTCAACAACCTTAGATTCTGCATCAAAGTGTAGAGAGGCTTGGCGCCAGGGCCCATAGGTAATAGCACGAATGCAGGAGGTTATGCTGCGGGCTATTCGCCGCTTTTTGCCTTTATTTCTGGCTTGCGGATCAACTGCAGCATACTCTGTTGCACATCGGGGCCCAAAAGCGCCACCCAGCGCTGAGCCAGGTCACCCAAGCGTGGATCAAGTTCCAGGTACTGTCCAGCCTCAGACTCCATAACGCGCAGCAGTCGTTGGCGAATCAGGGTGTCCAGGTAGCCCCGAAACAGATTTTTATCAAAATACTCGGGTGCCTCGCGGCCGCTGACAATCGCCAGGCGCTGGGCCATTTCGATGATGTGCCGTTCAATTTCCGCCCGGGCTGCACCCTGACTGCGAATATCTTCCACCAAAAACAGACTGCTGACGGTGTAGCGCTCAAAGGTTTCCCGCAAAATGCGGCCCAGTCCGGTCAGCACCGCATAGGCCTCACTACCGACTCGGGCTCGGGTCAGCGCGCCGTCGGGGGTATCGAACAGCAGACCGATCTCCACCAGGTTGTCGATGTGATCGGCTATTGCCCCTGCCACCTGATCTTCAGGAATGTTGATAAACAGCTCCTGCTTCAAAAAGGGATAGAGCATGGCGCAGGAATCAATTAGCTCGCGGCGGTCAATCTGATAGCTGTGGCGGAAAAAACGGGCGATCAGGCTGGGCAGGGCCAGCACATGCATCACACTGTTGCGGTAGTAGGTCAGCATCACCGCCTCATTACCGGTGGCGGTAATGATCGGCCCCCAGGGGTGAGCGATCTCCGACAAGCCAGCCGTGCGGGCGGCCTGGTCAAAAATTTCCTCGGCGCTGCCCTCGGGCAAAATCACATCATGGCTGTAGGGCAGGCGCCGCAGGAGCACAATAAAATGATCAATCTGGCTCAGTAACTCGTCCTTGGCCATGGCCCGCTGGGGGCTGGCCAGCAGGATCATCGCCACCAGGCCAATGGCATTGACCACCGCGGCCGCATTAATGCGCTCCATGTTTTGCTGGGCGATGCCGTCGACCACCTCGCTGAGAAAGGCGCTGTCGCCGCCCTGGGCCCGGCGCCGCCACTGGGGCGCTACCTGAGTGAGGGATTCATCCAGGCTGATCGGCTCACCAAATGAAACGTGCGGGCTACCGTAGGACGATTTAAAGATTTTGCGGGCCTTGAGCAGGCCGCCAGCCGATTCATTCTTTTTGGCCGCACCGCGCAACTCCTTGGCGTAAGAGGTGCCCTCCACCAATTTATCGTAGGCCACATAGACCGGCACAATCGCCACCTTGCGCGCCGGCTGCTGCAGATAGCTCTCCAGCACCATGCGCAGCATGCCTTTTTTTGGTGGGAGCAGGCGCCCGGTGCGTGAACGGCCACCCTCGGGAAAGAACTCTACCGGGTAGCCCCGCCCCAGTAAGACATCCAGGTAGGCCTTGAAAACGGCGGAGTACAGCCGTTGGCCGCCAAAGCTGCGGCGGATATAAAAGGCGCCGCCCCGGCGCAGCAGCCCGCCTACCGGCCAAAAATTCAAATTCACCCCCGCCGCGATATGGGGAGGCACCAGACCCTCCATATAGAGGGAGTAGGAAATCAACAGGTAGTCCAGATGACTGCGGTGAGAGGGCATGTACACAATCTGACGATCATTGGCGACCCGGCGCAGGCGGTCGACATGGTGAACCCGGATGCCACTGAACAGTTTGCGAAACACCCAGGCCAGTATGAGTTCCAGCACCCGCAATAAGCGAGAGTCGAAATTGGCCGCCACCTCTTCAGCCATTTTGCGCGCGGATTTCTCCGCCTTGGCGGCATCGCTGCCGCTGGCGATCTCGCCGGCAATGGCGTCGCGCACGGCGGGCCGACGCAGCACCACATTGATAATCTGCTGACGGGATAGCAGGCTCGGCCCAAGGGTGGCGGTTTTTTTGCGGCTGAAATAAAAGGACAACGTTCGGGCCAACAGCGCCACGGCCCGCTCCGGGGATTCGCTGCGAGCGAACAGTTTGTCAAAGGCCACCGGCTCGGCGAAATGCAGAATCACACTCTTGCGTTGGGCAATAATCACCAGCAGCTTGCGCAGCACCCCACCCCGATTGCCATCGCCCAGTAGCAACCGCCAAAAGGACGTCTCACTGCCGGGGTCCCGCCCCCAGAAAATCGACACCGGCACCATCTGCAGGGGGTAGTCGTCGTCTTCTGCGATGCCGCGATTGAGAAAATTATCAATCAACTGCTGGCGGCGCTCGCTACCCAGGTCGCCATTGAGCAAGGGAAAATACAGGCAGGCTGCCCGCTCGGCATCGGGCAGTTTTCCCGGCCGGGCCCGCAACATGGGCAGGTCCTGCTTGCGCAACACCTTTTCGAGCAGAAACCGATCCGTCCAGCTATGCTGGCGCAGCACATAGCACACCGGCTTACCCGCCAGGGTTTCACTCAGTTGATCATCAAGCTGCACCAGGCTCGGTCTGACCAAGCCCACCACTGGTGACGCAATCATGCGGCAAAACAGAAAATACAGGCGGGTAAACCAGGTCATTATTGTGCACATCCATTGGTGACGGGCGGATTGGTAAGCGCGTGGTGGCCGGCGAATTATCAATATGCCCCGAGCGAATGGGAGTAGCCACCTTCTCGCCGCGAATTTTACCCGTTATCGGCGGGCAGGTCGCGTCCGGCACGTTTATGATCCTCTGCAGGCAACCCTGTCTCCGCTGCCTGGAGCCCATCGCGATACAGCCCGGGCCGGGTTTGCGTACAATGGCGCAACATATTCATCAGGTGGCCCACATGACCCCAATCGCCTTCGACAACAGCTACGCCAAACTGTCGGATCGTTTTTATTCGCCCCTATCGCCCGCCCAAGTCCCGGCCCCGGCCTGGATTGCCTGTAACACTGAGCTGGCAAAAGACGTGGGGATCGACCCACAGTGGTTGGCCAGCGATGCGGGGCTGGCCATGGCGGCCGGCAACCAACTGCCCGCCGGCGCCGAGCCCATCGCCACCGTTTATGCCGGTCATCAATTCGGCTCTTATAACCCCCAGCTGGGTGACGGCCGCGCAGTGCTGTTGGGCGAGGTTATCCGCCCCGATGGCCAGCGAGTCGATGTGCAGCTCAAAGGCGCCGGACGCACCCCCTACTCCCGTGGCGGCGACGGCAAATCGCCCCTGGGGCCAGTACTGCGGGAATACCTGCTGAGCGAGGCCATGTATGCCCTGGGTGTGCCCACCACCCGGGCCCTGGCAGCGGTGAGCACCGGTGAGCCAGTCTACCGGGAACAGGCCCTGCCCGGTGCCATTTTGACCCGGGTGGCCAAGAGTCACCTGCGCATTGGCACCTTCCAGTTTTTTGCTGCCCGGCAAGACCATGAGGCCCTGAGCCAACTGGTCGACTACACCATCAATCGCCACTACCCGGCCGCCACCCAGGCAGCCATTCCGGCGCTGGCGCTGTTTGAGTCGGTAGTTGCCGCCCAGGCAGAACTGATTGCCCAGTGGCAAAGCCTCGGCTTTATCCACGGGGTGATGAATACCGACAACATGCTCCTCAGCGGTGAGACCATCGACTATGGCCCCTGCGCCTTTATGGAGGCCTATCACCCCGGCAAGGTGTTCAGCTCCATCGACAGCCACGGCCGCTACGCCTTTGGCAATCAACCAGCCATCGGTCAGTGGAATCTCGCCCAGCTGGCCCAGGCATTGCTGCCACTGCTCGACGAAGACCCCAATATGGCGGTGGAGATGGCCCAGCAAGCGCTGAACGAATACCCGGATAAATTCTTTGCCGCCTACCATCAGCGCATGGCCGCCAAGCTGGGCATCAGCCAATGGCAAGCGGGGGACGAACAGCTCTACCAGGATTTTCTCGACCTGCTGGCCGAGCACCAATGTGACTTTACTCTGGCCTTCCGGCGACTGTTCCAGTTGGCCCACCCGGAGTATGAAGCGCCCCTCAGCGATTTGTTTGCATTTCCCGAAGCGTTTACACCTTGGCTGAGCCGCTGGCAGGGCCGCAGGGATGGCCAGCCCGACACGGACGAATCAGTGCGCCGCGCCATGCTGCAGGCCAATCCCCTGTTTATTCCCCGTAATCACCGGGTGGAGCAGGCCATTCACGCCGCTACCTGGGAGAACAACCTGGCCCCCTTCCAACAATTGCTCGCCGTGGTCACCCAACCCTTTGACGCGCGCACCGAGTGGCTGGCCTACGCCGCCCCCGCCAGCCCCGACGAGGCCGTGCAGAGAACGTTCTGCGGGACCTAAGCCGCACCGCAGCACGGCACACAGGGACAAATGACAAACCTTTAACCCCATCGCCGGCCCCAGTCGACTATTATCTGATCATCGCCCGCGCCGACCCGCGCGAGTCAATAATAAGAAATGGGGTATTCATGGATATGCGGTCCAATTTCATTGTCCTGTTGGCGCTAATTGCCGTGCCACTGATCGTCGTACCACTTAATGCCGGCGCCGCCGAGCCCGGCTGTGACAGCAAATTGTGCAATGTCGACAAGGGCAATCAGTTCGTCATTGCACCTTACCTGTGGCTGCCGGGTATCAAGGGAGAAGCCGAACTGGCCGGCACCCAGGCCGCCTTCGACTACAGCGCCGAGCAGCTCATCGGCGGGCTCAACGCCGGCGCCATGGGTTACCTGCAGTGGCATCATGGCGAGGATTTTTTCTATCTCGAAGGGCTGGGCTTTGAATATGAGGATCGGGTCGAGGCTGTGCAGAACAAGCTGCTCAATGCCCGGGTCGGCATGGTTGAGCTGGGTTACGGGCGGCACTACTGCCTTGGCCCGGCACCGAACTGCAAGATCCAACTGAGCCCTTATATCGGCCTTCGTCGCACCATTCTCGATATCACCGTGCAGCTCAACGAAGGGGGTGTAGAGGCCCTGTTACTGTTGGCAATGGGCATCCCCGATCAGATTACCGCCACTGAGCGCTGGCTGGACCCGGCCGTGGGCTTGGTCACCGAAATTTCCCTGTCGGACAACTGGCAGATTATCACCAAGGTGGATGCCGCGGGTTTGGGCATCGGCTACAACCAATACTGGAACGGCATCGCCGTGCTGCACTACCGCCTGAGTGATCGCTGGACCGTGGCCGCCGGGTATCGGGAGTCGGATTTTGATGCCGAGCCGGGGGGGCGCAACGAGGTTGAACTGAAGCTCCGAGGCAAGGGTCCTCTCGCCGGGATCAGCTATACCTTTTGAGCAGAAACGGGGTTTGAGCAAAGACAGGGTTTGAGCAAAGAAGGGGGTGCCCGGGCCGGACACCCCAACCGCGATTACAGACGCAGCTGCAGGCGGACAAAAAGACCATCCTCAAATTCGAATTTACCGCCTTCGTCGGCATCGAATTCATATTCGGCATAACCAATTTGCAGGGCCGAATTCTGGAAAATTGCAAACTCGGCACTCATCGACCACTCCTGGTAGCCGTCCACATCGCCAAAAGCGGTGGCATCGGGACCATAGTACAGGCCTGCCCGCAGATTAACAATCTCGTTGAGGGGGAAGCTCAGGTCGCCACCGAAGGCCACCGCACCGCCATCAAGATCGGTATCTCCGCCATCCAGACCGATGGCCTTTACCCCAACACGACCACTTAGGGTGCCGCGCTGGCCGTTGGCAAACAGCCCCAGAGCGGCCATATCTGCGCCATCCTCGTGGTGCAGCCAGTCAAACTGGGCACTGGTGTCCGAATTCAGATCGCCCGCCACCGACACGCCGAAGGTGTCCTCACCAAACTGAAATGCCACTCCGCCCGCGCTCGCGGTGCCACTTACACCCAACAGCGCCACTGCAGCCAACATACGAAAATTCATTGTCGAAATTCTCCTTGTGGATCAACGATTGCCCTGCCGTCATCGACCGGCAGGCTCAAAATTTGCTGGCTACCTTACACTGCCATCCCTGCGTTGTCTTGTAGAGAAGCCTTGTAGAGAAGCTTTGCAGAGCAGCCCCGTAGGGCAGTCTGGTCGTGCTTCATTGTATCGCCATCCTGGAGAACCAGCCTCGCTGCGCCACCCTAATTGCGCAAGGCCAACAGCAGCTGATGAATAAAGCCCAATTTCTCTGTCACCTTGGGCGATAACACAAAGGGGTAGAGGTCGGGCTGCCCCATGCTGCGGTTGAGACTGTTGACGGCAAAGGTCAGCGGCAACGCCCGGGCAAGAATGTCCTCCAGGCTGGTGTGGCAGTAGGGATCAATATCCGCGCGCATGGCCATTTCCGGCGCGCTCTCAGGCTGCATTGACAGACCGAAGGCCTGGGCGGTTTCCAGGGTATCGATCAGATGGAAATAGTGGGCCCAACATTCCGCCCAATCCTCCAACGGATGGCTGCTGGCATAGGCGCTGACAAAGTGCTGCTGCCAGTCCGGCGGCGGCCCCTGCTCATAGTGGCGCTGCAGTGCCTGGGCGTAATCCTGGCGATCGTCGCCAAACACCTGCCGGAAGCTCGCCAGGCAGGCGGGCTCGGGCTGAACCAGTTTCTCCCAGTAGTAATGCCCCACCTCATGACGAAAGTGACCGATCAGGGTCCGGTAACTCTCCTCCATATTCTGCCGCTGCAGCTCGCGCTCGGCGGGGTCGGCCTCCTCGGTGGTAATGGTCACTTGCCCGGCGGCATGGCCGGTGCTGGCCACCGCGCCGGGGGGCAGGGGCGCATCGCTGGAAATAAAATCGAAACGCAGATCAGACTCCCAGGGCAACTGCAGGCGCTTCAGGCTATACACCAAGCGATGTTTGGCAAATTCGAGGCGCCGCCAGGCATCGGCCTGATCGGGCACACTCAGGTCAGGTATATGGCGATTGAGCTCACAGCACTCACACAGCGTCGCCTCCTCACTTGCGGGAAGCAGCCAGTTACAAACCCCGTTTTGAAAGTTAGCGCAATAACGCCAATGCCCCTCGTCCAGTGCCGCCAGTGCCCGGTAACCCTCGGGCTCGCTGTCGAGGGCCGTCAGTTCGCCCACATGGGGCAGATAGCCCAACGCCGCACCGCAGCGTTGGCAGCGGGTATTTTCAAACAACAGGGTTTGGCCGCAGTTTTGGCAAAGAAAAATACGCATCAGAAGCGCCCCTGCACGGTGCTAAGGTCAGTCGCCACACTCACCACCATCGGTTCAGACCTATTCACTTCAAGCGCCAGCGATCAGCTGCACAGACAGCGCGCCCTTCCCGCTGCAGTTTCAGCACATGGGCCAGCAGCGACAAGCGCGCCACTGGCCAAATACTGGCGGGCACGTCCTCATAGGCTACCGGCAAGAGCGTATCCAGATCGGCCTCGCCCACCGAAATCATGGCAGCCACCACTTTGTCTTCTCGCCCCTGACGATGGGCGAGCAGCGTCTCAATCTCGTCCCTTGGGCGGTCGATCAAGTGGCCGTGACCCGGTGCCAGCGCGGCCAGCGGGTAGTCGAGGAGCAATCGCAGGGAGTGGCAGTAATCGGCCATATCCCCCGATGGCGGAATAATCACCACCGTCGAGCCCTGCATAATGTGATCGCCGGTAAACAATACCCCGCTGGGATGGTGCAACAGACAGTAATGATTGCCGACATGCCCCGGCGTGTGGATCGCCTCCAGCACCTCGCCGTCGACATCAATTTGCATGCCGTGACTCAGGGAAACATCGGCCTTAAAACTCGCATCCTGATAGCCGTCATCATCAATATCACAGCCCACCACCGGCACCCCGTGGCGCTTTGCCAGGGCCGCCGCCCCCGGGGAGTGGTCGGTGTGGGTATGGGTCACCACAATGCGCTCAAGCTGCCCGCCCAGTTTGGCAATGCCGGCGTCGATGGCATCGAGGTGCTCGGGCATATCCGGTCCGGGATCAAGCAAGGTGATGTTGCGCTGGCCAATCAGGTAGGTGTTGGTCCCTTCCCCGGTCAATACACTGGGGTTGGGCGCCAAAATTCGGTGCACCCCGGGGCGCAGCGGCGCAAGTTCGCCAGCGATCAGCTCGGTCATGGTTGTGGTCGCTCTTGTTGAAGGTTAAGTGGCACTCGGTAAGCAAAAAATTACCTGCATTGATGCCAGATGGTACTGGGCCGCGCTCTTTAGGGCACAGATTTTCCAGAAAAATCCCTGTCGCTGGTCAGGTAACTTGGCCGGGGAGCGCAAATTGCGGTAACCGCCACAGAGTAAGGGGAGCGATACCGCACTAAAACAGGAAAATAAACCGGATCAGGACGCGGGACACCCCTTCATCGCATCGGTCAATTTTTTGGCTGCCGGATTCACCGGTAGAAATGATTCAACCCGGTAGCGCTGAGAGCGTCCCTTAAACTCCCGACCGCTGAAGCTAGTCGATGTATGGGCAAACACCGCAGGCTGGGCGCCATCCTCGGCAGCCACTTCCACCCACAAACAGCCCGCCAGACTGCGAGGGCTCAGATCCCCCCGCAGCACTTCACGCAAACCCGGCATTTGCGCCAACTCCCACTCCAAGCGTTCAAGGTGGGGGTGAATACTGCCGTCCTTCTGGTGGCGCAGAATCCACAGCAGAAACTGGACAATTTCCTGCCAATTCAGAATGTGCTGGCGCAGACCACTGGGCGAAGCCAGGGTGAGCAGAACATTGTCCTTCCCCTGAAACTGTACCGGCACAACATTGAAGCGCTCGCAGAGGCTGGCAACCACCTTGTTGGCCAGAATCACGTTGGTAGAGCCGTCCATAATCATGGCGGGCATGGGTTCGTAAAAGGCCAGGGAGTAGCTGAGCTGCCAGGCATCGCCAACCTCGTCCCGTTCGCCGTTGAGTTTGCTCTGCAGCGGCGGCGAATAACCGGCCAGGCTAATCAGCAGTTCCGCCTGCACCGGCGCCAATTGCAGGCTGCTGATGAGGCGTTCCAATACCTCCCGGGAAGCGGAGCTTTTATTGCATTCAATAAAGCTCAGGTGACGGGCAGAAATCCCTGCCTCTTCGGCCAGTGCGACCTGTGAAACCCGGCGCTGACGACGCCACTGCCGAATCAATGCGCCCAGCACACCTTGCTTTGGCCTTGCTCCCATATCACCTACCTGAACTGTCCGTTATTTTTCGCGACCCCGCCAGCCGCAGTGACTCAGTTTGAGCACTAACGATTTGCCGGTGGGCCTTAACACAACTGTAGTATACGGGGCATTTTCCAGCTTTGGGCTAACAATTGTCCTGGGCCTTGCTGCAGGCGGTGGAATGGCCCTGTTGCATCCGCCAATACAAACGCGCCCCCAGCAACATTGCGGCGCTGCTCAATCCGGCCAGCAAACCCAGCCAGAAGCCGCTGGGCCCCATCGGTGCCACCACCCAGTCCGTCATCGCCAAGGCATAGCCTGTGGGTAATCCCACCCCCCAGTAGGCAATCAGGGTAAGCACCATCGGCACCGCGGTATCCTCAAAACCACGCAAGCAACCATTGGCGGTGACCTGAAGGGCATCGGAAATCTGGTACAGGGCAGCAAATAAAAGCAGATAGGAAGCGAGCTCAATGACCTCGACATTGTCGGTGTAAATATGCGGTATCTGATGGCGAAACAGGACCAATAGCAAACCCGATACCACACCAATTACCAGGGTAATTTTTAGCGCCACCTCTACCGCAAGGCTCACCTCTCCCGGTCGCTCGGTGCCACGGGCACGACCCACCCGGGCGGTGGCCGCCAGGGCAAAACTCAGCGGCAGCATAAACACCAGTGAGGTGAAATTGAGACTGAGCTGGTGGCCAGCCACCACCTCTGCCCCCTCCTGACTGATCAGCAGGGCGATCACCGCGAAAATGCTGACCTCGAAGAAAATCGCCAGTCCCACCGGCAGCCCCAGCTTGAATAAGTACCACAGCTGATCGGGTTCCCAATGCACCGGTGTCGGCTTGAGGGGCACTTCCTTATAGGCTTTGTGAGTGGCGATGTAGATCACCATCAGCAGGGCCATCAGCCACATCACCACCGAGGTTGCCCAGCCGCAGCCCACACCACCCAGGGCGGGAAAACCGAGCTTGCCGTAAATGAGGACGTAATTGACGGGAATGTTCACCAGCAAGCCGATCACGCTGATCCATAACACCGGTCGGGTGTGGGCCATTGCCTCGGTGTAGCTTCGCAGTGCCAACACCAGCGCGATGGCAGGCATCCCCCAACTCAGGCCATCGAGATAGGCCTTGACCATGGGCTGCAGGGAGGGCTCCACATCCATCCAGGACAACAGCAGCCCGGTATTGCGCAGGATCAGAAAAGCCGCCACCCCCACAAATGTGGCCAGAATCACGGTTTGATGCACCAGCGGATTCACCCGCTCGTCCCGGCCCGCGCCCAGGTGGCGAGACAACACCGAGGTGGCGCTCATCAGCACGCCGGTCATAAACAGGAACACCGGCACCCAGATACTGGCACCGACCGCTACCGCAGCCAGATCCAGCGCAGATACCCGGCCGGCCATTACGGTGTCAACGAAACCGTTGCCAGACTGGGCCAGTTGGCCGCCGAAGATCGGCAGCGCGATACGCAGCTGGATATTGAGCTCTTGGCGGGTTTGGGGTGACATGCCGATCTCGACTGAAAAAGCGGCGACACTCTAGCCCAGCCAGCGGGCTACCGCAACGCTGGGGGGGGGGGGAACGCTGGATGGGAGACGCAGAAAGCAGATGCGACGAGGCTTGGTGGTCTGTCGAGGCTGTTTTTTGGTCGAACGTCCGACGTCAGACGCAAAAGCACCGCGTGGAAACCTGCGCGATTTAAGTGGTTAGCGTCCACCTCCCGTTGATTGGGAACATCGCTTTTTGCCGTCGCCCCGGCTTCCGAGCCCAACAATGTAAGGAAATATTTTATGTCGTCTTGCTCGCGAACGCGCACTGCTGTCCGGAATACTTCCACCCTTGTCATGCCGGCCCCCGAGCCGGCATCCATAAACCCAGCGACGTTAGCAACATACTGGGTACCCGCGTTCGCGGGTAAGACAATATTTCAGGCTTTCGTAAATCCCGTCTCGCCCCCGACCGATTCTGTTTCCGCCCACGATTTAAAGTGCTCGCAAGAAGTGCGGTTGGAAAGACGCAGAACGCAGAACGCAGAACGCAGAACGCAGAACGCAGAACGCAGAACGCAGAACGCAGAACGCAGAACGCAGAACGCAGAACGCAGAACGCAGAACGCAGAACGCAGAACGCAGAACGCAGAACGCAGAACGCAGAACGCAGAACGCAGAACGCAGAACGCAGAACGCAGAACGCAGAACGCAGAACGCAGAACGCAGAACGCAGAACGCAGAACGCAGAACGCAGAACGCAGAACGCAGAACGCAGAACGCAGAACGCAGAACGCAGATTAGTGTTGCTGCATGGCTGGCAGTGTCAAGCTTTTGCGTCTCCCGTCTAGCGCCCCAGACACAAAAAAGGGAGCCAATCAGGCTCCCTCCACTATTGCGCTACTGACTACACCAGCTCGTCAATCGGTACCACTGGATCAACATCGGCGTCGTAATCCACGCCTTCAACTTCGAATCCGAACAAGCGCAGGAACTCGCGCTTATAGCCGGCGAAGTCCGTCAGCTCGTGGATGTTGTCTGACTCGACTTTCTCCCAGGCTTCGCTCACCGCGGCCTGAATTTCCGGCCGCATCTCCAGGCTGTCGGCGCGCAGGCGGCCTTCCTGATCGCGGATCGGGGAGCTGCCATACAGGCTGTTGCGGAACAGGCCATCCACCTGCTCGATACAGCCCTCATGGCTGCCATCGGCCTTCATCACTTTGAACAGTAATGACAGGTACAAGGGCATAATGGGAATCGCCGAGCTGGCCTGAGTCACGACCGCTTTCAGCACTGATACCCGGGCATCACCACCCTTGGCCGCCAGACGCTCGCGAATATCCAGCACGCGCTTGTCCAGGTCTTTCTTGGCCGCGCCGATGGTGCCGTGCCAGTAAATATCCCAGGTAATGCGATCGCCGAGGTAGGTGTAGGCGGTCGTCTTGGCGCCATCGGCCAGCACACCCGCCTCGTCCAGGGCTTCTATCCACATTTGCCAGTCTTCGCCGCCCATCACTGCCACCGTGTTGGCGATTTCATCGTCATTGGCCGCGGTCAGGGTGACCGACTCAATCACTTCCTTATCGGTATTGATACCGCGCTGGGTCACATCCTTGCCGATGGGCTTGAGGGTGGACATGTGCACTTCACCGGTTTTGGGGTGCTGACGACGCGGCGCCGCCAGGCTGTAGACAACCAGGTCTACCTGACCCAAATCCGCTTTGATCTGGGCGATGGTCTTTTCTTTGATCTCATCAGAGAAGGCGTCGCCATTGATGCTTTTCGCGTAGAGCCCTTCCTGCTTGGCAAACTTGTGAAACGCGGCAGAGTTGTACCAGCCAGCGGTACCCGGCTTTTTCTCGGAGCCTTCTTTCTCGAAGAAAATACCCAGGGTGGCCGCACCGGCGCCAAAGGCGGCAGAAATGCGCGAGGCCAGGCCGTAGCCCGTCGACGAGCCAATCACCAAGACCCGCTTGGGGCCGTCGGCAATCGCTCCCTTGGCCTTCACGTAGTCGATCTGTTGTTTGACATTGGCCTCACAACCCACGGGATGGGTGGTTACGCACATGAAACCGCGTACTCGGGGCTTGATGATCATAGGGTCTCTCTGCTCTCAATTTGTCAAAGTGGAATTTTTAGTGCCCGGCATTATACCCAGCCCTAGGCGGAGCCACTAATACTCGCCGTCAACATAGCGTATTTACCCCTATTCTATCCGCCGGGCTTTTCCGGCTTACTGAGACTACTGCACGCAACTGGCAAAAATGCGCGCGGAAGAAATTGCGTGTTTTGCGGCATTAATCATTGGCAGCCCTGCAGCAACAGGACACAATAACGCCCTGTAGAAAAACAGGAGGGCGGGCCAAGAACGTCGCCACACCCGGCGAAAAATGCCGCCCCGATCAAAAAAACAACTAGGTTTAGCAGCATTAGTATGCGACGACTCCCTGCACTTTTGCGGTCACTGATCCGCAGCAGCAGCACGCCGGCAACACCCCTTACCCCCCTCTTCAGCCCCACTACGACACACAAGCCAAATAACGTCACACTACTGCTCAGCGGCGGCGCCACGGCACTGCTACAACTGGTCAGCCCCGGCGCGCTTGCTCAGGAAGCGCTGCCCAGGCTGGAAGAGGTGACCGTGACGGCCCAGCGCCGGGCCGAACCTTTGCAGGAAACCCCCATTTCGCTGGCCGCCTTTGGTGAGGAACGCCTGGAGGTCGAAGGTGTGACCGGACTTGAAGATATTCGCGGTCTGGTGCCCGGGCTCACCATTGACCCCTTCCCGATCAACAATGGCACCCTGCGGGTATTTATTCGGGGAATCGGCATATCCGATGCGCAGATCACCCAGGACCCGCCGGTTGGGGTCTACCTTGATGGGGTCTACATTGCCCGCTCCACCGGTGCCGCCATGGATGTTGCCGACCTGAGCCGGGTGGAAGTGCTGCGCGGTCCCCAGGGAACCTTGTACGGCCGCAACACCACCGGCGGCGCCATCAACCTGATTACCGCCCGGCCCAGCACCGAAGCGGTCACCGTGAAACAGACCTTGAGTGCTGGCAGCCGCAATTTGGCCAGCAGCAAAACCACCGTGAATGTGCCGATCACCGATCAGCTGGCGATTAAATTCGGCGCCCTGTTTCAACAGCAGGATGGCTATGTGGACAATACCGGACCCGGTGAGGATTTTGGCGACCGGGAGGTTGCCGGCTACCGCCTGGACCTGCGCTGGCAGGCCACGGACGATCTCACCGTCGACTACGCCTACGACCGCTCAGAGGTGGATTACACCAACAACAGTTACCAGCATATTCGGCCCCGCACCCCGGTGCAGGGCAGCCAGGCCGACTTGATCGACTCCAGCGCCAACACCAAATACGCCACCGGCTTTGCCGATGAGTTGGCAACGATCATGCCCTTTTTGCCGTCCTACACGGAGATTGAAGGCCACTCGCTGACCCTCACCCAGGAGTTCGACGGTTTTCAAATAAAGTACCTCGGCGCCTACCGCAGCCTGTTTGATCAATCCTATGCCGATCTGGGTGGCGGTGCGGGCCTTGCCCCAGGACAGGACCCCCACGGCCAAAGCAATGCCAGCAAGCGGGTGTTCCGCCTCGACACCGGCGAGTACTGTGGCCAGGCCGCCCAATTTGTTTTGGGCAGTGGCCAATGCACCCCGACGGTCCGCCCCATTGTCGAACAGGAGCAGTGGTCCCACGAATTTCAGATCACCGGCCAGGCCTTTGATCAGCGCCTGGAATACATCGCCGGTCTCTACTACTTTCGGGAAGAGGCGGTGGAAGACAACGGCCCCCTCCATCACCAGCTCAGCGGCCCCGCGAATCTCGGCGCACCCAATTTTGAGAACACTTTTGGCGATCTGCCCATTCTTGGCGGTGTGCTGGGTGACCTCCTCGGCCCCAACACCACCCTGCGCGCGGTCAACCTGCTCAGCCAGCGCTACAACATAGAGAACGAGGCCGTTGCCGCCTTCGGACAGTTCACCTGGACCCCGCCCATTTGGCAGGATCGCCTGCATCTGACCCTGGGCGCGCGGCACTCCGAAGACACCCGCACCGCAATCAAGAACCAGACCGACATCACCGTTATTGAAACCGCTGCCCTGTCAGTGGACGGTTCCATGGCCCTGTGCAGCGACGGCACCAGCACCTGCCGCAACTTTGACAACCTCAAGGCCACCCAGGACTTCAGCGACGACTCCCTCAGCGCCATCGTGGCCATGGATGTGAGCGAAGACAGCACCGTCTATTTCAAAATGGTCGAGGCCTATAAATCCGGTGGTTTTAACACCCGGGACCCACAGCGAGACGGCAACCAGGGCGCCGCCAGCGATGGCAATGATTACGGCTTTGGCTACGCCGAGGGCTTCGCCCCCGAATTCGTCACCACCTTTGAACTTGGCGCCAAAACCGAACTGCTGCGCCACCGCCTGCGCATTAACGCCGACGTTTTCTTTTCCCAATACGACGACATGCAACTCAACTTCCTGCTGGCAGGCACCGTGGCCGACACCAAGGTCGCCAACGCTGGCGAAGCAGAAATGTGGGGCTTTGAGACCGACATTACCTACCTGATTACCCGGGACCTGGTGGTGAATCTCAGCTATGCCTGGCTGGACGCCGAAGTCACTGAAGCAACTGACGTCAACGGTCAGGACGTCACCGATCAGTTTGTCTTTTTCTCTGCCCCGGAAAACGCCTTTTCCCTGGCGGCCGATTACACGGTCATGGCGCGCCCCTGGGGCCGGATCTCGCTGAATCTGGGCTGGAACTACACCGATGAACGCAATGGCGGCACCCTGCAGCAGAACATTGCCAACACCGAGCTGCGCGCCTACGACCTGGTCAATGCCCGCCTGAGTTTGACGGAAGTCCCTCTGGGCGATGGCCGCCTGGGAGTGGCCCTGTGGGGCCGAAATGTCTTCGACGAAGAGTACGAACTCAGTGCCATCGACAATCTGCCCGAGGCCGATCGCTCAGTCATCTGGGGCGAGCCCGCCAGCTTCGGTGTCGATCTCTCCTATGAGTTTTGAGGCGCTCGGCTAGAGGGGCTCGCCTAGAGGCGCTCGGCTAGAGAGGCTCGCTTAGAGGCGCTCGGCTAGAGGTGCTCGACCAGAGGGGCTCGCCTAAAGGTACCCGCCGAGAGGCGCAAGCTAATGCCCCCGACTACGGTCCCCTCCGCTCAGCAACCCGTCCGATAAGATCAATGGGAGCATTCAGCCCCCTTTTGTGGTCCCATGCCGCAGGTATCTACTACCACAGGATCGGCCACCATGTATCACTTCGCGCCCGAATCGCGGCCCACCATCACCGCCGTCATCCCGGCCTACAACGAAGCGCCGCGCATCGCGGCCAGCATCGCCGATGTCCACCCCCATGTGCAGCGCATCATTGTGGTAGATGACGCCAGTCAGGACGCTACTGCCTCCCTGGCCGCGGCCGCCGGCGCGGAGGTGATCCAGCACAAGACCAATGGCGGCTACATTGCGGCGATCAAATCCGGATTTGCCGCGGTCAACGACGGCATCGTGGTCACGATCGACGCCGACGGCGAATTTTGCGGCAGTGATATTCCAGCCCTGGTCGCTCCGATTATGGCGGGGCGGGCCGATATGGTTCAGGGAAGACGCCCGACGGTGCCTCGCCCCTCAGAGCGGGTAATCAGTTGGTTGGCCCGGCGCCGTGCCCCGGCGGGTGATTCAGGCACGGGCCTGCGCGCCCTGCACTGGCAGCTGGCCCAATCGCTGAACATCGAAGGCGCCTGCATCTGCGGCGTACTGTCCCTGGAGGCAGCCGCCAAGGGCGCTCGCATTGTCGACGTGCCGGTGCAGTTGCGCGGTGTGCGCAAGACCCGGCGCATCGCCTGGTTCCATCTGAAGCAGCTTCGCTACCTGATCCCCTGGCTACTGAAGCGCTATTCCTAGGGCCTATTGACACTAAAGGCATGCTGACACTAAAACGCGGTCTCCGAAGCGTAATGCGCCCACCACTGCCGAGACATAGCCGGCTATACCGCCGGCTCGTCCTGGATAATTACCAGCACATTGCTTGAGACTGAATCCAGAATCCGCTCAGCGGTATTGCCAACCACCAGCCCCGACACACCACTGCGGGCAATTGAGCCCACCACAATCAGCGGGTTGGGCAGGCCCTTCTCAATGGTTTGCAGCAGCGCTTCCGGACTGGTGTCAGCCACATGGGCACACTGGCGCTCAATACCAAGTTTGGCGGCCAATTCTGGCGGATGGACAAAGCCCAACGAGCCCTTATAGGCATTGGCGCCGTGCAGGGTCGCACCAGTGACCTCTGCAATGTATCGGGCCGATCCGACAATTCGGTCGGTCAGCTGGCGATGCGCTGGGTCGTCAGCGCTGATATTCAAGGCGGCCAGCACCGAGGCGACGGGGGTTTTGCTCTCGTCTTTCACCAACAGTACCGGGCAGCGGGCAGCGCGCAACAGTGTCCAGTCAGAGGTTTGCAGCAACCGGCGCTGCAGGGCGCTGTGGCGAAAGCTGGCTTTCACGATCAGCCCTGCACCGCAGCGCTCAGCGGCTGGCGCAATTGCGCCACGCCAGTCACTGCCACTTTCCACTTCCGTGGTCACGGTCACTCCATCGCGCCGAATCGGTGCCGCCATGGAATCCAGCCAGGCCTGGTAACGCGCCTTCTCAGCTGCCAGACCCGACTCACCCTTCGGGCTGGTTGCCGCGGTGGCGGCCACACACACGTACAAATGCAACGATGCCTGACTGCCTGCCGCCGCCTGCAGGGCGGGGGCTAATACAGTTTGGTCAGGGGTGGTTGGGTCGATCACACAGAGAACGGTGTTAATCTCCATGGGAGTGTTGGCGGCGGCAGCGCTCATGGCGAATCTCCTACTGGGCAAATAGCGGGCAAAATTTTGTGGTCCCGTTAAATGTCGCAAAAAGCCGCCGCTACACTCTTAATCTAGATCAACAAACTGCTCGATAGCCGCCAATTTGCCGCGCTGAAGCAATGCATTTGTGCTGCGGAATCTGCAAAAAACGCCAGCAAAAAAGGGCCCATGCAATCCCGGTGGCCCCCTGTTGTTTATCTACAGCTGTGATATAACAAACAACAGCTCAACCCAAAACGCTGTTTTTAACGGGCTTGCACTGCGACACCGAGCGCCCACTTCAGCGGCGACGGAACATCCGAAAACCGGCCCCCAGGGGCCAGCAACGAGGAACTGTGACGCGGCAATGAGTATTCCCCATTACACCCAATTGGTTATTTTCGGCGGCACCGGCGATCTTTCGCTGAGAAAGCTGCAGCCTGCGCTCTACAAACTGCAGCGAGAAGGCCTGTTGGACAAGGTCAGCGCCATTTACGCTCTGGGGCGCTCGGCCAGCAGTGATGCCGAATACCGGCAATTGGTGTTCGACAAAATGCAGGAGTATCTGCCCAAGCACTTCTGGGATCAGCAGCACTGGCAAAACTTTGCCGCCAAGCTGCACTTTGTCCATCTCGATGTGGAAGACCCGGGAGATTACGCCCGGCTGGCTGAGGCGACCAAGCGCGAGGTCCCTCACCGCAATGTCTTTTATCTGGCCACCTCATCGACACTGTATACCCCGATCTGCCGGAACCTGAACAGCTCCGGGATGGTCGATGCCAACGCCGCTGTCGTGCTGGAGAAGCCACTCGGTCACGATTTAAAGAGCTGTGCGGCGATCAACAGCGAAGTGCAGCGGGTGTTTCCCGAGCAAAATATCTTTCGCATTGACCACTATCTGGGCAAAGAAACCGTGCAAAACCTGCTGGTGTTGCGCTTCGGCAACGCCCTGTTCGGCCCCCTGTGGAACAGCCAGCACATCGACAACATTCAAATTACCGTGGCCGAAGATATTGGCGTGGGGGGCCGGGGCGATTTTTACGCCAAGACCGGCGCCCTGCGCGACATGGTGCAAAACCATCTGTTGCAGCTGTTGTGTCTGGTGGCCATGGAGCCCCCTGCCAACCTCCAGCCCAATACCATTCGCGATGAAAAGGTAAAGGTTCTGCGCGCCCTGCGCCCCATCGGCGCCGACAACGCCAAGGCCAAAACCGTTCGCGGTCAATACCAGGCCGGCGCCATTCACGGTAAGCCCGTGGCCGGATTTCTGGAAGAAACCGGATTTGAAAGCAGTGACAACACCGAAACCTTTGTCGCCATCGAGGCCGAGGTTCACAACTGGCGCTGGGAGGGAACCCCCTTCTATCTGCGCACTGGCAAGCGCCTGACCCGACGCTTCTCGGAAATTGTGGTGGAGTTCAAGAAGCACCCCTTCTCTTTGTTTGAAGGCGACCCAAATGATTTGTCCAACAAGCTGGTCATTCGCCTGCAACCCGAAGAAAACATCACGCTATACAAGCTCAACAAAAAGCCCGGCCTCAGCCGTCAACTCAAGCTGGAGCAGGTTGAATTGAATCTGGACGCCGATCTACACGATGAAACCCAGCACCACGAAGCCTACGAGCGACTGCTGCTCGATGTGTTCGAAGGTGACCAAACCCTGTTTATGCGGCGCGACGAGGTCGAGGCCTGTTGGCAGTGGGTCGATGGCATTATCGATGCATGGCAGGATGCCCAGGTAAAACCCAAGTCCTATGTTTCCGGCACAATGGGTCCCAGCGCCGCCCTGGCACTACCGGAAAAATCCAATCGGAGTTGGCATGAGCAATAAACCCTTAATGAACAGCTTGCCCGACAGCGCCGCGCTGAATCAGGCATTGGCCACAAAAATCGCCAAATTGCTGGATGCTGCCCTGGCAGAGCGCGGTGAGGCCAGCCTGGCGGTGTCGGGTGGCAGTACCCCCAAAGAGATGTTTACCCTGCTTGCCCAAAAACCGCTGGACTGGTCCCGCATCCATGTACTGCTGGTTGACGAACGCTGGCTGCCTGCAGATCACAGCGACAGCAATGAACACTTGCTGCGCCAAACCCTGCTCCAGGGCCCTGCCAGCCAGTGCCAGTACCTTCCCCTCAAAACCGAGGACTTGTCGCCGGTGGATGGCCAGTTCACCACCGAAGAGCGCCTAGATGAGCTCCCTTGGCCCCTGGACGTGGTCCATCTGGGAATGGGCGGCGATGGTCACACCGCCTCCTGGTTTGCCGACGCGCCAGAATATCCCGGCCTGAAAAATGCCTGCGCCCAGCGCTGCATTGCCGTTCATCCCAACAGTGCGCCCTACCCGCGTCTGTCGCTCACCCCTGCGGCGGTGTTCGATAGCCGGCACATTTTTGTGCAACTGACCGGCAAAACCAAACGCGAGCTGCTGGAGCGGGCCCTGTTCAAGGACGCCGATTACCCGATTTCCAAAGTACTTCACCAGAGCCGGGCCCCAGTCGATATTTTCTGGTCACCCTGAACCCGAGCGGCCGCAGCCACGTACCTGGCAACTAGCAAGTCGCTGATACCCGGCTGTTGCAACAATCTATTGCAGTCACTGAAAACGGACCAAAACGGAGCACCCTATGCATCCCGTCGTTGATCGCGTTACTGAACGCATTCGCCAGCGCAGCCAACAGAGTCGCCGCGCCTACCTCGACAAATGCCAGGCCATGCGTCGCCGGGGCCCACAGCGGGGCCATTTGTCCTGCAGTAATCTGGCCCACGGCTTTGCCGCTTGCGGGGAGAACGACAAGGGGCGCATTCGTCTGGAGGAGGCGGCCAATATCGGCATTGTCACCGCCTACAACGACATGCTGTCGGCCCACAAACCCCTGGAAGACTACCCCGAGCTGATTCGCCAAACCGCGGCCAGCATGGGTTGCACAGCCCAGGTGGCCGGCGGTGTTCCCGCGATGTGCGACGGTGTCACCCAGGGCATGGAGGGCATGGAGCTCAGCCTGTTCAGTCGCGACAACATTGCCATGGGTACTGCAATTGCCCTGAGCCACAACATGTTTGATGCCGCGCTGTGTCTTGGCGTGTGCGACAAGATCATCCCCGGCCTGTTGATCGGCGCACTGAGCTTTGGCCACTTGCCAGTCATTATGGTGCCTGGCGGCCCCATGGCCTCAGGGCTGCCCAACGATGAAAAGGCGCGCATTCGGCAATTGTTTGCCGAGGGCAAAGTCGGCAAGGAAGAGCTACTGGAGGCCGAGGCCAGCAGTTATCACAGCGAAGGCACCTGCACCTTTTACGGCACGGCCAACAGTAATCAGATGCTGATGGAGGCGATGGGCCTGCACGTACCCGGCAATGCCTTTGTGCCGCCCAACAATCTGCTGCGCCAAAAGCTCACCGAAGCCGCCGCCGAGCGGGTTTGCAAAATCACTGACCTGGGACCAAATTACACGCCCCTGTGTGACGTGGTGGATGAGCGCAGCATTGTTAACGCCATTGTTACCTTGATGGCGACCGGCGGCTCCACCAACCACAGCATTCACTGGATCGCCATTGCCAGGGCCGCTGGCATTGAAGTGGACTGGCACGACTTTGAAGATCTGTCCCGGGCAACGCCGCTGCTGTGTCGAATCTATCCCAACGGCACCGCCGACGTGAATCATTTCCATGCCGCCGGCGGCACCGCCTTTATCATCCATCAATTGCTGGCGGCCGGCCTGCTCCACCGGGATGTGAATACCATGTGGGGTAAGGGCCTGGATCACTATGCGCAGCTTCCCTCGCTAGAGGGCAACTCCCTGGTGTGGACACCGGCGAGTATGGTCAGTGAAGATGAAACGGTGCTGCGCGGCACCGAAGCCCCCTTTGCGCCCGATGGCGGCATGCGCCTGCTAACCGGCAACCTGGGCCGCAGCATTATTAAAGTCTCGGCCGTCAAACCCGAGCAGCGGATTATCGAAGCGCCTGCGGTGGTATTTGACAGCCAGGAGGCAATCAAAATCGCTTTTGAAGCTGGCGAGCTGGAAAAGGACTTTATCGCGGTAGTGCGCTTTCAGGGCCCGCGCGCTAACGGCATGCCCGAGCTGCATAAATTAACGCCCTACCTCGGTGTATTGCAGGAGCGGGGCTACAAAGTCGCCCTGATTACAGACGGGCGCATGTCAGGTGCGTCTGGCAAAGTGCCTGCCGCCATTCACCTCTACCCCGAGGCTGTCGACGGCGGCCCAATTGCCCGCCTGCAGACCGGCGATATGCTGCGCCTCGACGCGGAAGCAGGCACCCTCAATGTTGCCTTGAATAGCGACGAGCTGTCGGCGCGCACTGCTGCCAGCATCGATTTAAGCCATTATCACGATGGCTTTGGTCGGGATTTATTTGCCGTGATGCGGGCCAACGCCGGCACCCCTGAACAGGGCGCGGCGACCTTTTACGGTTAACTCAAGATCTAGGGCTTGGCGTACAGCGACTGGAGCATGGTCAGGTAGGCGGCCCGCTCCTCTTTCAGTGCCTGCTCGCTGGGCACAATCCAGGAGCCACCCACGCAGTGCACACAATCCAGGGCCAGATAGTCCTGATAATCCTCTACGGAGATACCGCCAGTGGGGCAGAACACTGCATCGGGAAAGGGGCCGGCAAGGGCTTTCAATAACTTGACCCCACCAATGGCTGAGGCTGGAAACAACTTAAAGACCGAGTGCTCTTCTGCCATGGCCGCCATCAACTCCGTCGCGGTGGCAATGCCAGGAATGTAAGTGGTCAAGGTCTTGCGGGCCATCGCCGACAACTCGCTGGAAAAGCCGGGGCTGATGACAAAATCGGCCTCATCCATGGCTCTGAGCATCTGCCGACGATTCACCACAGTGCCCACCCCAATCGACGCGCCAGGCATGCGCTCTTTAAACAGCTTGATCATCTGCCAGGCATCGGGGTGGCGAAGGGTGACCTCAACGGCGGGCACCCCCGCCTCGGCAAACAGGTCGGCGCAGGCCGCTGCGTGATCCATCGATTTGAAGGCTGCCACCGGCATAACAGGGGCGGACTGCTTCAACACTGAAAGGGCATCCTTCATCACCACTCCTCAATTGCTTGCCTGCGTGAAAACTCATTGTGCGCAGCCTGCCAGGCAGATTCAATGGCGCGGGGAAATTAGTGAGGAATAATCGGGGTGATGGCGCTATGAAAGCGTGGGTGCACCTGGAATGAAAAAAATGAACGTGACCGAGGTTCTCGGCCACGTCCTCGGCGCTACCGCGTTATTTTAAATGGCTTGCGTGAAAGGCAATATGCTCATCGATAAAGCTGGCGATAAAGAAATAGCTATGGTCATAGCCCGGGTGCTCGCGATAATCCAAGGGATAGTCCCGGGAGGCTGCCGCCGCTTGCAGCAACTCCGGGCGCAGCTGCTCGGCTAAAAAATTATCCGCCCCACCCTGTTCAACCCGCATGGGCAGCCGTTCGCTGGCCGCAGCCAGCAGCAGGCTCGCATCGTGGGCCGCCCATTGATCTCGGTCCTCCCCCAAGTATCCGGCCAGGGCCTTCTCGCCCCAGGGGCACCGCGTGGGCGAACATATCGGAGCAAAAGCCGACACTGACTTGAATCGGCCCGGGTTCTTCAGGGCGAGGGTCAGGGCGCCGTGACCGCCCATGCTGTGCCCAAAAATCGAAGTCCGCTCACCGTCCACCGGGAAGTGCCCGGCAATCAGCGCTGGCAACTCCTCAAGAATGTAGGAATACATCTTGTAGTGCGCCGCATACGGCGCTTGGGTGGCATCCACATAAAACCCGGCCCCCAGACCAAAGTCATAGGCTCCCTCGGGGTCGTCCGCCACATCGTCACCCCGGGGGCTGGTGTCCGGCGCCACAATGGCAACGCCGTGGGCCGCGGCGGCCCGCTGGGCACCGGCCTTGGTCACAAAGTTTTCGTCCGTGCAGGTCAGCCCCGATAACCAGTACAACACGGGCACCGGTGCGCCGGCATCGGCCTGAGGCGGCAAAAACACTGAGAAAGTCATCTCACAGTCGAGCACCGATGAACGATGGCGATAGCGCTGCTGCTGACCGCCAAAGCAACGCTGATTGGCTAGCTGTTCCATTTAGCCTCCCAATTAATACTTGATCACCGAGCGAATGCTTTCGCCTGAATGCATCAGGTCAAAGGCCTTATTGATGTCATCCAGCGGCATGGTGTGGGTAATCAGCTCGTCGATCTTCAGCCGCCCTTCCATATACCAATCGACGATTTTTGGTACGTCGGTCCGTCCCCGGGCGCCGCCAAAGGCGGTGCCCTTCCAGGTACGACCGGTAACCAGTTGGAAGGGCCGGGTTGCAATCTCTTTGCCCGCGCCAGCGACGCCAACAATACAGCTTTGCCCCCAGCCTTTGTGACAACACTCCAGGGCCTGGCGCATGACATCCACATTGCCGATGCACTCAAAGCTGTAATCCACCCCGCCTCGGGTCAGGTCGATAATGGCATCCACCACATTGTCGACCTCTTTGGGGTTGATAAAGTCGGTCATGCCAAAGCGCTGGGCCAATTCCACCTTACTGGGGTTGATATCAATGCCGATGATGCGGCCCGCGCCGACCATTTTCGCGCCCTGAATAACGTTCAACCCGATACCGCCCAAACCGAATACCGCGACCGTCGCACCGGGCTCCACCTTCATGGTAAACGCAACGGCACCTACCCCCGTGGTCACCCCGCAGCCGATGTAGCACACCTTGTCAAAGGGCGCATCTTCGCGAATTTTGGCCACGGCGATTTCGGGCAGTACGGTGAAATTGGAGAACGTTGAGCAACCCATGTAGTGCAACAGCGATTTGCCGTCGAGTGAGAAACGGCTGTGGCCGTCGGGCATGACGCCCTTGCCCTGGGTGCCGCGAATGGCCTGACACAAATTGGTCCGCGGGTGCAGGCAGTAATCGCACTCGCGACATTCCGGGGTATACAGGGGAATAACATGATCACCGGGTTTAACCGATTTCACCCCCTCACCCACTTCTACCACGACGCCAGCGCCTTCGTGACCGAGAATGGTGGGAAAGGCGCCCTCTGGATCATCCCCAGACAGGGTAAAGGCATCGGTGTGACACACGCCGGTGGCACGCAGTTCCACCATTACCTCGCCGGCGCGGGGGCCTTCCAAATCCACATCGCAAATTTCCAGTGGTTTTCCAGCGCCAAAAGCGACCGCAGCTCGCGTTTTCATCGATGATACTCCCGTTGTGAAAAATTAGGGCCTTGGCCGAAAGGCTGCCCCCGTTTTCAGGCTAGCAGAGAATGGCTTTCCCGCTACTAAATCCGGCGATCATACCGAGTTGGCATTTATCCGAAAGTCCGGCGACAGTCATTTTCCAACCGTCACCAATTTCCGCAGCGCCCCCGGTGCAGCGTATAATGCCCAACTCTTATCGGCCCAGCAGACCCAAACAACAAAAAGGCGGACCATGAGCAGTTTTGCGTCCATGCGCAGCATCTCCATCTCCAATTATTTTGTCCGCGCCATTCTTGCCAATGTCAACGACGCGGGGCTTAGCGCGGACGCCCTGATGCAGCAATGTGGCCTGCCCCCCGAATTGCAGCACAACGCCCAGGCCCGCATCTCGGCGGTGAAATTCGGCAAGCTCCAGGCACTGGTGATGGAGTCCCTCAATGATGAGGGCCTGGGATACACGCCCCAGCGCTACCTGATGGGCACCTGGGGCAATATGTGTCACGCAGTGATCCACTGCACCAGTCTCGGCCACGCGCTGTCGCGCTTTTGCCGTTTTTATCAGATGTTTGAGTTTGGAATTCAGCCGAGCCTGGAATTAGAGGGCGATGAGGCGAGGTTGGTGTTCTCCCCCGGCAAGATCACCTCTCCCCTGCAGATCTATGCCTGGGAGCACATGATGTTCAACGCCCACCGTTTTGCCAGCTGGCTGGTGAAGCAGCATTTGCCACTGACAGCGGCCGAGTTGAGTTATCCGGCACCGGATCATGCCGAGGACTATCGCCATCTGTTTTTGGGTCAGCCGGTGTACTTCAACAAATCTCGCTGCTGCCTGATTTTTCACCGCAGCCTCACCGAGCTGCCCCTGGCGCAAAATGAACAGTCCCTGCGCCGCTTTCTGCAGCATCCGAATCTGGTGCTGCTGATTCAGCAGTACCGTCAAATGAGCTGGTCAACCCAGGTGCGCAGTATTCTCAACCGCAACCTGATGGATTCGCCCAGTGTGGAAGATATCGCCGACCGGGTGGGGCTGCATCCCCAGACCCTGCGCCGCCGTCTGGCCCAGGAGGGCACCACCTACAACGATCTGAAAACCCAGTGCCGCCGGGATACTGCGCTGTATTTGCTGGGCAAATCCAACCTTTCTATTGAGCAGATCGCCCTGCGCGCCGGCTTCTCGGAAACCAGCGCCTTCACTCGCGCATTTAAAGGTTGGACCGGCGTACCGCCGCAAAACTATCGTCAGCGAATGTAATCGTCAGAGGCCCAACAGTTCAGCCATTTTGTCAGGGCGGTAGCCCTGCACCACCTCGCCATTCACCAGCATTACCGGTACGCCCCGTCGCCCAATCGCTTTGTACTGACGCATTCCCTCCTCGGAGGTCTCAATGTCGTATTCAAAGTACGGCACATTGTGCTGGGCAAGAAACTCCCGGGCCTGGGCGCAATAGCCACACCACTCGGTGGCGTACATCACCACCGGTTCGCTGTGCAGCTGACTGAAGTCCGGCGGCGGATTGAAGTAGGCGGTGATCGCTCCCCATTTCTGAACCAAAATAAAAACGAGGGCGACAAGGAGCAATTTTTTCATCAGAGGGCCAGCATCAACCAACAAGACTCAATTGTACGTTAACACCGGGCACCGCGATGTCAGAGGACCTGATCGAGGTTCTCGTAGGCCTTCTGCAGCCAGACCTTGACCCGCTGGCGTTCAAGCAAGCCAAGCCCTTCTTTCCCCGATGCCTTCACATTGACCGCTGCCCAGAAGCTGGTGTTATGCAGATCAATTTTACGCATCGACGCCTCGTGCAGCTTTGGCAACTCGATCATCACAGCGCCGAGAGACTCGGCCCTGGCCTTGAGCGGTGACTGCGCAAAGATCGAGAAATCTGACGCCCGGCCCTGATTAAAGACCAGCACATAATTGACTGATTCGCCGTAGGTGTCGAACAGGGATTCCAGCAGCGCCACAGACTCGCCGCTGCCGTCCATGACATGCCAGAAATTCACGGCGACGGATAATTCTTCCAATACGCCAAGCAAATCGGAGTCGTGAATCCAGCTCGCCAGAGGGGTAAAGGTCTGGGCTGCCAGGTCCACCAGGGCAGAACACTCCTCGTCCTCAGCAAGACCTTCGGCAATTGCATCCAGGCCCTCGTAGCTGTCGACCACGGTAGCGCTGGCGTAGTCGGCATAGAAACGCCGCAGAGACTGGTGAGAACGGTCGGTATCAAAACCGATGAAGGGCCGCTCGCGATCGATAAAGTATTGCGCAATTACCCGCGCTAACACCGATTTGCCCACACCACCCTTTTCGCCACCAATAAAATTCAATGAGCGCATATCAACTCCATGACATTAAGAAAGAGGCAAAAGGCCCCGTTGGTAAGCACATCCGTGACCGCTCGACTGAACGCTCATCAGACCAAAGAACGGAAGATTACCCCGAAGATTGTTGCAAAAAAGGACTTCGATCGGATTTTTTAATAAAGGTCAAAAAAGACAGCCACCCAGCGCCACAAATCGCGCAGGATCTAGCCAATGCACGCCGCTGCGTCCCCGCCTCGCGGCGGAGACCCGGATGAAGATTAATCACCCTCGCTGAAAAACAGCTCGGCCAGTTTCTCTCCCGGTTGGGGGGCACGCATAAACGTCTCACCCACCAGAAAGCTGTGAACACCGTGCAGGCGCATGGCCTCAACGTCGGCGCGGTCGTGGATGCCGCTCTCGGTTACCACCAGGTATTCCGAGCCAATTTTGTCGAGCAGATCAAAGGTGGTATCCAGAGAGGTTTCAAAGGTGTGCAGATTGCGGTTGTTTATCCCAATCAGCTTATTCCCCAGCGGTAGCGCCCGGCTGAGTTCCTCCTCATTGTGGACTTCAATCAACACGTCCATCCCCAACTCCCGGGCCAGCTCATTCAAGCCGTACATGCGCGAGTCGCTCAGGCAAGCGGCGATCAGCAAAATGCAATCGGCACCAATGGCTCTGGCCTCGTAGACTTGATAAGGCGCAACGATGAAATCCTTACGAATCACCGGCAGGCTGCACACTGCTCGCGCCTCTTGCAGATAGGCTTCGTGCCCCTGAAAAAAGTCGGCGTCGGTCAGTACTGAGAGACACGCTGCGCCGCCCGCTTCATAGCTCTTGGCAATCTCTGCCGGATTAAAATCTGCGCGAATCACGCCCTTGGACGGCGAGGCCTTTTTTATTTCGGCAATGACCGCCGCCTCACCCTTGGCCACCCTGGTGGTCATGGCCTTGACGAAACCCCGGGGCGGATCGAGCTTGGCGGCCCGATCCTGCAGCTCATCTGAGCTGACCACGGCACTGCGCTGGGCAACTTCCTGCCACTTGCGCTCAACGATGTTCTCTAAAATGGTTGGTACTGCCATTAATTTGCAAACCCCTGACTGAAAACCGACAACTCACTCATTTTCTCGAGGGCAGCGCCGACTTGAATAATATCCTCCGCCAAACTGACACCCTGCTTGAGGGTGGCCGCCACCCCCGCAACATAGAGCGCGGCGCCGGCATTCAGTGCAACCATCTCTGCGGCCTTCTGCCCCGCTGGTGTTTCGCGCTTGCCCAGGGCGTCGCGAATCAGCGCGAGGGAGGCATCGCTGTCCTGCACATCCAGCCCCACCAGGGACTGACTGGCGATACCCACCGACTCCGGCGTTATGGTGTACTCGGTGATTTCCCCGTTCTTTAGTTCGGCAACCTGGGTCTCGGTCGCCAGACTGATTTCATCCAGACCATCCTTGGAGTGCACCACCATCACATGGCGGGCCCCCAGGCGCTTGAGCACTTCGGCCAACGGCCGACACAGAGCGCCGTTAAACACCCCCAGCAGCAGGTTGGGTGCACCGGCCGGGTTAGTCAGCGGCCCGAGAATATTAAACAGAGTGCGCTGGGCAATCTCCTTGCGCGGGCCAATGGCATGCTTCATGGCGCTGTGATGATTCACCGCAAACATAAAGCCCACGCCAACCTCACTAATGCAGCGGGCCACCTGCTCTGGTGTCAGGTTTAAATTAATGCCTGCCGTCTCGAGCAGATCGGCACTGCCGCTTTTGGAGGACACCGAGCGATTGCCATGCTTGGCCACATGGCCGCCGGCCGCCGCAACCACAAAACTGCTGGCGGTGGACACGTTAAACAAATTTGCGCCATCACCGCCGGTGCCGACAATATCCACCACATGGTCCAAGCCACCCAGCGCTACCGGGGTAGCCAGCTCACGCATGACCCGGGCGGCACCTTCGATCTCGTCCAGCGACTCGCTCTTCATGCGCAGTGCCACCAGGAAAGCACCGATTTGGGCATCGCTGCACTGGCCGGTCATGATGCTGCGCATCACATCGCTCATTTCGACGGTGGTCAGGCTTTGCTGCTCAATCACCCGACCCAGGGCGGTCTTGATGTCCATGCTCTCACTCATGTCAGCGCTCCAAAAAGTTTCGAAATAGCTCGTGGCCCTGCTCAGACAGGATCGACTCCGGGTGAAACTGCACTCCCTCAACATCCAGTGAGGTATGGCGAATCCCCATAATTTCGTCAACCTGCCCCGCAGCGGTTTGTGTCCAGGCCGTGACTTCCAGGCAGTCGGGCAGGCTTGCCCGATCAACCACCAGCGAATGATAACGGGTCGCGGTCAGCGGGTTGTTCAAACCGCGAAACACCCCTTTATTCTGATGATAGATCGCCGAGGTCTTGCCGTGCATCACCTGCCGGGCTCGTACCACTTGGCCACCAAAGGCTTGGCCGATACTCTGGTGGCCCAGGCAAACGCCCAGTATCGGCACGCGACCAGCAAAATGGCGAATCGCCGCCACTGACACGCCAGCCTCATTGGGTGTGCAAGGGCCGGGAGAAATCACAATATGGCTCGGTGCCAGCGCCTCGATATCCGCCAGAGTAATACCGTCACTGAAGCGCACCTCAACCGACGCGCCCAGCTCGATAAAATACTGAACGACGTTGTAGGTAAAAGAATCGTGATTATCGATCATCAACAGCATCGCTGTTGCCTGCTCCCCTCTGACGCCAGACCCGCGCGGCGATTCCGTCTGGGTAAGGCCCGGCATTGTACGCAAAGGCCGCGCACAAACCCAGCCAATCGCGACGGCCCCAATCCGCCTATCGCGGCCCAGAAATAAATCTGAGCTATCGTATTGACCTAGGCCGAATATGTGATAGTGTACTAGTACATTAGTACGGCTGGCAAGCCAGCCTCCCAGTTAAGCTCGTTATATGCCTGAAAAAGACAAGGATCAGCACTACCGGCAGGATTTGGTTGAGCACCTTTTCTCGGCCAAAGACCCCCAGACGCTGGAGGACTTACTGAGCGATTTACTCACTCCCTCTGAGTTCAGCGAAGTGAGCAAGCGACTGCAGATATTCAGGCTGCTCGAGGCCGGCCTTCCCCAGCGCCAAATTGCCGAGCAACTGGGGGTAGGCATTGCCACTGTGACCCGGGGCTCCCGCGCCCTGAAAAGCGACACCAAACACAATACGAATTGAGTTAAATAAGAGTTTCTATGAGCCAGCAGCCCCCGCGCCTGCAATTGCCGCGCAAACCCCACTACATCACCCTCACCGCCGACTGCGATTTTTTCAGTCTGTTTAAGAAGATCGAGAAGCGCTTCGACAACTGCTTTTACCTGGAGTCCCTGGGTGAAGACAGCCACATGGCCCGGCATTCCATTATTGGCTTTGACCCCGAGCAGTTGATCTACGCCAACGGCAATACCTTGACCATTGAACAGCGCAATGGCGACCGGGTGGACTACCCCAGCGACAACCCTTACGCCCTGCTCCGGCAGATCATGCCCCAGAACATTATCTCGCGAAAATACGCTGGCGGTCTGACCGGTTACCTGGGCTATGACGCAATGAATTACTTTGAACCCAGTCTGAACATCTGTGCCAGCGAGATGTTTGACGCCTTTCGCTTTGGCCTGTTCAAGGACGGTCTGATTCTCGACAAGATGACCGGCGAGGTGATCTATTTCCACTACGACGACAGCCGCCTGCAAGAGATTGAGTCCCTGATGGCCGCACCGGAGCCGGTCAACGGCGAGCTGCAAATCACCCCGCTGGGTGAAACCATGAGTCGTGAAGATCACCGCGCAGCGGTGCTCAAGGTCAAGCAGGACATTATCGACGGCAAAATTTTTCAGACCGAGGTGGGCTTTAAGAAGCGCTTTCGCCTGGTTGGCGACACCATCAACATCTACGAACAAATGCGCGAGATTAACCCTTCTCCGCAAATGTATTACGTGAAATTTGGCGAGCAAAAATTAATTGGCGCCAGTCCGGAGCTACTGTTCCGCCTGCGTCAGGGCGAAATGGAAACCTTCCCCCTGGCCGGCACCACCCGCCGCGGAGCCGACCCCAAAGAAGACACTGCGCTGGCCCGGGCGTTGCTGAACGATCCCAAGGAAATCGCCGAGCACAATATGATCGTCGATCTGCACCGCAATGACATTGGCCGGGTGGCCCAGTTCGGCACGGTCAAGGTGCGCAGCCTGATGGACATCAAACGGTTTAGCCACGTACAGCACATATCCAGCGAGATAGTTGGCATTATCGCTGAAGACCAGGATATGTTTTCTGCCCTGGCCAGCAACTTCCCTGCGGGCACCCTTACCGGCGCTCCTAAAATCGAAGCCATGAAAATCATCAATGAGCTGGAGGGCGAAGGTCGCGGCCCCTACGGCGGCGCGGTGGGTCACTTTGCCTTCAATGGCGATTGCACCTTTGCCATCCCGATCCGCACGGTGTTTGCCAGCGGTGAACAGGCTTACGTGCAAACCTGCGGCGGCAATGTCTACGACTCCAACCCCGACGATGAATGGGAGGAAATTCGACGCAAGTTTGCCGGCACAAAGAAGGTGTTAGACAAATTTATGGTAACTGATGCAAAGGGGTCGCAAGCGTGAAAGTACTGATTATCGACAATTACGACTCCTTCACCTACAACCTATACCAGTACATTGGCGAGATTCTCACCAGTGCAAAAAACCGTGGCGAAGTGAGTGAATTCACCCTGATTGTGAAGCGCAACGACGAGCTGAGCCTGGCAGACATCGACGCGATGGCTCCCGATCGCATTATTATTTCGCCCGGCCCGGGCTCCCCCGATGACGAGCATTATTTTGGTGTGTGCGCCCAGGTGATCGGCGAGCTGGGTAAGCGGATTCCCCTGCTCGGGGTATGCTTGGGCATGCAGGGCATTGTCCATGTATTTGGCGGCAAGGTGGTGAAAGCCCCGCTGCCGATGCACGGCAAAATCAGCCCGATCACCCACACCAACAGCGGCATGTTCACCAACATTCCCGACCAGTTGGAAGTGATGCGCTACCACTCGCTGATGGCCGAAGCGGAAAGCTTCCCCGACTGCCTGACGCTGACAGCCCTCGTCGGCGACTACCCACGGGACAGCTTTGACGATCTCGACCGGCTTCGCCAGGGCGGCAACTTTGAGATTATGGGCATCCAGCACAAGGACTACCCCATCCACGGCATTCAGTTTCACCCCGAATCCTTCGCTACCGAAGGGGGCAAGGAACTGATCAGTAATTTCCTGTTTTCCTGCGCGGCCTGAGGTCGCGCTGCAAGCATTCACCATGTTGTACTCGATTGGCTATGCCACCAAAGACCTGAGCGCCTTCCTGCAGCAGCTTGAGCAACACAACATCACTGCTGTGGCAGATGTTCGCTCAGTGCCCTACAGCAAGGCCTTTTTCGATTTTCATCAGCCCGCCCTTGCCAGCAGCTTGAAAGCTTGCGGCATTCACTACGTGTATTTGGGTGAGGAGCTCGGGCCCCGCTCAAAGAACCCGGAACACTACGACAGCAGCGGGCAAGTGCAATTTGAGCGGCTGCAGCAATCGGCGCTGTTTCAACAGGGGATCAGGCGGCTTACCACCGGTCTGGACAAAGGCCTGCAAATCGCACTGCTCTGCGCAGAAAAAGACCCCGCCGTGTGCCATCGCAGTTTATTGATTAGCGAGTACCTGTTGGATCGACAACAACTGGAAGTCCAGCACATCTGCCACGGCGGTGAGTTGGAAAGCCAGAGCGTATTGCGCCAGCGGCTCGTCACCGAGAACCGCATTGTGCCGGATATGCTCACTCCTGCCTGCGAGTGCGAGAAAATGGCATGGAGGGCGCACAGCAAACGCTTTGCTTACCGGCGCCCGTGAGCAATCAGTCACTTCGCCCCCTCCCTCACCTCGCAATCAATCTATGACACAGATGCTCGGATATGCCTTGGCAATTATTTCGCAAATCATCTTTTTTTACTTTTTAAACCACTGCAAACCCCAAAAATCTCGCTACACTCAGGTCGTGACGCTGCATCAACAATGATAACGCAGCGGTATCCGGGCGGGCCGCCACTGACACGCAGTGCGTCGACCTGCTCAAACCGTCACTCAACCACAAGGATTGCGGATATGAGTAGAACATTTCATCGTTTTTTCGCTACTGCCACCCCCGCTCTGCTGACACTGTTTGCCCCGTCGCCGGGTATTGCTCAAGGCAAAGACAACGCACCCAGTCAGTACCCGGTAGAAGAGGTTATCGTATCGGCCCAAAAGCGGGACCAGCGCCTCCAGGATGTCCCCATTTCCGAGACAGTGCTGGACGATCAGCTGCTGCGCAACGCCAATATGGACAGCGGCACCGAAATCGCCCGCCAGACCCCAAACCTGAGAGTGTCGGTGCTGGGGGATGAATCCCAACCCAAGTTTTCCATGCGGGGGGTATCCACCGCTGAGTTTAACCTCAATGCCATCTCCCCTACCGGGGTCTTCTACGACGAAGTTTATATTGGTGCGTCCTACCTGGGCGGGGCCCAGATTTTTGATATTGAACGCATCGAAGTGCTGCGGGGCCCCCAGGGCACCCTGTTTGGCAAAAACACCACGGCCGGGGCCATTAACGTGATATCCAAGGCCCCCAGTTTTGAACAAGAGGGCTCGCTCACCGTCGGCTACGGCACGGAAAATTACCGGGAAATCCAGACTATTGGCGAGTTCCCCATTGTGGAAGACCGCTTCAGTGCGCGACTGGCCTACACCGGCGCCAAGTCCGACCCCTACATAAAAAATGTCAACCCCGGGGGCGAGGACATGTCAGATATTGACCGCCAGGCGGCCCGGTTGACCCTGGGGTATAAACAGAATGATCTGGACGCTACCCTGCGGCTGTTCCAAAACAAAAGCGACCCGCAGGCCATCGGCGCCATCACCTACGGCACCGGACCTGGTGGCACCAACGCCCTGGGCGTCAATCCCCGCACCAACCCCAATAACGGTCGCCCGATGGGCACCGATGAACTGGCCAGCGACCGAGGCGGCCGGATCAAAGTCCGGGGCGACGGCGGCTACCTGACCATTAACAAAGATATTGGCGAACTGACCCTGACCTCCATCACCTCCTTCCTGGAAGGGGAATTTCTCAATGAGGCCGACGGTGACGGCACCGCCCAGAACCTGTTGCACATTGATTTTGGCGCCAAAAATCGGGAGATGGGCCAGGACCTGCGGCTGTCGTCCAACCACGGCGGTCCCTTTAACTGGATTGCGGGCCTGTACTACTTCGAAGATAAAGTTGATGTAAACACAGTTTACAACCTGTTTCAGGAGATCCCCCTGGCCGGCGTCACCCTGGATCAGCGCTACACCCAATATCGGGAGTCCTACGCCATCTACGCCGACGGCACTTACGATTTTGGCAACGGCTACCAGCTCTATGGCGGGTTGCGCTACACCGACGACAAAGGCAGTCTGGAGGATTTTCAGGTAAACCCCAGCATTCCTCCCCAAGGCGATCTTACCTATCACGACGAGGAGCCCACTGGCCGATTGGGCCTGCAGAAATATTTCACCGACGAGTTGATGGTGTACGGCCAGTTTGTTTACGGTTACCGCAGCAGCGCCATCAACGGCGGGGCACTGTCCTCCCCCGACGAGCTGACCGTCGCCGATCCGGAAAAGTTGCGGTCCTACGAAGTGGGCATCAAATCCCAATGGCTGGACCGCCGCCTGACACTCAACGGCGCGGTGTTCTACTACGACTTCACCGACCAGCAGTTCCAGAATGTGGCCGGTATTGGTCAGCAGCAGTTGGTCAACGCCGGGGAATCCGCCATTGTGGGGCTGGAGCTGGAAACCCGCTACCAGGCCACCGACAAACTCACGCTCAGTGTTGGCCTGGGCCTGCTGGATACCGAATATGAGGAGCTGGTGCTCAACGGTGAAGACCTGTCGGGAAACGAGTTGATTGAGGCGCCGGAATATACCGTTAACTTTGCTGTGGATTATCGCCAGCCCCTAGGCGATGCAGGCACCTTGACCTTCCATATTGACGCGGTGAATGTGGCCGAGCAGCACTTTTCCGCCACCAATGACCCCGTGTATCAGGTGGATGAATTCTGGGACGCCGGGGCGCGGGTCGCGTTTTTATCTGCCGATGAAAGCTATGAAATCGCCTTCTATGTCAAAAACCTGACCGACAACGACACCGAAACCGGCCTGCAGATTGACCCGACCACCATGACCAAATTCACCACCGTGCCCTACCCCCGCCGTTTTGGCGTTGAGCTGACTGTGTGGTTTTAGGAGCACTGGAACCCCTTTGCCCTAAGAAACAAGGGGCAAGCGCCCAGTTTGCTTCTCAGTTTCAGCGACAGCCACCGGTCCAGGCAGCTCACCTGGACCGGTGGCCGAAAAACATCACTGGACAGCGCAATCAGAACAAATCGGCGAAGTGATCAACCAACAGGTCAGGATTGGCCTCAGCCACCGGCGCACCGTGATTGTAACCGTAGCTCACACAGGCGACCGGCATCCCCGCCGCCCTGGCGGCATCGATATCATTGCGCGAATCCCCCACCATCACCGTGTTTTCCACGGCCACACCCAGTTGTTCACAGGCGAGATACAGTTGCGCCGGGTCGGGTTTGCGCTGGGGCAAGGTATCACCGCCCACCAGCACCGGCAGGAGGCCATCGAGTTCCAGGCCAATCAATATATCCCGACTGAAGCGTTCGGGCTTATTGGTGACGCAGGCCATGGCGATGCCCTGTCGTTGCCAGTATTCAAGGGCTTCCAACACACCGGGATAGAGGCAGGTTTTTACACAGGAGGCTTTGCCGTAAAAATCGAAAAAACTGGCAAGCAGTGCTTCCACTACCGCGTCGGGGGCGGCACCCTCGGCCACTTCCAGCGCATTGGCTGCTGCGCGCTCAACCAGCTTACGCGCACCGTTACCCACCCACTGGCGAATTTTGGCTTCGCCGGCAGGCGGATAAGCGTTCGCCGCCAGCGCGCGATCAACGGCGGCGGCAATGTCAGGCACGCTGTCGATCAATGTGCCATCGAGATCAAACAGCAAGGCCTTTAATTCGCGGCCCTTGAGCAGTTCGGCGAGACGGGTCATACCTTGGCCAGTTGGGCGCGCATCTGCTCGATCACGGCGCTGTAATCGTCCTGATTAAAGATCGCTGAGCCGGCCACAAAAGTATCGGCACCGGCGGCGGCGACATCGGCGATGTTCTTGGCGGAAATCCCGCCGTCCACTTCCAAGCGAATATCAAAACCGCTGGCATTAATCATGGCCCGCACTTCTTTGACCTTGTCCAGGGTTGATGGGATAAAGCTCTGCCCACCAAAGCCGGGGTTCACCGACATCAGCAGCACCATATCCAGCTTGTCCATCACGTATTTCAACACCTCAGGGCCCACCGCAGGATTGAGCACTAGCCCTGCCTTGCAACCCGCATCGCGGATCATCTGCAGGGAGCGGTCAACGTGAATGGACGCATCGGGATGAAAGGTAATGATGCTGGCACCGGCCTCGGCAAAGTCGCCGATCAGGCGATCAACGGGGCTGACCATCAGGTGCACATCAATCGGCGCTTTTACACCGTGCTTGCGCAGGGCCTTGCACAACATGGGCCCAATGGTGAGGTTGGGCACGTAGTGATTGTCCATGACGTCGAAATGCACAATGTCGGCCCCCGCCTCCAATACGGTATCGACTTCCTCGCCCAGGCGGGCAAAGTCTGCGGACAAAATGGAGGGAGCAATCCAGTAATCAGCCATGGTATTTCCTGCGAGTTAGTCGTCTGAAGGGTGAGCCGCCGCCATTTTACGTGAATGCCGGGAGCGATTCAGCTGTCCAGGCCGGCGCTGCGTAAAAACAGGTCCAGCGCAGCGAGGCGCTCGGGGGTGCCGATATCCCACCAGTGGCCGCCAAAACGTTCACCAGAGAGCCGCCCCAATGCCATTGTCTGTTGCATTAATGGCTTCAGCGCCCGGCGACCCTGAGAAAAGCCGGCAAAACAACGGGGATGCCAGACACTGAGCCCGGCATAGGTATACCGGGGGCCCTCGCCACTTTCATTCACTTGTCCCGCGCCGCTGAGATGAAAGTCACCGCTCGGGTGATGGGGCGGATTGTCGATCAACACCAAGTGTGCGCCCTCGGTCTGCAAACCGAAAAGCCGGGAAAAATCGTAGTCCGTCCAAATATCGCCATTAACCAGTAAGAAGGGCTCGTCACCCAGGTGATCCAGGGCCTTGATAATGCCGCCGGCGGTTTCCAGGGGCTCATCTTCCCGGGACAGGGTCAGCCGCAG
Source organism: Spongiibacter taiwanensis (assembly GCF_023702635.1). Classification (NCBI taxonomy): domain Bacteria; kingdom Pseudomonadati; phylum Pseudomonadota; class Gammaproteobacteria; order Cellvibrionales; family Spongiibacteraceae; genus Spongiibacter; species Spongiibacter taiwanensis. Next base: position 761,855 of record NZ_CP098455.1, read on the forward strand.
GCCGTAACGGTCGCCATTGTCGAGATAGGCCAGCAACTGGTCGGCCAACCAGGAACAATTCACCACCACCTCATCAAAACCTGCCGCTGCCAGTTTCTCCAGATGAAAATCGATCAGGGGTTTGCCCCCCGCTTTGAGCAGCGGTTTTGGGCAGTGGTCGGTCAGGGGGCGCATCCGGGTGCCAAGACCCGCCGCCAGAATCATCGCTTTCACAGGCGAACATCCCGATACCAGTCCTGGCTGCGGGCCAGTGGCAGAAGACGATCCTCAAACCAGCTGACAAAATCGCCAAACACAGGGTATCGCCGGGCCACACTCAGGGTATAAGCCATCACCAGGGGAAGATCTTTAAGGTAAGCCGTTTTGCCGTCGCGCAATTTAAGCCGCGCAAAAATGCCCAGCACCTTGATATGGCGCTGCAAGCCCATCCAATCAAAGGCCTGGAGAAAGTCAGCCTCAGTCATGGCGGGCAAGACCCCTGCAGACTGGGCCATCGTCCGGTATTCCAACGCCCATTGCTGGACCTGGGAGGGCGGCCAGGCGACATAACAATCTCGCAGCAGGGAAACCAGGTCGTAGGTCGCCGGCCCTCGCACCGCATCCTGAAAGTCGATCATGCCAAGCTGGCCGCCGGCCAGGCACATGATATTTCGGCTGTGAAAATCCCGGTGCACCAGCACTTGGGGTTGGTCCAGCGCCGAGCGCTCCAATTGGGCAAATACGCCACTGAGCAAGGCGGTTTCAGACGCGCTCAGGCGGTAGTCGAGCAAGCCTTCAATAAACCACTGGGGGAACAACCGCATTTCGTTGCGCAGGCGCGGCTGGTCGTACTCCGGCAACTGGGCAGCCTTGAGGCCAATGCCCTGCACTGGCAATAGCAGCGCCATCGCCTGACGGTAGTAATGATTGGCGGCGTCAAGGTCAGTCAGCAGCGGCAGCAGCAATTGATCGCCAAAGTCTTCCTGAAGCAGAAAGCCCCGCGGCCGATCCCAGGCAAGCAGCGCCGGTACCCGGCCACCGTGGCTGTGAAGGAGGGCTTGAACGCGGGCGAAGGACTCATTGTCTTCTTTGTCTGGCGGCGCGTGTACGGCAATCACGCTGCCACCATCGTTGAGTTGCAGGCGGTAATAGCAGCGGAAACTGGCATCCCCGGAAACTACCGTCAGCTCACTGGCGGCTTGATCGGCAGGCAGCGCCAGGGCGCTCAGGCACCACTGTAACAACTCGGATGTTAAGGCACTCATGACAGGGCGGGGATTTCTCAGCTTTTCGCGATACAGGCGGGCATCCTAGCAGAGAATGCTTTATTATCCACCTTCGCCAAGGGGGCTCCACCGGGTTTCAACATATTTACACTGCATGTCTGCATCACGACTTCTAACTCTTCCTGCCATGCTCGCCCTGAGCGGGCTGTGCTATGGACAGATGGCCCCCGCCCCCGGCTGTGACAGCAACCCCCACCCGATCGTTGGCGAGTTACCCGCCGACCTGCCGGAATATTATCGCCACTGGAATTGGTTGCCCAACGACTACCTGGCACCCAACCAGCGCTGCGAAACGGCCCCCGGCTGCGAGGGTCGCTTTGTTGAACCCAGGCGGGACTGGCCCGGCGCCGATACCGACCCCATTGATGCCCCCCTGAATGTTTCCGCCGGCACCATTGAATCGGTCGGTCCCAAAGCCACCATGACCGGCGAGGTTGAGCTGCGCAAAGGCAGTCTCAGTCTGGACGCAGGCTACGCCCAATACGACCGCGCCAACAGCACCGTGGTGCTGCGCGACAATGTGGTGCTGCGCCAGCCCGGTGTGCTGCTGCGAGGCCAGTACGCCAAGATCGACACCAATCGCGGCCTGGGTGAACTTGAGCAGGCGGAAATCCTCGCCTATGACGCTGGCGCCAGAGGCGCCGCCGGACGTATCGCCCGCCCCGATGCCACCAGTTTTTTGCTGGAGCAGGCCAGTTACACCCAGTGCACCCCGGACAAGGAAACCTGGTCCCTCCACGCCGATGAAATTCGCCTCGATTACGAGAGCGGGCGTGGCGTTGCCCGGGACACCGTGGTGCGCATTTACGATATTCCGGTGTTCTACACCCCCTACCTGAATTTCCCGGTGGACGATCGCCGGGCCACCGGCTTTCTGTTTCCCACCTTTGGTGTGGCCGATGGCAGTCTCGACATCTCGGTGCCCTACTACATCAATCTGGCACCCAACTACGACTTAACACTGGCGCCGCGCTTTATCGAGCAGCGCGGCGAAGCGCTGGAAACCGAGTTCCGCTACCTCAACCCTTACAGCGAGTGGGAAATCAATACCGGCTACCTGGCCAATGACCAGAAAGAAGATATCGACCGCTGGCTGCTCGGGGTTAACGAGCAGGGCTTTATCAACGACGAGTGGGAAACCGAGATCGACTTCACCCGGGTCAGCGACGAGGATTACTTTACCGATCTGGGGCTGGCCAACCTCGCCGTGAAGCGCAGCACCCACCTCAACCAACAGGCTGCCATGCACTATCGCGCCAACAACTGGCACGGCACCGTTGAAGTACAGCGCTACCAAACCATCGCCGCGGTGGACGACCCTTACCAGAAACTGCCGCAACTTGGCCTGACCTATGTGTCGCCGGCAAAGAACTTTGCCCTCGAGCCCAGCCTGGAAGTTGAGTACACCGAATTTGACCACCGGGACAGCATCGCTGACGGCGGCACCAACGTGACTGGCCAACGCCTCTATGGCGCCGCCGGTGTCAGCCTGCCCATGCGCTGGCGCTGGGGCTTTATCGAGCCCGCCTATAAGAGCCGTCATGTGGCCTACGACCTGGAGGATGCCAGCAGCGCCGGCCTCGAAGAGAACCCCGCCGCCAGCAGCGCCCAGTTCACGCTGGACGCCGGCATGTATTTTGAGCGGCCACTGAATTTTCAGGAGCAAGCCTGGACCCAGACGCTGGAACCTCGGGTGTTCTATCGCTACTCGGAATACGAAGACCAGAGCGACCAGCCGGATTTCGACAGCTCCGCCCTCACCTTCACCTACCAGCAACTATTCCGCGACACCCGCTTTACCGGCCACGACAGGCTCGACGACGCCGACCAGGTGGCAGTCGGGGTGAGCAGCCGCTTCATCAACAACGACGTGGGCCGGGAGATGCTGACCGTCAGCGTGGGCCAGCTCTACTACTTTAACGATGGCCGGGTACAGCTCCCGGGCGACGAAGAGCGCCGCAGCAGCAACTCAGACCTGGCCACTCAGGTGCGTTTCCTGCCCCACGATAACCATTGGTTCAGCACCGACATGCTGCTCGATGCCCGCCAGGGGATGATTAATCAGAGCAATCTGAGCTACCATCTGCGCAGCGACGAAGGCGTCCTGTTTAACGTGGGCTACACCTTCCGCCGTGAGGGCAACCAATTTGGCGGTCTGGAGTCAGACATTCGCCAGGCAGACGCGTCATTGAGTTTGCCCATTAATAATCAATGGAAAGTCTTCGCGAAAACCCAATACGACTTTGAAAACAGTCGACCAGTGGAAAACCTGGTGGGTGCCGAGTACCAGAACTGCTGTTGGCTGGTCAGGATGGTCTACCAGCAGGCGCTGGAACCTGACGATGTGCTAGGGTCTAATAGCCCCACCACCGGGCGCACCGAACGCGACTCCGCATTTTTGGTGGAATTTCAATTAAAGGGCCTGGGCGGTCTGGGAACAGCCGTAACCAGCGCGCTTGAGGAAAGTATTTTTGGTTACCAATCTGATGAATAACATGCGCTTAACTCAAATTTTACTGGCTGGCTTGCTGGTGGTGTCCGCCGTTGTCGCCCGTGCAGATGTGCAATGGTTGGACCGTATCGCGGCCATTGTCGACGATGACGTGATCCTCACCAGCGAGCTGAATCACCGGCTGGATACCATCAAGACCAACATTGCCCGAGCCGGCCAGAGCGCCCCCCCGGATGAACAACTGCGCAAAGAAGTGCTCGACCTGTTAATTCTGGAAAGCATTCAACTACAGATGGCCAATCGCGTCGGCCTGCGAATTGAAGACGAAGAACTGAACCAGGCCGTCACCCGCATCGCCGCCCAAAACAAAATGACCCTGGAGCAGTTCCGTCAGGCATTGATCTCCAGCGGCACCTCCTACCTCGAGCTGCGCGAGCAGGTACGCCGGGAAATGCTGATTCAGCGAGTCCAAGCCGGGAATGTGAATCAACGCATCCAGATCACCGAGCAGGAAGTGGCGAATTACCTCGAATCCGAAGAGGGCCAGTCCCGCACTTCGCCAGATTACCGCCTGGCACACGTACTGATTCCGGTCGCCTCCGACGCCACCGATGGCCAACGTCAAGAAGCGCTGCAGAAAGCCCGTAAAGTGGCCGACGCCCTGCGTAACGGCGCCAGCTACGACAAACTGCCCTTCGCCGATGTCAGCGGAAGCGACCTGGGCTGGCGTAAACAAAACGATTTGCCCGGTCTGTTCGCCGATGTGGCGCCCAAACTGCGCGACGGCCAGGTGGCTGACCCGCTGCAAAGCGCCAGTGGCTACCACGTGGTGAAAATGCTGGGCAGCCGCGGTGTTAATGAGCTGGTAGACCAGACCAAGGTCCGCCACATTCTGCTCAAGCCCTCAGCCATTCGCGACGAAGCGGCGACTCGCCAGCTCGCCGCGGACCTGAGAGCCCGGGTGCAAAATGGCGAGTCCTTTGCCGACCTGGCAAAGAAATTCTCTGAAGATATCGGCTCTGCCCAAGAGGGCGGCAGTCTTGGCTGGACCTCTCCCGGTCAGCTGGTGCCCCAGTTTGAACAGGCCATGGACAACACACCGGTGGGCAAAATCAGCGAGCCGGTAGAATCGCCCTACGGCTGGCACATCATCATGGTGGAAGACCGCCGCCGGGAAGACATGACCGATAGGTTGCGCGAGCAGCTGGCACGGCGCGCCCTGCATGATCGTAAATTTGATCAGGAACTGGAGAGCTGGCTGCGCAAAATCCGCAGCGAGGCCTTTGTCGACGAAAAAATTTAATGACCCCCAGGCTCGCCATCACCCCCGGTGAACCTGCAGGCATCGGTCCCGAATTGCTCGTTCAGCTGGCCCAGCAAGACTGGCCCGCTGAGCTGGTGGCCGTTGCCGACCCCGATCTCTTAGCCCAGCGCGCGGCGGCGCTCAAGCTGCCGCTGCAGTGCAGCCCGGCCGATTTTAGCGCCGCCCCCATCCCCCATCGCCAGGGTCACATCAGATGCTTGCCGGTGAAACTGGCCACTGCGTCCCTGCCGGGACAGCTGACCGCGGCCAATGCGCACTACGTACTCGCTACCCTGACCCAGGCCACTGATGCCTGTCTGGCAGGCCACTGCCACGGGCTGGTCACCGGGCCAGTGCAAAAATCCGTCATCAATGATGCCGGCATTGCCTTCAGCGGCCACACCGAGTTTCTGGCCCAGCGCTGCGGGGTAGACAAAGTGGTAATGATGTTAGCCACCGAGCAGCTTCGGGTCGCCCTGGTGACCACCCATCTGCCGCTGAGTGCCGTGCCCACGGCCATCACCCGGGACACGCTGCTGGAAGTCTGCCACATTCTGCAGGGCAGCCTGCAGCAGCAGTTTGGCCTGAGCGAGCCGCGGGTTATGGTGCTGGGGCTCAATCCCCATGCCGGCGAAGGCGGCCATATGGGCAGAGAGGAGATCGACACCATCTCCCCCTGCCTTGAGGAGCTGCGCGACCAGGGTTGGCACTTCAGTGGACCCTACCCCGCCGACACCGCCTTTCAACCCAAATACCTCGACCAATGTGACGCGGTGTTAGCTATGTATCACGACCAGGGCCTGCCCGTGCTGAAATATCAAGGCTTTGGCCGGGCCGTTAATATCACCCTCGGCTTGCCGATTATCCGGACCTCGGTCGACCATGGCACCGCGCTCGACCTGGCCGGCAAGGGCAGCGCCGATACCGGCAGTTTTGAAGTTGCGATTCGCACCGCTATTTCGATGGCCACTGCCAAGGCAGGAAGGGGCCACTAATGGAAACCAAACACCGGGCCAGAAAACGCTTTGGCCAGAACTTTCTTCACGACCAGGGGATCATCCGCCGCATCGTCTCTGCCATCTACCCCCGAGAGGGTCAGCGGCTGCTGGAGATCGGGCCGGGACAAGGGGCCATCACGGAGTTGCTGCTGGAATCGGGTTGCGAACTGTCAGTTATTGAGCTGGACCGGGATCTGGTACCGATCCTCGAGGAGAAATTCTCCCACCTGAGCCACTTTCACCTCTACCAGGGCGATGCCCTGAAATTTGATATCCAAGCACTGGCGGGCAAGGACCGACTTCGGGTAGTGGGCAATCTGCCTTACAACATTTCCACCCCGCTGATTTTCCATTTGCTGTCCCAGCAAGGCGGTATTGCAGATATGCACTTTATGCTGCAGAAAGAAGTCGTCGAGCGCTTGGCCGCCGAGACCGGCAGCAAGGCCTACGGCCGCCTGGGCATCATGGCACAGTATTATTGCCAGGTGGAAAACCTGTTTGAAGTGCCGCCGGAGTGCTTTTCCCCTCGGCCCAAGGTGCAATCGGCCATCGTCCGCTTAACGCCCCACACCGAATTACCCCACCCCGCAAACAGCGTTGACACCCTGCAGCAGGTCCTGCGCAGCGCCTTTAATCAACGCCGCAAAACCCTGCGCAACAACCTGAAAGAGTTGATCAGCAGCGAGGCCCTGGAAGACCTCGGTATTGATCCGGGGCTGCGCCCGGAAAAGCTCGCCCTGGCGGAATTTGTTACCATCGCCAATCACCTGACCGCCGGTCAGTAACGCCACTTTCAACAGCCGACACCGAGACCCCATGCCAGATCGAACCGTCAGCATCACTGTCGAAACCGAATATCTTGCGGAGCAGTCCGAGCCAAAAAGTCACCGCTTCGCCTTTGCCTACACCATTACCATCGCCAATAGCGGCGATGAAGCGGTGCGTCTGCTCAACCGCCACTGGATTATCACTGACGGCAACAATGAGGTGCAGGAGGTTCACGGCGAGGGTGTGGTCGGCAAACAACCGCTGATCGAGCCTGGCGAGTCCTTTCGCTACACCTCCGGCGCCGTCATTAGCACCGCCGTTGGCACCATGGAAGGCAGCTACGAAATGATCAGCGCCTCCGGCCGCCCCTTCATTGCCCCCATTGGGGTGTTTTCCCTGGCCCAACCCTCGGCGCTGCACTAGTGCGCCGCTTTGCCGTTGGCGATTTACAGGGCTGCCTTGCGCCCCTGCAAGCCTTGCTGGAAACGGTCGCATTCAATCCCGATCGCGATCAACTCTGGCTGGTCGGCGACCTGGTCAACCGCGGGCCCGACTCCCTGGATACCCTGCGTTTTCTCTATCGCATCCGCGACAGCCTGAGAATCACCCTCGGCAATCACGACCTCCACACCCTGGCCCTGGCCAGAGGCGCCACCGAACGCGGTCGCCACTCCACCCTACAGGCACTGCTGGCCGCCCCGGATCTACCAGAACTGGTGGACTGGCTGCGCCACCAACCGCTTGCCTATCGCCCCGCCGAGGGCGACTACCTGATGAGCCACGCCGGTATTCCCCATATCTGGAGCAGCGACCAGGCCCTGGCCCTGAGCCGCGAACTGGAGGCCACCTTACAAGGACCGGGGCTGGATGACTTTCTTCGAGATATGTACGGCAATGAGCCCGCACAGTGGGACGACAATTTGCGCGGTGTCGCCCGCCTGCGCTGCATCACCAATTACTTTACCCGCATGCGCTTGACCGGCAGTCAGGGCGAGCTGGAATTTGACTACAAAGATACCGGCGACAACCTGCCCGACGGCTATCGGCCCTGGTTTGAGTGGGCACCCCATTCACCCCGACGTGAAAAGCTCATTTTTGGACATTGGGCAGCACTGCAGGGCAACACCGGACGTGACGAGGTGATCGGCCTCGACACCGGTTGCGTGTGGGGCAATTGCATGACGATGCTGAACTTGGAGACTGGAGAGCGGGTTTCCCAGCCCTGCCGGAGGGGGTAGGTTTTTGCGGCTTCGCCGCAGGATCGTGTTCGCGTTGGTATACGGTTTTGTCGGTGGGCTATGGCGCCCTGTCGGGTTATCTTCATTTTCTGAAAGCATTTTTTCGCCTTGCTGGGCGAAACAGCTACTTTCCGCCAGAAACAAAACCCAACAGCGTGCCAGCAACCAAACCTAAAACACCAACACCACCAAGGTGAATATCACCTCATCCATCAAGTCCACAATTCAATCCCAAGCCCCCCAACCCACAATACCCCTGCGGATTCTTATCCAAATACTGCTGATGATAAGGCTCGGCATAATAAAACGGCCCCGCCGCCACAATTTCGGTGGTGATCGCTGGCAGGCGGGATTTCTTCTCAGCCAGCACCCGCTGAAACACTTCCCGCGAGGCCTGTGCCTCGGCAAGCTGGTCATCACCAAAACAATAGATGCCGGAGCGATACTGGGTGCCCACGTCATAGCCCTGGCTCATGCCTTCAGTGGGGTTGTGGCTTTCCCAGAACACTTTCAAAAGGGTGGCAAAGCTGACTTTGGCAGGGTCGAAGACCACCAACACCACTTCATTGTGACCGGTCGCCCCTGAACACACTTCTTCGTATTTCGGGTTGGGGGTATAACCGCCGCTATAGCCCACCGCCGTGGTGTAAACGCCATCCACCTGCCAGAATTTGCGCTCAGCCCCCCAGAAGCAGCCCATTCCGAATAACACCTGTTCCATCCCCTCAGGGAAGGGCGGCGCCATTGAGGTTCCAAGTACCGTGTGCTGACCCGGTTTGGTGATGGGCACTTCCCGTCCCGGCAAGGCCTCTTCCGGGCTGGGCATCAGCGCCGATTTGCGATAACGATCTAGCACGCTCATAGCTGCTCCTTATTAGGTCGGTAACCAACAAGCGAATGACGGCAATTTTGCTCGCCGTACTATGCCTCCTTTTAAAGGCAAAAAGCCAGCCTGCCCCCGCCCCTCGGGAGGCTCGGGGCAAGCCCCCTGAAAATGTGGATAAGCCCTTAGTTTATAAGTAAAAATTCGAGGTCCTTATTTGCCAACTTTAGGGTTGCTATTTAGAACAAAAAACGTTTAAATCGCCGCTTCTTTCACCCCTGCGGAGGATTTATGCTAAATGAAAAGCTTGGATCTCATGCCTCAGTTGGAGGCCAGTGCGGCTAGCTGCACCCCGATTAGCCAATCGGACGAAAATCTGGACCACTTCATTATTCGTGACGGCGTTGCATTTGCCGGCACGCATCTGATCATCGACCTGTGGGGCGCTTCTCACCTCGATGACATCCCCCGTATGGAACAAGCCTTTTTGGACTGTGTGCGCGAGTGCGGTGCAACCCTGCTGCATATTCACATGCACCACTTCACTCCCAATGGTGGCATCTCTGGTGTTGCTGTGCTGGCGGAATCCCATATCAGCGTACACACCTGGCCCGAGCGCGACTATGCTGCCTTTGATGTCTTCATGTGTGGCGACGCCAAACCCGAGCTTGCCGTCGGTATTCTGCAAAAGGCATTTAACCCTTCCCGGGTAGAGGTTGGTGAAAACCTGCGCGGGAACATGGGTAATGTCTGAGTGGTTTAACGAAACCCTCCACCACGGATATCACCAGGGCTTCGAAGTTGCTGAGATCTTGTTCGAGAACAAGACTGAGCATCAGCACCTGGTGATTTTCGAGTCGACCAGCTTTGGTCGGGTAATGGCGCTGGATGGCATTATTCAGACTACCGAGCGGGATGAGTTCATCTATCACGAGATGCTCGCCCACGTCCCCCTGTTTGCCCATGGCCAAGCCAAAGATGTGTTGATCATTGGCGGTGGCGACGGCGGCCTGCTGCGAGAAGTCCTCAAACACCAGGGTGTTGAACGCGCAGTGCAGGTTGAAATCGACCAAGCTGTTATCGACATGTGCGTGCAATACCTGCCGCGTCACTCGGCCGGCGCTTACGATAACCCGCGCGCGGAAATTGTGATCGGCGATGGCATCGAGTATGTCGCCAGCACCGAGCGCAAGTTCGACGTCATTCTGTCTGACAGCACTGACCCCATCGGCCCCGGCGAGGTACTGTTCACCTCGCCATTCTATGAGGGCATCAAGCGCTGCCTGAAACCCGGTGGCGTGTTCGCGGCGCAAAATGGCGTCGCCTTTATGCAACCCGATGAAGTCAGCACCACCCAAAAGCGGCTGTCGCCTTTCTTTGCCGACACCCGCTTCTTCGCCGCCGCGGTGCCCACCTATATCGGTGGCATCATGACTTTTGCCTGGGCAAGCGATAACAACACGTTATGGCAGACTCCCCAGGCAACCCTGGCCGCCCGCTATCAGGACAGCGGCATAAAAACCCGCTATTACAATCCGGCGTTGCATGCCGGCTGTTTTGCGCTGCCCCAGTACCTGATCGATAGTCTGGATTGACCCAGACCCAATCAACCGTGCGACATTTTCTCAGCCCGCCCCATCCTGATGGGGCGGGCTTTTTTTGGCTGAAATCGCCGATCAAACTGAATTTGCAGCGGTGTCGGGTTTTCGATGTCAGTCTGGCGGGGTACTATCTTGCAAAATCCAACTACCCAGTACGAAAAACCTGGCGTTGCCTGGGCCTGAAGCCGCCCATTGGCCAACCGCCCTGCCAGGTTTTTGACTACGCTACATTCAGCAACATTCGCTGGTCATATATTTTCGTCATCATGGGCAAAATAGTCAGTGCAAACTGATGACCAGACATTGTTTAATCCGCTGCGGCGCTATTTGCGAGTAACGATATGAAATTTCGCTTTCCTGTTGTCATCATCGACGAAGATTTTCGCTCGGAGAATATCTCCGGCTCGGGCATTCGCGATCTGGCCGATGCCATCAGCAGCCAGGGCCTTGAGGTGGTCGGCTTTACCAGCTACGGCGACCTGACCGCCTTTGCCCAGCAAGCCAGCCGGGCTTCCTGCTTTATCCTGTCGATTGACGATGAAGAGTTCAGCGATGACGAGGAATCGGCCAGCCAAACCCTGGCCGCCATCGGCGAATTTATGAAAGCCGTCCGCCAGCGCAACACCGATATCCCGGTGTTTCTGTATGGTGAAACCCGGACCTCAAGCCATATCCCCAACGAAATTTTGCGGGAGCTGCACGGCTTTATTCACATGTTTGAGGACACACCGGAATTTGTCGCTCGCCACATCATTCGCGAGGCCAACAAGTACCTGGACTCCCTGGCGCCACCCTTCTTCCGCGCGTTGATGGGCTACGCCAGCGACTCATCCTATTCATGGCACTGCCCCGGTCACTCCGGCGGCGTCGCCTTTCTGAAAAGCCCCGTCGGCCAGATGTTTCACCAGTTTTTTGGCGAAAACCTGCTCCGCGCCGATGTGTGCAATGCGGTCGAAGAGCTGGGTCAGCTGCTGGACCACACCGGGCCAGTCAGCGCCAGTGAGCACAACGCCGCCCGTATTTTTGGCTGCGACCATCTGTTCTTTGTCACCAACGGCACGTCCACCTCCAACAAGGTGGTCTGGCATTCGGTGGTCGCCCCCGGCGATATCGTGGTGGTGGATCGCAACTGCCACAAATCGATTCTGCACAGCATCATTATGACCGGGGCGATTCCGGTGTTTCTGATGCCCACCCGCAACCACTATGGCATTATCGGCCCGATTCCAAAAAGTGAGTTCGATCCCGAAGCGATTCGCCAGAAGATCGAACAACATCCCTTTGCCCGTGACGCCAAAGAGAAAAAGCCGCGCATTCTGACCATTACCCAGAGCACCTACGACGGCATCGTTTACAACGTCGAAGAGATCAAAGACATCCTCGATGCCAGCATCGACACCCTGCACTTTGACGAAGCCTGGCTGCCCCACGCCGCCTTCCACCCGTTTTACGAAAATATGCACGCCATTGGCAGCGGTCGCCCGCGCTCTGAAGACACCCTGGTGTTTGCCACCCAGTCCACCCATAAACTGCTGGCGGGCTTATCCCAAGCCTCCCAGATTCTGGTGCAGGACAGCGAGAAGCGAAAACTCGATACCCATCGCTTTAACGAATCCTATCTGATGCATTCCTCCACCAGCCCCCAGTACGCCATCATCGCCTCCTGCGACGTCGCTGCGGCGATGATGGACCCGCCAGGAGGCACCGCACTGGTGGAAGAATCCATCGAGGAGGCCCTCAACTTCCGCCGCGCCATGCGCAAAGTCGATGCCGACTACGGCAGCGACTGGTGGTTTAAAGTCTGGGGGCCTGAGGTGCTCAGCGAAGAAGGCATTGGCGACCGGGACGACTGGGTCATTCACTCGGATGACAGCTGGCACGGCTTTGGCAAAATCGATTCGGGCTTCAACATGCTCGACCCGATTAAAGCCACCATTATCACCCCGGGGCTCGACGTTGACGGCAACTTCGACAGCTACGGCATCCCGGCATCGATTGTCAGCAAGTACCTGGCTGAGCACGGCATCATAATCGAAAAAACCGGGCTGTATTCCTTTTTCATTATGTTCACCATCGGCATCACCAAGGGGCGTTGGAACTCCATGGTGACCGAGCTGCAGCAGTTCAAGGACGACTACGACCAGAACCTGCCGCTGTGGCGGGTTATGCCCGAGTTTGCCAACAAGTATCCCCAGTACGAAAAGGTGGGGCTGCGCGACCTCTGTAACGGCATTCACAGTGTCTACAAGGAATACAACCTGGCCCGCATCACCACCGAGATGTACCTGTCCAATATCGAGCCGGCGATGATTCCCGCCGACGCCTGGGCAAAAATGTCCCACCGTCAGGTTGAGCGGGTGCCCATCGACGAGCTGGAAGGTCGGGTCACCGCCATGCTGGTGACCCCCTACCCGCCCGGCATTCCGCTGCTAATCCCGGGCGAGCGTTTCAACAAGACCATTGTTCGCTATCTGCAGTTTGTTCGCGACTTCAACGCCCGCTTCCCCGGCTTCGAAACCGACTGCCACGGGCTGGTGAAAGAGAAGGTCGGCAACGAGTACCACTACTTTGTTGACGCTGTCATCGACGATTGTTGACCGCACGTCCATCCGGGCGGATGATGCATCGTCATCTGCCTGGATTCGCCACATGGCCCACTGCCTCGCTGCGTTTGCTCAGTCCATTGTGACTCACCCCACCGTTAGCCGACTTCTCCGGGGCGCGCTCGGCTCGGTGCTAGCCGCGCTGTTTGTTGGGCTGGTCGGCTGCCAGGTTCCTGAACTGGCTCTGCCCCAAACATTTCTAGCCCACTCTACGGTGTACCCGGTAAAGGGTCGCTACGGTTTTCTGCTAAAGCAGCAGCTTAGTTTCGGCCCCTATCGCAGCGGTATCATTGATCGGGACTGGCAGAGCAGCCAGCAGTGGAAGGTCGGCGGCTACGAGATGAGCAGCGCAGAAGGTGGCTATCGCTTCGTGTTAAGCGGCGGCGCCACCCCCAATCGCATTGCCTGCTTTCAGCAAGCCAGCCTCGAAGCGCTGGATTTTGATCATCGGCCCGATGAGGACTTCAGCTGGATCATCGACAGCCAGCAGCGCTTCAGCTGCGCCATAAGCACCGCCGACGGACAAGAATATCTGCTGCTGATTAGCGATTTTAATAATGAGGCCAAGGCCGAGGGGATACTTTACAGCAGCGACGGCAACAGTTATCTGGTCAGCAGCAGCCGTGAGGCCGCGGGCCATCAGTGGCCCATTGATGGCATGGGCTATATCATTCGCCAGGGTCGGCAGGTTGTGGCAGCAGTGGAAAATATTAACGCTGGGCGCGTCTGGCTACTCCAAGAGCTGCCCGAGGACCACGCCCTGTTGCTCGCCTCGACGGCGGCGGCTCTGTTGCTGTACCAGGAATTGGAGCTCTAGCTCGCCATTTACCCTTCGTCGACAACATAGGATTGTAGCGGCGGAAACCCGTTAAACTCGATAGAGCTGTAACTGGTGGTGTAGGCGCCGGTGGTCAGCCAGTAGAGTCGGTCGCCCTCCTGCAGGTCCAGTGGCAGGCTGTAACGGTGATCCTCGTAGAGAATGTCCATGCTGTCGCAGGTGGGTCCGGCGATCACCACTTCATCCAGCTCGCCCTCCTGGCGATCGCATACCATGGGGTATTGAATCGCTTCGCCAATGGCTTCGATCATCCCACCGAACAACCCCACATCCAGATACACCCATCGGTCGAGGGAATCCTGGGATTTGCGTGATACCTGAATCACCTCGCTGACCAACACCCCCGCCTCGGCAACCAGCGAGCGACCTGGCTCAATCAATACCTGCAGCTCATGGTTGCCAAAATCCTCATCCAGAAAGCGCCGTATAGCGGCACCATAGGCCGCAATATCGTGGTGTCGATTGGCGTAATTGGCCGGCATGCCGCCGCCCATATTGATCATTTCCAAGTGAATATCGGCCTCGGCCAGACGGTCAAAGATAAAGCGCACCTTGGCGATTGCCGCATCCCACGTGCCAATGTCCCGCTGCTGGGAGCCAACGTGAAAGGAAATGCCGTAGGGCACCAATCCCAACTCCCGGGCCAGCAGGATCAGCTCAATGGCCATATCCGCCTGGCAACCAAATTTCCGCGATAGCGGCCAGTCCGCCGTTTCGGAGCCTTCAGTAAGCACCCGGATGTAAACCCTGCTGCCTGGCGCGAACTTTGCTAGCTTTCTGATGTCGGACTCACAGTCACTGGCAAACAGCGACACGCCCTGTTCGAAGGCAAAGGCAATATCGGCAGACTTTTTAATGGTGTTGCCGTAGCTCATTCGATCAGTGGCAATGCCGAGTTCCAGCAGCTTGCGCAGTTCAAACACAGACGCAATATCGAAATGGGCACCCAGCTCCTGGAGACAGCGGATAATTGCTGCATCGGGATTTGCCTTGACCGCGTAATAAACACCGGCAAAGGGAAAAGCCTCGATAAGCTCACGGTACTTGTCACGCACGGTTTGCAAATCAAGTACCAGGCATGGCGTGGCTTTGTCAGCGGCAAACTCGACAATTCGTTGCCAGGCCGCTTCGCTGAGGACCTCTTGCTTCATGGTAATTTCTCCATGGCAATGCCCCCAGCATAAGGGGCTGAGCAATCTGGAATATGCCAGCTGCTAAAAACCGGCCTTTGAAAAAGGGCCGCAGTCTACAGGAAACGAAGGAAAAAATCGTATTGTCATACCCTTGCAACCTGACTTGTCAATAATCACCTCGCACAAGGAAGCAGAGACAAGCGTGAAGGGACCAAAGGTAGAGTCGATGACTCAAGGAGAATGAAAGTGAACAATCAAAATAGTGAAATTAACGTAAAGAACCTTTGCAGTCGGAAATTGTGGGAACTGTTGAAAAACGCAGAATGGCAAAATAATGCCGAACGCTTTGCTATCGAGCAGGAGCTGTCAGGCCGTCGCCACTATCTGCGTGAACTCAAGCAACTCAGCTCCCGAGAAACCATGCATTAACACCAATGACCCAAGGCACCAGCGCCAGCAAGGTAAAGGGCAGCGCCGCGCCCCAGTAGCGCAGCTGTTGCTCACTTGCCTGGTGAATTGCCAGACTCAATTGGGCCGGCGCCTCTTGAGCCGCCAAGCCCTTCGGTAAGCTGTTTAGCGATACGCCCTGCAAAATCCCGTTGGCCATCAGCGCCGTCGACAAGGATTCCCCCTTTTCCACCTGCGCCGCCAGGCGAATGAAGCGCCCTTTTGCCGGGCTTTCCGGCATGCGCCGGGCAGATTGCCGCAGTGACTGTGGCAGCGCCAAGCCACCGCCAATGCACTGGGCCAAATTAGCCACAAACAGATAATTTTGATAGCAATGCAGACCCCGTCCGACACCGGGCAGGCTAAACATCAGCGCCTGCAACCGACGTGGGCTGGGCGGCCGGATTAGCATGCCGGCAAGCCCCATAGCCACTAACACCGGAAAAAAGGCGAGCACTAGCGACCACAGGGCCGAGCTGAGGCTGAGATAGCCAGTCAACATGAGCATCAACGGCATCACGGCCCCACAACCCAGCACCAGTACCATGGGCAAACGCGAATAATGGCGCAGGCGCTGGGCGAAATCGCAACATAGCCGATAGTGTTCGGCGAGCCGCCGGTAAGCGGTGGGCAAGTCCCCTGCGGCTAAGCCAAGTTGCAGAATGCCAAGCTCCCACGGTAGAAACATGCCGCCACTGCGCAGCTCTTCCATCACCACCTGCTGACCTGCCGCAAACTTGTCGGCCAGTTCCTCCAGCTGCGCTCGCTGAGCCAACTGCTGGCCCTGGCTCAACTTGGCAACCAGTGTCTGCCAATCCTGTTGATCCGACTGCTGGCTCACTTCATACAAATTCTGGAACAAAACAAAGCGCTGGGCATATCGGGAGGCAATCAAAACGGGGCTCTCTTGCAGGATAACAACCAAACACGGTGGGTCTGGCAATCGGGAAGCTCTATACTACGTGCCTTTGACAGGTCGGAGCAAAGTCGGCCTGATTTGGCGTTTTTTACTTCATTCCCGGCCAGCGATTCCATCGCCGCCGGGAAAGCCTGGATTGAGATAATGATCATACGACTTCTTCTGGCTGCCGCCGCGCTGTACGTCATCTACCGGCTGGTCAAGATTGCCCAG
Source organism: Spongiibacter taiwanensis (assembly GCF_023702635.1). Taxonomy (NCBI): domain Bacteria; kingdom Pseudomonadati; phylum Pseudomonadota; class Gammaproteobacteria; order Cellvibrionales; family Spongiibacteraceae; genus Spongiibacter; species Spongiibacter taiwanensis. Next base: position 778,456 of record NZ_CP098455.1, read on the forward strand.
AGCAAACCTGCGGATCAACGCCGCCCCTTTTACACCACCCTGATTATTGCCTCAGCCGCTGCGGGCCTGGTCGTGCTGTCATTGACAGGCAAGGTCCACTGGATCGCCGGGCTCATCGGCGCGGCCGCGCCATTTGTTCGCCAGTTCATCGTCAACCACCTGCAGCAACGGCTGAGCGGCCAATCCGCCCAGGGCCAACAAGGCGAAAAGGCCTCGTCGCCTCGAGGCAGTAACATGAGCCAAGCGGATGCCCTGGCTGTGCTCGGCTTGAAAGAGGGCGCAAGCGAAGACGACATTATTCGCGCTCACCGCCAGTTAATGCAGAAGCTCCACCCCGACCGGGGCGGCAATGACTATCTGGCCAGCCAGCTCAACGCCGCGAAGGCCGCTCTGCTGGGCGACTAACTTTTTCAACAACGCAATCCGGAGCCCGCACCCCCGCTATGAGTAAGGTTTTTGTTATCAGAAATCAGCATGGACACTATCTGGGAAAACAGCAAAACTGGCTGGACGGCAGCGACCGACGCCTGCTCTATCGCACGCTTCACCGTGATGAGGCCGTCAATCTGGTGTTTGAACACAGCAGCAAAGACATTGCCCTACGGGCAGAACCCCTGCTTTGTGAAGTAGACAAAAATGGCCAGCCTCAAGTTGAGGCGGGCCCGGAAATTCCCTTGGCAGCCGCAGCCGATAGCGGGGCTGATTCAGCACAGACGGCTCAGGCTGAGCCCGATGCCAACGAATCCGACAGCGCTGATACCAAGGCGCAGGACGCACTCTAGAGGCAGTGATACGGACTCACATGATACCGGCGGGCTGATCGACTAAGCCCTTGAAAAGCGCCGCGGTCGCCCCCAGATTCATTTCCAGTCCACTACTGAGGCTTTTACTGCAATGATGCGAATCTTGTTGTTTCTGGCAACAAACCTGGCCATCGTCCTGGTGGCGAGTATCACGCTGAGCCTCCTCGGCGTTGAGACCTACATGGCCCAAAACGGGGTCGATCTCAATCTCGGCTCACTGCTGGTGTTCTGTGCCGTGTTCGGCATGGCCGGGTCACTGGTATCGCTGTTTTTATCGAAGTGGATGGCCAAACGGGCTACTCGTACCGAAATCATCACCCAACCCCGCAACAGCGATGAACGCTGGCTGCTGGACACGGTAAAAGAACTCTCTGACAAAGCTGGCATTGCCATGCCGGAAGTCGGTATTTTCCCCTCGCCCGTGGCCAATGCCTTCGCCACCGGCTGGAACCGCAACGCCGCGCTGGTTGCCGTTTCCGAAGGCCTGCTCAGGCAGATGCGGCCCAACGAAGTCCGCGCCGTGCTCGGCCACGAGATTGGTCACGTGGCCAACGGCGACATGATCACCCTCACCCTGATCCAAGGGGTCGTGAATACCTTTGTGATGTTCTTCGCCCGCATTATTGGTCATACGGTCGACCGGGCGGTGTTCAAAACCGAGCGCGGTCACGGTATCGGCTTTTACATCACCACCTTCATCGCCGAGATGATACTGGGCATTCTGGCTTCCACGATCGTGATGTGGTTCTCCCGTTGGCGGGAATATCGGGCGGATCACGCCGGTGCCAGCCTGGCCGGCAAGCAGGATATGATTGCCGCCCTGCAGCGGTTACAGGCGCAGCAGGGTCTGCCCAACGACCTGCCGGGTGAGATGACCGCCTTTGGCATCAGCACACCTAGCAAAAAGGACTTTGCCGCCCTGTTCAGCTCTCACCCGCCGCTGGAAAAACGCATTCAGGCCCTGCGAGACAGTCAGTAATGTCTCTAGCCGAACCCCGTCACGCCCTGGCCAATGCACTGCGGGCCATGGCTGAACTGGCCCTCTCTCCGGGGGCCAGTGGCAACATGTCGGTTCGGGTCGACGGTGGCATGTTGATCTCGCCAAGCGGTCTGCGCGCTGAGGCGGCCACCCCCGAGGCCATGGTCTTTGTCGATGATGAGGGCCACCCCAGCAAGGGACAACTGCGGCCTTCCAGCGAGTGGCTCATGCACCACCGCATTTACCAGGATCACCCACACTACGGCGCCATTACCCACTGCCACTCATCCTTTGCGACAGTATTGGCCTGCCAGCGTCGGACCATCCCCGCCTTCCACTACATGATCGCTGTCGCCGGCGGTAGCGATATTCCCTGCGCCGATTACGCCACCTTTGGCGGCGCAGAACTGGCAGAGAATGTTAGCCTTGCTCTGCATCGCCGCCGCGCCTGTTTGCTTGCCAACCACGGTCAGGTGGCCGTCGCCGACACCATTGAGCAAGCGCTGGGACTTGCCAGAGAGGTTGAGGCCTTGGCTAGCAATTATCACTTCAGCCTCCAAAATGGCGGCCCGGTATTGCTCACCGACACGGACATGGAGCAGGTGCTGCAGCAGTTTCGCCACTACGGCCAACGCTGAGCTTTGCCCCGCAGCAAATGCGTTATACCAATTCCAGAATAAACACAAGCTTCCGCCGCTAAGCGCCAGAGTTTTCTGCAATTTTCACAATATCTACACGTTTACTTCTCAGCCTCTGTGATATGCTCAGTGTGTTTTTGCACCGCGAGAGGTCGCTTTTCGCGCTTTCGCACAAAAACAATGCATCAATATGGAAAAGTTCACAGTACGGAAATATCGCCGTCAAAAAACGCGTTTAGCGTAAGGCGCAAATCCATAGGGGGAGTTCCACATGAAAAAGCAGTTACTCAGCATTGCAATCGCAGCCGCCGTTTCCGGCTATGCCAACGCCTACCAGTTTGAAGTAGGTGCGGCTTACGGCCAAGGCGACGTCGAGGGCACCGATTTTGACCTGACCGGCCTGTACGGTGAGCTGCACTTCGAGCAAGTTGACACCAGCAAAGGTCCACTGGCCGAAGCCGCATTCCTGGACAAGTCTTCATTTGTCGATTTCAACTACTCCAGCATTTCACCCGACGACGGCGATGATCTCGATACGTTTGGTTTCGGCGGCCGGTTTGTTACCGGAACTAACCTGATCATCGAAGCCAACTACGCTTCCGAAGACGATGGCGATGAAGACGCCGATACTTTCGGCGTGGGCATCGGTACCTACCTGAACGACACCACTGATGTCGTGGTTTCTTACAACACGACCGATGAAGAAGACGCTGACCTGGATATCCTGGCTGTGGACCTGCACGGTGTGAGCCCGCTGGCACAGGGCGCTTCAATTGCCTACGATCTGGGCGCATCGCTCATTGATGCTGACGAAGAAGACGGTTACGGACTGAATGCCGGTGCCACTTACTACTTCAATAACCAGTTTGGCATTGGTGTATCTGTCGACATGATCGATATCGACGAATACGAAGAAGACACCGTGACCCTGGACGTCACTTACTTCGTCGCACCCAACATTGAGCTGGCCTTCTCTTACTTCGACAGCAGTGCTGACGTTGATGGCGGCGGCAGCATCGACGCTGACGGCTTCCTGATCGGTATCGCCGGTCGCTTCTAAGCGTTTCGCTTGAATTGAGCCGGGCCATCGCGCCCGGCTTTTTCATTTCTGGACATCTGACTTACACAAGCGCCACTGGAGCGCGACATTTCCCGACCGTCATGGGGCTGCTCATCGGTTCATCGCATTTTTTGTCTTGGCAGTGGCCAAAGCCTGCAGCGGATCATCGGGCCAGGGGTGTTTCGGGTAGCGGCCTTTCATTTCCTTTTTCACCTCCTGATAACTGCCCCGCCAAAAGCCCGCCAGGTCCTGGGTGATTTGCAATGGCCGCCGGGCCGGTGACAACAGATGCACCATCACAGCCTGCTTCCCCTGAGCAATCAGCGGGGTATGCTCACAACCAAACATCTCCTGCAGTTTCACAGCTAACACCGGCGGGGATTTGCAGTAGTCAACTTTTACCCTTGACCCAGAAGGCACGCGAATGTGGCTTGGCGCGAGCTGGTCCAGTGACTGGCGCTGGGACCAGGGCATTAGGGCCAACAGCATTTCGCCGGTGTCCAGGCGTTGCAAATCGGCCAGACTGTTCACATTGGCAAGATAGGGCGCCAGCCAATGCGCCGCCCCGTCCAGCAACCCCTTGTCACAGAAGTCGGGCCATTCCCCCGGCCACAAGGAGGCCAGCAGATTAACTCGGCCGCGCAATTGCAGGCTTTCTTCAGACCAGTTGAGCAGGTTCAGCCCTTTGTCTCGCAACAGGCCGAGCAGCGCCCGGGATTTTTCTTCGCCATCGAGCCCCCCGAGGGGCTCGACATCCACGCACAGCGCACCGACCATTCGCCGGCGCTCAGCAATAAAGCGACCTCGCTGCTCATCCCAGTCAGCGCGGGTCTCCTCACGGCACAGGTCAATCAGAGGGCCATCAAAGGCACTGACGCGCAAGGGGGCTGACAGCCAGATAGACTCTTCTCGACTCCCTTGGTGGCCTCCCAGCTCGGCCACTACCAGCCAGGGTTCGCCAAATTGCACATCTTCCGCCTTCAGCACCGCTGCCCGGCCATTACTCAGCTGATAGCGGCCTGCCTGCCCCTCTCTCTGCCGGGCAATACGGTCGGGATAGGCCAGCGCGAGCAATACCCCGGGAGAATCGCTGTCTTCCACCGGGGCCGTCTCGCCGACTGCCCGACTCTTTAGCGCAACCCTGAAACGATCCCGTAGCTGTCGCAACCGGACCAATTGCCCCCGCGAAAAGCCGCCCGACGACTCGCCTCTCAGCGCCGCCAACCGGGACGACAGGTCACTGCCTTGCCCAGAAAACGTGTCGCGCTCCGACAATAGCGCCGCCAGATCACACCCTAGATAGGTCCAGCCAATATCCCGCGCCACGAGCAGCATATGCGCCAGTCGCGGATGCACGGCTAACTCACTCATCGCTAGCCCGTGTTCACTCAGCGCCCACTCTCCGCTCGGCTGACGCGCCAGCGCACCCAGGGCATTTAACAAACTGAGCGCTTGCGAAAAGGCGCCGGCGGGCGGTGGATCGAGCCAACGGAGTTGCGCTGGATCTGCCACGCCCCATTTCAGTAACTGCAGCGCCGCGCCGGCCAAATCCGCCTGCAAAATTTCAGGCTGCGAATGCGCTGGCAGTTCGCGCTGCTGAGTCTCACTCCAAAGCCGATAACAATAGCCGCTTTGGAGACGGCCAGCCCGTCCGCAGCGCTGCGCCGCCGAGGCCTGGGAAATACGCTGCACTGCCAGCCGACTCATGCCACTGCGGGGATCGAACACCGGACCTCTGTGCAGACCGCTGTCCACCACCACGCTGATGCCTTCAATGGTAATACTGCTTTCGGCAATGGGTGTGGCCAGCACCACCTTGCGCTGCCCTGACTGCGGCGGCGCAATGGCCTGGCGTTGCTGTTCCAGGGAGAGATTCCCGTATAGAGGGCAAATGACGATACCCGGCTGGTGCTGCTCTTCGAGCGCGCGCTGGCAACGCACTATTTCGCCCTCGCCTGGCAGAAACGCCAGGACATTGCCGGTGTGCTGGGCCAATGCACGCCGGATCGCCTTGGCCACCTCCGGCACAATATTTTGACCGCGCTGGTAGGGCGCCAGATACTCGACGTCAACGTCAAACTGCCGCCCCTCACTGCGCAGCACTGGCGCGCCTCCCAGCAGCTCGGCCACCCGCCTGCCATCAAGGGTGGCAGACATAACTACGATTTTCAGAGGCGCCGCGCGCAGATCCCCTAACAGCCGGCGCCCCTCCAGAGCCAGCGCCAGCCCCAGATCGGCGTCCAGACTGCGCTCGTGAAACTCGTCGAATATGAGTAAGCCCACACCATCCAGCGAGGGGTCTTCCTGCAGCATGCGGGTCAGTATCCCCTCAGTAATGACCTCGATTCGAGTGTTAGGCCCCACCTTGGACTCCAGCCGGACCCGGTAGCCCACCGTCTCCCCTACCTTCTCGCCCAGCAACTCGGCCATGCGCTGGGCCGCCGCCCTGACCGCTAGCCGACGAGGCTCAAGCATCACAATGCGCTGCCCGCCCAGGCATTCCAGGTTCAAGGCGGCGAGCGGCACCTGGGTGGTTTTCCCCGCACCAGGAGGTGCTTCCAATACGAGGGCATCGCATTGGGACAAGGTCTGACAAAGGGCAGGTAGAATGTCAAAAATCGGCAGATCGGTCATAGCGGCCGATTCTACCTCAGCAGCGGGGCGGCGAGGAGCGCGCCGTTCAGACAGTCTGTTAACGCCAACCGAGCGGCATCATGATGGCCGAATTCCCTGTTTGGCCAGCCATTGGGCGAAGGCTGTGGCCGACAATGCACCCGCCTGCTGCCCCAGAATCTCGCCGCCGCGAAAGACCATCAACGTTGGAATGCTGCGAATGCCGAATCGCTGTGCTGTGGCCACGGCCTGCTCGGTATCGAGTTTGATAAACCGAGCCAGGGGCTCTGTGCGCGCTGCCTCAGCCTCGAAAACCGGGGCAAAGCTGCGACATGGCCCGCACCACTGGGCCCAGAAGTCGACCACCAATGGCACCTGCTCGTGCTGGAGGAAGCGATCAAACCCGGCATCGTCCAGGGCCAGACTCTTGCCCTGAAACAATGGCGCTTTGCATTTGCCGCATTGGGGCTTATCTTGCAGCCGGTCTTGGGGAAGCCGGTTAATGGCATAGCAACCGGGGCATAAGGTCTGAACGAGGTCCATTGGCGAGTGCTTCCCGAGTCAAAAATAAATGGGCCAGCATCTACGCGTACCCGCACCAACAATGCTGCCCCGGACAAGCCGCGACGCAACACATGACGTCCGCCGCTAAGTTTTCTGGCCGAGGGCACCTCGAGTATTTCGGCAATGGCTCAGCCGACCATGTTGCCCGGCGTAGGGCCGGGCAAAAGAGAAAAGGCTTGGCAGCTGAAATCAGGAGGTGGCAGCGCCCTACTCACATCACATTGAGCGCCCTGCCACCCCGCCGTGTTTATCGGCTGCGTAGTATCGACCGCGAGGCGGATTGACGCTTGCTGACAAGCGTCGACGACCCACTGGCGAGCGATTATCCCGCGGTTTTAGCGGGCGCCTTTTTCTTGGCTGGCGCTTTTTTCTTGGCGACGGCCTTTTTGGCAGGGGCTTTTTTGGCGGGCGCCTTTTTCGCCGCGGCCTTTTTCACCGGCGTTTTCTTCGCCGCTGGTTTGGCCTTCTTATCAAACTCCTTCGCGGCATCCTTAGCTGCTTTCGCCATGGCTTTTGCCTGACGGTAGTCCTCGCGCAGCTCTTTCATTTGCTCACGCCCCATGATCATCAGCGCCTGGGCATCCAGCTCGAGCTCTTTGGCCGCCGACACCGCAGAGTGGGCACGATCAAGCTGCTTTTGCACCCGCGCATCGACATTTTTCTTGGCCTTCTGCTGCAGCTCTTTCAGCTTGTCCTGCTCGGCTTTCAGCTTTGCCTTGGCCTTATCTGCCTGATCCTTGGCTTTATCGATGGCCTTGTTGGCATCGGCCATCAACCGTTCTCTCAGCGCTTCGACCTTCTTCTCTAGCGCCTCAATTTCCTTCTTGATCAAGGCGACAGGGTCCATCTTTTTACTTGCCATCTTTGCTATCCTCTCGACATAAATTTGGCCGACGAAGTAGGCCGCTCGCTTTCAATCTTCGGACCCAGGCGGGCTGATCAATTTTTAGCCTTACCGGGGCTGGGTTAAACATAGCAAATTTTGCGGGAATGAACACAAGGTCCGGACAAAAAGCCGGGAAAGGAGAACAGGAATGACTGAAGACCAGCAAACCGCCATTGAGGCCGCCGTATTTCGCCGGCTGCTCGCGCACCTGGATGCAAACAAAGAGGTACAAAATATCGACTTGATGAACCTGGCCGGATTCTGTCGCAATTGTCTATCCAAGTGGTATGTAGCCGCCGCGGAAGAACGGGGCGAATCAGTGGACTACGAGGCGGCCAGGGAGCGGGTGTACGGAATGCCCTATTCTGAATGGAAGGCGAATTACCAGCCTGAAGCCACCCCGGAGCAACTGGCGGCCTTCAACAACAAAAAGGACTGAGCAGTCAGCGGGCTTACAGCCCGCCATTGGGGATAAAGCGATTGTCGCTGTTTTGCCGAATCCAGATCAGGGTCTCCCGCGACAGTCGCTCACCGCGCAGACGCAGGACTTTGTTGAGCGCGATCACCGGCGAAGTCTTGCCAGCCTCCCAACCGGGCAGCAGCATTTCCGCGCGGGTAAAGAAACGAATCAAGGCGACCAGGTCTTCGTTGCTGAAATCGGTCACGGCCGACTGCCATTGCTCCAAAGAAAGTTGCATGTAGTTTGCTTTGTCGCGTATTTCATCCGCGCTCAAGCGGGTCGGCAACGCCTCCAGGGCGTCCTGCTGACTGATCGCGAGACATTTCTGCAGCCACTCCCGATCAATTTCCAGCTCTGCCCGGGATGATGCCGGTGTCCAATCACTCACGCTCATGCCATTTTCCCCTTCTCGCCGACCGCCAAACACTGCCCAGATTATACGCACCCAGACCGGTGACAGCACAGGGCGCATTTGCTAAATTCTGTACGCATATACAGTACCGCAATCGGCAGGGGCGCCGCCCGAGACAATGCGAAAAATCATCCACTGCGACTGCGACAGCTTTTATGCCTCTGTTGAAATGCGCGACGACCCAAGCCTGGCGACACTGCCCCTGGCCGTCGGCGGCGCCTCGGATCGTCGCGGGGTTATTGCCACCTGCAACTACCTCGCGCGCAGCTATGGCGTGCGCTCGGCAATGCCAACGGGGCAGGCAAAAAAGCTCTGCCCTGACCTGCTTGTGATTCCCCCCTCAATGGAAAAATACCGCAGGGTCGCGCTCCAGGTTCGTCAGATATTCGCTCGCTATACCGAGCTGATCGAACCGCTATCGTTGGACGAGGCCTATCTGGACGTCAGCGACAGCGACCATTGCCAAGGCAGCGCGACGCTGATAGCCCAAGCGATTCGACGGGCCGTGGAAGCGGAAGTAGGGATTACCATTTCTGCCGGAGTGGCACCGAATAAATTTCTCGCCAAGGTGGCCAGTGACTGGAATAAACCCAATGGTCTGAAGGTGATTCGCCCCGACGAAGCAGCGACCTTTGCCGCCGCACTGCCGGTTGAACGAATTCATGGCGTTGGCAAAGTCATGGCCCGCCGCTTACACGAGGCGGGGTTGTTTACCGGTCGCGATTTGGAAGCCCTGTCACTGCCCGAACTGGTCACCCGGTACGGGCGCTTTGGTCAGCATCTTTTTCACTGCGCCAGAGGAGAAGACAACCGCCCTGTTGTTGTCAGCCGGCCACGCAAGTCGGTGAGCGTCGAACACACCTATCGGGAGGATATCGAAACCGAGGAGGCCGCCCAGATCCAGACCCAAGCCCTACTTGAAGAGCTGAAGCAGCGGCTACAGCGCAGCAATACAAATATTGACGCTATCTGTGGCGCTTTTGTAAAACTGAAAAGCCGGCATTTTCAGATTACCACGGTGGATCGTCGGGTCGATGCGGCAGTGCCACCGTCAGATGTTTATCGGGATTTACTCAGCCAGGCCTGGCAGCGGCTAAACATGCCCGTTCGACTTATCGGCCTCGGTCTTCGATTTAAAACAGAAGAGCACGACGGCAGCGGGTTTAAACAGCTGCCACTGGAATTTCAATGACACTCGGCAGCCGCACAAAAAAAGGCCCGCTAATGCGGGCCTCAACTTTCGGCAGTGATGCTAGAGAATATCACCCAAGTTCATCAGGTTGGTCTCACCATTGCTGTCTTCAACGCCGTCATTGTCGTTGACCATCAACACATCGCCATTCTTCAGCAGTGCGGTACCCTCGATTTTTTCGGTGACCAGACCACCCAGCGCCTGCATGCCTGGCAATACATCCCGGATCAGGCTCTTTGTCACCAAGTCGCCATCATTCAGGCCGGCGACACTGAAGCGGTACAAGCGTTTAATGGCGGCATCGGGACCGCCCTGGTTATCCCGTTCGATTACCATAAACTCGTCGTCACCAATGGCCGTGATTTCTGACAAGCCTACCCAGCCACCGTTTTGTGACTCGACTGCATCGAGGGGGTAGAACAGGAAGCGCCAGCTATCGCCGGCGATATCGTAAATGCCGATTCGCACATTGGTTTCGCCCTGCCAAGCCCGCTGGAAGGCGACATACAACTTACCTTCAAACTCTGCTACACCTTCAAAGCCGTTGTTACGCTGCAGCGCGTTTACCCCATCGGGCAGAGTCACTACGGCTGTGATCACCCCTTTAGCATCGGTTTTTACCAGCAAATTCTGACTCGCCACTGGACCGTCAACAAGGTTCCCAGAACCTTCAGAGGCAATCCAGAAGCCGCCATCGGCCGACTTGGCAATGCCCTCAGGATCGATATTCACCGTCTTGTCGGCGTTGATCGCCCCGGCCGGGCGAACACCAGCGGGTAAGGCTGCCAGGATGTCATTGCTATCCACCAGGTAGGTCTCTTTGTTGATCACCGCAGGGCTGCTGCTGACGTCGAGGGTAAAAATGCGGTTTTGCAGGTAGTAGCTGTCATCCACGGCGTAAACCAGTTTGCTGTTAACCGGATCAGCCGACAGGCCTGACAGGGCCGCCCAGGGAATCGGCGTGCCATCGATGCGGTCTTGGGAAACAATGGAAGGATAGTTCGCTGACGCCTGCCCATACTGGTAGATGTTCAGGGCTGAACGGAAGACATCGTCCCGGCTATCCTCTTCACTGGCGACCACCAGCAGATTACGGCCGGGGATGGCCAGCGCGCCCTCGGGACCAATGGCCGCCGGAAGTACCTGCTTGAACACCGGGTTGCGCAGATCAGCCACATCGTAGACAAACACCACACTGGCGCGCTCAGAGTTCACAAACAAATAGCGCTCACTACCAAATACACCAAACTCGGCGTTTTCGGGCTCGTTGCCTTTATTGTCAGAGCGATCATCGGGGTAGTGACCAATCCGCGCAGTCAGCAAATCAAGCTGATTGCCCGTTTCATATATCACTGCGCCAGCGGTATCAAAAACACTGAAGCCGCGGCTACCGCCGTCCAGGTCACCCTCGTTAGCGGTCACAAAGTAGCTAGTAGACAACCAGGTCACGCCGTCGGGCTCACGCAGCACACCCTTCTGGCTGTCTGTAAAACTGATAATGGATTCGTTGTCGGTATCAATCTGGTCCAAATCAACGCTACCGGCGCTGAAGTGATTCACCACACTGCCATCGCTCAAATCGACCAACACCAGGTGGTTGTTTTCCTGCAAACTCACCACGGCAATATTGTCGCTATTGATGTCGATATACTCAGGCTCGGGATCGCTCGGATAAAGATCAGCAAGGCCAGTGAGCTCGACCGTGCGAGTTACCCACTCCCCAGGTGTACCGACCAGATCCACGATCACCAAATTCCCCGCCGGCAGTTGTGGCGGCGCGCCGTCACCTAGGTCTTCATCGCGCTCGTTTTCAATGGCGATGGCGGCATAACGGCCATCTGGGCTAACGGCCACAGAATCGGGTTGGCCACCCAGGTCGATACTGCGTACAACACTGCGGCTGGCAATATCCACCACCGCCAATGCGCCGGACACATTAATAAAGTCTGCCGAGGTATTCATGACAACCAGGGCAAAATCGCCTTTCACCGCCACCGATGTTGGCTCACCCGCCAGCGCCAACACACCCAAACCGGAGGGCTTACTGGGGTCAGTAATATCGACAAAACCGACTTGCTCCATGGGGCTGTCGGAATAAATCAAGGTCAAGCCGTCCTCGCTGGCAGCCACAATTTCGGCAGCGGTGGTGTCATCCACGTCGCAGGTCGCATCCAACTGGAGGCACACGGGGAAGGCAGCAATGCGATTAAAGTTTTTGCTGTCATTCACCTGAGTGGGTGTGCAGAGGTAAGAGGTTGCGGTGATTTCTGACTCGGCCAGTTCGCCATCACCGTCCAGGTCTGGACCCGAATCCAATCTGACACCACCATTAAAGCATTGCTCATTCCCGGCATAGAGAGTGGTTTGTTCTACCAGGCCATTCGCGCCATTGCTACCGGGCGCGCCGGGTGTTCCCGGTGATCCAGCGGCACCTGGCGACCCGGCTTGTCCGTCTGCGCCGTCACGGCCATTGCGTCCATCATCGCCGTCGCAGGCGGCGAGAAAAAAGGGACAGGCTAGCGCAATACCCAGCGCCAATGCGGTTTTCTTAAGCTGCATAACATCTCCTCAATCGAGCGGATTTTTTTGTAGCTCGATGCTAAAGAGCGAATGCGACACGCAGCCTACAGATTTATGCCAAAACGGCGGCAATTGTGTGACAACAGCCCGAGCAAGACGGCGTTAGCAGCCGCTAGTGCTTTGACGAGAACACCGATATCTGGAACTATGCTCCACTAACAGTGAGCATGTGGCTCTTATCGACATTTGCGGAAAACACCATGCCCTCCCTTTACAAGTCCTTTCTCACTCAAGCGATCGAGCATCACGGCAGCATCGCCGCTATTGAAGAGCAGCTCCCCAGTCCCGCCAGCCCTCAGACATTGATACGAACGCCCGACAATCGTTATCTGGCAGAAATGGCCGCGTGTATTTTTCGCGCAGGCTTCGTGTGGCGAGTGGTTGAGCAGAAGTGGTCTGGTTTTGAAACGGTGTTCAATCATTTCATTCCTGTCTGGGTTGCCTCGCGCTCACCAGAGGAATTAGAAAACCTGGCCCGGGACCCCAGAATCATTCGCAACTTGAGCAAGGTCAGGGCGGTTCAGGAAAATGCCATGATGGTGCTCGATCTAATCAAACAGCACGGCAGTGTTGGCCAGTTTCTCGCCGACTGGCCCGACGACGACACCATCGGTCTTTGGGCCTACTTGAAAAAGCACGGTAGCCGATTGGGCGGCAACTCTGGTGCCTATTTCCTGCGTTTTGTCGGCAAAGATACCTTTATCCTCAGCCGCGATGTGTGCATTGCATTACGCACTGAAGGCGTTATCGACACAGACACCCCCACCTCCAAACGCGACCTGGCCAAAATTCAGGCATGCTTCAACAATTTGCGCCAAGACAGCGGCCGCAGCCACGCCGAACTTAGCCGCATACTCGCCATGTCCAGAGGGCCGGGCTAAGCGATTCCGCGCTGCCGCCAGACTTAGCCCACCGCAAGAGCCGGCGACGACTTGCCGCAGGAGTATATTGTCTGTCGCCAGGGACACGCCGGGTTCGATTTCCCGAGATTCGATTTCCAGAGCGTCTATCCCCAGCGGCTCAATGCCCGTGCGCCACCACACCGACCTGAGGGAGGTTCGCCAGGCCAATTTCCTTGGCATGCTCCTCAAAATCCTTATTCTTCCAGAAGAACGCCCCCGGCATCGTGGTAGGCACCACCAGCACATAGAACAGGGCCCGACCGATCGTGGCGACGACAAGGGCCGACAACAGCAGGCTGGCCAGCAATACCAGGCCGGTACCCGTTACCTCCATACCGAACAGCAGCATCACCCCTGCCAGTAAAGCATTTGCGCCGAGCAGGCCATTTCGCAGCCAGTAACTCTTGCCAAACAGTGTGCTCTGAACATAGTGCGATACGCTGCCCTCATTGTTGGCCAGGTTCATATCGGCGGCATGGCGCCACAGACCAATCAACTCAATCACACTCCCCACTACCACACCTGCCAGGACGATCCCCATCAATGCCCCGGCATCGCCACCAATAAACAGCAGTGTTGGCAAACCCATCACCGCAACCAGCAGCCCCCCTAGGGTTACACTGCTACCGACAAAGGCACTACCCGTTTGCCAGTGGTTCCAGAATGGCCGGGCAGGGATTCGATAACAGCGGTACATGTAGTACAAACCCACACCGCCAGATATCAACGCTAGATAAGCGAACACCGTTGCAAGGCCACGGTACTGGCCCCACTCACCCAGCCAGGAAATAAACACGGGATTCTCCGGCAGCATTGCCAACAGGTGCAGGCCACCAAACACCATAAACAGCAACATACCGAGCCCTTCCCTGCACACGGGTGAGTGGCGCAAATTATTGAACCCTCGATAGGCCCGCAGCGGTTTGCCCAAGTGGGTGGCCGACATCAGCATGCCGAGCCCCGCCAAGCCCACCGCGACGGCTATCAAAGGAACATACATCACGGAGTCACGCAGTTGCACCAGAGCATCGACACCGAACTCTGCACCCAAAAAGCTGAGAAAAAAGGCACCCAAGGCCGTCTGGCTCACTAGGGTAAAAATCACCAAGGGGTTTTCGCGGGAGCTAAGCTTTTTCAGGCTCCACTTTTTCTCAACACCCTTTTTCTGATCTACCACAGGTCGATATTGGCCATCCTCGGCTTTATGGTATTTCACTGGCATGCCATCGGGACGGGTCACCTCGTCGGGCATGTTGCGAGTCTGCTGGAAGCGGATATTGGGATGGGTAATCGCCGGGTCGGGGAAACCCGGAATCGACAGCTTTGCCTGTTCACGATTTTCCGGCAGATCTTCCACCACACCAAAATTCAGGGCGTTACCCAGACAGGCCGATACACAGGCAGGTTTCAGATTAACCTCCAAGCGGTCAACACACATATTGCACTTGGAGACCTGGCCCTTGATTGGATCAAGCTGCGGGGCGTTGTATGGGCATACCCAGGTGCAGTAGCCACAACCGAAACAGGTTTCCGGATCTTGCAGCACGGCGCCGTATTCCACGTGTTTGGTATAGGCGCGAGTCGGACAGCCCTTCAAGCACACCGGGTCGTCGCAGTGGTTGCAGGCCATGGAGATATTCATGCGGCGAAAATCAGGGTAGGTTCCGCCCTCGACATAGCCCACCGAGCGAAAACTGATGTGGGCCGGATTGTCGTTCTTTTCACTACAAGCCGCTTCGCAGGCGTGACAACCAATGCAGTTATCCGCGGTGAAGTGAAAGGCGTGCTGCTTGTTGCGGTTAGGGTTACTGCCGACCCCCGGCTCTTCGTTAATAAACATTTCGCGACCGGCCGGCACTGCGCCGCCACTGCGGGCAATCAGGTCGATGGGCGCCTCGTAAAAATTCACCTCACGGGGCGCAGGCTCTTTCAAGAATGCGTATTGGGGTTCGTCGTCTCTAACTTTCCACATTGTGTAAAACCTTTTTGCTGGATGCTGGACGGGAGATGGGAAACGCAAAAGCGGGCTTGTCTTGGCTTAGCCACGCAAACGGTTATCGAGTTTGGCGTTTTCCGTCTCCCCTACAGCGCCTCCCGTTAATATGTTCTGCGCTCGACGTTTAGACGCGCTGCCTCTTTCTGGTCAATGTGCTCAATCCTCACCGCGCACTGTTTAAATGCCGGTTGACGCGAATAGGGATCCAGCAACCCGAGGGAAAGGCGGTTAACGCAATCGTGATAGTGCATCGGAATAAACAACATGTTTCGCGGCACCCGCTGGGTGAGCTGCACCATCACCACCGCATCGCCCCGGCGCGACACCAGGCGCACATACTGCTGGTGGCGCACGCCCTGCTCCTTCGCAGAATCCGGGTTCATTTCCATGTAGGGAGTTGGGCTGAACTTGTTCAGGTTACCGATCTTTCCGGTTTTGGTCCGGGTGTGAAAATGCTCTACAACCCGGCCGCTGTTCATCCAGAATGGATACTGAGCATCCGGAGTTTCGTTGTCCTCGATGTAATCCATTGCCAGTAGATTGGCTTTGCCGTTGGGTGTCGGGAATACCCCATCGCTGTAGAGTCGCGGACTGCCAGTGTCATCCCCTTCCCGCATCGGCCACTGGATGCCCCGTTGGGCCTCAATCAGGTCGTGACTCATCCCGGAGATATCGAGATTGCGCCCACGTCCCTTTGAGAGCAGCTTCATCTCGTCGAATATTGCCGAGGTGGATTCGGGGAAGGACATTTTTCGACCATTGTCGAAGCGTTTGGCCATCTCATTAAATACCCAGTAGTCAGGCTTGGCCTCACCCGGCGGTTCCACAAATTTGCGTACCAGATTTACCCGCCGCTCGGTATTGGTCTGCACACCTTCTTTCTCGCCCCACACCGCACCAGGCAGATACACATGGGCGAAATTCACCGTCTCACAATCCTGATAACCGTCTTGCACGACCATGAACTCAAGTTTCTCCAGGGCCTTTTTGATGCGCGGCTGATTGGGCATGGAGGTGAGCGGGTTGGTAGCAACAATCCACAGCGCCTTGATCTCACCCGACTCAATGGCGGGGAAAATATCGGTCTGCTGCAGGCCTCGCTTGGCGGGGAAAAAGCTTTCATCCACGCCCCAAAACTTGGCCACTTCCTCACGGTGCTCCGGCTTTTCCAACATGCGGTAGCCGGGCAAGCCGGAACAGGACGACCATTCCCGGGTACCCATGGCATTACACTGGCCGGTGATCGACATACTGGTGCCACCGGGAATGCCGATATTGCCGGTAAGTAGATTGAGATTATTAATGCCACAGACGCCATCGGTACCGTGGGTACTCTGGTTGATGCCCATGGTCCAGATGCTCATCGCGGAGGGGGCTTTCGCATAAATCCGCGCCACATGTTTGATGGTGTCTGGGTCGATACCGCAAATTCGGGAAGCGGTAACGGGATCGTATTTCTCGACGAGTGCCTTTAGCTCGTCATAGCCATTGCAGTGGGCGTCGATGTAGTCCTGCTTCTGCAGCCCCTCTTTGAGGATGACATGGGCCAATGCATTCAACAGAACCAGATCGGTGCCGGGGGTGATCGGCAAATGAATATCGGCGAACTGGGCAAACATGGTCACCCGAGGGTCCACCACAATGAGCGGAAACTTGCGCTTCTCCAAGGCCTCCTTCAGCCGCCAGTAAATAATGGGGTGCTGTTCGGGCAGATTGGACCCAAAGGCCATCAGACAGTGGGTGTGTTCAAAGTCTTCGTAGCAGCCGGGCGGGCCGTCAGAACCGAAGCTGCGTTTGTAGCCTGACACCGCGGAGGCCATACACAGCGTTGTATTCCCGTCGTAATTATTGGTGCCGATAACTCCCCTGACCAACTTGCCCAGGGTGTAAAACTCTTCGGTCAGCAGCTGCCCGGTTGACACCACGGCAACACTATCGCGTCCGTACTTCGCCTGAATTCGCTTGAACTCCTCAGCAGTACGATCCAGCGCAGCGTCCCACTCCACCGGCTGAAAGGCCTCGTAGGTCTTATTGCGCATCAATGGCTGGGTACCCCGACCCGGTGTAGCGCTGAGCTCGTGCTCAAAAATGCCTTTGATACAAAGCTTGCCCTGGTTGACCGGAGCATTACCTTTGCCCCGACTGGCGACCGGCTTTCCGGCCTCGTTCAAGCCCACCTCAATTGAACAGCCTGTAGAGCAATACCCGCAGACGGCGTATTTCCACTCAACCACTTTTTTATCGGCAATCGTAATTGGCTTGCGCTTTTTGCGGCCAAAAATCATGAAGCATGTCTCCCGGCGACCGCACCAAAATCGGTCACTTAAATTTATTCAAACCCTGAAATAACGCACCATAATGGTGAAAAAAGGGCGTTTTCAGTCAATTTCGGAAGAGAATTACAAGAACCATGCCAAGGCGATTTACAAGCCAAGCTCCCACACAAAATAGCAGCTCATCTCATTGTTTTTATTATATTTTTTAACAATCAAGGAATTGCACGATTGGAACCTGGCGCCGACCACAGGAATCGAGATTAATACGATTTCAGCGACAAAAAAAGGGGGCCAATTGGCCCCCTTCTCACAGCGCAAATAACGCGTTTATTTGCTCTCTTTCACCGTGACAACACGACGGTTTTTGGCACGGCCTTCAGCAGTCGCGTTGCTCGCAATCGGACGGCTCTCACCGTAACCAACTGCGCTCAAGCGATTGGGAGCGATACCAAAGTCGTTGATCAGTGCGTTGCGTACGGCATCGGCACGACGCTGGGACAGACCTTGGTTGTAGCCTTCACCACCGGTGCTATCGGCATGCCCCTCAATCACCGCTTTAACATTGCCGTGCTTGTTGAGGAAGTCAGCAACACGCTGCAACTCGGGTTTGAAAGTCGGCTTAATCACCGCAGAGTCAAAGTCGAAGTTCACCTCAACCTTCAGACTCTCAGTGGTTGTCAGCTTCAACTCACAACCGTTGCTGTCCACCGAGACACCAGCAGGCGTACCTGGGCATTTGTCTTTGTAGTCAGCTACGCCGTCACCGTCGCTATCCAGCGGACAACCATCACTGCCCACTACGACACCCGCCGGCGTGTTTGGACAACGGTCTGCACTATCAACCACACCGTCGCCGTCGCTATCCATGGGGGCAGCCACGGGCGCTGCGGTCTTGGTTCCGCCAAAGGCATAGCTGACACCCAGAGAAACGACGCCATTGCGCGTCTCGTTGTCTGTGCCGTAAAGCATCCGGGCGTCACCACGCAACGACCAGCTTTCACTCAAGGCGTAACGAACACCGCCACCAACATTAAGTTGCGTGTACACGTCGTTGTGAATGCCTTCGTAATCAGCTTGGGCGTGGGCCATACCAAACGCCATGTAAGGCGTGACCTTGCTGCCTGGTGTTTTGAAATAACGCAGAACATCCAGACCGGCTGAGGCTACCTCGGCATCACCGGCAGGGTTGCCCCGGTAGTTATCTGCATCGGAATAGATTGCCCGAAGCTCCAAACCCCAGTCATTGTTCAGCTCTTTCTCAATACCGAACAGGGCGGTAGCTTCTTCATCCAGATCCTGAGAATGATCGAAGACCTGGTACCCTATTGCAGGGTTCAGATACCACTTTCCCTCAGTCTCCGCAATTGCGCCAGAGCTGACACACGCGGCTCCGACGATAAAGGCACAAATTGAACGCTTTTCCATAGTTTTCCCCTTTGGCCAAAAACATTCCTTCATTGGATTAAGTAGTTGATAGCTCCCCTACCACTGTTTTCTACAGTATCACGCCAATATGATATTGCACGTATAGATATCCGTATTTTTACCGACTGGATCACAGCACTTTTCGCGTACGTCACTGTCCCGCCGGTAGTTGTGTCATAGCGGCAAGCCAAAAAAAAGCCGGAGCGAACGCCCCGGCTTTCAACACACTAGCAACGGAGCCCTTAACGCTCGGTCTCGGCTTCCATTACCGCCACTACTCGACGGTTAGCCTTGCGGCCTTCAGCAGTGCTATTGCTCGCTACCGGACGCTCTTCGCCGTAACCTACCGCGCTCAAACGATTTGGCTCAATGCCATACCCTTGGATAAGCGCGTTGCGAACGGCATCCGCACGGCGCTGAGACAACTGCTTGTTGTACGCCGCTGCACCGGTGCTGTCAGCATGACCTTCGATCACCGCTTTTACGCCGCCATACTTCTTCATGAACGACGCTACTTTTTCAAGCTCGCCACGGTAAGCTGCCGGGATCGCATCAGAATCCAGCGCGAAGTTAATCTCCAGCTTGATGCTCTCAGTTTGCTTCAGCACGTATTTACAGCCGAACTGATCCACCTTGCGGCCTGCTGGCGTGTTGGGGCACTTGTCGCGGTAGTTAGGTACACCGTCGCCGTCCTTGTCCAACGCGCAACCACGTGCATCAACCGCAACACCGGCTGGCGTTGCAGGACACTGGTCAACCGAGTCGGGCACACCGTCAGCATCCGAATCAGCAGGTGCAGCCGGCGCAGGGGCCGGGGCTGGAGCAGCCCCACCGAAGGCGTAGCTAAGACCCAGAGACACGATACCGTCACCAGTTTCGTTATCAGTGCCGTAGAAGTAACGGGCATCACCGCGCAGTGACCATGCTTCGCTCAGCGCGTAGCGCAAACCACCGCCCACGTTCAGCTGGGTATAAACATCGTTAGCCAAACCTTCGTAGTCTGCCTGAGCATGACCAATACCGAAGGCTGAATAAGGCGTCCACTTACTGCCTTCCATTTTGTAGTAACGCAGTACGTCCAGGTTGATTCCGGCAACTTCGGCATCGCGGGCAGGGTTGCCACGGTAATGATCCGCATCGGCAAAGGTAGCACGCAGCTCAATACCCCAGCCGGCACCGACTTCTTTCTCAACACCGAAAAGTGCAGTCGCCTCTGGATCCAAATCGCGATCGCCATCAAAAACCTGGTAACCAATCGCCGGATTCAAATACCACTTGCCTTCATCCGCAGTAGCCAACCCTGGCGCGACTGCGATAGCAACGGCTGCTCCCAATAGGACTTTCTTCATAGGACTCCCCCTTTTGATTTTTACAATTCTTGCGTGAGGCAAAGCGCCATTACGCAGAATGAGCAAGCGGAGAATAGCATGGCGTCAATAACTTGCGCCCGGTTTTTTTCGTGATTTTGTCTGCCCAGAGGGGAATGAACGGTGGCGTGTTGCCGATGACAAAGCGATGTTCACAGTGCACTTGAGAAATGAAAATCTACTCCGCACCAAACGCCGTAATAGAACCTTGGCGCTACCGCCGCACTACCAGCCCATCACCGATTTAACAAAGGGGATGGTCAGCCTGCGCTTCTCGGCCAGGCTGACATCGTCGAGGCGATCGAGAACTATCAATAAACTGGGGAAGTCACGCTGACATCGCGCCATGATAAAGTCGGCGACCACGTCTGACAGTTCAATGCCGCGACGCTGCGCACGAAGCTTAAAGGCGTGGTGACGGGCCTCATCGCTCATCGGCGGCACCTGAAACACAGCGAAACTCTGCAGGCGCGAATGCAAATCGGGAAGCTGCACCGTCAGTTGCTGAATGGATTTACTCGAGGAAGCCAGCAAAACCGCCGAAGTCGACAGGCACCGGTTATAAAGGTTAAACAGCCCGCGCTCCCACTGATCGTCCCCCGCCACATGATCGAGGTCGTCGAGGCACACCACATCAAGGGCCTCGAGATTGTCGAGCACGGCCTCTGGTGGGAACGCGGACACCTCCCGCATGGGCAAATAGCACGCACGTCGCCCCAGGGCCTCGGCCCGTGCAGCTGTCGCATTAAGCAAGTGACTGCGACCTGACAGCGCGTGCAGAAAGATAAATTTTTCGCCGTCGCCGTCGGCCTGGTGCCGCAAAGCGTCCACCACCAAGGCGCGCTCGGCGTCACAGTAAAAATTATCGAAGCTGCTTTCCGTGTCCAAACGAAAAGCAAAGGGAATTTGCTGCTCACTCATGTCGCGCTATTCGTTGCTCTCTGGCGCAGCCAAACCCGCGTTGCCATCATCACTGCTGGTGCCGCCATACAAATCACTGCGACGATAAAATTCATGCAAATGAGAAATCATCACCTTGATTACCGCCGCTGCAGGCAGCGCCAGCAGTACCCCGAGAAAGCCGAATAACTGACCGCCAGCCATGATTGCGAAGATGACCAGAACCGGATGCAGCCCGATCTTGTCGCCGACCAGGGTCGGAGTAAGGTAAAGGCTCTCAAGCAACTGCCCCACACCAAAAACTGCCGCAACCCCCAGCAGTGGCAACCAGCCATCAAACTGAAAAAATGCCGCCAGGCCGGCGGCAGATATGCCGAAAATAAAGCCCAAATAAGGCACGATGCTCGCAAGCCCCGCTGCCAACCCCAGCACCAACGCCAACTCCAGGCCAACCAGCCACAACCCGATCGAGTAGACCACACCAAGGCAACTCATCACCATGAGCTGGCCCAAGGCGAAAGCGCCAAGAATGTCATCGCACTCCTCAACAATCGTCACGGTCCGTGCCTCAATACGCCGGGGCAGCAAACCGCGCAAGCGAGCCATCATCACGTCCCAATCGCGCAGGAGATAAAAAGTAACGACCGGCACCAGGGTGATGTTGGCCAGCCAAGCCAGCATGGCCATGCCCGAACTGGACACCTTCTGCCAAACCATCATCAGCAGCCCGCCCGCAGTACCCCAGTTTTCACTGAGGACCTTTTTCGCGGAATCCACGGTGCTTTCCTGGGCGGGCAAACCAAGGTAGCGGCGCGCTTCTGGCAGCCCCGTTTCCAACAGCCAGACAAACAGCTCCCGCAAACGCGCACTCAGCAATTGCAACTGCTCAAAGAGCAGCGGCAAGGTCATCAGGACCAAGCCCAAACCCACCAAGGTGAAAATACAAAACACCAGGGTAACCGCCGCACCCCGGCCCATTCCCCGCGCCTCCAGTCGGTCAGCAAGGGGGTCGCCCATATAGGCCAGCACCGCGCTTAGTACAAAGGGCATTAGCACCGGCGCCAACAAGTGCAACAGCAGCGCTAGGGCAAGCGCAGCGATCAACCACCACCAGGGCGACGCGGCGCGCACCATCACTTGTCCTGCCAGCGATAGTAATTGCGGATGGGCAGCGCCGCGGCTTCTGCCTGCAATGCAGGCCGGGTAGCCAGGTTTTTCAACTGTCCATCAAGGGCCAAAAACCGCTCGACCATTTCCATATTCCCCTTGAGCAGCAACTCAATGACCAGCGCGTTATCCGACACCCAGACCGGGTTGGCATGCTCCACCACCGCCAAGTTCTCCAGATAGGTCACCAGACCCGCATAAGCATGAAAATCACGAATGTCATCGATGTAGACCAGCGTGCTTTCGCTATCGCCCCCCGCCACCACGCCAAAACTCCGCGCCTGGGTGTCAGCGAGACTATCGATTATTGGCGTCAGCATGTCTTCGGCCGTTGCGCCGTCAGAGTCAAGCCGGGTTTCGTCGTCCCGCTGCACCAGCGTCCAACTTGCTACCCAGCGACCGCTGGAAAACTCCGAGGCCCGCCCCACCAGAATGTAGGGCGCATCGTACCGTGCAGACGCCGCTCTTACCGCAGCCAACTGCATTTGCCAGACATCATCGACATCCAGGTTGGCGGCATCGGTGATGTCCATCAGCGGGAATTGCAACGCAACACCCCGCCGATCCGCCTGCTTGAGCAGCTCATCATAAAGTGCGCCGGGACTGTCCCCACTGACAAATTCACGGCCATTGATGGTGTCTTCCACCAACCACACCAAAACCGATGGCCGGTTGTTGGACCAAACGGGATAGCCCGCCGATTGCAGCAAGGCATTCACCTGACGCGGCGAAAAGCTCAACTCCAACTGCAGTTCAGCCTCGCCATCGGCATTGTCCTTATTAAGGTAGCGGTACTGGGTCAGCAACGGCTCAGCATTAGACAGTGCCTGATCGATCTGAGGATTGCCGCGAACCTGACGCTGGCCAGAGACCTTGATCAACACCCGCTCCAACGCTTCACCCGCACCCCGGCGCAATGACTGGGCGGACTGCTCTTCAACGGTCAGGCGCT
The DNA here is from genome assembly GCF_023702635.1 of Spongiibacter taiwanensis. Taxonomy (NCBI): domain Bacteria; kingdom Pseudomonadati; phylum Pseudomonadota; class Gammaproteobacteria; order Cellvibrionales; family Spongiibacteraceae; genus Spongiibacter; species Spongiibacter taiwanensis. The sequence goes on from NZ_CP098455.1 coordinate 801,628, forward strand.
CGTCATAAAGGTTACGCAATACCGCGGCATCAACGGCACCGCTGCTCAACCAGGCCGTCCAAAACAGCGCCAGCCAGTGAATCCATCGCCTGCTCAAAGTCTCGCTCCCACACTTTCCAAGGGCCCGCATTGTAGCAAGCCTGTTGGCACCTCGCCGCCGATCGCGGAAATAAGTCACCATATTGCTGCTGAATTCCCCAGCCAATCAAGCTAAAATATTGCCCTCAACAAGGACAGCCAAAAACTATGACAGACAGCAGTAAACCCCGCCTGAGTTACAAAGATGCCGGTGTCGATATCGATGCGGGCGAGGCCTTGGTCGATCGCATTAAAGATGTTGCCAAACGGACCCGTCGGCCTGAAGTGATGTCTGGCCTGGGTGGCTTCGGCGCCCTCTGCCAACTGCCCACTGGCTACAAAGAACCGGTACTGGTGTCTGGTACTGACGGCGTGGGCACCAAGCTGAAACTGGCAATCGAAACCGGCCTCCACGACACTATCGGCATCGACCTGGTTGCCATGTGTGTCAACGACTTGCTCGTCACTGGCGCGGAGCCGCTGTTCTTTCTGGATTACTACGCCACCGGCTCGCTGAATGTCGACATCGCGGCCCGGGTCGTTACCGGCATTGGCGCTGGCTGCGAGCAGGCTGGCTGCGCCCTGGTGGGCGGCGAGACGGCAGAAATGCCCGGCATGTATGAAGGCGAAGATTACGATCTGGCCGGATTCTGCGTCGGGGTGGTGGAAAAGTCCGAAATCATCGATGGCAATTCCGTGCGCATCGGCGACAAGCTGATCGGCATTGGCTCCTCCGGCCCCCACTCCAATGGTTACTCCCTGATTCGCAAGGTCATCGACCATTGTGGCGCCAGCCTCAGTGAGCCCTTCGGTGACAGCACCCTGGGCGAAACCCTGCTGGCCCCGACCCGGATTTACGTCAAACAGATTCTCCGGCTGATCAAGCAATACCAGATCAACGCCCTGGCCCATATCACTGGTGGTGGCCTGATCGAAAACATTCCCCGCGTGTTGCCCCGCAATACCAAAGCCGTTATCGACGTGACCAGCTGGCAGCGCCCGGCGATTTTCGATTGGCTCCAACAACAGGGCAACATTGAAGATATCGAGATGTTCCGCACCTTTAACTGCGGCATCGGGATGGTTGTCGCCGTGCCCGAGAGCGAGGCTTCCGACATTGTCGACATGCTGCGCCAGCAGGGCGAAGAGGCCGTGGTGATCGGCCATATCGCCAGCGCTACCGACGAGGACAGCAAAGTCCAACTAGAAGGCCTGTAAACCCATGGGCTGTAACATTGTCGTGCTGATTTCGGGCAGCGGCTCGAATTTGCAGGCATTTATTGACGGCGCCGCCTCCGGCGCTTTGCCGGAGTGCACCATCCGCGCCGTCATCAGCAATAAAGCCGACGCCTACGGACTCGAGCGGGCCCGACAAGCGGGCATCGCCACCGACTGCATCGATCACCGCGATTTCACCAATCGGGAAGACTTCGACACCGCCCTAGCCCAACGCATCGATCAATTCGGTGCCGACCTCATTATCCTCGCGGGCTTCATGCGCATACTGACCCCCGGCTTTGTCCGCCATTTTCGCGGCCGCTTACTCAACATTCACCCTTCCCTGCTTCCCAAATACCCGGGCTTGCACACGCACCAGCGCGCACTGGATGCAGGCGACAAGGAGGCCGGCGCGACCGTGCACTTTGTCACCGAGGAACTCGATGGCGGCCCGCCCATTGTTCAGGCAAAAATACCAATAATCCCCGGCGATAGTGCCGAAACCCTAGCCCAACGGGTACTGTCCGAGGAACATACAATCTATCCTCTGGCAGCCCGCTGGTTTGCCGAAGGAAGGTTGCGACTGGACGGAAAAAAGGCGGTGTTAGATGAGCAAGTACTTCCCGAAAGCGGCCTGGCCTACAACCAAGCGTAATCACTGCCGCTTATCAACCTTGCTGTGCGCTATTCTGCTGGTGTCGCTGCTCGGCGCCTGCGATGAGACAGAGCCCTCTGGCGACACCCAACAACCTAATATCGCAGCAGCGCCGCCCGCAGATACCCCTGCCACCCAGCCAGCAACACAGCGCACAACCGTCGATCCAGCTGCCAGCGAGGAAGCGGAAAAGGCGCCACCAAGTAAAGAAAGCTTCAAGGAAGCTGAGATCAGAAAAGCCGTGGCGGCCGAAAAACCTCAGCACGACAAACCTCGGGAGGAAGCGCCTGCGCCCGCTGCGCAGCCGAGCCAGCGAAATGAAACAGCCCCAGCAACTGCTTCCAGCGCTGCGCCTGCCAGGTCAGAAGCGGCACCAGCGAGCACAAAATCATCCTCTACGGTGACGAGCTCAGCGCCCGTCCCGTTACAGCCCTACAACGCCGTGTACCGCATCACCCAAGGCGGCATGAGCGCGGAAGCCAACCGGCGCCTTAGCAAAGCGGGCGATTATTGGCGGCTGACCCAGCAAGCAAGCAAATGGTTTATCACCATCGCCGAGGAAAGCCTGGTCGAAGTGACCGAAGAGGGAGAGATTCGCCCCCTGCGCTATCGCTACGATAACAGCATCAGCAGCAAGAAAAACCAGCGTATTGAGTTTGATTGGCAAGCCAGGCGTGCGACTGACAACGAATATCGCAAACCCTATTCGCTGCCGATAGAAGACGACTATTCGGATCAGCTCAGTGCCCAGTTACAACTGCGTCAGCGACTGCTCAGCGGCCGCGCTCCGGCCCGATGGCAGCAGACCATCGTCAAAAACGGCAAGGTAAAAACCTACCGCATTGAGCTGCTGGGAGAAGAGGTATTGTCCACGGAACTAGGCAAGGTCAACACCGTGAAATTGCGCCGGACCCGCAAAGGCAGCTCGGCGGAAACCCTGGTGTGGCTCGCCAAGGACTGGAACTACTTGATCGCCAAGCTCGAACAACTTGAGGACGACGACAGTTTGTCGCTAGAACTGATCAGCGGCAGTCTCGACGGCCAAGCCCTCAAGCGCCTGACCGAGCGCTAGGGCTGGGCCCCTTGCGCCTGCCCTAAACTGATTCGAGGTCAGCGAGCCGCGCTCACCCTACTGAGCGCACCACTCGCGCCGGACCCTCAGGTCTTGGGTAGGGTCACCCCGGTTTGCCCCTGATACTTGCCGCCACGGTCCTTGTAGCTCACGTCGCATATTTCATCGGACTCAAAGAACAGCATCTGAGCCACGCCTTCATTGGCGTATATCTTCGCCGGCAAGGTTGTGGTGTTGGAAAATTCCAGGGTCACATGCCCTTCCCACTCGGGCTCCAGCGGTGTGACATTCACAATAATGCCGCAGCGAGCGTAGGTCGACTTACCCAGGCAAATGGTCAACACACTGCGCGGAATCCGAAAGTATTCCACCGTTCGCGCCAGCGCAAAGGAGTTAGGCGGAATAATACAGTAATCACCGGTGATACTGACAAAGCTCTTGTCATCAAAGGCTTTGGGATCAACCGTGGCCGAGTAGGTGTTGGTAAATACCCGAAATTCATTGGCACAGCGCACATCGTAGCCATAGCTCGAGGTGCCGTAGGAGATGATTTTCCCACCATTATTTTCGCGAACCTGGCCGGGCTCAAAGGGCTCGATCATGCCCTCGTTTTCCGCCATTCGGCGAATCCACTTGTCTGACTTAATGCTCATCGCTGGTCCTCAAAAATTCCGCAGAATCGTTAGTCATCACTGATTTTTATGTTGGGAAACGCCGGGCCAGCACTGCGCTGACGCTCGGCCAGGGCCGCCGCCATCGCCACTGCGGCACGCCGATAGCAGGCAGCGGCCTCACCGCCCGGGTCGGATACCATAATCGGTTGACCAGCATCACCCTGCTGGCGAATTTGCAGCGACAAAGGTAGCGAGCCGAGCACGGTGACACCGTAATCGGCGGCCAGAGTCTGGCCACCACCCTCACCAAAAATATGTTCGTGATGGCCACACTGACTGCAGACATGCACCGCCATATTCTCAATCACCCCCAGCACCGGCACCGACACTTTCTGAAACATCTCCACCCCCTTGCGGGCGTCGAGCAGGGCAATATCCTGGGGCGTGGTGACCACCACCGATCCCGACACAGGTACTTTCTGGGAGAGGGTCAAATGGATATCCCCGGTGCCCGGCGGCAGGTCAATGATCAGATAGTCCAGGTCCTGCCAGTAAGTCTGGTACAGCAATTGTTGCAAGGCGCCGGTTGCCATCGGGCCACGCCAGACCATCGGCGTTTTCTCAGTTACCAAATAGCCCATCGACATCGACTGAATCCCATGGGCTTCAATCGGCAGCAGGTAGTGCGTGCCGTATTGCTTTGGTCGCACCCCTTCGGCGACACCCAGCAGCATCTGCTGACTGGGGCCGTATATATCGGCGTCCAGTAAGCCTACCCGAGCACCCTCTGCGGCCAATGCCAGGGCCAGATTAACGGAGGTCGTCGATTTACCGACTCCGCCCTTGCCCGAGGCAACGGCAATAATGTTGCGCACATTTTCCATGTTCTGCAGGTTTTGCTGGGGAGCAAAGGCCGCTACCTGCCAGCTGACCTGAACCGATGCACCCGTCACACCCGGCAGCGCCCTCAACGCCTCGCTCAGGGCGTGTTGATAGTCCTGCTGCAGATTTTTGGCGGGAAACCCCAATACCACCGACACCGCAACTTGACCATCTTCTGCGCACACCACCTGGGCGATTTCGGCGACCCGGCCCAGGGGCTGGGAAACACCCGGCAAGGGCAGGGCCTCCAGACATTGACGGACCGCGATTTCCAGCTCAGCAGACATGGAGACTCCAATGGCAAACAAACCCGCGAGTATACGCGCCGATGCCGGGGCAAACAACGCGCAGACAGGTGCAGGCCGCGGGCAAAAACGCTATAGTAGCGCGCCTCGAAAGTGGCGCAGCGCCTCGCTTGGCGGCACCCACGATATTGAATACTCGGCCCCTGATTGATGGCCAAATCGCACAAGGAATCCCATGACGCGCAAGATCCTCGTCACCAGCGCCCTGCCCTATGCCAATGGTCCACTGCACCTGGGTCATCTGTTGGAATCCATCCAGACGGACATCTGGGTACGCTTTCAGAATTTGCGCGGCAACGACTGCCTGTATTTCTGTGCCGATGACGCCCACGGCACCGCGATCATGCTCACCGCCGAGAAACTCGGCATTACCCCAGAAGAGCAAATCGCCCAGGTCAAGGCCCAGCACGAGCGGGATCTTGCCGGTTTCCTGATTCGCTTTGATAACTACTACTCCACTCACTCACCCGAGAACCGCGAGCTATCCGAGCTGATATACAAGCGTCTGGACGAAAACGGCCATATCGAGCGGCGGGACATCACCCAGCTGTTCGACCCCGAAAAGCAACTGTTTCTGGCCGACCGCTACATCAAGGGTACCTGCCCCAAGTGCAAGACCGAAGACCAATACGGCGACAATTGCGAGGCCTGCGGGGCCACCTACACCCCTGCCGAGCTGATCAACCCGCGGTCGGCTATCTCCGGGGCCACGCCGGTGGAAAAAGAATCCACCCACTACTTTTTTAAACTCGGCGAGTTCGCCGACATGCTGCGCAGCTGGACTCGCAGCGACAGCCTCCAACCCCAGATTGCCAACAAGCTCAATGAATGGCTCGATGCGGGCCTGCAAAGCTGGGACATTTCCCGGGACGCGCCCTACTTTGGTTTTGAAATCCCCGGCGCGCCTGGCAAGTACTTTTATGTCTGGCTGGATGCCCCCATCGGCTACATGGCCAGCTGCGCCAATTGGTGCAGCCACAATGACCGCGACTTTGACGAATTCTGGAGCAAAGACTCCAGCGCCGAGGTATACCACTTCATCGGCAAAGACATTATTAATTTTCACGGCCTGTTCTGGCCGGCCATGCTCGACAGCGCCGGCTTCCGCCAGCCCACGGCAATTTATTCCCACGGCTTTCTCACCGTGAATGGCAAGAAGATGTCCAAATCCCGGGGCACCTTTATCAAAGCGGAGACTTACCTGAAGCACCTGCCCCCGGAGTATCTGCGCTACTACTTTGCCGCCAAACTGTCTGGAGCGGTGGATGATATCGACCTCAACCTGGAAGATTTCACCAAGCGGGTAAATTCTGATCTGGTGGGCAAGCTGGTCAATATCGCCAGTCGCTCTGCCAAATTTGTCCAGAAAGGCAATGACGGGAATACCACCGGCTCCCTCGACAACCCCGAACTGTGGCAGCGCACCATTGGCCTCAGCGACACCATTGCCCAACTTTTTGAGGACCGGGAATACAGCAAAGCAGTGCGGGAAATTATGGCTCTAGCCGACGCCTGCAACGAATACTTTGACCAGCGCGAACCCTGGAAGCTGGCCAAGACCGAGGACGGCGCCATGGAAGCCGCCGCGGTGGCATCCCAGTGTCTCAACGTGTTCCGGGTGCTGGTGACGTACCTGTCCGCCGTGCTGCCTGAACTCAGCCAACAGGCCGCTGACTTCCTGAATTGTGATATCACCTGGCAGGGCGAGTTTTCCCCTCTGCTCAACCACCCCGTGAAGCCCTTCAAAGCCATGATGGCCCGGGTCGACCCCGACAAGGTCGCCGCCATGGTTGCCGACAGTGCCGACAGCACACCGGCCCCCACGGCCAGCCCCGACAAAGGCAAAACCAAAAAGCCGAGTCAGGACCCGGGAACCATCGCTGACACCATTGAGTTTCCGGATTTTGCCAAAGTCGATTTGCGGGTCGCCGAGATCATTGCCGCCGCCCCCGTCGAAGGCGCGGACAAACTGTTACAGTTGACCTTGAGCCTGGGCGAGCTGGGCACGCGCAACGTGTTTGCCGGGATCAAATCCGCGTACACGGCGGAGCAATTGGTGGGCAAACTCACCGTAATGGTCGCGAATCTGGCACCGCGAAAAATGCGTTTCGGCGTATCCGAGGGCATGGTGCTGGCCGCCGGGCCCGGCGGTAAAGACATTTGGATACTGAGCCCCGACAGCGGCGCCCAAGCGGGCATGAAAATTCAGTAGTCAGATCATCTCAGGCTGTTATCGGCTCTACCGATAAAGCTTTGTTGATTAAGCTGTTTTTATTTATTCGGCCGGTGCCCATAAAATAGGCGCCGCGCGGATTATCCGCGCTCGCACTTCGCCTTGGGACCGAGGGGGTACCGGGGCGGTTGGCGACAGGGGGAGACTAAAAGGTGTTAGCCGACTATTCCATTTTGCTAATCAGCGCCATTTTGGTGAACAACTTCGTGTTGGTCCAGTTCTTGGGGCTGTGTCCTTTTATGGGCGTATCGAGCAAGCTGGAAACGGCCATCGGCATGTCCAGCGCGACCACCTTCGTACTCACCCTCGCGTCCATCTGCAGCTGGATTACTTACGAGTGGCTACTGGTACCGCTGGGCCTGGAGTATCTGCGCACCATCAGCTTTATTTTGGTAATCGCCGTGGTGGTCCAATTTACTGAGATGGTAGTGCGTAAGACCAGCCCGCTACTCTACAAGGTGCTGGGCGTCTTCCTGCCCTTGATTACCACCAACTGCGCCGTGCTGGGTGTGGCATTGCTCAACATCAACAAAGATCACAGCTTTGCCGAAGCCGCCCTCTATGGCTTTGGCGCTGCCGCTGGCTTCTCTTTAGTGCTGGTGCTGTTTGCCGCCATGCGGGAGCGCTTAAATGTGGCCGACGTGCCCACCCCCTTCAAAGGCGCTGCCATCGGTATGATCACCGCCGGCTTAATGTCGCTGGCCTTTATGGGCTTTGCCGGATTGGTGTAACGCGATGCTGGAATTGATTGCCCAACAACCCCTGATTGCCTCGCTTATTGCCTTGGTCAGCATGGGCCTGATTTTTGGCGCACTGCTTGGTTACGCCTCGGTCAAATTCAAAACCGAGGGCGACCCGATTGCCGATCAGGTCGAGGAACTGCTGCCGCAAACCCAATGTGGCCAATGCGGTTATCCCGGCTGCCGGCCCTACGCCGAAGCCATTGCCGGGGGCGATGACATCAACAAGTGCCCCCCCGGCGGCGAAGCCACAATTGCCGCCCTGGCCGACTTGCTTGGGGTAGAAGCCAAGCCCCTGGACGCCGCCGAAGAATCCGTGCCCTCGGTGGCCTATATCCGCGAAGAAGAATGTATCGGCTGCACCAAATGCATCCAGGCCTGCCCGGTAGATGCCATCCTTGGCGCGGCCAAGCACATGCACACGGTCATCGCCAGCGAGTGCACCGGCTGCGACCTTTGCGTTGAACCCTGCCCTGTCGACTGCATAGAAATGCGCCCCATCGAAACCACCCTGCAGAGCTGGCATTGGCAAAAGCCGCCTGCCGCTGAAGATGTGATCGCCTCTGATCGTCACCCGAATCCAAGCGTGGGGGCCGGGGCATGAGAAAAATCTGGGATATCCACGGCGGCATTCACCCGCCGGAAAACAAACACCAGTCCATGCAAGGGCCGATTCGCCAGGCCGGCATTCCGCCACAACTGGTGCTGCCACTGGCGCAACATATCGGCGCCCCGGCCAACCCGGTAGTCGCGGTTGGGCAGCGTGTACTCAAGGGTCAGATGATTGCCGAAGCCAAGGGCTTTGTCAGCGCACCGGTCCACGCCCCCACCTCCGGGGTGGTCGTCGCCATTGAATCCCGGCTGATTCCTCACCCCTCCGGGATGAGCGCCCCCTGCATTGTCATTGACACTGACGGTCGCGATGAGTGGATTGGTCGCAGCGGGGTGGATGACTTCCGCAGTCTGGAGCGGAGCAAACTCCTCGAACGAATTCGCGCCGCCGGCATTGCTGGCATGGGCGGGGCGGGCTTCCCGTCTGCCGTCAAACTCGGCAAACGCGATGGCAAGCCCATCGAGACATTGATTCTCAACGGCACCGAGTGCGAGCCCTATATCACCGCCGACGATGCCCTGATGCGCGAGCGCGCAGATCAAATCATCGCCGGCGCCGAAATTCTGCGCTATTTGGTGGAGCCAACCAAAGAAACCCTGATTGGTGTCGAAGACAACAAACCCGAAGGGATCGCCGCCCTGCAAAAGGCCGCAGCCGGCACCGGCATTGAGATTGTCGTCTTCCCCACAAAATACCCGTCGGGCGGCGAAAAACAGCTGATCGAAATTCTCACTGGCAAAGAGGTGCCCAACGGCGGCCTGCCCGCAGACATCGGCATTGTCTGCCAGAACGTCGGCACCGCGGTGGCCATCCACAAAGCGATTCATTTTGGCGAGCCGCTGATTTCACGCATTACCACCGTGACCGGCGACGCCTGCCAACAACCCGGCAATTTCGAAACCCTGCTTGGCACGCCGGTACAATTTCTGCTCGAGCTCAGCGGCTTCGACCAGAGCAAGTGCATCCGCTTAATTATGGGCGGCCCGATGATGGGCTATACCCTCAACGATACCGCCGTCCCTGTGGTAAAAACCGCCAACTGCGTGCTGGCCCCCACCGCCCGGGAATTGCCGCCGCCACCGCCGGCACAGGCGTGCATCCGCTGCGGCATGTGCAGCGAAGCCTGCCCGGTTTCCCTGTTGCCCCAGCAAATGTACTGGTTTGCCCGGGCCCAGGAGCACGACAAGCTGGAGGCGCACAATCTGTTCGACTGCATTGAGTGCGGCGCTTGCTCCTATGTTTGCCCCAGCAGCATTCCCCTGGTGCAGTACTACCGAGCAGCCAAAGGTGAAATTCGCCAAGCCCAGCAAGACAAAATCAAAGCCGAGCGCAGTAAAGAGCGCTTTGAAGCCCGTCAGGCGCGGCTCGAAAAAGAAGAGGCGGAAAAAGAAGCCCGCCGCAAAGCGCGCCTTGAGGCCGCCAAACAGAAAAGTGCTGCCAGCAGTGAGGTGGACCCCATTCAAGCGGCCATCGAGCGCAGTAAGGCCAAAAAGGCTGACGCCCAGACAACCAGCCAGGACCCGGCTCAAGCCGCCATTGCCAGAGCCCAGGCCGCACGCTCTGGATCAACCCCGACAGAAAGCCCGGCAGAGAAAACGGCCCGACTGGAAAAACAAATTGCCAGCGCAGAAAAGCGCCTGAGTGCAGCACAAGAGAAACACCAACAGGCCCTGACCCAGGGCGATGCCAACGCCGACGCCTTTGCCAAAGCGGTGAGTAATACCGAGCAGAAACTCGAGAGCGCCCGCCAAGAACTGGCCGCCCATCAAGCCCAGAGCGCACCACCCTCGCCACCACCCACGGCTGAAGCAGACCCCGCAGCGGCAGCCATTGCCCGAGCCCAGGCCAAGCGCGCCGGTGGTGAAGTCGAAGAGACGAACGAGCAGAAAACAGCGCGCCTGCAGCAAGCCGTTGCCGCCAGCGAGAAAAAGCTCCTGGCCGCCCAGGAAAAACTGGATCAGGCCCGCAGCACGGGCGACAGCAAGGTCGCGGCCTTTGAAACCGCCGTCGACAAACTCAGCGCCAAGCTGGCCGAAACCAAGCAGGCACTCAGCGAGCTGGAAGGCGAGGCGCCGGCGACCACAGAGCCATCGACCGACGATGATCCGGCCCAAGCCGCCATCAAGCGCGCCCAGGCCGCCAGAGAAGCGGCCGCGTCAATGACTGATGCCGACAAGCTCAAAGCCAATGTCGCCTCCCTGGAAAAGCGATTGGCCAAAACCCGTGAAAAGCTCAGTGCGGCAAAGGAAAACGGCGATGACACTGCCGATTTGCTGGCCGACACCGTGGCCAAGCTCGAAGACAAATTAGCCCAGGCCCAGCAGCAGCTGGCCGAGCACAGCGCGTAAGGGGCACTCTGATATGGCATTTATGAAGATCAGCTCCCCCCACGCCCACGGCCCCATGACCACCGCCAAAGTCATGCGTCTGGTGCTGCTGGCAACGGTACCGGGGCTGCTGACACTCACCTGGTTCTTTGGTTTTGGCACGCTGATCAATGTGCTCTGGGCAAGCCTGAGTGCGCTGATGTTTGAAGCGCTGGCCCTGAAACTGCGCGGTCGCCCGATCCGCTTTTATTTGAACGATGCCAGCGCCCTGGTTACCGCCTTCCTGCTCGGTATCGCGCTGCCGCCGGCGGCACCGCTATGGCTGATCATTGTCGGTTGCGGCTTTGCCATTCTCATCGCCAAACACCTCTACGGCGGCATGGGTTACAACCCCTTCAACCCGGCGATGGCGGCCTATGTTTTTCTGCTGATTTCGTTCCCAGTGGCAATGACCACCTGGCTGGCACCCAAAGGCGTAACCACAGACTGGCTGGGCCCCATCGACGCCCTGCTTATGAGCCTTGGCCAGCTATCCGCCGTCGACGGCCTCACCGCCGCCACACCGCTGGACGTGCTCAAACAGAACAACAGCCTGGAACTCAGCGAGCTATGGGCCCAGTCACCACAAATGGGACAGTTCGCCGGAATTGGCTGGGAGGCCGCTAACGTCGCCTTTTTGCTCGGCGGTATTTACTTGCTCTACCGACGGGTATTCACATGGCACGCGCCGCTGTCCATGTTGGCGGCCCTCTTCCTGATGTCAGCCCTGTTTTACGACGGCGGTAGCTCCGCATCGGGTGGATCGCCACTGTTCCAGCTGCTGAGCGGCGCCACCATGTTCGGCGCCTTCTTCATCATCACTGACCCTGTCACCTCGGCAGTTTCCAATCGCGGCCGGGTGATTTACGGCGCATTGATCGGCGTACTGGTCTACCTCATCCGGCACTGGGGAAATTATCCCGACGCGGTGGCTTTTGCCGTGCTGCTAATGAATTTTGCTGCACCGTTTATTGACCACTACACCCAGCCGCGCACCTACGGTCACCAACCCAAGGGAGGACCGGGCTGATGCTGGGGCAATCGATTACCAAGAATGGCGTCTTGTTGGGGCTGTTTGCCGTGGTCACCACCGCAGTGATTGCCTCCACCTATCTGGGCACCAGGGACAGTATTCGCGACAATATTCGCCAGGCTGAGGCGAAGGCCCTGCTGGAAATTATTCCGGCAAACCGCCATGACAATGACATGCTCGATGATGCCTACCCCATTGACGACGAGTCGCTGCTCGGCCTGCGTGAGACGAAGCAGTATTATCTGGCCCGCCAGCAAGGCCAAGCTGTGGCCGTCATTTTGCCCGCCACCGCCCGGGATGGTTATACCGGCGATATCGATCTTATCGTTGGCATCAACGCCGACGGCAGCATCGCTGGGGTGAGGGTGCTGTCCCACCGGGAAACTCCTGGCCTGGGCGACCAGGTAGACTACAAGAAAAGCCGCTGGGTCGACGGATTTATCGGCAAGTCACTGGCGCAGCCCGAGCCGGCCCGCTGGACAGTGAAAAAAGATGGCGGCGTGTTTGACCAATTTACCGGCGCGACCATTACCCCCAGAGCCGTAACCGCGGCGGTTCGCCGCAGCCTGGAGTACTTCAGCGCCCACCGGGATGCACTGCTGCACCCTAGCAGCGAGGCCGCACACCCAGCGGCAGCGGGCCAGCAGAGTGATAACTCAGAGATTCTCTTACAAGAGGCAGCGCCATGAGCGACGTGAGCTACCGGGAAATTTCTCTCAACGGCCTGTGGAAAAACAACCCCGCCATTGTTCAGCTGCTGGGCCTGTGCCCCCTGCTGGCGGTAACCGGTTCTGTCATCAATGCCCTTGGCATGGGACTGGCCACCCTGATGGTGCTGGTGATTTCCAACAGCTGCGTATCAATGATCCGCCACTTTGCCAGCGACGCCATCCGCCTGCCCGCCTTTGTGATGATTATTGCCGCAGCGGTCACCTGCATCGAACTATTGATGCAGGCTTTTGCCTACGAGCTGTTCACCATCCTCGGCATCTTTCTGCCGCTGATTACCACCAACTGCGCCATCCTCGGCCGGGCCGATGCCTTCGCCTGCAAAAACAGATTGCTGCCCGCCGCCGTTGACGGCCTGGTGATGGGACTTGGCTTTGCCGCGGTGCTGGTGGTGCTGGGCGCCATGCGCGAAATCGTCGGCACCGGCGCCATCTTTGCCAATATGGACCTGCTCTTTGGTGAGGGCGCCAAACATTGGAAAATCGTGCTGGTGGAAGATTACACCTCGGTATTGGTCGCCGTTTTACCCCCCGGCGCCTTTATTTTTACCGGCTTGATCATTGCCCTGAAAAATATCATCGACGCGCAAATCGCTAAGCGACAGGCCGCCGCCAGCGCGCCCCAGACCAAAGAAAGCCGCCGGGTTCGGGTCACAGGCAACGTCAGCTGACCCGGCAATTTGCCCCCGCAGGCATATTTGCCATATCCTGTTCGCCACCATATAATTAGCTTGGTTACCAATTACCCCCAATGTGGAGAGCACCAGCAATGAACCAGGTCGTAATCGTCGACAATATTAGAACGGGACTTGCCAAATCCTTCCGTGGCACCTTCAACCTGACCCGGGCTGACGACCTTGTTGCCCACTGCATTGATGCGCTGCTGGCGCGCAACCCCAACTTTGATCCCGCCCTGGTTGACGACGTTGTTGTCGGCGCGGCCCGCCAGACTGGCGAGCAATCAGCCAACATTGCCCGCTACGCCGTAGCCCTGTCCAAACTGCCGATCAGCGCATCCGGTCTGACCATCAGCCGCGCCTGTTCTTCCGGCCTCAATGCCATCGCCATTGCCGCCCAGCATATCGCCAGTGGTGCCGGTGACATTTGCATCGCCGGGGGTGTTGAGTCCATCACCGGTCTGGAGCGCGGCAAGTCCGAGTTTGAAGAAAACCCCCGCCTGGTCAATGAACTGCCCCAGTTCCTGATGCCCATGGGCCTCACCGCTGAAATCGTCGCCGAGCGCTACAATGTGAGCCGTGAGCAGCAGGACGAATACGCGCTGCAAAGCCAGCAACGCTACGCCGCTGCCGCCGAGGCTGGCCTGATTGCCGACGAAATCGCGCCGATGACCGTGAACTGGCTCAAGGAAGACAAGAAGGCCGGCACCAAAGAAATTCTGGAAGGCACCGTCAGCAAAGACGAGTGCAACCGGCCACAAACGACTCTCGAAGGCCTGGCTGGCCTGAAGCCCGTGTTCAATGAGGAAACCGGCACCATCACCGCCGGCAATGCCTCCCAGCTTTCCGATGGCGCCTCAATGACCCTGTTGATGTCTGAGAAAAAAGCCATCGAGCTGGGCCTGACACCAAAAGCCTACTTCCGCGGTTTCACCGTGGCCGGCTGCGAGCCCGATGAAATGGGTATCGGACCCGTGTTCGCCATTCCCAAGCTGTTGAAGATGAACGGCCTGACCATGGCAGATATCGACCTGGTTGAGCTGAACGAAGCCTTTGCCTCCCAGTGCCTGTACTGCCGCGATGCCCTGGAAATCGACAACGACATCTACAACGTGAACGGCGGCGCCATTGCCATCGGTCACCCCTACGGCATGACCGGCTCTCGCATGACGGGTGTGGTGATCCGCGAGCTGCAGCGCCGGAACAAAAAGTACGGCATCGTGTCTATGTGTGTCGGTAAAGGCATGGGCGCTGCCGGTCTGTTCGAGGCCTGCTAAGCCCAAACCAAAATTACAAAGCCACCGTCCCAAACGGAAAAGCCCTGACCTTGCGGTCAGGGCTTTTTTTCTACCCGTTGATACAACCTGCAAGCCCCTATGGTTATGCTGTCTGTAGAGAAACTAAGCCGGTAGTTTATGCCGGTTGTCACTGTCCAAAAAGCCACTGCCCGAAAAAAAGGTGGCCCCTTGGCCACCTTTTTACATTTGTTCGCTTTCGCCGGCGAGTCGCCCGCTGGGCACTAGCCCGGTTGAACATCCCTTACTGCGCGCTAGCCGCCACCTGCCGAGACAACAATTCCTTCGTCTTACGCTTTTGGTAAGCCAATGCCGAGCCCGCAACCGAACCGCCTTTGCCGGTTTCCAGCCAGGACTTAATTCGACCTGCATCACCTACCGGGCTGCGCTTGCCAAAGGAATCGAGCATCACCATCAGCACGTCCCGGCCATTAACCTTGGTGTTCATTACCAGACAGCGGCCCGCCTCATTTAAATAACCGGTTTTACTGACATGCACATCCCAGCGCTCGTACCGAACCAGTACATTGGTGTTCACGTACGCCAGCGCATAATTGGGTTTGGAAAAATTGGCGGTGTGGACCGCAGTGGTGCTGTATTTACGAATTTCGGGGTAGTTGGATGCGGCCGCAACCATCAATGCCAGATCGGAGGCGGTGGACACATTTTTGTGAGATAAGCCACTGGCATCGACAAACTGGGTATTTTTCATACCCAACGCCCGCGCCTTGGCATTCATCGCCGCCACAAAGGCCGTTGTGCCACCGGGATAATGACGCCCCAGGGTCGCTGCAGCGAGATTTTCCGAAGACATCAGCGCCAACCGCAGGGCTTCACCCCTGGATATTTCAGACCCTACCCGAATCCGGGAGAAGTAGTTATTGATCGCTTTGCGATCCTGCTGACTGAACTGAATGTTTTCTTTCAGCGATTGTTTGCCATCAAGCACAACCATCGCCGTCATCACTTTGGTCAAAGACGCGATGGGCATCACGATATTGGCATTGCGATCCAGGAGCACCTCACCTGACTTGGCGTCCACCGCCAGGGCGCTCACCGACGCCAGAACAAGGTTGGCCGGATTGAATTTTTGCTCAGCGCTGAGCACGGGTGCGGACCACCCCACCAACGCGACTAACAACAAAAACGCCGAAACTATATTCTTCATTATTGACCCTGCAAGATGACCCTCAGTCACCAACAAAATGCCAAATTTACTTCAAATGTCGAAGTGCCCAGGCTGTCTTATACTTTGTATAACTGCCTATTAAACTGCTGTCTTTCTATTCAATTGCTGTCTTTCCGTCTGCAACCGACAAATTAGCCCGCCGCCTTCAAGCGCAGACTATCGAGAATTTCATCGACCACCGCCACGTCCATAGCGCGATCTTCCTCAGCGCAGGAATAACTCACCAGCAAAATCAACCCGCCGCCAAACAAAAACCATTCTCGAATATAATCGCCTTCCTCTATGGTTTCAAACTGCCACCCGCGCCACTCCTCGGCAATCGTGCAGGCCTTTCCAGCAGCCGGGTCGTAGCCGAGATCATTCAGCAGTGCCTTCAGCGCATTTTCATCCGCTGGCTTGCCGGTATCGGAAGCCAGGGTAGAAAGGCTGATACAACCCAGTTCATCCTCATCAAACACCAAGATGCTGTCTTCATCCTGCTCGCTTTGCCATTCATCCGGCAATAAGAGAAACCACCAATCAGATTCAATTTCGCGCATTGGGTCTCACTTCCATTCGTCCAAGGGCAGGGGCGCTGACATTAGCACAGCATCCTCCCTTCCCGCCCCCAGGGGGTAATAATTTTTTCGGATTCCATCTTCGCCAAAGCCCACACTGCGATACAAGCCCCGGGCCACCACGTTGGACTCCCTCACTTCCAAAATACAACGGCTGGGTCCGAGCTGTTGCATCCACTCCAGACCGCCCAGCAACAATGCGCGACCATACCCTCTGCCGCCCTCACCCGAGGCAACCACCAGGTTCATCAGACTCAGTTCATCGAACACCAGCGTGAAGGCACTAATGGCAACCAAATCCGCACCCCGCCACAGCCCCAGACAATGATCATCGCGCAGGCTGCGGGACCAATGGGTTTTCCCCCAGGGAAAGGGCGCCGCTTCGTCAATTGCCATACAGCGCGCCAAATGGCGATGGCTAAGCAAATCGATGTTCACGGGCTTTCTGTTCCGCCCTTAACGGCGTCTTGCAAGGCTCGCCACAGGGCGGCTTTGGCCGCAGCACTCTGGAGGAGTTCCGCCAGCTCCGCCGCGGGCACCAATAGCACCCCTTCCTGGGCAAGCAGTTGAGAATCCAGGTAAGGCAGCAGACCGTCGCCAAATACCACCACCCACTTCATGCGAAGGCGCTCGGCCTGCGCCAGCACATTTGCACTGAGGGCATCCCGGGCAGCATCGGCTCCCTGGGCAAGGCCAGCCGATTGCAGCACAGGCCAGGAAAACCGACTCGCCTGAAGCCCCGCTTCCTGATCCGGCAGGAAATGGCGGGAGAAGGCTGCTGCAATGTTGGCCACTAGCCGTTTTTGCTCCGGGCGGAGGCTGCCCTCGCAGAGGAACATCAGCCCCAGTTGAGTGGTTACCAGATCCGCTGCAAACCGAACCGCCTCGGCAGGCGGAGCAGCGGCCGGCTTGGTCGGCGCCGAGGGCGCCTGAATCGACGGCATTTCCACACGCTGGCGGGCTTCACCTGCGGGCCTGACAGCAGGCGCCTCAGGGCCAACACCAGCAGTCCCGCCAACTGGCGGCGCTGCCCGCGCGGGCGCTTCACTCCGAACATCGCCAGGCCGCGGCACAGGCATTTCACAGCGGGCGGAAGGTCGCGCATTGGGCAGGACAAAGCGCGGCACGTAGCTGATGACCCCCATAGCATCGAGAAAACTCTGGCGACGTGGTTCTAGCATTAACGCGTGTCCTTTCAGCCTGCTCCGCGAAGATAAAATCGGCATCAGCCAATTTGGGCGAGGTAAAAGACGGCTCCCCAGCATTGGCGTAGCTCTAGTAAAGCCGCCATTATGCCCGAAGCCAGCCCAATTGGCGCGACCCACTTACTATTCACATTTTCGTGCTGGAACTCGCCGCAACGGACGGATCAAAGCGGGTGATAACATCAAATCTGCGCCCGGCACGACGCCGCTTAGGCAAAATTGCCACTGGCATCCCAGATACAGGCATGCACAATGAAGCGTATGATTTGCGGCAATCGGCCTCGGGCCGGATACCATCAACATGGAGTGATCGCCCGTATTATGCGAGGCCTACTAATTCTGCTGACCAGCTTGGGCTTGACCTGGTCTGCCAGCGTTTACGCAGACGAGCAAACGCCCAAGTCTCTCGATGAGACCCAGGGCAGCAACCAGCTTCCGGCTATCGAAGAAAGTGACGACCTGTTCACCCCGACCCGAAAGAAGTCGGTTAACGTCAACAGTGACTTCAACCAGACCGAGGAAGGCAGCGACACCGAGACAGATACGGTGGCCATCACGCTGCTTGGCGAGGATATTCTGCGCGGCCGCTTTGAGCGTCTGTACTGGACGGCAGGCCAAGCCATTGCCGGCTTGGCCATGCCCACGCCGGTACTGGTTGCCGCCGGTGCCAACCCCGGCCCTACGCTGTGCCTGACCGCGGCGGTACATGGCGACGAACTTAACGGCGTGGAAACCATTCGCCGGGTCATGTTCAGCCTGGAAAGCGACAAGCTCCAGGGCATTGTGATTGGCGTGCCCATCGTCAATATGCACGGCTTTCGCCGCAGCTCCCGTTACCTGCCCGACCGTCGGGACCTGAACCGCTATTTTCCCGGCGACCCCAAAGGAAGCTCAGCGGGCCGCATTGCCCACAGCTTCTTCAATGAAATCATCGCCCACTGTGACCGGCTGATTGATATCCACACCGGGTCGTTCCATCGCACCAATATCACCCAGCTGCGTTCGGATCTCGGCAAAGAGAGCGTGAAAGAATTCAGCAAAATGTTTCATGACATCACCGTGCTCGATGGCGCCGGCGCCTCCGGCACCCTGCGCCGCGCCGCGGTGGATGCCGGCATTCCCGCTGTGACCCTGGAGGCCGGCGAGCCCCTGCGCCTGCAATCCCGTGAAGTGTCCGAAAGTGTTAAGGGCATTCGCGCGGTGCTATATCACATGGGCATGATCGCCGAAAAACCCAACCGGGCCCCCAAGCAGGCGATCTTCTACAAATCCACCTGGTTGCGAGCCGACCAGAGCGGGGTCTTCCTGACCGAGGCCAAGCTCGGACAACGGGTCAAAAAGGGTGACATCCTCGGCTCGGTCACCGATCCCATTACCAATCGCAGCTCGCTGATTCGCAGCCACGTGGACGGCCAAATTATCGGTATTGCCGTTAACCAGATGGTCATGCCGGGTTTTGCCGCCTATCACGTGGGAATCGAAACCGACGAACGTAAAGTCGCCGCCGAAAAGGTCGCCGACTCCGTGGTCGCCGAAGCCCTTGAACCCGTGGCAGAGGAATTGAAGGAAGCCGCCCGGGAGGCCGCCCAGTCCGCTGCCCAGCAAAGCAACGATCCTGAAGCGGTCAATGCCGCAGTGAGGGAAGCGGTGAAAGCGGCCGCCAAGGGCGCCCCGAAAATTGTTGAAGAGAAGGCGGATGGCCTGACCGCCGAGCCCAAGTCCTCCGACAATGCCGACAACCCTGGCGCTGACAAGCCTGCGGAGAAATCCAAACCCAAGGAGGTTCCCAACCCGCGGGATGAGATTGAAGACCATCCTGAGTAAGCCGGTGGCGAAGGCGCTACAATGGGCGTTTTTTCGCTGACGCAAAGGATAAGATGGATCCACTGACTCAGGGCCTGCTCGGTGTCACCGCCAGCCAGAATCTGGCCAGCCGCAGCGCCTATCAACGCCGGGTAGCGGGCATCGGTTTTCTCGCGGGAATGGCCGCGGACCTGGACGTGCTGATTCGCTCGCCAGCTGATCCGCTGCTGTTTCTCGAATTCCATCGCCAGTTCACCCACTCACTGGTTTTTATTCCCCTCGCAGGGGCCTTACTCGGCACCCTGCTGTACACCCTGTTTGCCCGCAAAAAACTGCCGCTCTGGCAGTGTATCGTGCTGGCCTGCGCTGGCTATGCCACCCACGGCTTGCTCGACGCCTGCACAACCTACGGTACGCAGTTGCTCTGGCCCTTCAGCAGTACGCGCATCGCCTGGAATACTCTGTCAATTATCGACCCGCTGTACACACTGCCGCTGCTCGCACTGTGCGTATTGGCGCTCAAACCCGGACGCCGCTGGGCAGCCAGAACGGCATTGGCCTGGGCGCTGATTTACCCCGGTATCGGTTGGATACAACGCGACCGGGCCGAAGCGGCCGGCCTCCAGCTCGCGCTCAGCCGGGGCCACCGGGTGGATCAACTGGAGGCAAAGCCGGCGTTTGCCAACCTGTTACTGTGGAAGACCATTTACCGAAGCGGAGAAACCTTCTTTGTGGACGGTATTCGCGCTGGTCGGGAGCTCCGCGTTTATCCCGGCAGCAGTATTCCCCGACTGGATATTGCCCGGGATTTACCCTTCCTCCAGGCCAACTCCCAACAGGCAATCGACCTGGAGCGATTTCGCTGGTTTTCCAAGGGGTATATCGCGCTGGACCCGACAAACCCGCTGCGCGTCGTGGACATTCGCTACTCCCTGCTGCCCAATGAAATTGAAGCGTTGTGGAGCATTGAACTTGCCCCCCAAGCGCCCGATCAACATGTGACGTTCGCCAATCACCGCAACGATGCCCGGGCCAAATCCCGCACGCTCTGGCAAATGCTGTTAGGTCGTGAGGTGGTCAAGCCCCAGACCATCGCGCTTGAAAACACGGCGATTGAACACCACCACATTGACACGTCCACCGATTCGCAGGATCACAATTCGCCATGACCGCACTTTCCGTTCTCGACCTTTCACCGATCACCGAGGGCAGTAATGCAAGGCAGTCTTTGCAATGCTCATTGTCACTGGCCCAGCACTGTGAAGCCCTGGGGTTTCAGCGCTACTGGCTGGCTGAACACCACAATATGGCAGGTATCGCCAGTGCAGCCACCGCCGTTGCCATTGGTTTTATAGCGGCGGGCACTCAGTCCATTCGGGTAGGGGCCGGAGGCGTGATGCTACCCAATCACGCACCACTGCTCATTGCTGAACAGTTCGGTACGCTCGAAAGCCTCTATCCAGGCCGCATTGATTTAGGCCTGGGCCGTGCTCCCGGCACCGATCAGGCAACAGCCCAGGCCCTGCGCCGCAACCTGGACAGCGATCCGAATCAATTCCCTAACGATGTAGTCGAGCTGCTAAATTACTTCGGCCCGGGCGAGGGACAGTTGGTGCGGGCCATTCCCGGCGTCGGACTAAACGTCCCCGTGTGGATTCTCGGCTCAAGCCTGTTCGGCGCGCAGCTCGCCGCCGCGCTCGGACTCCCGTACGCGTTTGCCTCCCACTTTGCACCGGCACAACTCGATGAGGCGCTGCAGATTTACCGCTCCCGATTCCGGCCCTCATCCTACCTGGACAAACCCAAAGTCATGGTGGCGGTGAGCGTCTTCGCGGCAGACAGCGATGAAGCCGGTGAACTGCTGGCCAGCTCCATGCAGCAAACCTTCGTCGCCCTGCGCCGGGGGAATCCCGGCCCCCTGAAACCGCCAGTACCGGGTTATCGGGACAGCCTTCACCCTGCCGACCGGATGATGCTGGATGGCGTTATGGCCTGCGCGGCCATAGGGAGCGAAGACACCGTAGAAAAAGCACTGCGAGAAATTCTGGCGCGAACCCAGGCAGACGAGTTGATCGTGACTTCCCAGATTTACGACCATCAAGCCCGGCTCGACAGCTACAGCCGCCTGGCTGAAATCAACTGCCGGTTATGACCGCCGCTGCCGCAGTAAGGTTTGCAGGAGTCGCCCGGCCAAGCCCTTGCCCCAACGAATAACGCGCACAGCCTGGTAAAACATCCACACATTGGCCGGCCACGCCAGCGGCATCAGCAACACAATATTGGTCACACAAAACAGACGCATGGGCAGGTAGGTTGGCTGGTATGCCCGTGGGTGCCAGGCGGGATAGTAGCTTGGCCAAAGCCACTGCAGGGCCAGCGCAAACAAAATTGCGGCGGCGATGACACTGGCCGTGTGCCGAAATCGCGGCGCGAGAAAATACGTCGAGGGCAACACCACCAGCGGCACAACCACTGCGGCTACTGACTGGGTCCACCAACCAAACAGATAGCCCAACCAGGCAGCGAGCCACACGGCGGCAATGCCAATGATCGGCAGCAGGGCCAGACACAACACCCAGGCGAACCCCTGACGTATAAAGGGGTGCATGCGCCTGCGCCGGTGAGGCGGCTTAGCATTGTGCTCTGGGGCAGGGATCTCACTGCTGGCTTGTTGGTCCACATTTTCCATTGACGCTGGTATCGCTCCCTTGATGTGGCGTTTTCCGTTTTCCGCTTTTTGGGACGGCTAAGACGAATGCTGGCTGGCTCAGTTCAAGTAATCTCGGCACAGCGATAGCACATCTCGCAGCTTCTTTCTGACCTGAGACAAGAACTCCCGGGTCGCACCCGGGCTGCGTCCGAGCAGTGAGGCAATCTCCGGCGCGGTAAACCCTTCCACCACCGCCCAGGAAATAGCCTGGGCCGCTTCCGGGCTAGCGTCGGCAAATCGGGCAAACTGGCGCCGCACGCAGTCGCCCAAGCCTTCCTGATCTGTCGATACCTCGTCAGCGGTCTGAAAGTCGCTCCACGCTTGCCCTGCCGCGGCGCCATCGAGGGCCAAATCATCATGCGCAGTGCGCTGCTGTTTGCCAAGATGATCCAGATGCACAGAACGGGCAACAAGCCAAAGCCAGGCCCGCGGCGCCGTTATCCCCCGCGGACTCGCCAACGCGGGGCCGACCGAGCGCATAATTTTAACGAAAGCTTCCTGACATAGGTCGTCGGCATCGGCATCTGACGCGCCCCGGCGCCGAAAATACCCGATAAAGCGCGGCGCATAATACGCATAAAGCAGGCGCAGCGCCTGCTGGCTCCGCCCTCCTCCGACCGTCAGCTCGGCCAATAATGCCCCGTCATCAGGAGCGCAGCTGTGCTGGGAAGTGTCATTCAGAGATGCATCGTTCATGGGCTGCTCGCCCCCGGCAACACCGCCACCGACAGCCGCGTCACGCCACGCAAATCACAACCCTGCCACCCAAACTCAGCCAGCAAACTTGCCAGCGCAGCCCGCGCAGCCGCCGAGTGAAGCATAATATCGCTGGGGCCCGCTGGCCGAGAATAGGTAAATTCCAGCGCCTCAATCTGTGCCAGCGCGGCATAAAAGCGCCGGGTCTGCGCCAGGTTCAAGTTTGCCAATTCAACCTGCAGCCGTTCACCCCGTTTCCGCTGGCAGGCCGGCGGCGCAGCTGGGCCCTTACCTTGCTGCAACGCTGACATTGGTGGTACCGACGCCACGGCATCGGCGCGCTCCGCTGCCGAATCACTCGCCGCCCCCGCTGACGAAAATGCCCTGCGCTCTTGTCTATCCATGGTCAGCCCGCGATCAGGCGACGATTTTGACATCGCAGCGCTGGGGGCGGCTGGCGCGACCACCAGCTCGCCGTCTGCCTCCTCGCTCACCAGCAACTCGCTAGCGCGCTCAGCCGGGGCGCTGGCAAATTGCAGGCTGCGCTCCACAGGCCACTGGGGTCGCACCAGCAATATGGCCGCGACTACGGTTGCGGCAATCCCCACCAAGCGAGGCCAGCGGGACGGGATGGGTGGCCGAGTCACCCGCTGCTGCTCAGCCACCGACCGAGCGGTCACGGAATCGGCCGAGTCACCGGAGGGTTCATTTTGAGATTGGCGGCGGACCTGGGGCGATGTATTTAAAAGCCCCTCGCCCTCGAGCCGCCGCAACAAACGCTGGAACGCCAAGTCATTGAGCTGCCCCGCCGCATCATGCTGCCCGGCCAGCAGTGCCTGACGAAGGGCCGCAATCATCGGATCGTCTTGCCGCCGTCCGGCCAACTCATCCAGCCATTGGTCGATGGCATCCGCCATCCCTTAACCTCCACCAATCTTGTGAGTAGCGGCACGTTCGCCGACGGCCAGATCAGAATGCCTTGGACTGCCACCCGGGGCTTTCAACAGGGATGCCAGGCGAGCCAGCGAAACAAACTCCCGCTTGCGCTCGCCCGCGGCGCCGGTGCTTTGGGCCGCAAGCTGCGCAGCCCGCTCGATGACGCTGGCATAAGCTGCCTCAGCCCGATATTTCGAATCGCTTAACAACAGACCAAATTCAGCCACCGCGGCGGCCCACTGAACATTGGCAGAAGGCCTCTCTGACAGGCGGTCATCCACGATGGTCGAGAGTTCCTTTGCCGGCCCACCCTGAGGTGCACGGTAGCGTAAATGGACTGCCATCAATTCATTCCTTGATGGGTCAACGAGCGCGCGCTGCTGGTAGCGCAGGTCTGAGCCAGTTTGCTGCTCACCTGCCTTGCTGACAATTTCATAAAGGGCCGTCACCACCTGACCAGCGCCAACGTCGCCAGCATCCTTGGTGTCATCGCGAAAATCTTCCGCCGCCATGCGCCGGGTCTCATAGCCAAGCAAGCGATACTGGCCAACGGTGCCGGGGTTGAATTCGACTTGCAACTTAACATCTTTGGCCACGGTCATCAGGCTCTGCTGAAGCTTTTCCACCAGCACCCGTCGGGCCTCAAGCTCACTGTCGATGTAGAAGTAATTGCCATCGCCATGTTGGGCCAGACGGTTCATCGGTCCGTCACCCAAATTGCCCTGGCCAAAGCCCAGCACCGTGAGAAAAATTCCCCCATCCCGCTGGGATTCAATCAGTTTGATCAGGGCGTCGCTGCTGCGCGGGCCCACGTTGAAATCGCCGTCGGTGGCTAATATCACCCGATTGTTCGCATCCGGGCTGAACTGCTGTCGGGCGAGTTGGTAGGCCTGCTCAATTCCCGCTCCACCGGCCGTCGAGCCGCCGGAACGCAGCGATTGCAGGGAGCGAAGAATGGTATTCTTGTCGCCGCCGCTGGTACTGGCCAAGGCCACCCCCGCACTGCCGGCATAGGTGACAATGGCGATGCGGTCAGCGGCCGACATTTGCTCGACGAGTCCCATAAACGCCTTTTTCAACAGCGGCAGTCGATCACCACCCTGCATTGACCCAGACGTATCGATCAGAAAAACAAAACGATTTGGGCGCTCAGTCTCGCGCATGGCCGCGCGCAACTGCACCATGGCCAATTTGTTTGTCGGGTTCCAGGGTGCGGCGATCACCTCGGTGGTAATGCTGAGTTGCTCACCTCCAGTCGCTAGCGTGGCCGGATAATCAAAGTAGTTCAGCAACTCTTCAATTCGCACCGCCTCGCTGGGTGGCAGGTTTCCATCGTTAAGAAACCGCCGCAGAAGACTGTATGACGCCGTATCTACGTCGAGCGCAAAGGTCGACAGCGGCGACAAAATAGGATCCCGGTAGCCGCTTTCGAGCAGGGTTTCGTAGCGATCCCCGCTCACTGGAACGGACACTCGTTGAGGGCCTAGCGGCCCAACAGGCGCAAACGCTTGGGCCATACGAGCTTCACCACTCGAAGCCATCGCGCTGTAGGTCGCGGGTGCAGCCGCCTGTTCGGCGACGGCAGCGTGATGCACGACCTTCGTCCGCGGCGAGGGCGCAAGAGCATCTGCTTCACTGCCTGCGCTATCTGCCCTTGTGCTGGACTGCGATTCGAGGCGGGCTTCTGAAGCCGGCGGTTGGTGACAGGCGGAAAGACCCGCCAGCCAAGCGGCGAGCGCCACTGCCAATATCGACTTTTGCATCATGTTTCTCCGGTTTGTGGGGGCTTTCCGGATAGACGAAGGGGCAGGCAAAAGTGTCAGGCCATGTTGCGATTTTTTTATTCCGAGAAATCCGGCTCCAGAATATAGGGCCGATCTTCGGGCGCCGGTTGCGCCGGAGCACGATAGGGCTCAGGCGCACTGGCGCGCTGTGTGGGCGCAGGCCGGGGCTTGCCCGTAACGACCGTCGCCCGGTCCTTGCGAATTGCCTCACTCAGCGCTTCAGCGAGCTGTTGATAGGCGCGATCGCGCTCCTTCTTTTTGGTCAGTTTGCCATCTTCGGCCAAACCGATCGTCGCGACCGTGCGGCCACTGATAAAGTTCTGCAGGGAGATACCCAGCAGGATACTGTCATCGTCGCCATCGACAGTGAGCAACGCGCCCAGGGTTTGCTTTTTGTCCTCGTAGGGAAGATTGGCCACTTCCTTATCACCCAGTACTTGGAACTGGTTTTCAGTAAAGGTGTTGGCCAGTTGCAAATCAAAACCAAACACCCCGCTGGATTTGCCTTTCTCAAGGACAATAAATTGATAATCCGCGAAGCTAAATCCTGGGGAGTAGACCAGGTTCTCCTGGTTCGCGCACCCCACCAGCCACAGGCTTAACAACAACGCCATACCCTTTTTCATGAACTTCGCTCCTTCTCAATTCTTTTAATACGATTTTTTCTATCATGCCTGTTTTTGCGCGCCCTCCCAAGCGCAATGGCGGGTTGATACCGAAAACGGTTCCGCCCAATTCGCGGCCTAAATGACACTTTGATTGCAAGAGTGATCGTCAATGCGCTGACAACACCCGGTGGTTTCATATAAGCGCAATACACCTGTCACCAAACCATTACATGACCAAGCTAACCTCTGGCGTCGACGATTTATATAACTCGATTCTTCGGAGAGATCAGCCCCATGAGTGAAGCAACATTCGACCCTACCCGCTACAACAACAGCAAAAATGAACCATTCTCCAGCGTTCTTGATAAGGAAATCTCTCGCCGCCGAGTTTTGAAAACAGGCGCCGGCATGAGCGCCCTCACCATGTTCAGTGGTGTTGGCCTGTTTGGCTGCTCCGATGATGATGACGATAACAATGGCGGCAGCGGCAGCCAGGAAACCAGCCTGGGCTTTCAATCCATTGCCGGCTCAAAAACAGATGCTGTGGTCGTGCCCGAGGGTTACTCTGCGCAGGTTCTGGCACCCTGGGGTACGCCGTTGAACAGCAGCGCCAACGCCTGGAAGAACGACGGCAGCAACACCGCAGAGGATCAAGCCAACGCCGTGGGCATGCACCACGATGGGATGAGCTTCTTCCCCATCAACGGTAGCTCCGACGACGGCCTGCTGTGCATCAACCACGAATACATCGACGAAGACGCGCTTCACCCGAACGGCCAGACCTTTGCTGGCAGTGTGCGGACGATCGTTGACGAAGTTCGCAAGGAAATTAACGCCCACGGCGTGAGCGTAGTGCGTGTAAAACGCAGCAATGGCGAGTGGAGCGTGGTCGAAAATGATCCGCTGAACCGCCGTTACACTGGCGCTAGCGAAATGGACATCGCCGGTCCGTTGGCAGGTTCTGAACTGTTGGTAACGAAATACGCGCCCAACGGCGAAGTCGCCCGCGGCACCCTGAACAACTGTGGCAGTGGCGAGTCACCCTGGGGCACCTTCCTGACGTGTGAAGAAAACTGGCCCGGCTACTTCACCAAATCCAGCGGCCGTAGCGCCGGTGACGACCGCATTGGTATCGAAGACGAAGGCACTCGCTACGCTTGGGAAACGCTGGCTGGCAACGCCGCTGAAATTGACGACGAATTCACCCGCTTCGACGCGACGCCCTTTGCAGAAACCGCCGCTGGCGACTACCGCAACGAAACCCACGGTCACGGCTATGTGGTCGAAATTGACCCCTACACCGCCGAATCTCGCGCAGTGAAGCGCACCGCGCTGGGCCGCTTCCGCCACGAGTGTGTGGTCTACGGCAAACTGGTCGAAGGCCAGCCGGTAACCTTCTACTCCGGTCACGACGGCCGCTTTGAGTACCTCTACAAATTCGTCTCTACCGCCGTGTGGGATAACGACGATGCCAACCCAAGCGACCGCCTGGCAACCGGTGACAAGTACCTGAATGACGGCACCCTCTACGTTGCCAAATTCAGCGAAGGCGGCGTGGGAAGCTGGATTCCGCTGGAAACTACCACTGCGGTCACTGGTGGCGGCACCCTGGGCGATACCTTCGCCACCCAAGCCGAGGTCATTCTGGACACCATTCGCGCTGCCGACATGGTCGGTGCGACACCGATGGATCGCCCCGAGTGGATCGCGGTTGACCCGAAAAATGGCGCAGTTTACCTGACCCTGACCAACAACACCGCGCGCACCACAGAAACCAACCCGGCCAACCCCCGCCTCAACAACGCCTTTGGCCATATCATCCGCTGGATGGATGGCGCTGATGTTGAAAGCTTCGACTGGGATATCTTCGTTTTCGGCAGCGCCGACGACAGCGATGCCAGCGTCAACCTGTCAGGTCTGACCGAGCTGAACCAGTTTGCCAGCCCCGATGGCCTGGTCTTTGACCCCCGCGGCATTCTGTGGGTGCAAACCGATAACGGCGCCCAAGAGCTGACCTCTTACACCAACGATCAGATGCTGGCCGTTATCCCCTCCAAGCTTGTTGAC
Source organism: Spongiibacter taiwanensis (assembly GCF_023702635.1). NCBI lineage: Bacteria > Pseudomonadati > Pseudomonadota > Gammaproteobacteria > Cellvibrionales > Spongiibacteraceae > Spongiibacter > Spongiibacter taiwanensis. Next base: position 829,692 of record NZ_CP098455.1, read on the forward strand.
GAAAACAACAACCTGGACGTGGTTAACAGCGACAACCAGATGGAATTGCGTCGCTTCTTTGTTGGCCCCAATGATTGCGAGGTCACCGGCCTGGCCTTTACCCCAGACCAGAAAAACTTCTTCGCCAATATTCAACACCCCGGCAACTGGCCCTACACCACAGACGCTACTGAAGTGACGGTAGGCAGTGTCCGCCCGCGGGCAACCACTGTGGTGATCACCAAGAACGACGGCGGCGCTGTGGGTGAATAACGCAAAATAACAATAATCGCGTGCTATCGGCGGCCCAAGGGGCCGCCATTTTTTATCTGCCAAACCGCTTAATCCAGCGACAACATGCTCAGCTGTGGTTTGCGATACAAGCAATGAGCAGGCCCGACCTATAAATGCCCCGGGTTATGCAGCTCCCGCTCAGCCGCAGGCGGCGGTGTCCATTGATACACCCAGGTTTCACTAATCGGCTGACCAGCCACCAGCAACTGCAAACTGAGATCAATCGGTTCAGTTCCCTTGGGCGGCACCAGATCAAACATGGCGCGATACCCGGAAATGGCACGCTGGGGGCGCACCGACACCAGCTCAACCCGACCACTGGAATGGATGATTTTCGCTTCCACCTTGGCAGCCGACTCACTCGCTGATTTGGCATCGGCGGTTATTTTTGCCAACGAGCCACCCGCAAAATCCACCACAAAACGCTTGCTGAAGTACTCCCGCTTTTTGCCCACCACGCCACCCAAACCAGTGAACGTGTTCTGCACGCGAGCATAGTGATGCTCAGGCGTGGGGGCTGCGCCCCAGGTCAGGCGGTAGGAAAAGAGCCACTCCTGGCCTGCCTCAATCGGTTTCGCCGGACGCCAGAACGCCACGATATTATCGAAAGTTTCATCTAAGGTCGGGATTTCCACCAACTGAACTTCGCCGCGACCCCACGGCCCTTTCGGGGCGACCCAAACCCCGGGACGCTTGTCGTAAAACACGCCGTCGTCCTGGTAGTGGTCAAAATTGCGATCGCGTTGCAGTAGACCAAAGCCCTTGGGATTGTCATCACTGAATGCGCTGAAACGTAACGCCTGGGGATTAACCAAAGGACGCCAGAGCCAGTTACCTTGCCCGGTTTGCATGGCCAAACCATCGCTGTCGTGAATCTCCGGGCGCCAATCCCAGCCCGCACGGCGGTGGTTTTCGCCAATCATGTACATGCTGGTAAGCGGCGCAACGCCCAAACGTTCAATGGCTTTGCGCGGATAAATAGCAACATCGACATCCATGACAGTGTGAGTACCGGGCGTAATGGCAAAGCGATAGGCACCGGTGGCACTAGGCGAATCCAGCAGCGCATACACCACCGCCGTATCACTGCCCGGTGCGGGCTTCTCCAGCCAGAAGTGAGTAAACACCGGAAATTCTTCGGGACGGTTTAGCGCCGTATCGATCGCCAGCCCTCTGGCGGATAACCCGTACTGCATATCGGCACCCACGGCCCGGAAGTAACTCGCGCCGAGAAAAGCCACCATGTCGCGCTGCCAGTCCCGGTGAAATTTAAAGCGAAAACCAGCAAAGCCCAAATCGCTCGGTAAGTTGTCACCATCAATACCGGACTTGCCATACTCAAACAATTCGGGGCGATAGGCGATCTCCCGGGCGACGCCCTCTTCCAGGGCGTAAATCCGAATGGCTTGCTTAAAATACAGGCCCAGGTGGAATAACTCTGCCCGCAAATTGCTTCCGGTCTGCTGCCACAGGGCCTGATCGGCATCAAAGGCGAGCTGCTGGTAATCATCCCAGCTTAGGTCCTGCAGGGGGCCGGGGAGGGTGAGATTGGGCTCGGTATAAGGCCTCTCGGCCAGTGCCTTGGCCCGCCCCTTCAGCCCGGCATAGTCGAAAGCGCCCGCAGCATCGGCGCGCTCTACACTCCCCGCGCAGGCGCTCATGCTAAGGCCGAGCAACAGGGGCGCAGTCATCTGGAACAGCAACCTGACGGTAATGGCCGGCAAAATACGGCATAGCGACATCGCGCTTCCTCCCTGAAGAATCAAGTAATAAAACTGACCCCCGGGAGGGAAATTAGTTTGCTTTTTACTGGCACTGGCCGCCAAAGGCGCTAAAGTAAACACTATTCCCCGCGCAACGCGGCAGTAACGAGATAATGAAATGCGCCTACAGAATGATATGTTGGAAGAGCTGCGCTTACTGGCTCAATTCAACCCCGCCTCCACTCTGGAGGGAATCAAGGTCCACCACACCGCAGAAGAGAGTTTGATTGAGGCCGCCGAGCGCCTGTTTGCCAAAGGCCTGGTCAGTCAACCCGATGGCGGTTACCTCACGCTGCGCGGCCAGGAAGCCGTGCAGCATCTGGACAATGTCCTGTCGCTATTAAACAGCGCTATCGCCCACCACTGAACCTTATGCCGGTCTTGGCCGGCGTACCTGTCGACTACCCCCGCTCTGCCGGGGGTAATACTGCGAACGCAACCTGAACCGCCCGATGTCAAAACGTAAACCCAGTAAAGCCGATAAACACGCAAACAAAGTTGTCTCTGTCAGTCTGCCGGGAAGGCCTGGGCAAAACCGGTTAACCGGCGCACAAGCCATCGCCTTTGCTCGTCAACTTGCCAGCCAAAACCAATGGCCCGCCGTTATCGTCCTGCTGCGCCAGGTCCTGCAGCAGCAAGCCCAGCTCGATGACGCCTGGCATCTGCTGTTTGACGGTCTGCGCGAAGCCGGTGACTACCCGGAAATGGAAAGAGCCGCCCGCCTTTGTCTGGAGCAAAAACCACGAAGTGTGCCTGCTCTGCTCGCTCTGTCCTTCGCTCTGCGGGTACAGCTAAAGCATGACGACGCGTTAACAGCCATCGACAAGGCGATCAAATTGGCGCCGGCCGACGCCAGCGCCCATAACCACCGAGGGGTCATCCTCAAAGAAACTGGCGACACTGAGCAGGCGCTGACGAGTTTCAATCGTAGTATCAAGCTCGCCCCAAAGTCGGGGCAGGCCTATTGGAATCGGGCAGATTTGATTGCGGAATATAGCGATGAAGAAATTGCGACAATGGAGTCGCTGCTGAAACAAGCCCTGAGCCCCGATAATCAAATTCGCATTCACTACGCGCTGTCCCGGGCCTACGCCACACGCCGTCAGTACGAAGCAGAATTCCGCCATGTCCAGCGAGGCGCAGAAATAAAGCGCCAGCGTATTCGGGAAAATGACGAATATGATCATGCGGCGGAAATAGGCCAGATCAATGAGATTGTCGCGCGCTTCACCCTCGACCAGCGCGCCAGCGGCACGACACCAACACATTGCCCTGTTTTCATTTGCGGCCTACCGCGCTCGGGCACAACCCTGGCCGAGCAGATTCTTTCCAGTCATCCGCTGGTGACCGCGGGTGATGAGCTAAATGCCCTGCCCAGAGCCACCGCCGAACAGCTGCGACAACAGGGCATCAATCAACCTTTCCCAGAATGGGTCGATGACATGGGTGAAGAGCAATGGCTAGCGATCGGCGCTCGCTACCTGGACATGACCAAAGCGTTGCACACCACGCCGTTCTTTACCGACAAAAACCTGCAAAACTACAAAGCAATTGGCCTGATTAGACGAGCGATCCCCGGCGCCAAAATCATCTTCTGTCGGCGCCAACCCATGGACAATTTATGGGGCTGCTACCGGCAGTACTTTGCCAACGGCTTGCGCTTTACTTATTCCCAAGAGGAGCTCGCAGACCATTACCACGGCGCCATGACCCTGCTCAAACATTGGCAGTCTCAGCTAGGAAATGAGCTGTTTTTACTGGATTACGAGACACTGCTGGCCGACCAAGCCGGTACGACCCGAAAACTGCTCGATTATGTCGGACTTCCCTGGGCGGAAGAGTGCCTGCATTTCTATCGCAACACCCGCAGCGTGCGCACAACCTCGGCCAGCCAAGTACGCTCTCCCCTCAACCCGCAGAGGGTTGGGCAGTGGCAACCCTTCGCCAGCGAATTAATACCGATGCGGCAACGGCTGCTGGAACTCGGCGAAGAGACAGAGCGCATCGCCTGATCAATCAGGCCCGTCAAAATGTGACACATCGCACATTTCCAAAGGCCATTTGCCCCGTAATAATTGGCTATTAGCTGCAATTAGTCACTTTACAGTCTGAATAGACTGTTTTAATATCCCAATATCTCACTACAAGATAAATCGTATCTTAGTGGGTCTTGGTTATCTCTGTAGGTGCGCCTTCTCGTTCGCCTACAAAAGATACCCAAGAATACTTTTAACTAGCATACAAAATGATGTATTTGCGTCGTCGCAGCGTCCGTGACCAACGACAATAACAACAGCGCTGAGTTGGGGCAGCGCATCACGACAAAACGATAAATCTAGATCTTTAAAAAAACCTAGAGGCGAACAACAATGAAGAAGAAGCTTATCGCGCTGGCTGTTATGTCAGTGCCGCTATGCTCCGGGCCCGTGGTTGCCCAAGAAAAGCGCTCTAACCGACTCCTCGAGGAAGTCACGGTAACGGCCCAAAAGCGGGAGGAAGACTCCCAGGACGTGCCGATTGCCATCCAGGCCTTCTCTGGCGAGAAGCTGGATGCATTCAATATTGAAGACACCGCCGACCTGCAAAAGATTACCCCCGGACTGACCTTCACTTACACCTACGGCTACACCCTGATCTACCTGCGGGGAGTGGGCAGTGACGCCTTCCTGCCCAACGCCGACCCCTCGGTGGCCACCTATATCGACGGTATCAACATCCCCGCCAGCCAAGGCAAGCAAGACGCCCTCGGCCCCGTTAAGCGGGTTGAGGTCCTCAAGGGCCCCCAGGGCACCCTGTTTGGCCGTAACGCCACCGCCGGTGCCATCAGCATCGTCACCGAAGATCCGCCGATCGATGAAATCGTCGGTAACATCAAAGCCACTCGCGGCAACTACGACAGCCAGGAATACCAGGCCTACCTCGGTCTGCCCCTGTTTGATGGCGCCGGCATCACCCTGGCCGCCTTCAGTGACACCCACGAGAACTACGGCACCAACTTCAGCAACGGCGAGCCCCGTCCCTGGCGGGAAGACTTCTCCGAAGGGGGCCGGGTCAAATTCAAGTGGGACTTCCTGGAAGACTTCAGCCTGACCCTGATTGGCTCCTACGTGAACCAGTTCAACGGCAACTCCCTGGTGCAGGAAAACACCCGGCCCTCACCCATTCTGTGTGCCGGCTGTGAAACCGATACCGCCGACCGGGATACCGACACCAACTACGAAGGCGGTAACGCCACCATCAACACCATGTACGGCACCATCTTTGAATGGCGCCCCGGCCCGGTGGACGTGAAGTTCATCTACTCCGACCAGCTGGCTGACGTGGACTGGGGTCAGTACGACTACGACTCCACCGATGAAGACCGCTCCGGCTTCTTCACCTACGACCAGTACAACGATCAGCAGACCTACGAGCTGCAGATCCTGTCCAACGCCGACACCCCCCTGTCTGAGAACCTGGAGTGGGTGGCCGGTTACTACCGCCTGGAAGCCGAAGGCGGTTTCGGCCGCCTGTTCTTCTTCCTCAACAACGGGTTGGCCACCGGCCTGCTGCCTGGCAGCATTACCGGCCTGTTGGGTGACTCTGGCAGCCGTGCGGTGCTTGAATCCGGCGGTCTGCTGACCACCGAGTCTGACGCGCTGTACTTCCAGGGCACCTGGCGCTTTAACGAAGAGTGGGCCATGACCCTGGGCGCCCGTTACCAGGAAGAGACCCGGGAAATCGGCAATACCGCGCTGGACCTGGTGGACACCGGGTGTGCTGGCGGTGACGGCAGCTACGGCACCGACGTGAGCTACTATCAGGGCAGCGACAAGTCCTGTAACTCCCGCCTGCTCGACTTTGGTGGACCACCGCTGGAAGAGACCACCTTCTCGCCCAAGATCAACGTGCAGTGGTTCCCCACCGAAACGGCTCAGATCTACGCGTCTATTCAGAAAGGCTACAAGAGCCCGACCTACAACATTGTTAACTTCTTCGGCAGCCCCGATCCGGTCGAAGGTGAAGAAGCGGTTGCCGCGGAGCTGGGCTTCAAGTCCGAGTGGCTGGACGGCGCCCTGCAGTTGAACGGTGCCCTGTTTGCCTCCAAGACCGACAAGCTGCTGACCGGGATTGTGTCCTTTACCTCCGGTGCGATCGTGCGCTACGCCAACGCCGGCAGCGCCGAAGCCAAGGGCGTGGAGTTTGACTTCCAGTGGCAGCCAATGCCGGACATGAATCCCGGCCTGGCGATCACCGGTGGTGCCACCTACGTGAACTCCGAGTTTACCGACTACAAGAACGGCGAAGGCTTTGATGATGACACCGGCCTGTATTTCGGTCCCGGTGGTCTGGAAGACATTGCGACCGACCTGCTCGGTCTGGAACTGCCCATCTCCCTGGCGGACTTTGCCAACGGACCCCGTGACTTCACGGGCAACAAGGTCCCCCGGGCACCCGAGCTGACCTCTGCGGTATCGGTGAACCAGTTCATTGATGCGGGGGATATCGGTGCCTTCGAAGTGGCGGTGGATTACTCCTACAAGAGTGAATACTTCACCACCCCCCAAAACTCGCCCTTCTTCGTGCAGGATCAATACGAACTGTGGTCACTGCGGGGCAGCTACTTCTTTGACCCCTGGGGTCTGCAGCTGACCGCCTTTGTGGATAACGTCAAGGACAAGGAATACTTCTCCTCGATTCTGCAGCAGGACTTTGGTCGCTCGGTGACTTTGGCGCCGCCTCGCTTGTACGGCCTGAAGCTCAAGTGGGATTTTGATGTGTTTTTGAACTAAGTCCACAAAAACAAGACGGCAGAGTGATATCGTTATATCACTCTGCCGCTCTTCGCCGTCGCGCTATGGCGCGGTAACTGTGAAAATGCGACCAAATCTAAAAATAACGGTGTAGTCATTATGAAAAAACAGCTTTGCGGAACACTCTTATTAGCAACCCTGACCAGCAACAGTTTTGCGGTCGTGCCGGGCCTGGGGACGGTATTTTCCTTGGCGGCGCCTCTGGGCGGCGTAAGCGGGATTACCTCCTTGGCCGACCCGTTGGGTGGCATTTCTGGTCTGGCGGCAACGGGCACTTCGCTGACCTCTCAGCTGCCCATTGATGGCCTGAGCGTGATTGACGTGAGCTTTATCAGCTCTGCCTTGCCGATTAACGATGTGCTCTCTGCATTAGGCTCAGGTGCGATTATGGGCAACGACGTGCTTGAGGGGCTGACCACTGGCAGTGGCGGTGGCCTACCAGGCCTGCCCGACTTGGGCGGATTAGCAAGCCTCGATACGGGATTTGGTCTGGATGCCCTGTTTGATGCCGGCATGCTGCCGGGCTTAGATGTCATCCCAGTGGATTTTCTCGCCCTGGTGCCGCTTCCCTAGGTGATCACAACCCAGCGAGATAAGAAGTTACTGCCGGGTCTAATCCGGCAGTAACAGACGCCTGAACCGAAACCGGCCTCCAATGGGGCCGTTTTTTATTGTCTGCCATATAGCACCCGATCAGTCATCGACTTAATACGCCTCGCCCTCACTGTGCACGGTGAGGGTCACGTCCTCACCCACCAGAAACACCCTGACCACCATCGGCTGGCAACAAACCTGACAATCCTCGGTGTACTCCTGATCACCCTCAGAGCAGTCCACCAACAACTGAATGGGCTCACCACAATAGGGACAATACTGTTCAATGGTTTCGAGTGCATTCATCGCTGCGCTCCGGCAAATCTGGTGCAGAAAGCATAGTTCATCTATGGCACTTCGCCGCCTGACAACAGCAATCTATAAACTGCCCGCACGGCGTACTTTTAGCAAACTCACTACCAAGACAAAACACAGGCAAACGCCAACGCAAGCTATCAACTCATTCACGCGGGGCGGAAAAATCAACACAAACCCCTGCCCCTTGATCAACGAGGAAAAACTGGAGACACAGAACGGCATTAGAAACAACCGGGCGATCTGCCAAGGCTCTGGGCGCGAGGCCCCCGGCCCGGTGACGCTGAGTACCAGCGCAATGCCGATCACCACACTAATACCAGCAGAGTTCAGCCAGATTCGCGGCGCCGGATCAAAATAGAAAAACAGCACGACCACATACCAAAGCAGATAACACCACAACACTGCTTTGCCTAAACGTAATTGAGAGAAATAGCGAAGGATCAACTGTCCCGCCCTGAGATGATTGGCCACGTCCGACAAGCCACAGTGTAACTCCGGCAACAAACGCTAAATTAGCAGGGCGGATTAAAAACGAAAACCCGCCTGAAGCGAGAGACCAACCTCGTCATTATCCGCCGATTTCGTCACCGCGATATCCAAATGTGAGGAAAAGGTCCCCAAACCGAAGCCGATAGAGGGAAGGTATTTTCCAGTGGCCATGTTGTAACGAAGCCCTCCGCGAATGGCGGTCGAGCGCCACAAATACCACTCGGCACCCAAGCTGAGATATTGCTTATCGGGATCAAAGCCAAGGGGATCATTGCGGGTTAAATCCAAATCCGCCGCAAAGCGCAATTTAGGGGTATAGCGGTAGGAGACACCCGCCCTGGCCAATGGCCGAAACTCGAGGTCATTACCGCGCACCGTCTTGAAATCATGGGGGATCAGATTTTTAACTACCGCTCCCAACGCCCACTGATCGTCCAATTGATACAAAACGCCCACATCCAGATTCAGTGTCTGATGGCGAGTCTGATTACGGGAGTTCTCCGCATTGTCCAGATCGATGTCCTCCACCGACTGTTCAAAATCCACCGTCGTGACCGTGAGGTGTTTGATATTTAATCCGAGCTTCAAGCGATCTCGGTCATCCGGTGTGAAGGCATAGCCCACACTGACTTCGTCCACGTAGGCACCCTGCACCTCAATAGTGGATTCAAAATTTTCCGGAATCTGGTAGCGCAGATAATTTTTTAACTCCGGTGGGTTGTCCACACTGCCAGGGTCTCTCAGCTCTGCTTCCAGGTCTTCCAATTGAAAATAGTCGGCGACTTCCTGAACCAGCCTACCTGTCTCTATTGATCGTTCGACCAGCTCCTGTACAGAGGGCAAATCGTAGTAAGACAGTAACTCCTCGCTGGGCACACCATCAATCACTGCTTGCTCAATCAAATCGCCCAGTTCATCAAGACCAAGCGCCTCCTCGAGTGCAGAAATCTCCTCGGTTTGATCGGAAATATCGGCCAGCAACTCGGTGGTTTCTATGGCTTGCGATACCCGAATGCGATCGACCTCGGCGAAATTGACTCGAGCGCCCAACACAAAATAGCGCCGATAGTGCGCGCCCCAAGCGCGGCGTTTAGCTGTGGAGCCGATAGTGAAGCCATAGGAAAGGGAAGCGCGAAGTGGCTTGTCGGATAGCTTGTCAATGTCGCCCTGCCAGTCCTCTGCCGCAGCCGCCAGCGCGCGCAAGTCGTCGGCGGTGATTAACCCGGCAGCGAAGTCCCGCTTGGCAATCTCAAGCAAGCGATCAAATTCATCTTCCGAGTTACTATCCTGATACTCATCTAAGGCGTCGAGAAAGTTATCCCGATCGAGAAGACGAGCACCAAGATAGGGACGAAAATAGAATTTCCAGTCGTCGCTGCTTTGAGATGAAACCAACAACGCCGGGTTAAAGATCGTCGCATTGTAGGATCGCGCACTGGCCACCCCCGCCCCGCCCATCGCCATGGAGCGAGGATCGAAGGACAGAAATGATACCGCGGCACTGGATGGGACAAAGCCGAGAAGGCCGCAAGTCACCCCCAGCGACAACAGGCTTGAGCGGCGTATCCCGCCCCTGAACTTAGTTTGTCGATATCTCTTTAAAAAACAAAATCCAGCCATCCTTGCCTCCCGGAGCGGCATTAATCACGCCTGCCAAACCTCCGCAGAAGCCCCCGCGACAGACACTACGTTACACAGATATTGATTCAACCTTACCTTGACGATAATAAAGCCTTTCTTAGAAGGCAATATTTCTAGCCCGCCAAATCAATCCGAAATGGACACCTGCTGAAACGCATCTTACTTTCGCCCTGTCTACAAAGAGTTTCTTAGGAAAAGCAGGCGCGCGAGATCTGTGCCAGTGCCGATGGGCCCTTCCCTTGTGGTCAGGGAACGACGTCGGTTGCTCTTCTCAGTGCATCCGAAGCACGCCCACGACGCTCTCTGTGCGGCTCGAGGAGCGCGCAAAGGAGGACATTCAATGACGCGCCATATAAGCTCGCCATCCCCCTAAATGGGTAATATCTTCTGCGCCGACCAGGCCTGATGCCTCACAGATAAAGCCGCTCAGCATACGACCATCCGCCAGCTTTACTTTGCCAATTCCCAAAGGCGCAGGAATCCCCGCCACAAAGCTGCCAAACGCCTCGCTGGGTACCGACCACACCTCAACCTCTATTGCGGCGCCGCCTTGCTCAGCCACCACCATCCCAGGACGATAAGGCGGTCCGCCTGCCAGCGCGTAGAGCTTGTACTCGGGAGCGGAGCGGGTTTTCTCAACTAACTGCCCACCTCGCTCCCGCAACTGCCAATTCAAGGGCATTCCATCCAAGTGGGCACCACACACCACCACCGGAATACATGAAGCCCCTTGCACCGGGTTGTCGGCCAGCGGTTGATATTCTCCCTGCCCGGAGCCCAGAGGTAATTTGAAAAGTTGCTGTAGACGATTGCTGATCGACAGCAGCTTGCGATCAGAAAATGCCTCAGCAATCAGAGTGACACCGAAGGGGAACCCGGACCCGGTGAAAGTCGTTGGCAGCGCCACGCCAGCGAGATCAAACAGGTTCATGTAATTGGTGTAGTAACCCAGATTGGTGTTGAGCACGACCGGATCAGCCTGCAACTCCGCAATCGAATAAGGGCGCCCCGCCGTTGGGGTTAGCAGGGCATCCACACTCTCGAGTACAGCCTGGGCCTGCTTACGTAGCGATTTGAGCTTGTACTGGGCCCGGAAGGTATCCGCAGCACTCACCTTGGCGCCGCCGCCAATGATATTACGCGTCACTGGGAGCATGGCTTCGGGCTGTTGGTCAATTAAGGGTTGAGTTGCCAGATAGCGTTCAGCCACCCAGGGGCCTTCATACAACAGTCGGGCAGCCTCAAGAAAGGCCGACATATCAACCTCAACCAGTTCTATCCCACTGTCCACCAACGTGGCGAGGGAGTTACGATAACAGTGCTCGTAATCCTTGTTGCCGAAAAAAGCCAGTTGAGATGCCTTCATCACACCCAAGCGAAGAGGCCCTGTGTGCTGACCATAATAACGATGGCTGTTGCTAAAGGGGTTGGCGCGGCTGTAGGCGTCTTCCCTATCTTCACCCTCAGCGACATTAAGTAGCGTGGCGGCATCATCGGTATTGAGGGCGAAGATCGTCATGCAATCCAGTGAGCGGCAAGCGGGCAGCATGCCGCCGGCAGACAGCAGTCCGATGCTGGGCTTTACGCCGACCAGATTATTAAAACAGGCTGGCACACGCCCCGAGCCCGCCGTATCGGTGCCCAAAGAAAAACTGGCCAGCCCCAGCGCCACGGCCACCGCCGAGCCCGAGCTGGAACCGCCGCTGATCATCTGCTCATCGAAGCTGTTTTTACAGGCGCCATAAGGCGAACGCGTACCCACCAGGCCCGTGGCAAATTGGTCTAGGTTGGTTTTCCCCAGCGGTATCGCGCCCGCATCAATCAGACGCTGCACCACAAAGGCCGATTTTTCCGGGACGTACGCAAAGGCCTCACAGGCCGCCGTGGTCGGCACACCAGCAAGATCAATATTATCCTTTACGGCGAAGGGCACACCGAACAACGGCAGCTGCTCAGGTGAGGTGGCATCCAGGCGCGCCAGATAGGGCTCAAGCTGGTCCGCTGTCAGGCGGGTTATCCAGATATTGTGCCCCGCATAGACCTCACATTGTTCGCTGATCTTTTCCATTACCTGCCGTGGTGTCAGCGCGCCGGAGGCATAAGCCTGACGCAACGACGACAGACTCAAATTCGGTAAACTCGACATTACTGCTCCTCCAGAATCACCACACTTTGCCCCGCCGCCACTCGGGCCCCTTCATTCAACAGGCATTTTTTCACCCGCCCCGCCTGCGGCGCGAATACCGAGATTTCCATTTTCATCGACTCCAACAACAGCAGCGCTTGGCCCGCCTGAACGGAATCTCCCTCCTTCACTAGCCATTGCCATACACTGCCCGCCACCGCGCTATCCACTGGCACCTCGCCCTCGGCCAGGGCCACCTCCGGCACCGCAGCATCAATTTCTGGCGCTTCATAATGGAATTGACCGTCCCGGTGCCAGCGGGCCAGCTCTTCCTCAAAGGCCTGCTCGCGTCGGCGGGTATGCGCGCTGATCTCGCTGGCGTTTTCTGCCAACATGGCCTCATAGTCCGCGAGGGAAAATTCGCCTTCCTCAATGCGCAGATCGTATTTCCCCAAAGGAAAATCATCGCGGAATCGCAACAACGCCTCCTCGCTCACTTCGAAAAACCGAATCTGATCGAAAAACCGTAGCAGGTAGGGTTCGGTGAAGGCGGCCGTCTTCCGGTAACGGTTCCACATTTGTATGGTCCGGCCCACAAACTGATACCCCCCCGGCCCTTCCATTCCGTAAACACACATATAGGATCCGCCAATACCGACGGAGTTTTCCGCCGTCCAGGTCCGGGCCGGATTGTATTTGGTGGTCACCAAGCGGTGACGGGGGTCTACCGGAGTCGCCACTGGCGCACCCAGATACACATCCCCCAAGCCCATCACCAGATAGGCCGCGTCAAACACAATCTGCTTAACCTCATCGATACTTTCCAGGCCGTTAATCCTGCGAATAAACTCCAGATTACTCGGGCACCAGGGCGCATTTTGCCGCACCGATTGCTGGTACTTCTTAATGGCGAGCTGACAGGCCTGATCATCCCAACTCAGTGGCAGATAGACTGTCCGCGACGGCACACTCAGGCTCTCCAGCTGCCCCGCCAACGCGGTTTCAGCGTCCTTCAACGCGCCCAGCAGTGACGTCAGTGAAATTTGCTGGGAATCGTAGTGCAGCTGCAGTGAGCGAATACCGGGCGTCATTTCCAGCACACCGGCAATCGGCTTCTGTTGCAAATGCTGCATCAGGGCGTGGGCGCGAAAGCGCAGGCGGATATCCAGTTCGAGGGGGCCGTATTCCACCAGCAGAAAATGATCGCCCGCGACCCGATAGACGATGTCGTCACCAAATTCAGCCGCGGGCAGTCGTTGCACGATAGGTGAAGGCAATTCCCCTGAGCTGATAATGTCGTTCGCTGCCGGCGGGTTCGGTGCGAGATCCGCAATGCGCTGACGCTGATGTTGTTCCGCAATCACCGCCTGATCAATGGTCATTGCCACGAAGCGAACCTTGTCGCCAGCGCGCAGCTGACCCAGCTTCCACAGATCCGCCGTGATGACCGTTGCCGGACAAACAAACCCGCCCAAAGAGGGCCCATCCGGCCCCAGGATAACCGGCATATCCCCGGTAAAATCGACGGTGCCAAAGGCGTAGGCATTGTCATGAATATTACTGGGATGCATGCCCGCCTCACCGCCGCTGTCTCTGGCCCACGTCGGCTTGGGGCCAATCAGACGCACACCAGTGCGGCTCGAGTTGTAATGCACTTCCCAGTCGGTATTGAAGAAGGTATCGATATCGTCATCGGTGAAGAAATCTGGCGCACCGTGGGGGCCATAGATCACCCGCAATTGATAATGCTCGCCGATGTCCGGTTTGAGACTTTCTGGCAAGGCTGCAGGACAGGCCGCAATGGGCGCCATGGATAAATTCAGTGCGTCCCCCACTCGCAGCGCGCGACCGCTGTGGCCGCCAAATTGCCCCAGCGTAAAGGTGGAACGGGAGCCGAGGTATTCGGGGCACTGAATGCCGCCCAGTACGGCCAGATAAGCGCGGGCACCGCTGCTGATCCGCCCGAGGCTCAAGCTCTGACCAGCCTTGACCGGCACGGCTTGCCACAGCGGCACTGCCATGTCATCCAGGGTCGCGGGAATATCGGCACCCGCCAGCGCGATCATGGTGTCGCAGCTAAACTGCAGCACGGGACCTTGCAGGGTAATCTCCAGGCCTGCCGCCGAAGGGTCATTACCCAATAATCTGTTGGCCAGACGGAAACTGTAGTTATCAAAGGGACCCGACGGCGGTACGCCAACATCCCAGTAACCCGTCCTCGCCGGGTAGTCTTGTACCGTGGTTTGGGTACCTGCCTGCAGCACATCAATCCGCCGCGGCTGCCAGGCAAAATCATTCAGGTACCGAGTGGTGACCAGGCCTTGCTGGAGCAGCGGATCTTGCAGCAAGGCACCGAGGTAATTCACATTGGTGACAATGCCGTACAGCTCACTTTGGCGCAGGGCCTGAGCCACCCCCGCCAGCGCCGTCTCCCGGGAGTCAGCATGGACAATGACCTTGGCGAGCATCGGATCAAAGAAGGGCGAGACTTCGATGCCGCTGTCCAGCCAATGGTCCACCCGCAAGGTGCCCTGCTCCACAGCCGCAGGAAAAGCAACCTTACTGAGCAGCCCGGCGCAGGGCTGGAACTGACGAAAAGGATCTTCTGCATAGACCCGCACCTGCACCGCATGCCCAGTAGCAACAAGGCCCGCCTTTAACTGAGACAGATCGCCCAAATCGCCGGCAGCCAATTGCAACATCCACTTGACCAGGTCAACGCCCCAGACCATTTCAGTGACACCATGCTCCACCTGCAGGCGGGTATTCACCTCGAGGAAGTAAAACTGCTGGCTATCCTGGTCATAAATAAACTCAACCGTGCCCGCGTTGCGGTAATTTACTGCCGCCAATAACGCTTCCGCGCACTGGTGCAATTTACCCCTGACCTCATCTGGTAGATTGGGTGCTGGCGATTCTTCGACCACTTTCTGGTTTCGGCGCTGGGCGGAGCAGTCCCGCTCACCGAGGGCAATGACCTGGCCGGCACCATCACCAAATACCTGAACTTCAATATGCCGGGCCCGGGCAATAAACTTTTCCAGAAATACACCGTCATCGGCAAAGTTGCTTTGGCCCAATTTCTTCACTTTATCGAAGCCGCTGGCCAGCTCATCACTGCCGTGACACACCTGCATGCCAATACCACCGCCCCCGGCGGTGCTTTTCAGCATGACGGGATACCCAATTTTCTCTGCGTCAGCCAGCGCCGCCGCCTTGTCAATCAACAGCCCCGTGCCCGGCGGCAGCGGCACACCCACCGACTCGGCCACTTCTCTGGCCCGGTGTTTTAAGCCAAAGGCCAGCATCTGCTCCGGGGTGGGGCCGATAAAGGCGATACCCGCCGCCTCACACGCCTCAACAAATTTGCTGTTTTCGCTGAGAAAGCCATAGCCGGGGTGGATTGCCTCGGCGCCGGAGTCCTTCGCAATTTTCAGGATTTTTGCGGCATCGAGATAGGTCTCCGCCGCACCACCTTCGCCCAGGGAGTACGCCTCATCTGCATTGCGTACATGTAAGCTGCGGGCATCGGCCTCGGCGTAAACGGCCACTGAGGTGACGCCGAGTTCTTTCAGTGTTCGCTGGATGCGGGTTGCGATGGCACCGCGGTTGGCGATCAGTATTTTGGTAAACATGAGCTCCTGTCTGTGAGTCGTCCCACAGGGTGGTTCTTTGCCAGTGGTCGTCCACTGGGGTGGTTCTGCGTTTTTTGCTGCTGATGCAGCGGTTTTCAGTTGTTCATTGTCGACAGGAATGCTGTCGGGTTGCTTTTCCCTGCAGATAGCAGTTGTTTCACTTAAGTCTTTTAATATTCACCCTTCGAGCACCCTGTCGAGTTTGTAAGGGGCTTTGCTAGCCCTATTTCGCCCCGCTGGGCGACTTACTTCTTTTTTGCGCCAAAAAAGAAGTAAGCAAGAAAAAGGGCGCCCCAATCGCTCGCCCTTCGGGTGCGTTGCGCTTCTCAAAATCCAATGGGAACGCTGCGGAACTCGCCTGCGGCTCAAACAGTCCTCGCTAAAAGACTCCCATTGAATTTCTGCGATGCTCACCGAGCTCAAAGGGGGTAATTACGCCGTACTTCGATTCAAGATCATCAGGTTTCTTAAGACCTTAAAGTTTAGCGCTTTCGGCAAGTGCTTGCCGATTTACATCCTCCCATAATCGATGCTGCGACCTCCCCCTTGTGGAGCTGCCGAGCACCGGAGTCCATCGCGGAAATAAGCAAAACACTGTTTGAGCGTAGCGAGTTTGTTTTGCGCCGCGATGGATGAGGAGCGCAGGGAACCGATGGCATCTTTTCGCCATCGGCAGCGCAGCCGGGGTGTGCTTTTCTTGCTTACTTCTTTTTCACATAAAAAGAAGTAAGTCGCCCTGCGGGGCGAAACAGCTGCCTTCCGCCAGAAACAAAACCCGATAGCGTGCCAATACAGCGAGAACCCAAATTCCGTCGACCCCACGAATCGTCTATCCACTCGATAATGCGCCGTAAAACAGCACTCCATCAAACCCCGTTTGGGGCATCCCAAACCAAAAACTCAATCGGTGTTGGATTGTATGCATTACAAGGATTATTCAACTGCGGGCAGTTGGAAATCAGCACCAGCACATCCATCAGCGCCGTCAGCTCAACATATTTCCCCGCCCCGGAAATCCCATCGGCAAAGGTCAGCCCACCCTCCTCGGTGATCGGTACGTTCATGAAAAAATTGATGTTGTGGGTGATGTCCCGTTTGCTCAGCCCAAACTCGGGCCTTTCGGCAATGGCCAGCATCCAGCTGTCACGGCAGGCATGCATGCAGCGCTTCTCTAGGTCGTAGCGCACGGTGTTGCTCTCGCTCGCGCAGGCACCACCGAGGGTGTCGTGGCGACCACAGGTGTCGGCGACAATCTCCAACATCGGATGATTTTCATTGCTGCGCAGCACACTGCCTGCGGTCAGGTAAACATTGCCCTGCTCGCGGATGGTGTCGGTGGCGCTGTAGCGCTCTGCCGGATTCGCAGCACTGAAAAACAAGGTATCGGCGGCCTGGTTGCCCTCCAAATCCAGAATCCGGAAGGTCTGTCCCGCGTTGACTTTGCCCAGGTAGTAATCGCCGGCATCCACCACCTGTTTGAATACGGCGTCGTCAACGTGTCGTTGGCTCTCTTTAATCATGACGCTTCTCTTATGCCCCCAAATGGTAGAGGGCGTTGTTGGCAAAGCCCCGGCGATTTTCATCACAGTGATTGAGACAAAGGTCATCCTCGCCGACTGGCGCCGCCGTGGCCAGGCCCAATCCAATGGCCTTGCGCGGATAGGTCGTGGCATCACTCAAGGGGTGGGGACAAGCATGCAGCAAGACCAGGGTGTCCATCTCAACGCGCAGGGTCACACTGCTGCCCGCCGGACTCGGTGATGTCAGGCACAGATTGCCCTCGGCATCGGTCGCGACTTTACTGAACCAATTGATGTTGGCCGCCATATCCGCCGCACCCAGACCGTACTTGGCCAACTCGACCAGAAAGGCGTCATAGCCATTCTGATGCCAGTCATTGCGATGGTGTTGGTAGTCACGCGCCCCCCATTTACTGGCCACGTGTTGGGCGTTTGCATTGCCACATACGGTGTCGTGCCAACCGAAGGTATCCGCGGTGACCGACGCAAAGATGCGCCCCATATCCGAATACAGGCAGTGGCCGGCGGTCAGCTTAAAGGTGTGCTGACATTTCAGCGTATCCGGGGCGTTGTAGCGCTCGAGTAAATTACGGGGGTTGTAAAACAGCATGCCGCAATTGCCGCCACCGGCAATATCGGTCAGCGTGAGCTGGGTACCCCGGCGCAACTCCAGTGACCAGTGGCCGCCGGGGGAAATTTCAGTGTTGTAGCCTTGCATCATTCCACTTCCAATTCGCCTGCGATATTGCTCGACAGGCTTTCGTCAATTTCTTCCAGCAGATCGTCGCCACATACCCCTACCGGCAGGTCATAGGTAATACCGGCGCCGTAGGCATTCGGGCTTTGGGGATCTACCCGGAGTTTGTCAAAGACCCACAGGCGGGTGCCAAGATGGAAGCCCTCCTTCAAATCGTGGGTCACCATAAAAATGGTGAGCTTGTGCTTACGCCATAAATTCAGCACAAGCTCGTGCATGTCGGCGCGAATCCCGGGGTCCAGTGCACCAAAGGGCTCATCGAGCAACAAAATACGCGGCTTGAGGATCAGCGCCTGGGCGATGGCCAGCCGCTGGCGCATACCACCAGACAATTCATCGGGATACCGGTCTTGCATATGGGACAAGCCCACAATGTTCAGCAGGTCCGCCGCTTCTGCCAACGCCGCTTTTTTGCGGGCGCCAAACAAATAACCCAGGCGGGTTTGTTCAAAGGCCCGGCCGATCGCGACGTTCTGCAAAACCGTCATGTGGGGGAAAACGGAATACTGCTGAAACACCACCCCCCGCTCGGCGTCGGGCTCGGTCGCGATGGGTTGGCCGTCGAGCAGGATGCTGCCCTGGCTCGGTGTTTCGGTGCCCAGCAGCATTTTGAGAAAGGTCGATTTACCGCAGCCCGATGCCCCGACCAGGGTAATAAATTCCCCCTCGGCAACCGACGCCGAAATATTTTCGAGAATCACGTTACTGCCGTAACGCTTCCAGATATTTTTGACCTCTATCATTACTTGCCCTCCTGCTGCGCATGCCAGGGAAAGGCAAAACGGCTGGCCCTGACCAGCAGGTAGTCAATGATGAAGGCCAGAAAGGTGATCCAGGCGACATAGGGCAGTATCACATCCATCGACAAATAGCGGCGTACCAGGAAAACCCGATAGCCCAGTCCATCGGTGGAGGCAATGGCTTCTGCCGCAATGAGAAACAACCAGGCACTGCCGAGCGACAGTCGCACGGCATCAATCAGCCGAGGCATTAACTGGGGAATGAGCACCCGCAGCATAATTTGTCCGGTATTGGCACCGAGGGTCTGTGCCTTTACCAATTGCTCCCGGGGAATCTCCAGCGCGCGCTTTTGAATATCCCGGGCAATAAAGGGGGTAACACCAATAGCGATCAGCGCCACCTTGGACAGCTCGCCCAAACCAAACACGATAAACAGAATCGGCAACAGCGCCATTGGCGGCACCAGCGAGATAATGGTGATCAGTGGTGCCAGCGAGGCATTCACCAGGGGAATGGCACCGGTCATCAAACCAAAAAACATGCCCAGCGATGCCGCAATCAGCATGCCCAGACCCAGCCGCCGCAGGCTGCTGCCGGTATCCTCCCAAAACAAATACTCACCGGTGCGCTTGCTGGGCTCAAAGGCAAGACGCTGCACCGCATCGGCCATCTGCCCGAAGCTGGGTAACAACTTGTCCTGGGCATTCTCCGCCAGCCGTGCCTCTGAGGCTGAAATGTACAGCAACAAGATAATTGCAAAAGGCAGTAGCGCAAGGCCGATTCGCCAAACCCGGCTGGGGTTTTGATTGATGAGTCGTTTCATTCTCGTTCCCGTGGTTGGGGCGTGCTTTTTGGATGGGAGATGCAATACGGAAAGCGGAAGACGCAACAGCAAGCGCGGCTTTGCCGTGTGAGGCTACGACAGCAGCAAATCTGCAAATCTTAGCGTCCCCCTTCTCCCGTCCAGCGTCTCCCGCGCCCTTACAACTTACCGTCAGCCGCCATCTGCATGTAGCTGGGATCAAAGCGGAATTTAACGTTGGATTTATTACCGTAAACCCCCGCAGGTGTCTCGATGCCAATGAAGCCCGCATCCGGTGCACCCTCACCCAACAAGCCGTGGTCAAAGGAGAATTCGGCAACGTTTTTCATGGTCTCCATCAGCGCGGCACTCTCGGTGAATTTAACCGCGGCCGCTGGCTCGTAAAACATCTCGGTGCTGGCCAATTGAGCGTCAAAGCCCGCCAGATCAGTGCCCGAGGCCACACCCATTGCCGTGCGAGCTGCCATTGCCGCTTTACTCTCGCCACTCATGGTTGCCATGATTTCATACCAGGCGCCGGTGAGGGCTTTACCCAGTTTGGGATTGGCCTTGAGGGTTTCGGTATTGATCACCAACAGGTCGATGATTTCACCAGGAATTTGCGAGGAGTCGAATACCTTGTTGGCGCCAGGCATGTCCAGGATTTCGCTCAATAGGGGGTTCCAGGTCACCACAGAGGTCACCCCGGCGGTCGGAAATACCGCAACCATGTCAGCATCTGAGGTGTTGACCACCGTCACGTCCGCTTCGCTCATGCCCACACTTTCAAGCCCCCGGGCCAGCAGGTAATGAGACACGCTGAGTTCGACCAGATTAACCTGCTGGCCTTTGATATCAGCGAGCTTGTCGGTGCCTTTCAACACCACACCATCATTACCGTTAGAGAAGTCACCCACGATCAATGCGGTGCTGTCCACACCACCCGCTGCAGGGATAGTCAGTGCATCCATATTGGTCATAGTGCACGCGTCGAAGGCGCCGGCGGTGTATTGATTGATGGACTCAACGTAATCGTTGATTTGCACGACATCGATTTCAATGCCGTACTTCTTGGCCCACTTGTCGACAATTTTTTGCTCGTCGCCATAACCCCAGGGCATCCAACCAACATAGATCGACCAGCAAACCTTGAAGCTGTCTGCCGCCATGGAAAAGGAAGAGAAAGTCAGTGTGAGTAGTAAAGCGGCTAAACGCTTCATCGCGAACCTCCAGCGGTTTGTTACGCGGTTAACAGAGCACTCCTGGCGAAATCGCCGATCGTCTCCCGGGCTTTTATCCCGCCGTGTAACCTTGCTGAGGGCCGAAGCCTGCCACTTTTTGTCGGGGCGTAACCCCTAAGTGAGCGAAGGTCGAAAGCTCTCGGACCAGTCATTGCGGCGCGCTTGCGCGCTATTGCAATCGGAACCCTAGCTTTCCATTGCCAAATTGTCGTGTACGTCCTGATTCACCATGAGTGCGGACGCATTAAGTTATACAGATTTTGTGCCAACACTGCCACCCCCCGTCATCCGGTCTCCTGTGCAGCGTAGCTGGACGAATAAGTTAGGTTCGCAGCCAATCAGCCCGCCTTTTGGCCCTAAAAAGTGGCGCGGCGCACCACAAGCAACCACAAGACCCGCTGCCACAAAATAGAAAAGCCCGCGACAACGCGGGCTCTGCTGATCATTGGCTATTCGGGGATTACATAAAATGGTAGGCGAAGGTCAAACCGTAGGTTACCGGCTTGGCCGCATAGCGCACCACCACGTCCTGGGTGACAAACTGGTTGCTCCAATAGTACTCGTCGGTCACATTGCGGCCCCACAGGGTCGCGGTCCAAGTGCCGTCGAGGGACTCAAGCCCCAGGCGAATATCCAGCGTGGTAAAACCATCGATACGGGTCGCTTTGGGGTCACCAAAGGTGGAGTTGGCCTCACTGTTGTACAGCAGGTTGGCACCGATGAAGGCTCCCAGGGTGTCATTCAGCGGCCAGCGGTAGTCCACATCCGCCACAAAATGCAGTTCAGGCGTAAAAGGCAGATCAGATCCAGAGAAATCGCCCTGCTCACGCACACCGTTCAGGCCATCCTCTTCCATGCCGGTGGCCGGATTGACGAAGGTGTACCACTCTTTTACCTCGGTCTCGACATAGGTTCCGGAGGCCCGCAGCATCAGCCCTTCAATGGGAGTGAAGGTCAACTCCAGTTCAAAACCCTGAATGGTGGACTCGGGAATATTCACCAAGCGATCCAACTGGTTATAGACCGGATCTTTAACGCTGCCACGGACCTGCTTGTCGTCATACTCGTAGTAGAACACCGCAGAGTTCAACTGGGCACGACGGTCGGCCAGACTCCATTTGAAGCCCGCCTCCAGGGCCTGCACAGACTCTTGGGTAACCGGTTCAAACTGGGCCGTGGTTGAAGCCGGCAGAATCGGATAGCTGCCGGTTTTATAGCCTTTAGAGGCCAACGTATAGAGCAGCAAATCCTCATTCACCCGGTAGTTCAAACCCACGCGCCAGGAGACGTTGTCCTCTTCCAATGAATCCTCATAAGGTGTGCGGCTGTTTTCTGCCGTGAGTGGATCAAGACTGACACAATCCCCTGGTGCTAACACGGTTGTACCCGGCAACTGCCCCCGCAATACATCAGAGAAAAACGCGAAAGTGGAGTTCAGCCCTGGGTCGGTGCTGCGACTACAAGCCGTAAAATCATTGGTGCTTTCGGTATAGCGCGCCCCCACCAACAGGGTGAGCTGTTCGCTCAGGTCTTGCTCAAGGTTAGCAAAGACACCAATATCCTCAATGTCCTGAGTAATGCTGGTGGTGGCGTTCTGAATGAAGGGACCGCCGGGCTGGAGTGCAACGTTTGTCGAGTCTGCGACCAACACCGTCTCATCGCTCTCCACGTCATTGGTCGCGTAGTTCACCCCCACCAGCCACTGGTTGCTGTCTGAGCTACCAGAAATGCGCAACTCTTGGGTAAAGCTATCCACGCTGCCCACGGAATCGATCCCCATATTTTGCAGGGTCGTGCCATCGCGATCCATCGCATAGTCTTCCTCATACTCCGACGCAGCGGTAATCGAGGTGAACATCAGGTTATCGCCCAGCTCGTGATCGATCCGTAGAGTGACCTGGGTAAAGCTGTCATCTCGGGAGAGGTCACGCCCCTCATCCCACTCCGCGCTGCGCGCATTATTGCCGGCGTTGGGTTGGGTAAAAAAGGCGTCAATGCGCTGCTGGGTAGCCGCCACATCGGCAACGGGGGCATCGGCCGGCGAGGCATATTGCAACTGCAAACCCTGCAGTTGCGCGGCTTGTGTGTCGGATTGGTCGGTCCAACCGTTAATACCCACTAATACCGAGGTCCTGTCAGTCGCATCAATTTGCAGCTGCGCCCGTCCTTTAAAGGTGTCTTCTGCGCCAAGTTCACGATTAGAAGAAATACTCTCCTGCCATTCATCG
The DNA here is from genome assembly GCF_023702635.1 of Spongiibacter taiwanensis. Classification (NCBI taxonomy): domain Bacteria; kingdom Pseudomonadati; phylum Pseudomonadota; class Gammaproteobacteria; order Cellvibrionales; family Spongiibacteraceae; genus Spongiibacter; species Spongiibacter taiwanensis. The sequence continues at coordinate 852,612 of NZ_CP098455.1, forward strand.
GCTTGGGTTGTGGCCAATGCCACTCGTCCGGCGACCACGTCACCCAGCGGGCCACTGGCATAGGCGTCGGCCTCAACACGGTTGAAGCGCCCAACACTCAGACGACCACCAGCCTCAAATTCGCGAGTAGGTTTTGCCGCGATATAGTTAATTGCGCCGCCGGTAGAGTTTTGGCCAAACAACAAACCCTGAGGCCCTTTGAGCACTTCAACCCGCTCCAGATCCAGGGTGGCGCCTTTGGTGAACGCACCATAGGCCAGAGGCACTTCATCCACATATACGCTAACTGCGGGGCTCGCTCCCAGAGTGTAATCATTGAAGCCGACACCACGTAGGGAAAACAGCGGGGTACCATTTTGACTGGCGGTGAAAACCAGCCCGGGCGATACCTTGATCAAATCGCCTGTATCGGAAATACCCGCATCGGCAATCTGCTCCGATGTCGCCGCCGAAACGGAGAGACCTACATCATTGATCGACTGTGACCGCTTCTGGGCAGTTACCACAACCTCTTCAAGCTGAGCCGCATTAAGCGCAACCGGAAACAGAACTGCAACCACCTCAAGCGCAAGAATCTTTCTCATTCACCTAAACCTCCCGTTGTTATAAATCTAAAACTGTTCTTTATCGGCCAGTTATCAGGGTGTCGTGTGCAGCTTCGCCAAAATAGAAATCGCTGACACAGGCCGCCACTCGTATTGATCTGCATTTCAATATTTTGAACGAGCGCATTCTGCCTACTGAGATCACCTACCGGCATACGTAATAACCCCTACTCAATTCTCATTCGGCCGTTTTTGCCTTCGCAACGACACATGTTGACAACATTGACCAGGCAACCTTAGGTTTGCCCCACTACCAATCGGTATTACGCAGAGATTGCAAAACGCCCCCCTTACGGGATAAATGCACAGTTGAGGTCGTTGCGGCTTGCAGCGAACGGCACGGATTTCTATTTGAACTAGGCCCTAATCAGTTTTCTAACGAGCTTATGGAATGGGTATGAGTTATTGGCTATATCTATTGTTGGCCGTGGTCTTTGAAATTGCCTGGGCCATGTCGATGAAATGGTTCAGTAAACAACCTGGTCTCATGCCGGGCCTGGTGGTGCTGCTGCTGGCCTTTGCCATCATCAGCTTGTTGAGTTTTGCCCTGCGCGGAATCCCCATGGGGACCGCTTATGCCATTTGGACCGGACTTGGTGCCGTTGGGGTCACCATTTGCGGTGTTATCTGGTTTGGTGAGGCACTCACTTTAGTCAGGATGGCCTGCATCAGTCTAATTATTATCGGCGCCGCGGGCCTGAAGCTCAGCGCCTGACAAGCACTTGTCATAAACAGCCACTATAATCAGCCGGCCGCGAGGTGTGTCTGGCTGACATCATTGTCGGCGTTACCGTCTGCTCAGCTTCGGAGTGCTAATGCGATTTTTCCTTTTTGCCGTAACGTCCCTTTGCCTGGCTGCCTGTGATAGTCCGTCAACCTCCGTGACACCAGCGCCGGTCAAGCAGCTGGAATTCATCGAGCGCAGCCTCAACAATACCTGGTTTCAGGATGCCAGCAAGGCGGTGACCAAAGATGCCGCGAGGGCGCCAGGGCAGCAAGGCCGAGCAAAGAACATTATTCTATTTGTCGGCGACGGCATGGGTATTTCCACATTAACCGCCGCACGAATTTTTCAGGGCCAGCAACAAGGTCTCTCCGGTGAAGAAAACAGCCTGAGCTTTGAGCAGTTCCCCTTCGCTGGATTGATCAAAACCTACAATGTCGATGCCCAGGTGCCAGATTCCGCCGGCACCATGAGCGCAATAGTCACCGGCGCCAAAACACGCGCGGGTGTGCTTGCCGTTGACGCCTCCGCCAACCGGGGTGATTGCCACACCCAAAACGGCGCAGCCCTACCCAGTATTTTGGAGATCGCAGAGCTTGCCGGCAAAGCCACCGGCATTGTCAGTACCGCCCGAATCACCCATGCCACCCCCGCCGCGACCTATGCCAAATCGGTTGAGCGAGACTGGGAAAATGATGCTGCCCTTTCCGCTGAAGCCCAGGCAGCCGGGTGCGAAGATATCGCCCAGCAGCTTGTTCACTTTGAAACTCGCTTCGCGCAGCGGTTTGCCGGGCACCAAAGTAACGGCATTGAAGTTGTACTGGGTGGTGGACGCGCCAATTTTCTTCCCGCCCAGGCCGAGTTCAATAGCGACCGCAGCCATACCGGTATCGAAGGTTTGCGTCAGGATGGCCACAACCTGACAGCGCGCTGGCAGCAACAACATCCCCAGGGGCACTATGTTACCGACCGGGACGCGCTACTGACGCTATCCAAACCGGACGGCGCCCCGCTACTGGGGCTATTCAACCCTTCGCACATGAGCTTTGAAGTGGATCGGGTTGCCGGCAGCCTCGGCGAGCCCTCTCTCAGTGAGATGACCGACATCGCCATTCGGCGCTTACGCCAACATGAGAACGGTTTTTTTCTCATGGTCGAAGCCGGGCGAATTGACCACGCTCATCACGCTGGCAACGCTTACCGGGCGCTGAGTGAAACCGTTGCGCTTTCCGATGCCGTTGCCGTCGCGACATCACTGACCAATACGGATGACACGCTTATTCTGGTGACCGCCGATCACAGCCACGTTTTCACTATGGCAGGCTACCCCAAACGGGGGAATCCGATTCTCGGCAAGGTAGTGGGTGTGGGAGAAAGCGATGCTGCCCAAGCCAATGATGGCAAGCCCTATACCACGCTGGGGTACGCCAACGGGCCTGGACACCAATCCCAAGACCGCCAGGACCTTAGCGAACACGATACAACAGACAAGAACTATCACCAACAGTCCCTGGTCCCCCTCTCATCAGAGACCCATGGCGGCGAGGACGTGGCGATTTTTGCAAGCGGCCCGGGAGCCGCCCTGGTCAGTGGCAGCCATGAACAGAATCGCATTTTTCATATTATGGAATTCGCCGGGGCACTGTTTAGCGCAGCGGGAATCGGCAAAACTCAGTAGCTTGCTTGCGAACGCCGATTGTCAGTAGAGCGCGACATTGTGCCACTGAAGTTGCAATGACCCAGCCCTGCTCCGCCCGGTGCCGATAACCGCTCTGGTAGTCAGCCTCGGCTTTGTACACATAGCCTTAAGTACCGGCGCCTAGGTGCAGCGTTCTATGGCAACGGTGGTTATTGGTGACATTACTTCGTCCACACTGCCGACATTATTTACACTGCTGGTGCGGTACAAATGGCTGCATCAGCTCGACCAATGGAAAATATAAACGCGCCTTTAGGCGAAAGTTGTCTCTAACGCTATTTACCGCGAAAGCCCTAGGGGCGCGCTGGCCGAGACAACCGCTCAAATGGGAATTGCCGGAGAAAACGAAGAAAAACCGGAAAGAGGGACAGTGACTGCAACACCAGAGTGGGTATTGCAGTCCACGCAAGCGGCAAAGCCGCTTAGATAAACTTCAACAGCAGCATTGCGGCCAACAACACACACATCCAGGCCACCATCGCGCTGGTGGAAATGCCCCGGGAAAGCAGACCGTTATCCTGGTTCAGTTTCGCCAGGCGGCCCTCAAAGGTTGTCAGCACCGACATTACTGTGCGACGCATCGCGCCATCAACGGCCCAAAATGCCGCCGTGATACCACCCACCAGGCGCGGAATTGGCCGGCGATAGAACCAGTCTGCATCGAGGTTGGTTGACGGCAGCTCCGGTGGATACATGCCCTTCAGGTTCAGCCACACAAAGGCCAGCGCTGAGAAGAACAGCAATTGGGTTTGCGTGAGCACGTGAGTCACGTCATAGGCGCTGTAATCCGTAGCAAAGGGCAAGTTGCGATACAGCAGCTCAGGGAAGCAGCCAATGCCGATACATAAGGTGGCGGCAATACCCATCGCAATCAGCATATTGGTTGGGGCTTCTTTGCAACGAATACCGGAGTCGTGGGCGAAGAACGCAAAATACGGAATCTTGATACCTGCGTGGTGGAATACGCCGGCTGATGCAAACAGCAACAGCAACCACACCACATTAAAGTGCTCTTTCAACGCAGCAGACATAATCATCGATTTGCTGACAAAACCACTGAACAGCGGGAAAGCTGAGATGGATGCGGCACCAACAATACACAGTATGGTGGTCTTGGGCATCGACTTGTACAGACCGCCCAATTCAGACCCGTTGATACGCCCGGTGCGATACAACACCGCCCCCATCGACATAAACAACAGGCCCTTGAAGATGACATCGTTGAAGGCGTGGGCCACGGCGCCATTGATCGCCAGCTCGGTACCAATACCGATGCCGACAATCATGAAGCCCAGCTGGTTGATCAGGCTGTAAGCCAGTACCCGGCGCAGGTCGTTTTCAATTACCGCATAGAAGATCGGGAAGCAGGCCATGCTGGCGCCGATGTAAACCAACAGCTCCGTGCCAGGAAAAGCCCGAGCCATAGCATAAATCGCCACCTTGGTGGTGAATGCACTCAGGAATACCGTACCGCTAGGGGTCGATTCCGGATACGCATCGGTAAGCCAGGTATGCAGAGCCGGGAAGGCACATTTCACCCCGAAGCCGATAAAGATCAACCAGGCCGAGAGCCCTTCCAGGCCAATGAAGTTGAACGCAAGTGACCCATTTTTCTGGTAGTGAAGCAGAATACCGGCCAACAGTAACAAGCCGGAAATCACCTGAATGACCAGATAGCGCATGCCTGAGCTGTAAGCCTGTTCACTGCGTCGGGCCCACACCAGGAACACCGAGGTGAGCGCCAGCATTTCCCAAAACACAAACAAGGTCAGCAAATCGCCGGCAAATACAGCGCCAAGCGCACTGCCAGCGTAGAACATGGAGGCTGACTGCTGGAGCGTGTCCTTCACATGCAGTGAGTAAATCACGCCGATCAGCGCGGCGATATGGAACAGATAGCCAAACAGGAAGTTAAGGTTATCCAGCCTGACCGGTTCCAGCGCCATGCCCATCAACTCGGCCTGGACGGAGAAACCATCCGGCAGCATCCACAGGTTCAACGCACTCAGGGCAATCGTGGCCAACATTAAACCGGCGCGCAATTTACCCCGGCTCAGCGCGGCTAACAGCCCGCCGAGATAGAACAGCAGAAAAGGCGGTAAATCAGTGATCAGCACGGCCGACCTCCTTGTCACCGGCTTGATAATAATCTTCGCTACGCATCAGACCGCGGCGCATCAACTTAGCCACCAGGACCAACACCACGCACCCTACGAAGCCGTAGATGGGGTAGAAACCAACCATGCCCTCCCAGGGATGCTCAGTATGTCGGTGCACAACAAAATCCAGAATCACCAACAACGCGCAGAGAATGTACAGGCCACGCAATATCCACTTAACGGTTTCGGGCTTATCAAAAAAATCCTGCGACTGGCTCATTGACTTGGGCCCTCACTAAAAATGCCATTGGCCAGCGCAACGAGAAAATCCGGCCAGATAAACAATGCCACACAGGCGACGCTTGTTATTCCAATCGCAATCAACGAAGGCAGCGGCGCCTCTTTAATTTGCCAAGATTCGTCGGCCCGGCCGTCGGCGGGAAAGAAGGCCCGCAGCGGAATGGGCAACAGATAAACAATATTCAGCAACGAGCTGATTAGCAGCACGCCCATCATTGCCAGCTCACCGGCGTCCAGCGTGGCGCTCAACAGCAGCCATTTGCTCCAGGTTCCCCCCGTTGGCGGCAGCCCGATAATACTGAGCGCGCCGATAAAAAAGGCCGCCATGGTGAAAGGCATCTGGCGGCCAAGTCCCCGCATCTGACTGATCTCGCTCTTATGCGCTGCCACCAGGATCGCACCCGCGCAGAAGAACAGCGTGATTTTGCCAACCGCGTGCATGGCAATATGCACGGCACTACCGACCACACCGGCTTGCACTGCCAGCAGGGCGCCTAAGCTTATGTAACCCAACTGACTCACCGTTGAGTAAGCCAGCCGCGCCTTGAGATTGTCTTGACGCATGGCCACCAGCGAGGCGAGCAGAATGCCAGCGCCGGCAAGGTATAGCAGATAGTCAGCCATCGGGATGCTTTGCAGCCGCTCGATACCGACGATAAACACCAGAATTTTAATCAGGCTGAATACCCCGGCCTTTACCACCGCCACGGCATGCAGCAAGGCACTAACCGGCGTGGGCGCTACCATCGCAGCGGGCAACCAGCGGTGAAAGGGCATCATCGCCGCCTTGGCCACACCAAAGACAAATAGCACCAGCAACATGGCCAGCACCGGGCCAGACAGGGAGTCAGGCAAAATGCCGCCCAGCTGGAAGTCCAGTGTGCCGCTGACAACCCAGGTGATGATCATGGCGGGCAACAAGAAGGCGATGGAGGTACCCATCAGAATACCCAGATAAATCCGCCCACCGCGACGGGCTTTGTCGGTGCCGGCGTGAGTCACCAGCGGATAGGTGCACAGCGACAACACCTCGTAAAACACGAATAAGGTGAAGAGGTTGGCAGCGAACGCAATTGCCATCACCGCAGAGATAGCAACGGCAAAACAGGCAAAGAAGCGGGTCTGGTTTTGCTCACCGTGGCCCCGCATGTAGCCGATGGCGTAAACGATCGTAACCGGCCAGAGGCAGCTCGCCACCAAAGCAAAGATCAGCCCCAGGGCCTCAACCTCGAACGCAAGACCCAGACCGGGCAATATCTCGAGCCATTGGACGTCGAGACTAACGCCGCCCTGCCACTGGCGGAAAATGGCAATATTTACCAACAGCAGCAACAAGCCGACCAGGATAGAGCAGGCCTCGCGCAAATTGGGGAAGCGCCCAATAGCCGCGACCCCCATTGCAGCCAGCAGCGGCAATACAATGGCCAGATTAATCAAGCCTTGTGGTCCCATCATTGCACCACCTCCAGCAAGCTGCGGGCGGCATCAGCCGTGATGGCCAGAGGGATGCGGGTATCAATGCCAAAGTATAAGTTGGCGGCAATCAGCACCCACAGCGGCAACAACATCATCAGCGGCGCTTCACCTTTCGGGCTGCCCTCTTCTGAGGGTTTGAAATACATGGCTTCCACCACCCGCCAGATGTAGGCAATGGCCAGCAGCGACCCCAACACCACCAGCAACGCCAGTGGCCAACGGCCGTCGGCAACCGCCGCAGATACCAGGTACCACTTGCTGATAAAGCCCACGGTCAAAGGCACACCAATCAAGCTAAGCCCACCCACAACAAAACTGAAGGCGGTAATCGGCATGCGTTGACCGAGGCCATACAAATCTTTTAACTGGGTGCTCCCCAAACGGAAGGCCATCGCCGCGAGGGACAGAAACAGTGCTGCCTTCATTAATGCGTGATTGAATAGATGGAGAAGTGTGGCCTGTAGGCCCAGCAGACCGCCGATCCCCAAACCGACAATCATGTAGCCGATCTGCCCTACGCTGGAGTAGGCGATGGCGCGCTTGATATTGCTCTGGTAGATCGCCACCGTCGACCCGGCAAACACCGCGATCATCCCCAGCGCAATCAGAATTTCCGGCAACGGCAGACCGGCACTGCGCAGGTCGCTGTCGAATACCGAATAGGTAAAGCGAATCAGCAGATAAATTGCCACCTTAGTGGAGCTGGCCGCCAAAAATGCAGTGACGATCGAAGGCGCAAAGGTATAGGCGTTCGGCAGCCAGAAATGCAGCGGGAACATCGCCAACTTAAGACCGATACCCACCACGACAAATGCGTAGGCAGCAAACACGGTGTAGGAGCTGCTGGCGGCCGGCAGGCGCTCGGATAGGTCAGCCATATTCAGCGTACCGGTCATCATGTACATGAAGCCGATACCGATCAAAATGAAGGTCGCACCAATAGTACCCATGATCAGGTAACGGAAGGCCGACCACAGTGCCTGGCGCTGCTTACCCAATGAAATCAGGGTGTAGGTCGACAGGGACGACACCTCGAGGAACACGAACACGTTGAAGGCATCGCCCGTGGCCAAAATCCCCAGCAGCCCGGCTAAGCACAGTAACCATGCAACGTAGAAAAACAGCTGCTTCTCGCCGGGAATTTCATTGCTGATGCTGGTTTGTGCAGCCACCAGGCTGACCGTGCTACTAAGACTGACAATAAACAGCAGCCAGCCGTTGAGCAGGTCGATGCGGTATTCAATTCCCCAGGGCGCAGCCCAACCGCCAAGCTCATAGCTTAGCGGCCCTTGCGCGTAGACTTCACTGAGTAACTGGCAAGAAATGAGGAACGCTGCCGTACTGACCAGCAGGGCAAAAACCCATGCCAACTTGGCCCTGCCGAGAATCAAACAGGCAGGAGCGCCCAGCAGGGGGACAATAACCTGGAGTATGGGTAAGTGGTTTAGCACGAGTGATCCTGTTGCTGAATTTCCGGCTCTTCTACAGTGCCATAGGCCTTTTTAATTCGAATCACCAGCGCAAGTCCCAAAGCGGTAGTCGCAATGCCGACGACAATGGCGGTGAGGATGAGCACGTGGGGCAAGGGGTTGGAGTACGCCGTGACCGAATCACTGAGAATCGGTGCACTACCGCCCGAGACCTTGCCGACACTAATGTAAAGAATGAAAACCGAGGTCTGAAAAATATTCAAACCCACCAGTTTTTTGACCAGGTTGCCCTGGGCGATGACGACAAAGAAGCCAATCATCATCAGGGCAATCACCACCCAGTAATTGTAGTGCGAGAAAATCAAACTCATTTCTCGCCCTCCGGTGCTGGTCTGACCTGACTGACGAAACAATAGAAAATCAACATCATTACCGCGGCCACCGTAATACCCACACCCAGCTCAATGACAATGATGCCAATGTGCTGCCCGGCAGTGGCTGACTCGGCCAGCACCGAATAATCGAGAAAGTTGCCGCCATTAAGCATCGAGACAACCCCCACCGAGCCGTACAACAGCGCGCCCGTTGCAGCCAGAATTCTGAGCACGGACGAGCTCACTACCCGGCGCGCCAGGTCAACCCCAAAAAACATGGTGTACAGAATGATCGCCGCAGCAAAAATGACCCCGGCCTGGAACCCACCACCCGGGCCGTAATCGCCGTGAAACTGCACATAAAGGGCAAAAATCAAAATCGGCGGAATCAGTATCTTGCTCACGATCCGCAACACTCTGTGGCCATGAGCCCCATCAACAGATGGATTGGCAGGCAGTGGCCGCAACGTCAGCAAAGACAGAACACCGACACCGGCAGTGAAAATAACCAACACCTCACCAAAGGTATCAAAGCCGCGATAACTGGCCAGAACCGAGGTGACAATATTGGGGATGCCGATTTCCTCGCCAGACACTTCAATATAGCGCGGCGCCACGTGGGTATGGGCTGGCGCATTGGCATCGCCAAAGGCCGGCATATCCAAGGTGCCCATGATCAGCAATGCGCCGGTGATCACCACCAATATCAGCGCTGGCAAGGCCTTATTGGCAGCCGGCACCGCTTCATAGCGTCCCACCAGCGCGATGGTAAGCAACATTAACAGCGGGGAGATCCCCGACCCCACCGCCGCCTCGGTGAAGGCCACATCCACCGCATCCATCAAGACAAAAAAGCTGGCGGAGAGAAAGCCGTAAATACCGGTCAGCATGACCACGGCCAACAGATCGCGACTCAGCACAATGCCGATCGCTGTGGCCAACAGCAAACTCAGTAGACTGATGTTGATAAACAGTTCTATGACACTACCCTCCCTGTCACCCTCATTTCTCAGACTTCTGCTGATGCCGCCATGTCGCTTTGGCAAGGGCGTAACTGGCAGTGGGGCTGGTGAACAGCAAAAACAATAAGATCATGCACAATTTGAGCAGCACCAGGCTCCAGCCCGCGAGCAGCATTAGTCCCACCAGCAGCGCCGTGGTTGCCAGTGTTTCGGTCACACCTGCAGCGTGCATACGGGACAATGTATCGGGGAAGCGCAGCACACCCAGTGCACCGGTAAAAATAAAAAAACAGCCGAAGCACAACAGCGCAGTGCTAATAAAGGGGATCACATCACTCATTGGGAAGACCCACCCTGCTCCAGCTTTTCGACATGTTCGAAGTAGCGCAACAAGGCGATAACACTGATGAAATTCATCAACGCATAAACCAGCGCGATATCGAGGAACTCGGGCCGACCGAACAAGAAGCCCAGCACGGCAATTAACAACACGGTCTTGGTGCCAAACAGGTTGACGGCAAGCACCCGGTCAAACACGGTAGGACCGGCGATGGCCCGAGCAATAGCCATGGCCATAACAACAAGTAGGGTAATAGCAGTGGCGGCAAGCATCATTTTTCTAACCCACAGGTTCTGCGGCTCATTTCCCCACTTTCGAGCTCAGCAATATTTGCTGGCACCAGCGCATGAACCAGGACGGTATCGTCACCCAACTCGATAGAAACGGTACCCGGTGTCAGGTTGATGGAATTCGCGTAGATCACGCGACCGATATCGGTGGTCTGTTTGACCGGCAAGACCTTGGTGGTCGGTTCAATAGACCCGCAGCCTCGCCAGACCCGCTTGGCCACATCGATATTACTGAGCAATATCTGCCATGCCAGCCAGGCATAGTAGCCGGGAAGCCGCCGGGTCAGGTGAATAGGCTGAGACTCGTGATCAACCACATCCATCCGGTGACAAACCCACACCACCAGCGCCACCGACAACACGCCGAAGGACAACAGAAGGCCCGTGTAGTGACCGGAATTTGCCAGCCAGATAAACGCCAGCAGTAGTGAAATACTGATTGTGTGCCGCATAATTAATTTGTTCGCTTAACAAATGTGTCCAAATGTTGCGCTTTCCATCACACCGGACTTCGTCCAAGAGCATTAGCAGGCGTAGTTAGATTCCAGCACGCGCTTTAGTAGTGCACCCGCGGAGGCACCTTCCCGATAGGCAGTTTCCGAAGCGACTTTTTCCGCGAGCGCCACTGTGCTCAAGTCATTCGGCAGACAATAACGACCCAGTCGCATCGCCTCTACACTGGAAGAACCACCAGGAGCCCGGGTTCGAATTGCCCTTTCAGCAAAACTGGGCTCACTGCCGTCAACGATGCGAACATAGGGATTCGCCGAGATATAGCCCTGCAGATACGCAGAGCAGATCGACCCTTCGGCCGTCACAGAACCCCCTGCAATCTGACCGCACTCTTGCCCTAATTGTTTGGCAGTCATACTCTCAAGCGCATGTGCCGAGCTAATACAAGTGGCTATCGCAATTGATGAAACTAAGCACGGTTTGATGTTTTTTATAAGCATCGATTCACCCCCGACAAGCGGATGACCCACACTTTGACATTGAATATGTGAAAAGTAATGCCGAAATTGTAAAAAAGTATGCAGCATTGTCGCCGGGTGTCGCAAATCGGGGCCAAGGCATACCAAGACTTGTCATTGTGTGGCGAAATTCGTCAAACTATCTTTTCATCTGTTATTGAGTAAGGTCTGACGTGGACAACATGGACCACAATACAAAGTCGCGGCTGCTGCTCGTCGATGACAATGACGACATTCTCCAGCTGGTGTCAGAGCTGCTGACCAAGGAGGGCTACCACTGCGCCACGGCAAAAAGTGGCGAGGAAATGTTTGCCCGCCTGTCACAATTCCAACCAGAGCTTATCCTGCTCGACGTGATGCTACCGGGCCAGGACGGCTTCGAATTGTGCCGCCAATTACGCGCAGACCCCGAAATGCCACCGGTCATCATTCTAAGCGCCAAAGATGAGGAAATCGACCGAGTCGTGGGCCTTGAGCTGGGGGCTGACGACTACATTGTTAAACCCTTTGGTCGTCGAGAGCTGGTCGCGCGGGTAAAAACCGTGCTGCGCAGAGTTAACCAGCATTATCACCATCGCGCCCAAGGGGTTTACTGCTTTGGAGGCTGGCGCTTCAAGCCAACGCGCATGGAGCTGATCGACGCCGACTTTACGGTTATCCCCCTATCTTCTAGTGAGTGTGATCTTCTGCTCGCCTTTGTACAGAACCCGCAAATCCCGCTCTCGCGTGACCGCTTGCTCGGTCTGACCAAGGGTCGCAACAGCACCGCGTTTGACCGGAGTGTCGACTCCCATGTCAGTCGGCTGCGGCGCAAACTCCGCGACAACGCCAAACACCCGGAAATCATCAAAACGGCCTGGGGTGCAGGCTACCTGTTTACCTATGCTGTAGAAGTTGTGTGAAACGCTTTTTTCCCGGCACGCTGAAGGCCCAGAGTTTACTGCTTCTTGTCGCCCTGCTGATTAGCTCTCACTTGCTGACGCTGTTTATATACGAACGCCATCGGGAGGAAAGTGTACTTCTCACCGAGGCAGCGGACCTCGCCCAACGTATCATCGGCGTTATTGAACTGGCCAACACCTTTGCTGACGATGAGCGCATTCGCATTCTGCAAACCGCGCAAACGCAGTTTCTGACCGCCTACCCCGAAGTCGTGCCCCTCGATTATGTCGCCTGCCAGAAAAGTGCGTTTGCCGATGAAATGCTTAAACACTTTAAGAAAGCCTTCTCCCAGCGCCAGTATCAAATCGACGTCTGTGCGCGAAGTGTTGCCACGCTGAAACCCTTTTTTCACACACCGTCGAACAGCAATGCCCTTGATCTGCTGATCAATCTGCAATTTGCCGATCAGGGAAACGCATCCTTTCACGCCCTACTGCCCCATGCCACTTCACTCCTTCAAGACAGGGTTTTGCTCTATTTAGGACTGGTAAGTCTCATCAGCCTTATTTTTGGCGGGCTGATGATTTCACGGCTTACCTCACCCATTAGAACATTGGGCAATGCGGCGACCACCATTGGACAAGACCTGAAAGCAACGCCGTTGCCCGAACACGGCCCAGAGGAGATCCGCCTCGCAGCCGCAGCATTTAATACTATGCAGCACCGGCTCCAACGCACCTTACAAGATCAAAAGGACATGCTCGCGGCGATTTCTCACGACCTGAAATCCGGTCTGACCCGACTCCAGCTCCGGGCAGAGATGCTCAGCGATGAGGTTGAGCGGCAAGGAATGGAAGCCGTGGTCATGGATATGAAAAAGATGGTGTCATCCATCATCGACTTGGTGCGTCTGGGCAATAATACCGGCCCTCGGCAGAAGACCAACCTGAGCTACCTGCTCGACAACCTGGTCCATGCGCTGTGCGAGGAAGGTCGGCAAATTAGTGCAGAGATACAGGGCGACCTCAGCTTTCTCTGCAATGCCAGCGAACTACAACGGGCTGTGCAAAACCTGCTTGATAACGCCATCAAATACGCCGGCAGCGCAACGTTGACACTGTCAGGTAGCGGCCGGGAACTCCGCATTTGCGTGTGCGACACCGGCCCCGGTATTCCAGCCGAGCGACTGGAAGATGTACTCAAGCCCTTTGTTACCGTCGACCCCTCCCGCAGCGCTGCCACCGGTGGCCAGGGGCTGGGCCTGGCCATCGCCAGTAATATCGCCCGCAGCCACGGCGGCAATCTGACACTGGAAAACCGCAGCAGCGGTGGCCTCTGCGCCACCCTGATCTTTCCACTGGACCAATAACGCCGCCGAGATTGACATTCGCCGGCCTTCAAAATACTGTATATATACACAGTATTTTGAAGGCCAATGTATTCCGTGTCCAACCACGCCCTCAACACATTGCTGGACAAGCGCCACCTCTGGCGAGGCAGGCACGTGCTACCGCCCAGCACAGAGGGCGTCAGCACGGGCTTTTCCGAACTCGACACTCACCTGCACTTGGGTGGCTGGCCAGTCGTTGGCTCAACAGAAATTCTCAGTCAGCAGCTGGGTATTGGCGAGTTGTGGCTGCTGCTGCCAGCCCTTGCCCAGCGCTCCCAGGAGGGCGCCGTGGTTTGGGTCAACCCGCCCTGCCTGCCCTCGCCCCAGGCACTGGCACAGCAGGGGCTGGCCGCCCATCGGCAGCTGCTGATTCGCCCCAGCCAGTTGTCAGAACAGCTTTGGGCTGCAGAGGAATGCCTGCGCAGCGGTGCCTGCAGCGCGGTGCTCAGCTGGTTCACAACACAAAGCCTGCCGGACAAACAATTGCGGCGCCTGCATCTGGCCGCCCAGGAGGGGCGCAGCTGGCACCTCCATTTCCGGCCCGAGCAAATCGCACAGCAGGTTTCTCCAGCCCCCCTGCGGCTGCAACTTCGCCCGGCGCCGCAGGCCCTGGATATCGAAATACTCAAACAACGCGGTGGCCCCGCCGGTCAGCGGCTAACCCTGCGCCGCCATGCTGAGCTGTATTACCAACAGCGCCCACCCGCACAGTGGCCCACCGCCCATCACCGCGCAAAGACAACCCGAGACACTCGGCGCCTGCCGCTGCTCGCACCGCTACCCTCATACCCAGTAACAATTACGCCGTCCAGTAAGAGCCAGACCGGAGCCAGCTAATGCTGTGGTTATGCATTCGCCTGCCCCAGTTGCCACTGGCGGCTTTGCCACCGTCGCCCCCCGGCACACCGGTTGCGGTTATTGAGCAGAACCTGGTCATCCTCGCCAACGCCGAGGCAGCGCACTATGGCGTCAGCCCCGGCCAGTCATTCCAGACTGCCCAGGGCTTGTGCGCACTGCTGGAGTGTCGCCCCCGACAGATCGCACTGGAGCAACAGATGCTGCACAACATCGCGCTGTGGGCCTATCGCTTCAGTGGCCATGTCAGCCTGAGCTCAAACCAGGCCATTGTGCTGGAGCTCAGCCGCTCCCTGCGGCTTTTTCGCGACCTGAATCGGCTTTATAGGCGTTTCATCCGGGCATTCCGCCAGCGCCAACTTCAGGTGTGGGCAGCCCTGGCAGACACCCCCCTGGCCGCCGAGCTGCTCAGTTACCAGAACCCACCGCTGAAGACCCTGGTAAATGCTCAAGGAGAGCTAAACGAAGCCGCACTCAAAGCAGCGCTGGCGCACTTGCCGGTGCGATATCTACCTCTGCCCGAAGAGGATAAGGAACGCCTGGAAGAAATGGGGCTGCACACGCTTGGGAAGGTGTTAGCGCTGCCGAGAACAGCCCTGGAAACCCGCTTCGGCAAGGCATTGGAAGAACTACTTGCCAAGGCGCTGGGCGAAGCGCCCGACCCAAGAGCGCATTTCCGCCCGGCAGAGCACTTCAGCAGTCGCCGCTACTTTGATAGCGGCCTGAACAACCACCGGCAATTGCGCTTTCCCATTGCCGCCCTGCTCGGCGAACTGCAAGCCTATTTGCGCCTGCGTCAACGCGTTAATCGGGATCTGGACTGGCAGCTGGATTACCTGGACGGCAGCCGGGAGCAGTGGCGCCAGCACCTAAGCCATTCGCACTTCGATAAGCAGGCTGTTATGGCCCTGGTGATGCTGGATCTGGAGCGCCGACAGCTCAGCGGCCCAGTATGCGGAATCAGTCTACACAGTCGGCATTTTGTCTCTCCGCCAACCGCACCAAGCACGCTGTTCAGCAAGCTTCAACACGACCGGGATGCCGCCCTGCCCCAGCTGCTGGACAAATTGCAACTGCGTCTGGAGCCCGGACAATGCGTGCAGTATCTGCCCACCGACACCTACTTGCCGGAGCAATTCCGTCATGACCATTTGCCTGACAGGTTATTGAGCAACCTGCAGTCTTCCCCGGCCGCGACACCGACAGGCAAGCTGTTGCGGCCAAACTGGCTATTAGAGCCCGCCGTGCCACTGTATGAGCGTGAAGGGGAACTGTTTTGGCGCGGCACCGTTCATCTGCTACAGGGGCCTGAACGAATCGATAGTCAGTGGTGGCAACAACGCCAGGTGCGGGATTACTACATTGCCCTTCATGAAGATGGCCGACTGTGCTGGTTATACCGCGACTGCCTGCAGCCTGCCTGGTATCTGCATGGTTTCTTTGGATAAGTCATGTCCTACGCCGAACTGCACTGCCTGAGTAACTTCAGCTTCCTTCGGGGTGCCTCCCATCCTCAGGAGTTAGTTGCCCAGGCCGACGAACTGGGATACCAGGCCATCGCCATTACCGATGAATGCTCTTTGGCCGGTATTGTCAGGGCCTGGAACGAGGCCAAAAAACGCAACATAAAACTCATCTGTGGCGCCGAGTTTCGCCTGCAAGAAGGCTTAACCTTAGTTATTCTTGCGCCCCAGCGCCAGGCCTATGCCGAGCTTTGTCAGTTAATCAGCCAGGCCCGGCTGCGCAGCAGAAAGGGCGAATACCGCGTTGGCCTGGCAGATATCCGTCGCCATTGCCAACAGGGGCTTCTGATCTGGCGGCCGGATTTTCGGGATGGCCTGCCCCTGAACGCGGCCCGGAAGCTGCACCAGGCATTCCCCGAGCGCCTCTGGATCGGGTTCAGTGCCGCGGGCCAACAACAACTGGAGCCGGATTATCTCCAACACCAGCGCCTGTCCAGCCACTGCGGCCTGCCGCTATTGGCCTGCGGCAATGTGCATATGCATGTCCGCCAACGCAAACCACTGCAGGATGTTCTTACCGCCATTCGGCTGGGGCAGCCAGTCACCGAACTGGGTACGGCCCTGCAGCAAAACAGCGAGAGTTATCTGAAACCTCTGGCACAGCTGCGCCGCTATTATCCCGAAGCGTTGTTGCAGGAGAGCTGCCGCCTGGCCCAGCGCTGTCACTTTGAACTCGACGAAATCAGCTACCAATATCCCGAGGAGGCCCTCCCCAAAGGCCGCAATGCCAGTGAGTTTTTACGGGAACTGAGCCTGGACGGTGCCCGTCGGCGCTGGCCGGAAGGTGTGCCGGATAAGGTGTTTCAGCAAATAGAGCGAGAGCTGGGCATTATCAAACAACTGGGTTACGAGCATTATTTCCTGACCGTATACGACATTGTGCAGTTCGCCCGCAGCCAGCGCATTCTCTGCCAGGGCCGGGGCTCCGCGGCAAACTCCGCCGTCTGCTACTGCCTGCATATTACCGAAGTCGACCCATCCCAGGGACAACTCCTGTTTGAGCGCTTCATTTCACCCGAGCGGGATGAGGAGCCAGATATCGATGTGGACTTTGAGCACGAGCGCCGGGAAGAGGTCATTCAATATATCTACCGAAAATACGGCCGCGAGCGAGCCGCCCTGGCTGCCACCGTCATTACCTATCGCCGAAAAAGTGCCATCCGGGATGTCGGCAAAGCCCTGGGGCTGGATGACACGTTTCTGACCAGCCTGTCCAAAAACCTTGCCTGGTGGGATAAACGCGAGGACGTTACCCGGCACCTGCAGGAAGCCCGGCTGGATATCAGCGGCCAGCTCGCCGTCCAGTTTGCCGAGCTGGTGGAGACCTTGCTGGGCTTTCCTCGGCATCTGTCGCAACACGTTGGTGGTTTTGTGATCGCCCGGGATCCGATCGCCAGCCTGGTACCCCAGGAAAATGCGGCCATGGCAGATCGCACATTAATCCAGTGGGATAAGGAGGATCTGGAATCCCTCGGTCTGATGAAGGTCGACATTCTGGCCCTGGGCATGCTCAGCGCCCTGCGCAAAAGCATCGAGCACGTCAGCCAGACCCTGGGGGCTCCTTTTGCTCTGGAGGACATTCCCAAAGGAGACCGCAGCACCTATGACATGCTGTGCAAGGCTGACAGTGTTGGCGTATTCCAGGTTGAGTCGCGAGCGCAGATGACCATGCTACCCCGACTACAACCCCGCTGCTTTTACGACCTGGTGATTCAGATTGCCATCGTCCGTCCCGGGCCCATTCAAGGCGGCATGGTTCACCCCTTTTTGCGCCGCCGCCAGGGCCTTGAGGCAGTCCGCTATGAAAACAACGCGGTGCAAGAGGTATTGGAGCGCACTCTTGGCGTCCCTATTTTTCAAGAACAAGTGATCAAGCTGGCCATGGTTGCCGCGGGTTTCAGTGGCGGTGAGGCCGATCAACTGCGCCGCGCCATGGCCAGCTGGGGGCGCAATGGTCATTTGGAAAGCTTTCGGGACAAACTGATTGAGGGCATGTTGCGCAATGGCTACGAACAGGACTTTGCCGAACGCCTATTCAGCCAGATGAAGGGCTTTGGCGCTTACGGCTTTCCCGAATCCCACTCCGCCAGCTTTGCCATTCTGGCCTATGCCTCGGCCTGGATAAAACGCCATTATCCAGCAGAGTTTTTCTGCGGCTTGCTCAATAGTTTGCCGATGGGGTTCTACAGCCCCTCCCAGCTCTGCCAGGATGCCAAGCGCCATAAAGTGGCTGTCAGGCCGATTTGCGTCAACCACAGCCAATGGGATCACAGCCTGGAGTACGACAGCCATACACCTGCGCTGCGGCTAGGCTTCCGTTTGGTCAATGGCTTATCCCAAGCCACAGCCGAGCGGCTGTGTGAGACCAGGAACGATGGCCTGTTCCGCTCTCCCCAGGACCTCTCAATGCACCTGAATCTTGATAGCAAGGAGCGTCAGTGCCTGGTTCGCGCCGATGCGTTTCATTGCTTTGATAGCCACCGTTACCAAAGCCTTTGGCAACTACTGGGCCAAGAGAGTGCCCGCCCCCTATTGCCAAGCCAACCGGACGAGGAGGACATTCAGCTACCCGCTCCCAGCGAGTTCGACGATATTCGTAGCGATTACCGCCATCTTGGCTTAACGCTACGCAAGCACCCGCTAAAAATGCTGCGCAGTCATAAAATCCTTCGGGACAGCGTCCCCACCGATAAATTGATAGCGCAACAAGACGGCCAATGGCTTAGCGTCAGCGGACTCGTCACCTGCCGACAGCGTCCGGGAACGGCTTCCGGAGTGCTGTTTATTACCCTTGAGGATGAGTGCGGCAACTGCAATGTGATTGTTTGGGCTGCAGTACAGCAACAGTTTCGACGGGAAATACTCACCGGCCAGCTATTGCGCGTTAGCGGCCAGTTACAAATTAGCCACCACAGCGCCGTACCGGTCATTCACCTGGTCGCCCATAAACTGGAAGAGCATAATGCGCTACTGCAGATTCAAGTCGACGCCCACAACTTTCACTAGGTGGATGCCCTAATACTAATAAAAACCCTACGGGAATACCGTAGTTACCTAGAAATCAGCGAAAAACCTGTCTATAAGTGATCTCCATATGAGCCAAAAGGACGCTGTTAGTGACCTGCTCGCCCGCACCCGGGCGATCGTCGACACTATTGTCGACGGGGTCATAACAATCAGCGACCAAGGCATCATTGAGACCGTTAACCCGGCCACCGAGCGCATCTTTGGTTATAAAGAGATAGAGCTACGGGGGCAAAACGTCGCGATGCTAATGCCGAATCCCTATCATGAGGCTCACGACCAATACATCAGCAACTACCTGTCCAGTGGCCAGAAGAAAATTATCGGCACCGGCCGCGAAGTCACCGGTAGAAGAAAGGACGGCTCAACATTCCCGCTAGAGCTTGCCATTAGCGAAATGGTTGTTGATGGCCAACGCATGTTTACCGGGATTGTTAGAGATATTTCAGAACGCAAGGCCACCGAAAATCAGCTCACCGACCTACTGGAACGAAAACGGGCAATTCTCGCCACGATGGTAGATGGCGTCATCACCATCAGCGATCACGGCATTATCGAAACGATTAACCCGGCGGCCAAACAGATTTTCGGCTACGAAGAGGCCGAAATGCTGGGTCACAATGTATCGATGTTGATGCCTAATCCCTATCGCGAGGAACACGACCAATACGTAAACAACTACCTCTCCACTGGCGTAAAGAAGATCATCGGCATCGGCCGTGAAGTCACCGGCCTAAGAAAAAATGGCCAGACATTCCCCCTTGAACTGGCAATCAGCGAAATGGACGTAAACGGTCAACGCATGTTTACCGGGATTGTTCGCGATATCTCAGTACGCAAAGAAACCGAAGAACAGCTTCGCTCCGCTATGCAGCGGGTGCACGAGCAACGTGTAAAAGATGAGTTTATCGCCACTGTCAGTCATGAATTACGTACCCCATTAACCGCAATCAAAGCCTCTCTCGAATTAATGATTGCCAATGCAGTGGGCGACATTCCCGATCAGGCCAGAATGCTGCTGGATATTGCCCACCGCAACAGTGATAGATTATTGCTGTTGATTAACGACATTCTGGACATTTCCAAGCTCGAATCGGAGGAGATGCCCTTCAACATTCGAAACGTCAAAGTGGCCTCCTTGCTGCGCAGCGCCATCGCCAACAATCAGGCCTACGCCGATAAATATGGCGTAACGCTCGTTCTCGAAAGTTGCCCGGAAGACCTGACACTTCCGATTGATGGCGACAGGATAATGCAGGTGCTAAGCAACCTTATCTCCAATGCCGCCAAGTTTTCACACCCCTCGTCCAGTATCCAGATCAAGGCGACACAAGATAGCAACACTGTTCGTATCATCGTTCGAGATGAGGGCAGCGGTATTCCTGAAGAATTTCAGGCACGGATTTTTGAAAAATTCACCCAGGCGAAACAGGAAGGAAAGCGGGAGATCAGCGGCACAGGCTTGGGCTTGTACATATCCAAGTCCATTGTGGAAAAACATGGTGGTCAGCTGAGTTTTCAGTCAGCCTCCGGCAAAGGTACCGAGTTCTACATCGACCTGCCGAACCAGCCGAGTACAGACAAAAGGGCAATGCATGGATTCACTTAAGCGGGTTTATTATGTCGAAGATGAGCCCGATATTCGCATCATCGCCGAGCTCGCATTAGTGCAGGTCGGCGGCCTTCAGCTGAAAATGGGAGCTACCGGGGAAACGGCAATTGAAGACATTCGTCAGTTTTCACCACAGCTGATTTTACTCGATGTGATGATGCCTGGACTCGACGGGCCTGCCACCCTAAAACGAATTCGTGAAAACAAAGAGTTTGACGATATCCCGGTTATTTTTCTCACCGCAAAGGTCCAAAGCGATGAGGTCAGGGAGTTGAAAAGCCTCGGCGCTATTGACGTTATTCCCAAGCCCTTTGCGCCATTGACGATCGCGGATATGCTTAAGAAAATCTACGCGGATTGGGCGGCAGCAGCTAGCTGACCGCACGAAGACGCCATTTTCCCAGGGTAAAATCTCTAACGAGCCGCTGAGCGCGGCCACCGCACACCCGGCCAAATTCATCACTTTCATTGAAGTGGTAGGTGATATTGCGCTGGCCCGGAATGCGGTCCTTTGACGACAAGCCATAGGCTGAGGAAATCCCGTCAAAATCCCGGTCGGCTATTGGCTCTTCAACAATTTTTACCACCTTGCGAAAACTGCTATCAAGACAGGCGGCCTGGTATAGCTGGTCTAACTGCTCCTTGGGGCCCTCCAGCACCTGAAAGGCGTTACCAGCTTCATACACCACTAACCCTGTCACAGCTGCGCCCACCCCAAGCTGGCGCGCGACTAAATCAGTGAAGTGGCCTTCGTCCAGCAACTCCGCCGTACTGCAAGTAAAAATGCAGTGGAAGAGAGGACCATCATGGCTGATATTGAGGCTTTCCATCCAGGCGACCATCCCAGGATACGTAAAAACACCTAGACAGTAGACCATAGCATATTCGTTAGATCAATAACACATTTTCCCGTTTTGTGACCAACAGCGCACTAGAATTCACAAGCTCTTGAACTGAATGATATTTTTGGGACGATCAGAAGTCTGCAGGCGCCACTTCCCAGCCAAAAATTGCTTTAGCAAGCCGTGCAGATGGCTGGATTTAAGGGCTTTGAACTCCTCCATACCCAGAAAATACGGTTGATTGCTATCCACACAGGTGAACGCTTCCCTTCCACAAATCCCATAGGCTGCGCGCAACCCATGAAACTCTCGCCGACTGACCTGTCGCTGCGATAACTTCAGTACATTTTTATAAACATAGTCGTGATGAATGTGCCGGCAGGCATTATCAATTGCCTCTGCTGCGCCCTCGAGAATCTGGAATACATTCCCATCTTCGTAGAGCATCAAGCCGGTAATCCCCTTGTCCGCCCGGTACCGGCGATTTCGCTGAGACAACGCGATAAAGCTCTGCCTATCCATCTGCTGCCACGTTGATGAAGTCAAAACACAGCGGATTAGTTGGTGTTCGCTCAGCCTAACAACAGCCATATACGCTCCTTATTATTTCTCACTTTTTGGATACTGAGATTTAATAACAAGCTAATTCGTTAGATCAACTACAATCGAGGCAAAATTTTTGGCTTTACTGTAGATGGGGCGGGGGCAAATTGGGTTTGAGGGCACTTTTTTAGCTTAGGGCTTAGATATATACGACTGAGGGGCGGCAGTGTGAACCGCGACCGCAGGGAGTGCTGTGGCCATTTATTTAGAAGGGGGCCGCCTTCGGTACTGGCGAGGGCCTGCCCCATGAGCGCAGCGAGTGATTTGGGCGTCGTAGCGCAGCGAAGACGGTCCGCAGGACCGAGCGCCAGGGGTGGCGCGAGCCATTGCCGTCGGTACCCAAAGCGCTTCGCGGGGCAGGCTCTCAGCGCCAGTTGCCCAGCGCTTTAAAATCCACATAAAAAATGCCCTGACCATTACTGATCAGGGCATTTTAGTTTAGAAGCCTGGCGACAAATCAGCAGGAGCTGATTTGGGCGCTGTAGCGCAGCGGAAGCGGGGCGTATCCCCGAGCGCCAAGGATGGCGCGAGCCCTCACCGTAGGGCAGAGCCTAGTGGACTCCACTTCCAGAGACCCATGAAAAAACCCGAGGCTCTAACGAACCTCGGGTTTTTAATTAAAGCCTGGCGATGACCTACATTGTGTTGCGAGCAGTGCTGAGCCTGCCCCGCGAGCGATAGCGAGTGCTGTGGGTACGCAATCCCTTTGGGATGCCTCCGCTACGCTGCGGCACACCAAGCTGGCACCTTCGGTGCATCGCTTGTCACATGGCAGCTCTGCGAGCTGCTTAACGGAACAGAGATTCCTCGCGATCCTAAATAAAAAACCCCGGACAGCTGCGCTGACCGGGGTGTTTTATTTAGAAGCCTGGCGATGACCTACTCTCACATGGGGAAACCCCACACTACCATCGGCGATGACACGTTTCACTTCTGAGTTCGGGATGGGGTCAGGTGGTTCCGTGTCTCTATGGTCGCCAGGCAAACTGGCTTGGTATGCGTTGAGTCTCACTGTCGCGTTGACATGCTCTCGGCACGACCAAATAGGGTGGTAACTAAGCTGAATACTGTTTTCTCAGTTGCCTTTTCAGGCTGCCGGATCTGACTCCGACCGTTGCAACAATCCGCTGCAGTTTCTTGATTTTCTACGATGGCAAGACCACTTGATTATATGGTCAAGCCTCACGAGCAATTAGTACAGGTTAGCTCAACGCCTTACAACGCTTACACACCCTGCCTATCAACGTCCTGGTCTTGAACGGCTCTTTAGGGGAATCAAGTTCCCAGGGAGATCTTATCTTGGAAGAGGCTTCCCGCTTAGATGCTTTCAGCGGTTATCCCGTCCGAACATAGCTACCGGGCAATGCCACTGGCGTGACAACCCGAACACCAGAGGTTCGTCCACTTCGGTCCTCTCGTACTAGAAGCAGCTTTCCTCAAATCTCCAACGCCCACGGCAGATAGGGACCGAACTGTCTCACGACGTTCTGAACCCAGCTCGCGTACCACTTTAAATGGCGAACAGCCATACCCTTGGGACCGGCTTCAGCCCCAGGATGTGATGAGCCGACATCGAGGTGCCAAACACCGCCGTCGATGTGAACTCTTGGGCGGTATCAGCCTGTTATCCCCGGAGTACCTTTTATCCGTTGAGCGATGGCCCTTCCATACAGAACCACCGGATCACTATGACCTACTTTCGTATCTGCTCGACTTGTCAGTCTCGCAGTTAAGCGCGCTTGTGCCATTACACTAACCTCACGATTTCCGACCGTGATTAGCGCACCTTCGTGCTCCTCCGTTACACTTTGGGAGGAGACCGCCCCAGTCAAACTACCCACCACACAATGTCCTCGATCCAGATCATGGACCTGAGTTAGAACCCCAATAGTACCAGGCTGGTATTTCAAGATTGGCTCCACTCAAACTGGCGTCTGAGTTTCAAAGCCTCCCAGCTATCCTACACAAGTAATATCAGAGTCCACTGTGAAGCTATAGTAAAGGTTCACGGGGTCTTTCCGTCTAGCCGCGGGTATACGGCATCTTAACCGCAATTTCAATTTCACTGAGTCTCGGGTGGAGACAGCGTGGCCATCGTTACGCCATTCGTGCAGGTCGGAACTTACCCGACAAGGAATTTCGCTACCTTAGGACCGTTATAGTTACGGCCGCCGTTTACCGGGGCTTCGATCAAGAGCTTCGCTTACGCTAACCCCATCAATTAACCTTCCGGCACCGGGCAGGCGTCACACCGTATACGTCCACTTTCGTGTTTGCACAGTGCTATGTTTTTGATAAACAGTCGCAGCCACCTGGTCACTTCGGCCAGCCTCAGCTTAGGGAGCAAGTCCCATCACCAAAGCCGGCGTACCTTCTCCCGAAGTTACGGTACCATTTTGCCTAGTTCCTTCACCCGAGTTCTCTCAAGCGCCTTGGTATTCTCTACCTGACCACCTGTGTCGGTTTGGGGTACGGTTTGTTATAACCTGAAGCTTAGAAGATTTTCTTGGAAGCATGGCATCAACGACTTCGTCCAAAAGAGGACTCGTCATCACCTCTCAGCCTTAGGGAACCGGATTTGCCTAATCCCCCAGCCTACTAGCTTAAACACGGACAACCAACGCCGTGCTCGCCTAGCCTACTCCGTCCCTCCATCGCAGTTATAACAAGTACGGGAATATTAACCCGTTTCCCATCGACTACGCATTTCTGCCTCGCCTTAGGGGCCGACTAACCCTGCCCTGATTAACATGGGGCAGGAAACCTTGGTCTTCCGGCGGGGAGGTTTTTCACCCCCCTTGTCGTTACTCATGTCAGCATTCGCACTTCTGATACCTCCAGCATGCCTCTCGACACACCTTCGCAGGCGTACAGAACGCTCCTCTACCACGCGCAAAGCGCGTCCGCAGCTTCGGTTCTACGTTTAGCCCCGTTACATCTTCCGCGCAGGCCGACTCGACTAGTGAGCTATTACGCTTTCTTTAAAGGATGGCTGCTTCTAAGCCAACCTCCTAGCTGTCTGAGCCTTCCCACATCGTTTCCCACTTAACGTAGATTTGGGACCTTAGCTGGCGGTCTGGGTTGTTTCCCTCTTGACGACGGACGTTAGCACCCGCCGTCTGTCTGCCGTGATTGTACTCCTGGGTATTCGGAGTTTGCATGGGTTTGGTAAGTCGGGATGACCCCCTAGCCCAAACAGTGCTCTACCCCCCAGGGTAAGACACGACGCTCTACCTAAATAGATTTCGAGGAGAACCAGCTATCTCCCGGTTTGATTAGCCTTTCACTCCGATCCACAGCTCATCTCCAAATTTTTCAACATTTGTGAGTTCGGTCCTCCAATGCCTGTTACGGCATCTTCAACCTGGCCATGGATAGATCACCGGGTTTCGGGTCTAATGCATGCAACTAAATCGCCCTATTAAGACTCGGTTTCCCTACGCCTCCCCTAAACGGTTAAGCTTGCTACATACATTAAGTCGCTGACCCATTATACAAAAGGTACGCAGTCACAGAACAAGTCTGCTCCTACTGCTTGTACGCATACGGTTTCAGGTTCTATTTCACTCCCCTCTCCGGGGTTCTTTTCGCCTTTCCCTCACGGTACTGGTTCACTATCGGTCAACTAGTAGTATTTAGCCTTGGAGGATGGTCCCCCCATCTTCAGTCAAGATAACACGTGTCCCGACCTACTTATCGCAAGCTTAGTACCACAAGCGTGTTTTCGTGTACGGGGCTATCACCCTGTATCGCCGGACTTTCCAGACCGTTCCACTAACACACAAGCTATCACTTGCAGGCTGATCCCCGTTCGCTCGCCGCTACTAAGAGAATCTCGGTTGATTTCTTTTCCTCAGGGTACTTAGATGTTTCAGTTCTCCTGGTTCGCTTCTCAAGACCTATGTATTCAGTCAAGAGATACCTAGCTTATGCTAGGTGGGTTTCCCCATTCGGACATCGCGGGATCAAAGTCTGGTTGCCGACTCCCCCACGCTTTTCGCAGGCTCCAACGTCCTTCATCGCCTCTAGTTGCCAAGGCATCCACCGTATGCGCTTAGTCGCTTGACCATATAAGCAAATAGACTCGCCATCGCCATATCATCAAGAAACTGCTACTGATCACACGCGACTTGCTGCGTGATCAGGTTTTCGCCGGATTATTACAACACTTGAGAAAACAGTGTTTTGTTTCAGCTTAATTACCTTGTTAAAGAACATCTGATTGCAAAAACCAGAAACAAACCCACTCGATACTACATACTTCATCAAGAAGGCTTATTTCTAGTCTTTAAAAGCGATACGGGATTTAATTACCACTGCGTTCGAACCATGAACCAAAATGTCGCTGATCAAGGCGCCGGACTGCGTAGTGTGCGATTAGCACATGAGCAGTTCGGCAACGCCGAGCAGAGCCATTTTGGTGGGTCTGGGAGGACTTGAACCTCCGACCTCACCCTTATCAGGGGTGCGCTCTAACCACCTGAGCTACAGACCCAAATTCTTACTCACAAACAAACTCGGGTAGTAGCCTGTTTAGGTCCGCGAGCACTTGCAGCATGGTGGAGCTAAGCGGGATCGAACCGCTGACCTCCTGCGTGCAAGGCAGGCGCTCTCCCAGCTGAGCTATAGCCCCAATAGTCGGGTCGAACACGCCGCTAACGCGACGATTCAGGTATCGCTTTCAACCAATGGAGATTAGACAATTCGTGTGAGCACTTGCCAACTTCGTTGCGCTCAAGTTAAGGAGGTGATCCAGCCCCAGGTTCCCCTAGGGCTACCTTGTTACGACTTCACCCCAGTCATGAACCACACCGTGGTGAACGTCCCCCTTGCGGTTAGACTATCCACTTCTGGTGCAATCCACTCCCATGGTGTGACGGGCGGTGTGTACAAGGCCCGGGAACGTATTCACCGCGACATTCTGATTCGCGATTACTAGCGATTCCGACTTCATGGAGTCGAGTTGCAGACTCCAATCCGGACTACGAACAGTTTTAAGGGATTGGCTCCATCTCGCGATATTGCAGCCCTCTGTACTGCCCATTGTAGCACGTGTGTAGCCCAGGTCGTAAGGGCCATGATGACTTGACGTCGTCCCCACCTTCCTCCGGTTTGTCACCGGCAGTCTCCTTAGAGTTCCCACCATAATGTGCTGGCAACTAAGGACAAGGGTTGCGCTCGTTACGGGACTTAACCCAACATCTCACGACACGAGCTGACGACAGCCATGCAGCACCTGTCTCTAGGCTCCCGAAGGCACCAAGGCATCTCTGCCAAGTTCCTAGGATGTCAAGACCTGGTAAGGTTCTTCGCGTTGCATCGAATTAAACCACATGCTCCACCGCTTGTGCGGGCCCCCGTCAATTCATTTGAGTTTTAACCTTGCGGCCGTACTCCCCAGGCGGTCAACTTAGTGCGTTAGCTGCGCCACTAAAGAATCAAGTTCCCCAACGGCTAGTTGACATCGTTTACGGCGTGGACTACCAGGGTATCTAATCCTGTTTGCTCCCCACGCTTTCGCACCTCAGCGTCAGTATTGGTCCAGTGAGTCGCCTTCGCCACTGATGTTCCTTCCTATATCTACGCATTTCACCGCTACACAGGAAATTCCACTCACCTCTACCATACTCTAGCTCCGCAGTATCAAATGCAGTTCCCAGGTTGAGCCCGGGGCTTTCACATCTGACTGACGAAGCCGCCTACGCGCGCTTTACGCCCAGTAATTCCGATTAACGCTTGCACCCTCCGTATTACCGCGGCTGCTGGCACGGAGTTAGCCGGTGCTTATTCTGCAAGTAACGTCACAGCTGCCGGGTATTAACCGACAACCTTTCCTCCTTGCTTAAAGTGCTTTACAACCCGAAGGCCTTCTTCACACACGCGGCATGGCTGCGTCAGGGTTTCCCCCATTGCGCAATATTCCCCACTGCTGCCTCCCGTAGGAGTCTGGGCCGTGTCTCAGTCCCAGTGTGGCTGATCATCCTCTCAGACCAGCTACAGATCGTCGCCTTGGTGAGCCTTTACCTCACCAACAAGCTAATCTGACGCGGGCTCATCTGATAGTGGAAGGTCCGAAGATCCCCTCCTTTCCCCCGTAGGGCGTATGCGGTATTAGCTCGAGTTTCCCCGAGTTATCCCCCGCTACCAGGTAGATTCCCACGCGTTACTCACCCGTCCGCCACTCTACTCAGTCCGAAGACCTTTCGCGTTCGACTTGCATGTGTTAGGCCTGCCGCCAGCGTTCAATCTGAGCCATGATCAAACTCTTCAGTTCAATCTTTTACATCAGCTTTCGCATGATGGGATAGTTACGCAAAACCTGCTTTACTATCCAAAATCTCGGCTCAGAAGCTCAGAATCGTATTCAAATTCATGAATTTACGAGTCACTTGCTTCTGAATATTTATGTCGCAAATACCCATCAACAAGCGCCCACACGAATTATCTAATCTCTTCTTTTTAAACAACTCAAAACCGCCAGGGTTTTGATTTGCTTCAGGTTTCTCCCGAAGCGAGGACGCGTATTATACAGACTTCGTCCCGCCTAGCAACAAGTATTTTTAAACTTTTTTGCTAGCTCAACCACCTTAGCAATTTGCCCTAGAACCTTCGCCCTAGCGCGTCTGCCTCAGCAGTTGAGGAGGCGCATTATAGAGACGACCAACTCAGAGTCAACGGGTTTTTAAAAGAATTTTCAGGCGGGGCAAAAAAAGGATCAGAATGATGACGCCATAGAGGAGCGTATCCCGGTAACTGGAGCGGACTTGCCAGGCAATATGCAACCAGCCAAGCACCATCACGGGATACATCAACCGGTGGAGCCGGCGCCAGTTTGCCCGTAGGCGGCGTACCGAAAAATGATTGGAAGTCGCCGCCATCGGCACCATCAGCAGCCAGGCGAGAAAGCCGACTATCACATAGGGCCGCTCGGAGAGCTCTTCCTTGGTGACCGACCAGTCCCAACCAAAGATGTAGGTCAGCACCAGCAAAAAATGCAACGAAGTGTAAAACCAGGCGTACAAACCTAGCATCCGCCGGTACCGCAGCAGGGTCGGCATGCCACACCATTGGCGCAATGGACTGAGGCTAAAAGTCAGCATCAAGAGGTAAATGGACCAATCCCCGGTGAAATGCACCAGCACCTTCACCGGATCAACACCGAGCCGGTCATCGAAGATGAGATAAGCCAACCACGCCAGCGGTAACAGACAGGCAATAAACAGCGCCGCCTTGCGCTGAAACAGGCTAACACCCCCCATCAATAGTACTTACGAAGATTCATGCCTTCATAAAGGCTCGCCACCTGCTCACCATAGCCGTTAAACAATTGGGTCTTGATGCGATTAGGCTTCAGCAAACTCCCGGGCAGTCGCCGCTCGTAACGCTGACTCCAGCGCGGATGACTGACACCAGGGTTCACATTGGCATAGAAGCCATATTCATCCGGCGCGATTTGCTCCCAGCTGGTTTTAGGACGAACACTGGTGAAGTGGATACTGACTATCGATTTGATACTCTTAAAGCCATACTTCCAGGGCACCACCAGCCGGATCGGCGCGCCATTCTGGTTGGGCAGCGTTTTGCCGTACATACCAACACTCATGAATGTCAGCGGATGCATAGCCTCATCCATCCGCAGCCCCTCTACATAGGGCCAATCAATCACACTCAGTGAGCTGCGCTGACCACGCATCTCTTCCCTGCGCAGTAAGGTGGTGAACTTGACATAGCGCGCGCCTGAAGTCGGTTTGAACCACTTGAGCAAATCCGCCAACGGAAAGCCCAACCACGGGATCACCATCGACCAGGCCTCCACGCAGCGCAGTCGGTAAATCCGCTCCTCAATGCTGACCTGCTTGAGAATATCTTCCAGCGGAAAGACCCCGGTGTTTTCTGCCTCTCCGGTCACCTCGATCGACCAAGGGTCCACGATCATCGCCTTGGCATATTTGGCCGGGTCCGACTTATCCATGCCGAACTCGTAAAAATTATTGTACGAGGCGGCCTCGGCAAAGCTCGGCTGCACTTCGTTGGTATAAAAAGGGTTATCGGGAAGAGGGTTAACCGGCGTGTAATCCAGGTTCTCTGCCGCACTGGCCGAGACGGGAGAAGAGGCTCCCAGCCCCAAGCCCGCGGCCGCCATCGCGACACCGGCGCCAAGCATAAATTCGCGGCGCCGCAAGTAGACCGCCTCCGGGGTTATCTCACTGCTGGGAATATCCGGTGCTTGCTTTATTAACATGTCGACCCTCTCCGCTGGACGTTGCCGGCTCCTGACCGGCTACTTCTTGGATGACTGGGGCGCTGCCATGTTACAACGAGTTTTTATTTTTCCTTGAGCTCCGAGGCCCGCTGCTTAACAAAGCGCCGATATCCCGCCATTACGGGTCCGGACAAGGCATAGATCAGTGCAGCGCACAACAAGACCCTGGCGGGATCGAGGGAAACCAAGCCGAACACCAGCACGATGACGATCATCACCACAAAGGGTACGCGGCCACGAAGGTCGATCCCTTTGAAACTGTTGTAGCGAATATTCACAATCATCAGCATACCGACAAAGGCCATCAGCAAGCCCGAGATCACTGCCAGCTCGCTGGGCAGATCGTACTCGACCAAGCCCTCCTCAGCGCACACCCAAACTACTCCGGCCATGACTGCCGCCGCTGACGGGCTCGCCAGACCAGTAAAGTAATTCTTGTCTGCTGTATCTATCTGGGTATTAAAACGCGCCAACCGCAGGGCAGCACAGGACACATAAATGAAGGACACGGCCCAACCAAACTTACCCAGATCCCCCAAGGCCCAACTAAACACCACCAGCGCCGGCGCCACACCGAAGGACACCATATCGGCCAGACTGTCGAATTCCGCGCCAAACTTACTCTGGGCGTTCATGAGACGGGCAACACGGCCATCAAGTCCGTCGAACACCATGGCAGCAAAAATCGCCATGGCCGCATTTTCGAAATTGCCGTGCATCGCAGAAATAATGGCAAAGAAGCCGGAAAACAATGCCGCAGTGGTAAACAGATTGGGCAGCAGATAAACACCACTCTTGCGCTCAGTCTTGCCATTAACCGAGATCTCTTCCTCGTGATCATCGATCAGCGCCAGGGCCTCCTTATCAAACTGAATGCGAGAGAGCTTGCTGGCCTCGGACGGCCTTTCGCCCTTGGGCCCACTATTTTCGCCGGACGGCTTTTGCGGATCTGTCATAATTTTCCCTGAACGTCCAAGACGGCTAAAACCACATCATAAATTAAATTGTCGGGCTGTACGATGACCGCGCACAATCCCAAAACGCTTTCACCAAAGGGTTTGTGAGGCGCTGTTGCAGTACCACCACCCCCACTTCCATCAATGGAAGCGCCGGCTCAACTGGCATGACGCGAACCCTCTCACGCAAAAAGCTGGTCGCCAACACCAGCTCGGGCACCACACCAACCCCCAAACCCAGACCCACCGTACTGACAATGGCCTCGTGGCCACTGACCTGCGCGTACACACTGGGCTTGATTTGTTGCTGCCGAAACCATTGGTCCACCAAATTCCGGGCCACACCCCGCTCAGGCAGAATAAAGGGCAAAGATGACAGGA
This sequence comes from Spongiibacter taiwanensis, assembly GCF_023702635.1. NCBI lineage: Bacteria > Pseudomonadati > Pseudomonadota > Gammaproteobacteria > Cellvibrionales > Spongiibacteraceae > Spongiibacter > Spongiibacter taiwanensis. The sequence goes on from NZ_CP098455.1 coordinate 884,213, forward strand.
GTTCGGGGCTTAACTGCTCATTGGCGCGACTGATCTGCTCATTCACCGCACAGGGGACGTTGGGAACCAACAAGCGCAGGCTTGAGCGCGTCAGCCCCTGATAGCTGAGCCTTGTCGACAGTTGCCGGGGCTTAGCGGTAATACCGATATCTTCTCCGCCCTCCGCAATGCGGTCTATCGCATCGGCCTGATCGCCGGTGTGCAGCTTCAGCTCTATTGACGGGTAACGTTGCCGGAAAACTTCCAGCACATTGTTCAATACGCCATAGGACGCCGTTACTGAGCAGAAGACGCTGATCTCGCCCTTCAGAGCCTCCCCCTGAAAGCCCAAGCGCCCCACTACCGTCTGCCAATTAATCACCGCCTGCTCGGCGTAGCGCAAAAACTCCCGGCCCGCCGCATTGAGCTGAACTGCCCGATTGTCCCGTTCAAACAGCGAGGTACCAACCTCCTGCTCGAGGCGCTGCAAAGCGCGACTGACCGCCGAGGCACTGAGGTGCATGGCCTCACCCGTGCGACCAAAGTGCAGGGATTGGGCAAGATGGATGAAAATTTCGAGTTCTTTGATGTTCATACAATCAGTAGCCTAAACCAGGACTCGCAGTAGCCTAAACCAGGACTCGGGCGGGAGACGCTTAACGGGAGACGCAAAGAGGACTTCCACATTGTGCCTGCCAGCTCACTTTGATCATGTGAGCGACGCACAAGATTCATTAAGGTTTAAAATCCCGATCGCTGTGTTGCGTCTCCCGCACCCAAAGCACCCGCTGCACTCGTGGGGCAGGCCCCCTCCCGTCCAGCACCCAGCATCCCAGTAGACGCAACACTGCATCACTTATATTTCATTTTACGCAACATCGCTAGACTGTTAAAGTGCGCGCCACTGTGGGAAACCTTCTCCCCGCCAGCTTTGTTTTTCCTCTTTACTGAAATAGGAGTCCACCATGGGACAGAATTACTTCAACAGCCTGCCGCTGCGCCTGCAGCTGGAAGAGCTGGGCAAATGCCGCTTTATGGATCGCAGCGAATTCGCCGACGGCTGTGAATACTTGAAAGGCAAAAAGATCGTCATCATCGGCTGTGGCTCTCAGGGCTTGAACCAGGGTCTCAACCTGCGTGACTCTGGCCTCGACGTCGCCTACGCCCTGCGCGCTGAGGCCATCGAGCAGAAACGCCAAAGCTTTAAGAATGCCTCTGAAAACGGCTTCACCGTAGGCACTTACGAGGAGCTGATTCCCACCGCCGACGTGGTCATGAACCTGACACCAGACAAGCAGCACACCTCCGTGGTTAACGCCGTTATGCCGCTGATGAAAGACGGCGCCTGCCTGGATTACGCCCACGGCTTCAACCTGGTTGAAGAAGGCATGCAAATCCGCAAGGACATCACCGTGGTGATGATGTGCCCCAAATGTCCCGGGACTGAAGTGCGCGAGGAATACAAGCGCGGCTTCGGTGTACCCACACTGATCGCCGTTCACCGTGAAAACGACCCCAAAGGCGAAGGCCTGGCCATTGCCAAGGCATTGGCCTCCGGCACTGGCGGCGATCGCGCCGGTGTACTCGAGTCGTCTCCCATCGCCGAAGTAAAATCTGACCTGATGGGCGAGCAGACCATCCTGTGTGGCATGCTGCAAACTGGCGCCATCCTGTGCTTCGACAAAATGGTCGAAGAAGGCATCGAGCCCGGCTACGCCTCCAAGCTGATCCAGTACGGTTGGGAAACCGTGACTGAAGGTCTGAAATACGGCGGCATCACCAACATGATGGATCGCCTGAGCAACCCCGCTAAAATTCGCGCCTTCGACCTGGCCGATGAGCTGAAAGACATCATGCGTCCGCTGTACGAGAAGCACCAGGACGACATCATCAGCGGTCACTTCTCCAAGACCATGATGGAAGACTGGGCCAACGACGACAAAAACCTGCTGGGTTGGCGCGCGGCGACTGCTGAGACAGCCTTTGAAAAGACGCCGTCTACCGATGCGGACATCCCTGAGCAAGAGTACTACGACCACGGCATTCTGCTGGTCGCCATGGTTAAAGCCGGGGTTGAGCTGGCCTTTGAGTGCATGGTTGCTGCAGGTATGAAGCCCGAGTCAGCCTACTACGAGTCACTGCACGAGACGCCGCTGATCGCCAACACCATCGCCCGCCGCAAGCTGTACGAAATGAACGTGGTCATCTCCGACACGGCCGAGTACGGTTGCTACCTGTTTGACCACGCTTGCCGGCCACTGCTGAAAGACTTCATGAGCAAAGTCTCCACCGACGTCATCGGCAAAGGCATCAACGTGAAGGACAATGGCGTGGATAACGCCGAGCTGATCGCGGTGAACGCTGAAATCCGCAACCACCCGGTTGAAGTGGTTGGCCGTAAACTGCGCAGCTACATGACTGCGATGAAGAAAATCGTTTAATCCACTCCGGATTACGATCACAAAAAGGGCGCCACTAGGCGCCCTTTTTGTTTCACCAGCCGTGATAAAAATCAAAATCACCGGCAGCACTAAAACACACCGGATGGAATTCACGCGCCAGGGGTATATGCTTGCACCACACTCTTTGAGAAAGCGGTTTCAGCTATGCGCAAGACAAAAATCATTTGCACCATCGGCCCGGTCAGCGACAACTACGAGATGCTGCACAAGCTCGCCCTGGCCGGAATGAATGTGGTGCGTTTGAATATGTCCCACGGCCAACATGACCGCTGCGCTCAGATCATCAAATCCATCCGTACCCTCAATAAGAAACTGCACCACCCGGTTGCCGTTCTGATCGACACCCAGGGTCCGGAAATTCGCACCGGCGACCTGAAAAACGAGCTGAATCTGCGCCCAGGTGACATCATTTCGGTCGTGGCCCGGGGTGAAGCGGACGTGGAGTCCAGCTCGATTCATATCAATTACGAAGACCTGATCAACGACGTCACCATCGGCGACAAAATCACCGTCGACAACGGCTTGATCAATCTGGAGGTGCTAAGCAAGGAAGAGCGCACCATGCAGTGCCGGGTGATTGACGGCGGCGTGCTCAAAAGCAAGCGCCACGTAAACCTGCCCGGCATCCGGGTCAACCTGCCCGCCATTACCGAAAAGGACCGCCGGGATATAGCCTTTGCGATCGAACAGGCGGTGGACTTTATCGCCCTATCCTTTGTGCGCAGCCCCGATGACATTCGCGAACTGAAAGAACTGCTCGGCGACAAGGCCGACAAAATCAAAATTATCGCCAAGATAGAAGACCAGGAAGGCGTCAGAAACCTCGAGGAAATCGTCAAAGAGGCTCACGGGGTCATGGTTGCCCGGGGCGATCTCGGGGTCGAAATCCCGCTGGAGGAATTGCCGATAGTGCAGCGACGCATTATCGCCACCTGCGCCAAATATGGTCGCCGGGCAATTGTCGCCACCCACATGCTGGAATCGATGATTGAAAATCCCACCCCCACCCGGGCAGAGGTCACCGACGTTGCCAATGCCGTGTACGAGGAAGCCGACTGCATCATGCTGTCCGGCGAGACTACCGTCGGCAAATATCCCATCAAATGCGTTGAGGTGCTCGACCGCATCGCGCGCGCTATCGAACGCACCCGGGGTTTGCGCTTTAGCGACGACCTGGTGATGGACAATGACAAACAAGAGATCGCAGCCGCCGCCGTCAAGTTGGCAGAATCCATCAGTGCGAAAGCCATTGTTGTGCCGACGAGGCGCGGATTAATGGCGAACCTGGTGACCAACTGTCACCCACAGGGACCGATCATTTGCGCATTCACCAATGACAGCCGCACCCGGCGCTTGCTGGTGATGAACCGCAATGTGCTCAGCTATCGCATCAACTTCAGCTCAGACCCCGAAAAGACCCTGGGTACCGCCGCGCGGATTATGATGCAGCGGGATGAGTTCAACGCCCAGGACAAGGTCGTGGTGATCTCCGACGCCCTGTCCCAGCATGGGGTTGAGGCGATTCAGATCCGCCAGCTGGGCGACCTGGCCACCAAGGCCGGGGACCTTGAAGAACTGGGCGACTAACTCTCTACCCCTCCCCAGCCGCCACCGAGGGCTTTGAAAAGATTCACCAGCGCTTGCTGGCGCTGAGTGCTGGTTTCGATCAAGGAAATCTCGTTGGTGAACGCCCGGCGCTGGGCATCCAGAAACCGCAGGTGGTTGTCCACACCCGCCCGGTAACGGGCTTCAGACAGTTTCACTGCCTGCTGGCTGCTATCCGACAGATTACGGCGGGCCGTTTCTTCTCGCGCCAGGGTCTCAACCGCGACCAGCGCATCAGAGACTTCGGCAAAGGCCTTTTGAATCGCCAGCTCGTACTGGGCCACCGCGATGTCCCGACGCAATTCCGCCAGCGCCAGGTTTGCCTTATTGCGCCCACCGCTGAAAATCGGCAAGGAAATCTGAGGCGCAAATGACCAGCTGCGCTGACCGCCAGTAAACAGATCTGAAAGGTCCGCACTGCTGCTGCCGTAAAAACCCGTTAGCGAAATTGAGGGAAAAAACGCCGCTCGAGCGGCGCCAATATTCGCGTTTTTGGCCAGCAAGGTATGCTCCGCTGCGCGAATATCCGGGCGCCGGGTCAACAGCGATGAGGGCAGCCCCGGCTGCAGAGATTGCACGGTCAACGCGACAGTGGATGAGGGAACCTCAGGCAAGGCCAGGCCCGACACGCCCACCAGCAAGGCCAGAGCATTATTGGTCTGGCGAACTTCCCGATCCAACAATTCTGCGTCAGCCCGGGCTTGCTCAACCAGCCCAACAGCCTCCTGCCAATCCAGGGCCGTGGTGGTGCCTGCCTCGCGCTGACGGTTGATGAGCGCCAGGGAAATTTCCCGGGATTCCAGGGTTTTCTGAGTTAGCGCGTAACGCCGCAGGGCGCTATCACGGCTGAGGTAGGTTTGGATAATCTCTGCGATCAGAGCAATCCGCGTGCTTTGCGCTGCCGTTTCCGTGGCCAGGTAATCCTGTAGCGCGGTCTCAGACAAGCTGCCCACCCGGTCAAACAGGTCCAGCTCAAAGCTGGTCAGCCCGACTCCCGCCTGGTAGGTGCTGCTCACCACCGACTCGCCGGTCTGATTCAAATCCGCCGGCACTCGCTGACGGCTACCGCTGCCCTGCAATGCAATATTCGGGAAACGGTCGGCCCGGCTAATACCGTACTGGGCCTTCACCGCCTGCACATTCAGCAAGGTTTGACGAAAATCACGGCTATTGGCCAAACCCAGCGCAATCAATTCTTTCAGCGCGGGGTCCGTCACAAAACCCTGCCAGGCAAGCAATGGGGCATCCGTAAACGGCTGGTCGGCAACCTGGGTCCACGCGGCCGGCACCGGCGCGGCCGGCTGCTGGTATTCAGGCGCCAATGAACACCCGGTCAAAACGCCGGCCGTGAGCAAAGCAATAACCGGCATCAATCGGCGACGCGCAACCCGGTCAAAGGTCACAAAGGTGAAGCTCATGCTTGCGCCTCCTTGTTTTCGCTCGCCCCGTTCACTTGAGGTTCGGCCCGGGAAAAGTGCTTGATCACCCAGACAAAGAAGATGGGTACAAAAATCACCCCCAGCACGGTGGCACTGAGCATCCCACCCACCACACCGGTACCGATCGCCCGCTGGCTCGCCGCACCGGCACCGGTTGCCGTTGCCAGGGGCAGCACCCCGAGAATGAAGGCCAACGAGGTCATGATGATGGGCCGAAAACGCAGCCGCGCCGCCTCAACCGCCGCAGCAACCGTCGACATACCCTGCTCACGCAAGCTTTTTGCGAATTCAACGATCAGGATGGCGTTCTTGGCGGCCAGACCAATAATGGTGATCAGCCCGACTTTAAAATACACATCGTTCGCCAGGCCCAACACCGTCACCGCCAATACAGCACCCAGGGCACCGATGGGGACCACCAGCATGACCGCCGTGGGAATACTCCAGCTCTCGTACAGGGCGACCAACAGGAGGAAGACCACCAATATCGCCAGCGAAAACAGAAACGGCGCCTGGTTGCCGGCAACCCTTTCTTGATAAGACAGCCCCGTCCATTCATAACCAATGCCGGCGGGCAGCTCTGCCACCAGCTTTTCGATTTCGGCCATCGCCTGCCCCGAGGTATAACCGGGGGCTGATGCACCGGAAATTTTGAAAGCGGAGTAGCCGTTATAGCGGGAAATCTGCACGGGACCCGCCTCCCATTCCAGGCTCGCAAAGCTACTCATCGGTACCTGATTACCACTGACGTTGGGAATAGTTAACGCAAGAATCTCTTCAGGTGTGGCCCGAAAGCGACCGTCGGCCTGAACCACCACTCTTTGCAAGCGGCCATCATTGGCAAAGTCACCCACCGTCGCAGAACCGAATGCGCTGGACACCGCGGTACTGATCGACCCAAAGCCAACCCCCAGGGCTTCGGCCTTTTGTCGATCAATATTCAAGCGCAGCTGAGGTGCGTCATTGAGCCCTTCCATCATGGCGTAGGCGATGACCGGCGACTGATTCGCCGCCATTAATAGTTGGTTTTTAGCCGCGGTAAAGGCCTCCCGACCAAGGCCGCCGCGATCCTGCAAGCGCAGGGAGAAGCCGCCAGAGTTGCCCAAGCCATTGATCGCCGGCGGCTCCACCGCCATCACCGACCCTTTGGTGGTTGCACCAAAGGTTTGATTAACATCCGCCACCAGCGCCGCCGCCGAGCCGGAGGCATCGCGCTCGTCCCAGTCTTTCAGGGTGACGTAGCTGAGTGCGGCATTCTGGCCTGTACCGGAAAAGCTGAACCCCATAATGAAGGCGATCTGATCGACATTCTCATTCTTGAGCAAGTGGTCTTCGATTTGCGCAGCCAACTGTTCCGTGCGGTTGAAGCTGGCCCCGGCTGGCAGCTGCACGTTGATCATAAAGAAGCCACGGTCTTCGGTGGGCACAAAGGACTCAGGAACCCGTAGATAAGCAAAGGCCAGCAAACCAATCAGGCCAACGTAGATCAACATCGCCCGGCCGGTCCGCTTCACCAACCGCGAGTTCAAACGGGTGAAATTAGCGGTCAACTTATCGAAGTGGCGATTAAACCAGCCAAAAAAGCCGCCGCGATGATGCTCCTCGCCCTTGGCAATGGGCTTGAGCAGCAGCGTGCACAATGCCGGCGTCAGCGACAAGGCAAGGAAGCCGGAGAACAAAATGGACACCGCCAGCGACAGCGAGAACTGTTGGTAAATGACCCCTACTGAGCCTGCCATAAAGGCCAGCGGCAAAAACACCGCCGTCAGTACCAGGGTAATTCCGACAATAGCCCCCGAGACTTCACCCATTGCCTTAACGGTCGCATCGCGAGGTGACAGCCCTTCTTCCGCCATGATCCGCTCGACGTTCTCTACCACCACAATGGCGTCGTCCACCAGAATCCCGATGGCCAACACCATGCCGAACATGGTCATCATATTGACCGAGAATCCCAACGCGTACATCACCGCAAACGTCCCCAGCAAACACACCGGCACCACGATGGTGGGCACCAGGGTGTAGCGGAAATTCTGCAGGAATAAAAACATCACCAGGAAGACGAGCACCACCGCTTCGACCAGGGTGTGAATCACCTTGGAAATCGCCACATCAACAAACAATGAGGTGTCATATGGGATGGAGTATTCGATATCTTCCGGAAAGGTCTTGGAGAGTTCTTGCAGGCGCTGCCTAACCGCCTTGGCAGTCTCCAGCGCGTTGGCATCTGAACTTAGCTGAATCGCGCCTGATACTGACTGTTTGCTATTTCGGCGTGTTTCAAAATTATAGGACTGGCGGCCAATCTCCAAACGGGCAACATCGGCCAGGGTAACGCGGGAACCATCGGCATTTGCACGCAAGACAATCCGTCCAAACTCCTCCGGGGTATCCAGCGTGCCTTTAACAGCAATGGTTGCTGTCAACTCCTGATTGCTGTCTCCTGGGCGGCTACCAAAACTTCCCGCCGGGACCTGAACATTCTGCGCAGCAATGGCGGCATTCACATCCGAGATCGACAACCCGTAGCCGAGCAACTTCTGCGGGTCTATCCACACCCGCATCGCCGCTTCGGCGCTAAAGAACTGCAATTTACCCACACCGGGCAAGCGCCGAATTTCATTGTTAACGTTACGCACCGCATATTCAGCCAGCCGGACCAACGACTTGCCGGTATCGTCACCCTTGTAATTCAGGGCGTAGATCAACAAGAAGTTGGAATTGGCCTGTTCTACCTGTAGGCCCTGCTGCATCACCTCCGAGGGCAGACGCGCCTCCGCCTTCTTGATGCGGTTTTGCACATCGACCTGGGCCAAATCCGGATCAGTGCCTGGCTCAAAGGTCACTGTAATTTCGCTGCTACCCGTCGAGTTACTGGACGACTCGTAGTACAGCAGGCCCTTGGTGCCGTTCAGCTCTTCCTCAATGACGTTGGTAACCGACTCCATCACCGTGGTCGCCGACGCGCCGGGATAGGTGGCAGAAATCGACACCTGGGGCGGCGCCACTACCGGAAACTGGGACATCGGCAGCGAGGGGATCGCGAGCAGGCCCGCCAGGGAAATAAATATGGCAACGACCAGAGCAAAATTCGGTCGCTGAATGAAAAAACGGGACATGCGCGTAACCTCTAACTCGCGGGCATTAACTCAGGGGGCAGGCTCGACACTCAACGCCCGGCGCTGGTCGCTACCGTGACCGTTTGAACCGGGTTCACCGCGACCTTGTCACCCGCGCGCACCTTGCTACCGCCGTCGACAACGATTTGGTCGCCGTCTTCCAGACCGCCGGTAATGTGCCATTCAGCGCCATACATATCCCCCGTGGTGACCTCACGGGAGGTGGCTACCTGATTCTCGTCGACAACCAATACATAGGGCTTGCCGTCACTGGACCGCTGAACCGCCCGCTGGGGAATAAGAATGGCGGCAGGATCCTCGCCCTGGACCACCTGCACCCGAACATACATGCCAGGCAGTAACAAACCATCTGGATTGGGGAATTCGCCGCGCAGGGTCAGTTCGCCCGTGCTGCGATCCACCGTCACATCCGAGAACAGTAACCTGCCCTCTCGGGTTTCATCACTGCCATCCAACTTGAGCGACATGGGTGCCCCTTCGCCGTTGAGGCCCTGATTGGCCAGTTGCGCACGCAGCTTGGTCGCGACTGCAGCGGATTGTTTGATATCGGCGTAAATCGGGTCCATCTGCTGAATCACGGCCAGCGGCGTCGCCTGATCCAGCCCCACCAGGGCGCCCTCAGTCACCAATGCAGCACCAATACGCCCGGAGATGGGCGCAGTAACCGTGGCATGCTCCAGGTCCAACTCAGCGGTTTTCAGGTTGGCCTGAGCCGCCAGCTTCGCTGCCTTGGCGCGTTTCAAGGTGGTCTGGGCGGTATCGAAATCTTGCTGGCTAACGGCCTCGATCTCCACCAATGGCTGGTAGCGGCGCACAACCGATTCGGCGTCGAACAGCGCCGCCTCGGCCTGGGCAAGTTCCGCCTGATAGCGCTGCACCGCCGCCTCAAAGGGAGCCGGGTCAATCCGAAACAGAACCTGACCAGCCTCCACCATCGCCCCTTCACGGAATGCTCTGCTCAGCACAATCCCCGCCACCCGGGCGCGGACCTCGGCAACTCTGACGGGCTCAATACGGCCGGGTAGGTCTCTGGACAGGGCCAGACTGCGGGGGTGAACCGTCATGGTATCCACCGGCGTCGGCGGCGTTGCCCCCTGCGCAGCCACTTGGTCGTTACCACAAGCACTTAACGCCGCCACCAGCGATAGCGAAACGGCAAGCATTACAACGGGAAAACGGGTTTTCATGGCTCAATCCACCTTCTTTCAATTCCTTTACACTCCATATAATTCCATATAAATTTAAATGAATCAATTTAGATTCATTTAAATTTTGTTAATTTCATACTTCAGGTATACTGGCCCTATAACAACATCATGAATCCAAACCGATCCAAAAGTGTGACTAAGGATTCATATAGGAGGAGAGAAATCTATGACCGCTGAACCGGTCTGCGCCGATGAAGCCTTTGTCCGCCAGCTTGCCGCTGCATTTGTCGAGAAACCCCGCGCCAATCTGCAGGAACTAGCCAATGCGGTGGGGGTGAGCAAGGCCACCCTTTATCGTTTTTGCCGAACACGGGAACAGTTGCAAGAGCGCTTGGAAGAGGCCAGCACCCGGGCAGTAGACCGGGTTATCTGTGGTGCCAATCTCGAATCCGCGCCAATTCGCACCGCCCTGCGCAACCTGATCGACAACCATCTGCACCACCGAGAGTTCACCAGCTTTCTGATTCATTACTGGGAACCGGACCTGGAAAACGAGGCCGCCCCGGTCCAGGTGTGGAATGCCGCAATGGATGCGTTTTTTCTGCGAGGACAAAAAGAAGGGGTTTTCCGGATCGATCTGCCCGCCCCCGCCCTTACCGAGCTGCTGGTCACCATTATTTTGGGCATGATAGACGCCGAACGCCGGGGCCGGGTGGCTCGGGGGAATTTGGGTGACGTGATCGAGTCTGCCTTTTTGCAGGGCAGCGCTGCCATTTAGATGGCTGCCGACTCAGCGCCTTAGCCGATCTCTTCGGTAACACGCTATTTAGCCAGAGCACATAACAGAAAAAAGGGCGCCCGAAGGCGCCCTTTTTAAGGCCTCCTGAGGAGGCCCGTTACGGCAGAACACACCCCAACCAGGTCCTGCTATCGCAACACTATCGCGCCATTGATCTGAGGGTGTCTTTAACAGCCGCCATACCGCTATTTGCCACCACTGCCTGGGGGTCGTCATCCCCAAGATCAAAACAGGCCACCAACGCATTCAGCTCCTTGGCCTGGGCCGCTAACTCTTCAGAGGCGCTGGACGATTCCTCAGAATCCGCCGCCGCCCGCTGTACCACTTTATCCATGTTGCGCACCGCCATATTAATCTCATCGATCCCCTTGGCCTGGGACTCACTGGCGGTGTTGATCTCGGTGACGATGCCGGTAACCTTGGTAATCGCCGTCATAATATCCTCCAGACGCCGACTCACCTCACTGGACAGCGCGCCGCCGTCCTCAGCCGACTCGGCGCTCTGGGCGATTAAGGTCTGGGTTTTGTTGGCGGCGTTTTTGGCCCGCAGCGCCAAGTTGCGCACCTCTTCGGCAACCACGGCAAAACTGCGCCCGGCCTCCCCGGCTCGCGCCGCTTCCACCGCGGCATTAAGCGCCAGCAGATTGGTCTGGAAGGCAATCTCGTTAATGTCGTTGATAATATCCTGAGTATCTTTGGCCGCTACTTTGATGCGATCCATGGCCTCCAGCATTTTGCCCATGGTGTCGCTGCCGGCATGGGCCACGTCACGGGTGTTGCTGACCAGCTCCCGAGCGGCCCGAGTGCTTTCCACATTGGCCCTGGTCTGCTCCGACAAATGCACCAGGGCTCTGCCGGTTTGCTCCAGTGATGCCGCCTGCTCCGACGCGCCCAGCGCCACCGAGTGGCTGGTGGCAGCGATCATGCCCGCTGCCGATGACACCTGCTCGGAAGCCACATTGACCTGGCTCAGCGACTCCCGCAATTGGGAGACCGCCGAATTCACATAACTCTTCAGCTCGCCAAAGCGGCCGTTGTAGGCGCCCCTCACCTGACGGTGCATTACATTCTCCGCCACCGCCTGCATCACATCGGCAACCTCATTGATCGGCCCGGTGATCGCATCGAGCATGGCATTGATATTGTCGAGCAGCGCTTTGTTGTCACCATCAAAGCCATCCACCCGGGCACGGTCATCAAGAAAGCCGTCCTGAGCCGCCTCAATAAGGCGCGACACCTGAACCACCGCCTGCTTGCGTTGGGTAATATCACTGGCGTATTTCACCACCTTGAATACCCGACCACTCAGGTCTTTGATGGGGGTGTAGGAAGCCTGAATCCAAATCTCCCGCCCCCCTTTGCCGAAACGTTTGAATTCTCCGATTTGAGCCTCACCCCGAGCCAGTGCCGCCCAAAAATCGCGATACTCCTCTGACTGACCGTAGGCCTTATCGACAAACACCCGGTGATGACGGCCAAGCACCTCGGAGGCGTTGTAGCCCATCGCGCCGAGGAAGTTATCATTGGCGCTTAAAATGGTGCCATCAACTTCGAATTGGATGACCGCCTGACTGGCACTGATGCCCTCTATTTGGCCCTGATAATCGGCATTGCGCAGCTTTTGCTCGGTCACATCTGTCGCGTACTTAACAATTTTAAACACCCGGCCCGACATGTCCTTGATCGGCGTATACGAGGCTTGAATCCACACCTCGGCGCCGCCCTTGGCGAAACGCTTGAATTCACCCAGCTGGGGAATACCCTCAGCCAAATCCAACCAGAATTGCCGATACGCCTGGGACTGGCCGTAGGCGGGGTCAACAAACATCGCATGGTGTTGACCAATCACTTCGTCGGCTCGATAGCCCATGGCTGAGAGGAAGTTGTCATTGGCCTGGAGAATGGTGCCGTCAACCTCAAACTGAATGACTGCCTGACTGGCGCTGATCCCTTCAATCTGGCCTTTGTAATCGGCATTGGTCAGCTTCTGCTGGGTGATATCCGAGGCATACTTAACAATCTTGAAAACCTTGCCGCTATGATCCTTGACCGGTGTATAGGAGGCCCGAATCCAGACCTCACCGCCCGACTTATTCACCCGTTTGAACTCGCCCACTTGCGCCTCGCCCCGGGCCAGGGATTGCCAAAACTGCTTGTACGCTGCTGAGCGCCCGTAGGCCTCTTCAACAAACATGCGGTGGTGTCGACCAACCACCTCCTCGCGCTCATAGCCGAGGGCGGCGAGGAAATTATCATTGGCCGACAGAATCGTGCCGTCTACGTTAAACTGAATCACCGCCTGAGATTGGTTAATGCCGTCGATTTGGCCCTTAAAGTCAGCATAGATTCGCTTCTGTTCAGTGATGTCGCTGGCGTACTTCACCACCTTCACCACCTCGCCGTTCAGTCCTTTAATGGGAGTGTAAGACGCCTGTATCCATACATCCTCGCCCGCTTTGTTGCGACGGCGAAACTCCCCCACCTGAGCCCGGCCACTGGCCAGCAAATTCCAGAACTGCACATACTCCTGGGAATAGCGCTCATCCGGGTCAACAAACATGGAGTGATGCTGGCCTTTGATTTCCTCTATCCGATACCCCATGGCATCGAGAAAATTATCATTGGCGGAGAGAATTTGTCCTTGTGGATCAAACTGAATGACCGCCTGACTCGCGTTGATTCCTTCGATCTGGCCGAGAAAATCCAGGTTCTGACGCTTTTGCGCGGTGATATCTGATGCCACCTTGATAATTCGCGTTACCTGCCCTGCCTTGTTCTTGACCGGACAATAAGACGCCTGAATCCAAAATGTCTCGCCTTGACAGTTCACCCTGCGAAACTCGCCAGACTGTTCCTGCCCCCGGGCGAGGCTCGCCCAAAACGCCTGATACTCAGTCGAGGCCGCGTATTCCGGGTCAACAAACAGGCGATGATGCTTGCCAATCAGAGCCTCAGCCCGGTAGCCGGTCACGGCCAGAAAGTTCGCATTGGCGGAGAGGATATTTCCAGACGGGTCGAATTCAATCACAGCCTGAGACTGGCCGATGGCTGAGAGAGTTTGAAGCAACTGCTCTCGAGAGGGAGATGCGCTGGCCATAATATCGATTAACCCCTGAGTAATCATGCCGCACACGTCGCAGCATAGTAAAATAGTTATATTCTCAGGGAGAATGGACAATCTCTACAGGACTGCCAATACGTATTACTGCGTTGCTGTGTGCGCTAACACCGAAACCCCACCACGCAGTAGTGTTATTACGGCGACACACCAGCAGCAAGCCAGGTTGTAGCGCCCAGGCCCGGCAGGTTTGCCGGACGTGCTCACAGCCAAAACCAGCCAAAAGTTCATCGCTGGCGGGTGAAGGCTAAAGACTGGCGACTTTTTCGATCGTTTGCCGCTGGCAACCGCTCAGCACCAAACGCGACGGGTTGAAGGACACACTGAAGCTATCCACCATTTTCAACACATTCATGCCCAGGATGTTGCGCCGCGCACCCGGCAGCACTGCCGCTTCTACGTTGTGCAATACGCAGCCAGCCCCCAGGTCCAGGCTAGCGATCGAATAAATTGCCACCCGGCGCAGCTGGCCGGAGGCCAATTTGGCGTGAATTTGACGCTGGTATTCGGCTTGGCCTTGGCGCAGCAGCGTATCCATCTGCCCCTCGGTGATCACCAGATAGCCCGAGCCCGTATCAAACAGAAACTCAGTGGGTGCATCGCCGCCAAGCCCGGCATGTAGATAGAGCACATCCGTGTCTTTTTCGTGGAGGGGAATCTCAACCGCAGTCGCCGTCAGCGCACTCAAACAGCACAGCACCCACAAGCAAAGCACCACAGGCGTGCCAAAGTTTTGTCGTCCCAGACCACCCAACCGCCGATTCACACTGGTCACATTTCGCCTCTCTCCCGCCATTGGCGGGCCTAACAGCTGAATTACCCAGTGAATACTGCAAATTTGACGCCAGGGGTGATAAGTAAAATCTATTACCAACTTGAGCGATTTTTCGGAAAAATCGCACTAAACTAACGCATCAACATTGAGATATCGCACCATTTCAGTGCGCACACCAACTAAGCAACGACCTCAGCAACGCTGACTATAGGATCGGTTATGAAACAGCTAAAGAATCTCGGCCTTATTGCCACCGGTGTCCTCATGGCTACCCAAGCCCATGCCAAGCCGCCCTTTCTCACCGCGCTGTCCTATGAGAAAGAGGTGCTCAGCCGCCCGGCCGTTCAGCTGAGTCAACAGGAGGGCGAACGCCGCCTGGATAAGTACCGGCCTTACCTCGGTAACACCCTCCAGGCCGACACCGAAATTGCCGCCTTTGAAGAAGTAAAACACGTCCCCCAGAACGTCCCCCGAAACAAAGGCCGCGTGTATCGCCGGGACCGTATCCAGTAATCCGGCAGCGCGCTTATCCGCGCCGGCCCGCCTCAGGGCTTGATCGGAATGCGCCGGTGTTGCCGGCGCACTTCTGCCATAAAGTCGGACTCGGCGGGCACGGCCAGTTGGCGCACTGCCGTGCGGGCAAACTGCCTGCCCCGAGCCGCACAATCCGGTTCTGCGCAGGTCACCTTAATTTGCATGATTTTGTCCTGTTTCAGAAACAGGTAGGTGTCTCGCGACAGCCGCTGCCCCAGACCGGTGGTGATCTCACCGCGAAACAACAAGCCCTTCATCAGCGGCGCGGCCGCCTCTGGTGACGCAAGGGGCTCAAACAACAGAAAAATCGAATTGCCGTAATCTATCGAGCCCAATAACTGGCTCAGCACCTCATCGGCCTGCTGATGGCGAATTCGCTGCTCCTCTTCAAGCAGAGCCTGCTCCAGATCATTCCAGTCAGTTCTGGCCACCGGATATATTCGCACCTCGTACTGATCAGCAGGATTGTCTCGGTACTCGTAGCGCAGCGTGAGACCCCGATAGGGGCTGGTTGCCTGGACTTTATCAATCAGCGCCCAGGGACCGAGTTGCTTACCTTCTGCGATCAACGACTGGTAGTTACTCGCGTTCATTACCCGATATAAATAAGACTGCGAAAAAATGCCGTCGCGCTCGGCGTCGTTCATAAAGCGGGCCAGTAAATCGTCGACAAAATCCTGGGTGTCATCGCCGGGATAGTAGAGCCGCACCTTGCGATCAAACGCCATATCGTACTCGTAACGACGCAACACTTTGTCGCGCCAGGAGAGGGTCATAACGGCTTTGACATCGTGATGGGTGCTCAGCGGGTAAAGAGTGAAGGTCAGACCCGCGAGATAGGACATCGCAATATCGCGAAATCCCTCTTGGGAATAGTAGGCGGTAGTCACCGATAGCTGGTAGTCGGCGTCTTGGGCGTCATACAACACCGATTTGAACTGCCCCGTCGCATTGAGCCCCCGCCAAAAATGACTCAAATCCAGCATATTCAAACTGCAGTGGTCCACTGCATGGCGGTCGCTATAGTTCAGGCAATCCTTCAGCAAGGCCGGATCGCTAGGGGAGAAGGACACCGACAAGGCAGGAAAAGGTGGCTCCTCAAGCGAGTCTGGCTCTATCACTGACGCACAACCCGTCAGCAGCACCAGGATCAACCCGCCGATAACTGTGCCGACCTGGCAATGTGTTCTGTTTGGCCAATCCATGTAATGCGCGACGACGTCCTGAGTGGCTGGATACTGATTTACCGCTCCTCACTCAGATCACAGAATTTCCGGTAAGTGCCTTGGGCCGGCGCGAGATCGCCCTCAGCACTTCAAGCGGGACGGACTATCCCCTAAAATGCTCCCCCACCACATCGCAATCACCCTGTCCCGGACAACAATCATGGCATCCCTACAAGACCAGCTGCTCAAAGCCGGTATCGTCGATGAGAAAAAGGCCAAAAAGCTCAAGCAAGAACAGCGCAAGGCCGCAAAACAGAACAAGGGCAAGCCCAAAGTTGATGAAGGCAAACTGGCCGCCCAAAAGGCCATGGCAGAAAAGGCCGAGCGAGATCGGGCGCTGGCCCGGCAGCGCAACCTGGAAGCCGAAAAGAAAGCCATTCAGGCTCAGATTGTGCAGCTCATCCAAACTAACCGGGTAGCGCGAAACCAGGGCGAGGTGGCCTACAACTTCACCGATGGCAAGAAGATCAAAAAGCTCTACGTCGACGCCTTGCAGCAAAAGCAGCTCACCAATGGCGTGCTGGCCATCGTCAAACTCGCCGAGCAGTATGAATTGGTCCCCGCCCGGGTGGCGGAAAAAATCCAGCAGCGCGACCCCGACGCCGTACTGGTGCTCAATGCCCCCCAGGCCAACCAGGTGGACGAAGACGACCCCTACGCCGACTACCAGATTCCCGACGATTTAATGTGGTAATGCCCGTCCAAAACAGCCCCTCGGAAATCGATCAGGCCGCGCTGGAAATTCTGCAGCAAAGCTACGGCTACAGCGAATTTCGCGGCCACCAACAGCAGATCATTCGCCAGGTCGCCAGCGGCGGCGACGCCCTGGTGCTCATGCCGACCGGCGGCGGCAAATCTTTGTGCTTTCAGATTCCCGCGCTGCTGCGCGAGGGCTGTGCGGTGGTGGTTTCCCCCCTGATCGCCCTGATGCAAGACCAGGTGGATGCCCTGCGCCAGAACGGCATTCGCGCCGCCTGCCTGAATTCCAGCCTTAGCGGCAGCGAGGCCTTTGCGGTCGAACGGGCGCTGGCCGACGGGCAGCTGGACTTGCTCTATGTCGCCCCGGAGCGGCTGATGATGCCGAGAATGCTGGACCTGCTCGCGCGCAGTACCCTGGCTCTGTTCGCCATCGATGAGGCCCACTGCGTATCCCAATGGGGCCACGACTTTCGCCCGGAGTACATCCAACTTTCCATCCTGCACGAGCGCTTCCCGGACATCCCCCGGATCGCCCTCACCGCCACCGCCGACCGTCGCACCCAGGTCGAGATCATCCAACGCCTGGCCCTGGAAGAGGCCGAGGTGTTCAACAGCGGCTTTGACCGGCCCAATATCCGCTACCGCATTGCCGAGAATCAGGGGAACGCCCGGGAGCAACTGCTGCGCTTTATCCGCAATGAACATGAAGGCGAAGCGGGGATTGTCTACTGCCTGTCGCGCAAGCGGGTGGACGACACCGCCGCCTGGCTCAGCGATAAGGGCCTGGCCGCCCTGCCCTACCATGCCGGGCTCAGCCAGGCCCAGCGCCAACAAAATCAGGCCCGCTTTTTACGGGAAGACGGCATCATTATTGTTGCCACCATCGCCTTTGGTATGGGGATCGACAAACCCGACGTGCGCTTTGTCGCCCACCTGAATCTGCCCAAAAGCATTGAGGCCTACTACCAGGAAACTGGCCGCGCGGGGCGCGACGGTCTGCCCGCCGACGCCTGGATGCTCTACGGCCTGCAGGACGTCATTACGCTCAAGCAGATGCAGGAAAACTCGGAGGCAAACGAGGCCTACAAGCGGGTTGAACGCCACAAACTCGACGCCATGCTCGGCCTATGTGAACTCCACGACTGCCGCCGCCAGGCCCTGCTCGCCTATTTTGATGCCCCCGGCAATGGTCCCTGCGGGAATTGCGACAACTGCCTGACACCCCCTGAGACATGGGATGCCACCGTGGCAGCCCAAAAAGCCCTGTCTTGTGTTTACCGCACCGGCCAGCGCTTCGGCGTCAATTACCTGGTCGATGTCCTACTGGGCAAAGACGATGATCGCATCAGCCAATTTGGCCACCAGCAACTTTCCACCTACGGCATCGGCAAAGAGCTGGGTAACAGTGAGTGGCGCACCCTGTACCGCCAACTGATCGCCCAAGGCCTGCTGCAAGTCGATGTGGAGGGGCACGGCAGTGTGCGTCTCACCGAGCAGGCCCGGCCCGTGCTGAAGGGCGAGACCACCTTGACCTTGCGCAAAATGGCCAAGGTCAGCAAAACCCGTCAGAGCCGCCGCGCCACCTTTAGCAGCAATGTCAGCAATGCCCCCTTGTGGGAGGCTCTGCGCCAAAAGCGCAAAGAGCTGGCCGACGAGCAGGGTGTGCCCGCCTATGTGATTTTCCACGATGCCACCCTGATGGATATGCTCGAACGGGAGCCTCAAACCCTGGAGCAATTCAGTCGGGTATCCGGCGTGGGGCAACGCAAGCTCGACGCCTACGGCGATGCCTTCCTGGACGTCATCCGCGCCCACCAGGGCAGTGCGCCCGCAGGTCCCACTGATTCCGCCGCAGACAGCATTGCCCTGCTCTGCCAAGGGTTAACACCATTGGAGATTGCCCACCGCCGGGACCTGACCATCAGCACGGTATACCGCCACCTCGCCAATGCGATAGCCGAGGGTGAGCTTGAACTGGACGATGTGGTCGAGCTGAATGACGCCGCGCTCAAAGAGATTCGCTTTGCCTTTGAGCACAGCGAAGACGGCCGACTCAAACCGGTATATGAATTTCTCGACGGCGAGTATGACTACGGTGTGCTAGCTTGTGTAAAGGCGGCGCTGTAGCGCGCCTTTCAAAGTCAAATCAATTAATTTATAACTGAATTTATTCAACGGGTCCGCGCATGCCTGTAACACAGTATCTCGCCATCTACTTCTCCAGACCAAGCAGGAGAATCTTACTATTAGTCATTGTGGCGCTACATTTTCTAGTAGGCACCTACGGCTTTCACAGCGAAGTGCATAGTAACGGCGGTGTATTAAGCCTGTCTCTAATGGTCAACGTCACTCAGTTCTTAATTATTCAACTAGCACTACTTTTTTTGTTCTCGTCATCGCTGCGCACCGAAACATCACGTTATTCTCATGACACTGCATTTTTCTTGCGAACATACTCCGAAGAACTTCCGAGATGGCTTTTTCTTACATCGCGGGGCACTACCACCTATGTGCCTACAATTAATCTAACCAAGCACCTACATATCCCGAAGCGAAGTCAATTAGACATCGAGGACCGGAAAGATCTAATTCTTTCTCAAAGTGTTCTGGAGCACTTACCTGACCTCAAAGACCTACCCGGAATTTGCGATGTAGAATTCGAGTTGACTGAAGACACATACCAGCTTCCTTGGTATATAACAGAAAACGGCCTCGACAGAATTTTAAAGCGGTTCAACGCTTCAGAGAAATTTGATTACAATGGCTTAACACTGTCGCTACAACGTATTTGCATAGAAAAAAGCGCTCCTAGGCTCACGTTCAGGCGCTCAAGCTACTACTCGTATCTTGCCACCAACATGCTACCTGAAGTTCCAATATCAGATGGACTTACTTACCGAGAAGTTTTGGAACCGGGCCCAAAATTAAACTCGCTCAAGGTCGCAATTCCTGAAAACCATCTAGGACTTAGCTGCCTATTCGTTACGTCCGACCATTACCTCCTCATACCCATTCGAAGCAAATTTAACAATGTATTCCAGGGTCAGCTTTCGCCTAGTGTCTCTGGTGCAGGAAACATTGGGACCTGTTATTCCGAAAGTGAGGGCATTTACAGTCCACGGGCCTGGTTAGAGAAAGAACTCCAAGAAGAGTTGCCGTTTCTGTGCAATAGCACGCAAACCATCATTCCAACCGACCAAACAGAGCGTAAACATTTTTTAGCCCAGGCTAGATACTTAGGAATGAGCAGAGAATTGCGGCGCTGTGGAAAACCTGAAATTTTCTTTTCCTTGAATTTACCGGCATCAATGCTTCAGATGGCAAATGCTATAGCAGATGATAAATCGGCTCGCGAATTCAAAAGCAGTAAAATCTCTGCTTACTCACCAGATTTTTTCGAAAACGAAAACTACCTACTGATAAAAAGCGATGAAATCTTTAAAAGTCTTTACAGCAAATCACGCAAAAACCGCGTTATGAAAACTCTTTCCCACCCATTAGGCGAGGTACAAAAAATTAACGAGGTATGCATCTCTTTCAAAAACAAAGAATATGTTCTATCGGAATCACTTCTGATAAACCTCATTTTCTTTAAGCTTGCCGGTTTGTGATCTACAAAATCGGGCTTGTATCCGTAAGCAAACCATCCTTAAAAGCCGTCAGGGCGTCGGCGTTTGACCTCAGACCACCGAGCCAGCAAAATCACTGGCATCATCCACAAAATAAGAACGCCGCGATGCCACTTCTGCTTGCCACTCTGCTGTTTGCCTTTGCTCTCTCCAGTCACGCCGATGCCTGCCGGGACCAATTCGTAAAATGCGTCCAACAGACAGGTAACCCAGCCCAATGTCAATCCACGTACCAACATTGTCAGCGCGGCCCGGTACCAGTCGATGCTGCCATGCCGGAGGGCCTGCAGATTCAGGCCAAGCTCGCACCGATAGACGGTCTCAGCAGCGTTGAGCTGTGGGTCGCCAACCCCAGCAAACAGCGGGTAACGCTTCAGGATATGTCGTTTCAAGTCCGCTGCAATAACGGCGAAATGCAAACTGCCGAATTTTCCTTGGCGGCCGAGCTCCCCGCTGAAATGCCTCTCCGACGGGTCGGCTCAACCCAAATCGTCTGCATGCAGCAGGGTGGTGCGGCAGAACTGCTGGACGAAACCACCAGCGAAGCAACAGGGCTGGCATCAGTGGCCAGCGAGATTATTTACTTCTTCCCCTGTGCCAATGGCGAAAGTCGCAGCCTTACACTGACCTACCATCAGCAAGGCAAGGGCTACTATCGCTGGAAATCCTCCAACGGTGTTAGCGGAACGCTCAGCCGCCAAGTGCTCTACCAGGACGACTTCGCCAAACTCGCCTGCGAGCCACTGCAGCCGGCCGAGCCTAGTTATATCAACCAAGCAAAGCGGGAGCTGCAGCAGTTGCTTGAAGGGAACTCGCCCAAGCCTTCCGAGCGCATGAAGGTGAAGTCGGCAGGTGGTGTTCGGGGGTAATCGCTCGCACAGGCCGGACTCCGCACCCGAGCGAATAAAAGCAGGTACCGCTAGTTGGCTTTACTCTCTTGCCACCCCGGGTTTAGCTCTGTGATACAAATGCCGCGGCACCCCGCCCCGCTACTACACCGCTGGCAAAGCAGGCCGTGAGCAAATATCCGCCGGTGGGGGCCTCCCAATCCAGCATCTCGCCCGCGCAAAATACGCCGGGTAAGGCCTTCAACATCAGCCTGGCATCGACGGCATCCAAGCGCACCCCGCCACCAGTGCTAATCGCCTCATCGATCGGTCTAGGGCTATTCAAGGTTTGTGGCAAGGCTTTAACGCGCTCAGACAGGCTGGCCAAATCGGCCATCTGCGCTTTGTCGGTCAGCGCCTTTAGTAGACCCAATTTGGCGCCGCTCAGTCGCCACTGTTTGCGCAGCACATTGCCGATGGAGTCCCGGCTTGCGCGCTTGAGCAGGGCCTGGCGTAACTCCTCAGAACTGCGATCAGGAAATAAATCCCAGTGGATTGTGCAGGCACCATTCTGGTTGATGATGTCGCGAATGCCCGCCGATGCCGCGTACATCAGACTGCCCTCCAGGCCGTAGTGGGAAACCAGCGCATCGCCCCGGCGCTGCCATGTTCGCCCATCGGCAAGCGACATGCTCAGGCTAATATTCTTCAAAGGCCGACCAAAATAGTCGGCCATGAGTGCCGGCCAGGAATAGTTGAATCCGCAATTCGCCGCTTGCAATGGCGTGCATTCAACCCCCTTTTCAGCCAGCGTCGGTAACCACTTACCATCTGACCCCAGCTTCGCCCAGCTGCCGCCACCACAGGCCAGAATTACCGCATCGGCCCGGTCACTAAACTGGCCCTCGGGTCCCGCCAACAACAGCTCGCCCGCACTGGTCCAGCCCCCCCAGCGATGGCGGGTCAGAATGGTAAGGCCCTGAGCGCGCAGCCGCTGCAACCAGCGGCGCAGCAAAGGCGCGGCCTTTTTCTCTGTGGGGAAAATTCGGCCCGAACTGCCGACAAAGGTTTCTACTCCCAGCGCAGCGCACCAATCGAGAAGGTGATCGCGGCCGAAGGTGTCTAACCACCTCTCTGTCGCCGTACTGGCGGCGCCGAAACGCCCGCGAAAGGCAGCCATCGGTTCCGCATGACTAATATTGAGACCGCCGATCCCAGCGCGGAGCAATTTGCGCCCCACCGACGGCATCGCCTCATAAAGCGTCACTTCGATTCCGGCGGCGAGCAATTGCTCCGCTGCCATCAGCCCGGCCGGGCCGCCGCCAATAACGATGGCGCGCTTAACGGTGGTATCGTTTGTCGCGGCGGACATTAGTCTTTCAGCAGAAACTGGGCGCGGGCATTGGCAATGGGTTTTTCCTCTCGGTCCTGCCAGGCAGTCACGCTGACATTAACCATCCGCTGGCCGAGGTAGTTGACCTTACAGCGAACGTAGGTATTTTTGAAACCACCGGCCCGCAGGTAATCCACGCTGATATCAATCACCCTGGGCACACGTGATGTACCGGTACGACGCAGCACCGACACGATGGCCGACATCTCCATAAAACCGGCAATGGCGCCGCCATGCAGGGCAGGAAAGCTGGGATTACCGATATTGGACTGCTTGGGCGGCAACTGATAACAGCCGGGTTCGGCCAATACCAACATGCCGAGGGTATTGACATAAGGTATCCGCTGAACAAAGTCCATCAAGACTTGGTCCTTACACAAGTCCACTGTGTTCGGGTCAAACTCGGCGACGGTATCCAGATAAGCCGGGCGCGGGCGCTTGCCGCTCTCCGCCAGCTCAAAAACCTCTCTCACCCCGTTGAAAGCGCCAGGTCCAAGATTGAAGAAATTTCCGGTGGCGTGGGCAATGGGACGTTCCGGGTCGCCGTGGTGGGCCACAGCCCGGGTAAAAAAGACAAATTCGGTCGATCGGTACACTTCCGCCTCGGCAATCACCTGCTCTCCCGGCGTGGCGGGACGCATGTAGTCGATGCGCAGATCAATGGTGGGGGTAAAGCCCAAACTCTCGAGCTGGGTTCCGGCGGCAAATCCGGCAGTAGTATCAAGCAGACTCGTGATCGGCCCGCCGTGAATAATCCCCGTTTCCGGATCGCCGATAATCGCCGGGCTGTAGTCCATGCTCCCACGCACGTACTTGTCGGCGAGATCGTCAATTTTGATCCCCACCGTCAAGAAATGATCACCCTCGTTGGTGCTGGTCATCACTTGATTGAAGCGGAGTAATTCATCCAAATTCACAGCCATGAAATAACCTCTCTGCTTTGCGGCGCCCATATTACCCCAGGCATCATTCCCGGTGCGAACCCGATCGCGGCGATGACGAACTATCTACGTAAACGAGCCAGGCGAGCTATTGTTTACAGCGAACACATATACCGATAAGCTGCTGGACGATTATCGAAGTGAGCCTAAGAGAGTCATGTCCATGATGGGATTTGAACAGATCATTGCCAGCGTTAAACCGCGCGAGCAAACCAGCGCCGATGAGACCCTGTTTGACTGTGCGGTCGATGCCAGCTGGTTGCAGGGCCGCACGGTGTTTGGCGGTCTGAGCGCAGCCTTGCTAACTAAAGCACTGAGCGAAGGCCTGCCAATGGACCGTCGTTTGCGCTCATTGTCAGTCAATTTTGTCGGCCCGACCCCGGCCAGCGGGCTTGATATTGCCTCCCGCCCCCTGCGCGATGGTGGGTCAGTTAGCCACCGTTACGGCGAAATTCGCGATGGCGATAGCGTCACCGCAAATGCCACCGCCGCCTTTTGCAAGGACCGGCCAAGCACGATTTCCGAACCGAGCCCCACCCGGCCCTCAGTAGCAGCTGTGCAAGATTGCCCTGCCCTTCCCTGGATCGAGGGCATCACCCCCAACTTCACTCAGCACTTTGAGATGCGCCTCGCCAGTGGGGGCTGGCCCTTTGCCAACGCCGCTACTAGCGACTACGCCATGTGGATTCGATTCCGCGAACCGGGCGCCATTGATCTGTTCAGTCTGATCGCCATTGCCGATGTGCCGCCCATACCGGGTTTAAACCGGCTGGCCAAACCGTCGAATGGCAGCTCGTTAAGCTGGTACCTGGAGTGTCCCAGTGCCTTACCCGCGCAGCAAAGGGACGACTGGTGGCTGGTAGATTATCGCTGCCAAAGCGCCAGTCATGGCTACTTTCACAATCACGCCCTGGTGTGGGCACCGGATGGCCAACTGGCGCTCATCAGCCGCCAACTGGCCACCGTGTTCGAAAAATAACGTTTGCGGTCAGGCGGCGCCCTGGGCCTCCAAACGTTCGATGCGAATGCCGGTGCCATTGAGTTTGGGGACCCGGGTCAGGGGGTCATAATCCTTGTTGGACACCAGCAGGTTGCGGTTCACGCCGCCCACCGCTTCGCTGTTGGCCTGACGCGGGTTATAGGTATTACCGCCCCAGCCATGAACCATCACCGCCACACCGGGTCGCAAGCGGTCACTCACTTTCAGGCGCGCCCGTAAGGCGTTTACCGCCGAACTGACAGTGACCCACTCGCCATCGTTTAAGCCAAGCTCACGGGCATCCTCGTCACATACCTCAATCACATCGCCTTCCGGGTTCTTCATCGACTGTACCGAGCCCTGCACCATCCAAGAATTCATCATCTGTTTGCGCCGGCGACTGATCATTTGCAGTGGGTAGACCGCCCGATCAGCCCGCTCCACAGGGCTGGCCAACAGTGATTGCAAATGCCCCATCAGCGCGTCGGGCATGACCTGCACCTTGCCGGACTCGGTATCGAGGTTATCCAGAAAGTAGTCGTAATCCGGCTGCTCATTCAGGGCAAGACCGTGGGGGCTTCTTTCGATATCCCGGTAAGCCACCCGCCCCGCCTTCTTGTACATGGTCTGCACGACGGTCTTCGGGCTAAAGCCATCATAGGGGTTGCCGGTGATTTTCGCTTTCAAAGAAAGCCCCTTCACCAACCAGTTCAGTATGGGCTTGCCCATCAGGAAAGGCTTGTTCATTGCCAGGGCCAAGTCCCGGAAGAACTCCCATTCGTAGGGCACCCCGGCGGGTTTATCAACTACCGGTCGCTGCATCTGTACTCGCGTTGAGGCACTCAGCTCCTGAATAAGGGCTGACACCTCGTTGAGCTCCAGGAAGCTGGGCACCGGCATCAGCCAATGGGCATGGCGGTGGCTCTCCCGCTGAAAGCTGTCGACGGCAATCAGGCACTCAAGCCCGGCCAACGCCTGATCGAGCTTGTCGCCCTCGGGACCGCTGATTACCGGGTTGCCGCCTTGAATGATGAACGCTTTCAGTTGACCTTCGCCCGGCGTGGTCAGCTCCGTTTGCAACTCCGTTACCGGCAGGAAGCCTGCCACCGAAGGCGCCTTGTTTACCCGGCTCACCCGATGAGCCTTGGGGAAAAATTCGCTGCCATTGGCCACCAGGTCCAGAGCGCCGCGAATATGATACAGGCCGCCGCGACGACGGAGATTGCCGGTGATCAGATTCAGCAAATGGGACAACCAAACTCCCACCGACCCGGTGCTGCTCTGGCCCACACCAGTGTGGGCCAGGCAAATACCACTGCCTTTACTGAACTCCCGTGCGAGTTTTTCAATCGCGCTCACCGGCACATCACAGCGCCGCCCCAGCTCGATCAAATCCTGACCGGCCAATAAAGCTATAAGCTCATCAAAGCGGTCACAGTCTGCCGCGGCGGCCGGGTCATACCAGCGGTTTTTGGCAATGACATGCAGCACTGCCAATAGCAGCGCCCAGTCGGTATTGGGCAGCGGAGCAATATGCTGATCGGCTTTGCTGGCCGATTCGGTGCGGCGGGGGTCTACCACAAAGATTTTGCCGCCCCGGGCGCGCATGGCCTCAGCCTTTTTCCAGCCCTCGGTGACCGAGAACAGCCAGGCAAATTCGCTAATCGCCGGATTTGCGCCCACCAACAGCAGACAATCGGTGTTTTCAATATCGGCCTGCAGAATCGTCCAGGGCAGGTTGTACATCTCCTCACACACATAGTGGAGGGCATTTTCATCCAGCGAGCCGACAAAATAACGGCTGTCAGTGCCGATGGCATCGAGCAATAAACTCAAAAAGACAAAGCCGCCAAAGTTACTCGCCCCCGGATTGCCGGTGTAGGAGCCCACCGCGTTGGCACCGTGGCGATCAATAATGTCATTCAACTGGGCGGCAATTTCCTTGACCGCCTGTTTGTAAGGCACCGGCACATAGCGATCACCCACCCGCTTCATTGGCTGGGTGATTCGCGCCGGATGGGTCAGTGCCTTGTAGGCCTGGCCGCCCTTCACACAAAAGTCCCGCCAGGCTGGCGACTCCTTGTCGGGCTCAATTTTGATGACCTGATTATCTTCACTGGTGACTTTCAGGCCGCAGCCAGAAATACAGATATTGCAGTTGGTGTAGGTAACCCGTTGCGTCATGAGAACTCTCCGGGGACCCGGCGCGATGGCGGATGTCCCATTTAATATTATTTGTATCGTTATATAACCAAGCCCCAGTTAATCACATTGATCAGAGTTTCAATAGCCCCGATGGAGATGAGAGTTCAGTATAACGAGATACAATCAGGCCTGGGAGGCGAGCAGTGCCAGCAATAACTCAGCGGTAGCCAGCGCATCAACGGCAGCGTTGTGAGGTGGATAGTCAGGTAGATGGAAGGCGCGGCGGCAGGCGCCCAGCCGCAGCTCCCCCGGTGCAATCGGCTGCTGGCGGCGGTTCAAGCGGCGGCGCTGCCAAACCAGCGTATCTATATGAGGCATTAACAACGGCGCACCGAATTGGCGCCGGCAACCGGCATTCAAAAAGGCCAAATCCAGCTGCCCGCCGTGAAATACCAGCACCCGCCCCGCCGCCACCTCGAAAAACGCAGCCAATGCGGCCTCCAGGTTGATTGCCCCCACCAAGTCACAGTCACGCAGCGCATGAAAAGCCGCGCTATCACCCACGCTTTGCCGGGGCTTAACCAGTAGATGTCGGCCTTCACCCGGATAGGCCGCCCCAGCCCTCACCGGTACCCAGGCGATACTGAGAACCTCGTCGTCAGCCGGGCGTAAGCCTGTGGTCTCCAGATCCACGGCCAAAAAGTCACGGCTCCTTTTCCCGCTGAGCGGTGAAGCCTGCCACAGCATCCGCAGAGCGCTATCGGCTCGACCGGCATAGCGCCAGCGCGCAAAGGCAATCCCTGCGCGCTGGGCCATGGCGTCCAAATTCATGCCAGCCCTTGCAAATAATGGAGCCGCACCGAGGCCTGGGCATCGTGGATTACCCCAAACGCGCCACGCAGGTTGTGGCGCGATAATCGCGAAAGCCTGCTGGGGTCACAATAATTGTGGACGTTTTCGCCGCCGCTCACCTGGTCGGCCTGCAGCTCAATGCGCAGGCGGGAAATTACCCGGTAGGCCTCCGCCAGACCGTCGGCATCAGCGGGGTGCATATGCCCGAACGCTTTAAGTGCGGCCAAGCGATCCAGCGTACCCAGAGCGGTCAACCCGGCGCTCAGCGCCCGCAGGCGAACCACTTCGACAAACGGGAGGACACCGCGTTTTTTCAGGTTGAACTGATCACGATGCTCGCCATTGCGCTCAACCACAAACCGTCGCAGCAATCCCAGCGGCGGTGAGCTTTCCAGTACGTTGCGCGCCAGTGCCGCCTGAAAAATACTGTTGGATTTGGCATGGGTCAGCATATGGTGCTGGACCGCACGGCTGAGGGAGGTGTCACCCCAAATGCCGCGCAGGTCAAAGAAAATACTCACCCGCATCACCGCCGCCGGTGTAGGTGTGGTCATCCACTGGTCCACCGTTGCCTGCCATTGGCTCAAGCGCTGACACCATTGGGGATTGCTCGCCATCACCTCGCCGGGGCAAAACACATAACCGCAGGCGTCTAGCCCCTCGCAGACCCACTGGGCCAGCGAAGCGAACCAGGGCAGATCTGTCTCGGCCACTGCATCATCTATCACCAGACCGTTATCCTGGTCGCCACCGAGCAGCTGCTCACCCCTGGCCTGGGAGCCAAAACTCAGCCAGCAAAACGCGCCGGGAGGCGGCCCAAGGCGCTCTATACCCAATTCGATCAAGCGCCGGGTTGTGGCCTCGCTGACCATATTGCTCAACCGGCCAATGTGCTCGGCGGGCAGCCCGCCCCGGACCCAATGAACAAACAAGCGAGGTAAGCCGCCAAGCATTTGCCGCAAGCCCGAGACATCTTGTTGCCGCCCCAAATGCTGAACAAAGAACACCGGGTCTTCCTCCCGGGCCAGAAACACATCCGAGGCGGTAATCATGCCCAGCGCCTTGCCCTGATGCGCAATGGGCAAGTGATGAATGCCGCGCTGACTCATCAACAGGGTTGCATCAAACAGGGTGTGTTCCGGTGTCAGGGTGAGCGGTGCGGGCGTCATGATGCTCTGCACAGACTGATCACTGCTGCCGCCCTCGGCAACCAGACGGCTGCGAATATCCCGGTCTGTGACGATCCCCACCAGCTTTTCCGAGGCACTTACCACCAACGCGGAGGACACCCGCCGCTCCGTCATTAACCTGGCGGCATCAGCAACCCGCTGCTCGGGTGCGACGGTAACCAGATCCCGGCTCATCCAGCGCTGCAATGGCTGGAGCAATAAATGCAGTCCATCAGCATTGGACGCCGGGACCTTCGCTTCGAGTGCTAGCAGGCCCTCCAGCTGGGGAAACTGCCGGCGCAGCGCCAAACTGGCATCCTCTGGAAGCAGATAAATCAGGCAGTCTTCGGCGACCTTCGCCAGACATTGGTTTCTTTCCTTACCGAGCAAGGGCAGCGTGAAGCTGTCGCCGGCATCCAAGCGCTGACAAAGCTGCCCATCAACAAAAATGTCCACCAGACCGCTGCGCAGGGTGTATATCCCGGGCGGGGTTGTTTCAATATCAAATCGGTGAGGGGCGGGAAAATAACGGACCGCCATATGGCGGGCAACGTCATCGCGTGTTTGACCTGGCAGCCCCTCAAAAATCAGGCAGTGGTCGAGAAAGTCCCGGACAACATCGAGCTCTGGATTGCCTATTGTGGTCATCACCCGCCCCGCGTCTCCCAGCTCTCTGTATTGGTTACGAATTAATGCCTCTTGATCATCGATAACTCGTCACCGGCAGCCAGTGAGTTCAGTCATCGCGCTGGGCCCTGAAATCTTTGTGGTAACCCGTTTTATAATCGCTAAACACCAGGCCGGTACTGCCAAAATAATAGCTGTCGCCACTGGCTACCACCACCCGTAACAGCTCGGCGCTCGCATCACGCTCCAACAACTGCACCTGCCATTCTCGGCGGTCGTCACCGGTTGTCACCATCTCTGTCGGCGGATTCTCAGTACCGTCCTCGAAGGCCAGCGCCACTCTGGCGCCATCCAACGGAAAATCCGAGCGAAGCGTTAGCTGTAGCGTATTCGCGTCAACCCGGTCAGCGACCAGGACGATCTTGAAGTTACCATTCTTCATTACGCATTGGCCGCTCTGATACCGACACTTTGCGCCGGACACCAGTGGGTAGCTCTGCCCGGTCTGAGGCGCCGCACCGGGCTCACTCAGGGAGATGTCCACCGCCAGGTAAGCCAGCACCGCGAGGATCGGCGCAATGATTAGCGCGGCGACTACATGCTTGTTGGTTAACATGATTATTCCTGTTGTTCTGAATGGTCTTGGGGGTTGGGGCGCCCGGTAATGCCAAGCGCCCTGGGCTGCTAGTGATCCTGAGCCGCGTTAACCCCCACTGGCACCCGAATGTGCTCCACCAGTTCTTGCACCGATTGGGGCGGTTCTTTGGTCATGGCCGACACCGCAAAGGCGACCGCAAAGTTAACCACCGCACCCACGGCTCCAAAGGCATTGGGCTCAATCCCCAGGAACCAATTGGGCTGCATATCCCCAAGGAAAGCGGTACTGGCGATAAACATAATGCCTTTGTGTTGGAACACATAGAACAGGGTGACACCAATACCCGCCACCATACCGGCAATGGCACCTTCCTTGTTTACCCGCCGGTTGAAGATGCCCATCATCAGTACCGGGAAGATTGAGGATGCCGCCAGACCAAAGGCCAGCGCCACGGTTCCCGCCGCAAAATCGGGTGGATTAAAGCCCAGGTAACCGGCCACCCCGATCGCCCCGGCCATCGCAATCCGACTGGCGAGCAATTCGGACTTTTCAGAGATATCCGGTTTAAGCACACCTTTGAGCAGATCATGGGAAATGGCTGAGGAAATCGCCAACAGCAACCCGGCAGCAGTTGACAGCGCTGCCGCCAGGCCGCCCGCCGCAATCAGGGCAATCACCCAGTTAGGCAGTTTGGCGATTTCCGGGTTGGCCAGCACGATAATGTCCCGATCAACGGTGACCATTTCATTGGTGGCCGCATCGGCGGTGTACTGGATTTTGCCGTCACCGTTTTTGTCTTCGAAAGCCAGCAAGCCGGTCTGCTCCCAGTTTTTGAACCACTGGGGCCGTTCCTCGTACACCAGACTCTCTGCCGAATCGGGCTGGTTGATAGTGTTGTGCAGGTTAAGGCGCGCCATCGCCGCCACCGCGGGCGCGGTAGTGTAAAGCAGGGCGATAAACACCAGTGCCCAGCCTGCCGACGTACGCGCATCTTTAACCTTGGGCACGGTAAAAAAGCGGATAATCACGTGGGGCAGGCCTGCGGTGCCGATCATCAGCGACAGGGTATACACAAACATATTCAGCGTGTTGCCACGAATATTGTTGGTGTAGTCCGCAAAGCCGATTTCAGTGATCACCTGATCAAGGCGATCCAGCAAGAAGGTGTCGGTGCCGCTCAAGGTACCGCCTAGCCCCAATTGTGGAATCGGGTTGCCGGTCAGGTTCAGCGAGATAAAAATCGCCGGGATGGTGTAGGCCATGATCAGCACACAGTACTGGGCGATCTGCGTGTAAGTGATCCCCTTCATACCGCCGACTACGGCGTAAACAAACACAATTGCCATCCCCACTAGCAAACCCGCTTCATAGCTGACTTGCAGGAAACGCGAGAACGCCACCCCTACCCCTTTCATCTGCCCGATAACGTAGGTTACCGAAATGATGATCAGGCAAAGCACCGCCACAATGCGCGCAGTGCGCGAGTAAAAGCGATCGCCGATAAACTCCGGTACGGTGAACTTGCCGTACTTGCGC
This sequence comes from Spongiibacter taiwanensis, assembly GCF_023702635.1. NCBI lineage: Bacteria > Pseudomonadati > Pseudomonadota > Gammaproteobacteria > Cellvibrionales > Spongiibacteraceae > Spongiibacter > Spongiibacter taiwanensis. The sequence goes on from NZ_CP098455.1 coordinate 915,833, forward strand.
AGATACGGCGCCAGGAACATGGCCAACAGCACAAAGCCGCCGGTCCAGCCCATCAGAAACACCGAGCCGCCATAACCCATGTAGGCGATCAGGCCCGCCATGGATATAAACGACGCCGCGCTCATCCAGTCAGCCGCGGTGGCCATACCGTTGGCAACCGGGTGCACACCGCCACCGGCCACGTAGAATTCCTTGGTGGAGCCTGCCCGCGCCCAGATGGCAATGCCGATATATATGGCAAAGGTAATGCCCACCACGATGTAAGTCAGAAATTGCAGATCCATGATGTCAGTCCTCAGCTCTCGTCATCGACGCCGTATTTACGATCGAGTTTGCCCATCTGCTTTGCGTACACAAAAGTGAGCACGACAAAGGTGTAGATAGACCCCTGCTGGGCAAACCAGAATCCAAGTTTGAAGCCGCCAAGACGAATGCTGTTGAGCTGTTCAACCAACAGAATTCCGCAACCGTAGGAAACCACAAACCAGATGACCGACAGTATCAACATCAGGCGGAGGTTCTCCCGCCAATAGGCCTGGGCCATTTCTTTCGATTTAAACGCCATTGTTATTCTCCTGCTGATTCGCGTTACCGACACCTTGCACTATAGGTGGCAAAACGCTGACAAGACCATTGGACTTTAGTCGTCCGCCTTAAAACACATACTTCACACTGAACTGCAGCCGGTCGAGTTCACCGCTGTCATCACCATTCACCTCGCCCTCGATATTGCGACTGGCATGAATAAATTCTGCGCCCAGGGTAAGCGCTGCAACCGGGCTGTAGAGCAGGTTCAGGTGAAGGCTTTGATAAGATTTGGACGTAGTCGCGGCAACTTCATCGGGGTTGTCAGCCGAAGATGCCGACAGCACGATAGAACTGCGCCATTGATCGTTCCAGAAATGGCGATAGGCTATGAAGCCGCCAATCTCATCAATCAGTTCGATGTCGCCGCTGTCCTCAATCATCCCGTCCCGATAGCTCTGTAAGCCCATGTAACGGCCCAGGGCGTTACCGGCATTGAGCTGCACTTTCAGGTCATCCGCACCCAGCTTCCAGATCATTGCCGCGCTTACGCCGTAGCCCATTTCGCTCTCGTCACCGGATACCGCCACCGCAGCACTGTTGTTAAAATCCTGCTTGTAGGCGATTTCCCGAATCACGCTGGCCAGGCTGTAGCTCAGCGAGCCGCTAGTGCCGTTATAGCGCAGCACCACATCGGGCAGGCTGTTATTGTCGTAGGCACCGCCACCCGCATCAGAGCCCGCCGCGCCGTATAAACCGGTGGAGGGATTCTCCAGAGCAAACATCACGCTGCTACCGTCGCCCAGCCCGTGGGTCCAGCGCAATTGGGATTGACGCTCAAACAGCGTCCCTACCGGGCCGACAAAATCCAGAGTCTCGGGCAGGCTTGCCACATTGAAAAAAGTGGACCAGGACTGGCCCGCCAACAGGGAGCTGTCGGCATCGTACTGCCAACTGACATAGGCCTGGCGGATGCGGTTCACCGAAGAATTGCTGATGCGCTCATCACCGATCTGGTTTACGCCAAAGTCCATTTCAATGTAACTGGATACCTGACCTGCCGCGGTGGGTGTCACGGTCTTAAACCACAATCGAGAATGCCGCGCCTGCATATCAAAATTGGCATCGCCGGATTCGCCACCTACCGGAATAGTCGAGGCGACGAGAAAATCATCCCCTACCGCCGATGTGGCCCGCTCACCGCCACTGTACTGACTGGAAATGGCATCAAGCTTGATATAGCCGCCAAAGCTGTATTCGGTCTTGCCGTTACTGGATTTGGCCGCCGTCTTATTCTCCGAAGGCTGCTGGGCGGCAAGCGCCGCTTCCAGACGTGCAACCCGCTCCTCCAGGCTCTCGGCCTGGGAAGAGGCGGCCATCAAACACAAGGGTAATGCGGCCAAGGCCGGCAAAAACCGTTTCGTTTCGGCGCATTTGTTATTGGTACTCATTAGAGATTCTCCCGTTATTATCAATGTCACGCTCAACTCGGCCCAACACCAGCCAGCCGGTGAATGGTGTAAGCAGAGTTATAGGCTTCTAACGGGCGGCTTCGTATTAGCCATTAGTCAAACATCGACCAAAGTCTATGAAGCCATGATCATCATCAGACCGTAAGATCAGATTTATCGAGAGGATGGCTTGAGCCATTGTGATTAGCTCGAGGGGATGGGGGCATTGCGCTAAAGCAAATATCCCGGCAACCGGCGCTTGCCCCTTTCGGTGCCGTTTTTCTATACTCGAACGCCTTACAACAATAATGTAGATGGGCCCCGCCATGACTTCACCGGCCTTTATTATCGCCGACGACCATCCCCTGTTTCGCAGCGCCCTGCGCCAGTCTTTGCAGCAGGCCTTTCCAGCAGCGGGGTTCAGAGAGGTGGGTGACATCACGGCATTGCTTGCCACCATCGAGAGTGATGACAACATCGATCTACTGCTGCTGGATTTGCATATGCCGGGCCCTCAGGGCTTTAGCGCGCTGGTACATCTGCAGGCCCAGCACCCGGCGATTCCCGTGATGGTGATTTCAGCCTCTGAGTCCGACGAGATTATGAGCCGAGCCTTGGATCACGGCGCCAGCGGCTTTTTGCCAAAAAGCAGTGACCCGCAGCAAATCGGCAATGCTATCCGCGCGGTATTGGGCGGCGAGCGTTGGCTACCGGATAACGTGCGCTACCAGCCAGCTCAAAATGGCGAGGAAAAAAGTGTTGCCGACGTGGTCGCCAGCCTGACACCCCAGCAATTCAGAGTCGCCAGTTATCTGGTGCAAGGTTTGCTCAACAAACAGATCGCCTGGGAGCTCAACGTTACCGAGGCCACCATCAAGGCTCATATTACCGAGATATTTCGCAAGCTCAGCGTACATTCCCGCACCCAGGCAGTATTACTGTTGAGCCAGCTGGATGTAAGCGCGCCCGGGCCCTAAGGTAGCGCTATTTTCCTAACCCCATTAACAGCTAATAATTATCGTTAGATACGTTATTTTTGAGCCAGCCGCCGCATCACCGCGCGCAGGGCCGCTGGCTTGACAGGCTTCGCCAAAAACTGGAAGCCGGCACCGATCACTGCCTCACGGATGTTACTGGTATTGTCAGCACTAATCACAATGGCCCTTAACGGTTGCTGCCAGTGATAGCTCAAGTCTTTAAGTACATCCAACCCGGTTGTTCCCTGATCCAGATGATAATCGGCCAGTACAATATCCGGCGGCTGGGGCAGGTTCCATTGGGCCAGCGCTTCGCCGAGGGAATCGGCCAGCCGGGTCACGCACTGCCACTGGGTCAGCAACCCCTGCATGCCCAGCCGAATGGCCGCCTCGTTGTCGATACATAACACTTTCAAGCCTGCCAGCTCTGATTGCAGCACCTCTCCTACTGCTTTCTCCGCAGCAGCCACAGGATCGGCAGTCGGCAGCACAATCGCAAACTTACTCCCCTTTCCAGGGCTTGATGCCAGCTCAATCGGGCACCCTAATAGTTGACTGATGCGCTGCACGATGGACAGCCCCAACCCTAAACCAGCCTCACTGTCGCCAATGGCATCCACGCCTCGTTCAAACTCGCCAAACACCCGTCGCTGATCAGCCTCGGCAATTCCCGGACCGGTGTCCCATACTTCAATCGCAACGCTGGAACCGACCCGCCGGCATCCCAACAGCACCCTGCCGCGGCGGGTGTAGCGTAGGGCATTGCCGAGTAAATTCTGGACGACCCGCCGCAACAGGTGGGGATCGGTCTCTACCCACAGCGAACAGGGCATCACTTTCAATGACAAACCACTGCGCTCGGCAATTACAGAAAACTCACGGCCCAAGGTGTCGAGTAGGTCCTGCAGTGGAAATCGTTCCCGACGCACCGTCATCCGCCCGGAATCGAGCTGGGACATTTCCCGGAGCGAGGTAATCAATGCCTCGGCATTCGCCAGGGCCTCGTCAATATGGCTCACGTCATTAGCCAACGGCTGGCCCGCCGTCTTATGCGCCAGTGTGGCAGCGAACAGACGCGCCGCATTGATCGGCTGCAATAAGTCGTGACTGGCCGCCGCCATAAAGCGGTTCTTACTGGTATAAACCGCATTCAGCTCCTGTTCGATACGTGCCCGACTGGTATTTTCCTCGGCCAGCGAGCGGTTGACCTGGGCCAAATCAGCGGTGCGTTCAACCACCCGCTGCTCCAGTTCTTCTTTAGCGTGTTCCAGAGCCCTTAACACTTCCCGGTTTTCACTGACGTCGGTGTAGGTGGTCACATAACCACCGCGCAGCATTGGCGTACCGCAAATTTCGATAGTGCGACCATTGGGCAGGCGTCGCTCAAGTTTATAGGCCTGGCCACTGCGCAGCATGGCCAGACGGCGGTCCACCGCCGCATCGACATCGTGATCTGCGTCCTGCAGGTACCCCCGCTCGGCATTGTAGTGATAGATTTTTGCCACTGGGCAGCCGATGTAGAGCAGCCGTTCCGGAAAATCGAACAGGTCAACATAGCGGCGATTCCAGGCGACCAGATTCAAATTTTCATCTACCACGCTGACCCCCTGGGGGATGGTTTCCAGGGTGATCTGCAGAAGATCCTGGCCAAACTTGATGTCCCGGGAGGTACTGCCGATCAGCGTGACAAACTCTTCTACCTCCAGAGAGCGTTTGCTGCGCAGTAACTCGATAGTGCGATGGGCAGACACCGCCCCGATTAGCCCCGCGAGCGCCTCTTCAATATCCTTCACCACAAAGCGAGGCAGCCGATCTGTCGGCAGCAGGCGATGTCCCAAACGGGCCTCAAACCGACGCCATAACGCCTGGGCACGGGCCTCACCCAACATCGGTGCCAACAAGGGCCGCAGCTGGCGCACTTCTATTGCTTGCAGTTCAAGATCTGAGCGGCGCTGACGTTGTCGCAAGTGAAGGTCGGTAAAGGCTCTGGCCTGACGCAGGTCAATCGGCCGAAAACGCGACCAAAGGGAGACCAGCACCAAGCACAACGTATTGGCCGAAAGGCTCCAGAAAACGCCGTGACTTAGCGGGTCTAGTAGCGCGCCCAAACCGGCCAGATTCTCTGGCGCAAGCACCGTCAAGCCCCAAGGGCCAAACGCAATCAGCTCATGCTGCTGGCCGAGTACGGCGGGCAACAATAAACAGTAAAACCACAGCCCACCCCCAGCAAGCAGTCCCGCGATGACACCCCGCCGATGGGCGCGGCGCCAGTAGATTGCCGCCAGCACCACCGGCGCAAGCTGGGCCGCCGCGGCAAAGGAAATGAGTCCCAGCGAAGCGAGTCCGCCATACCCCACCAGCCGCCGCTCCAGCAACCAAGCCGCAACCAGCAAGGTAGCAATAGCAATTCGCCGCACCCGTTGTAACCAGCGCGCGTCAATCTGATGCTCCCGGCGGATAGCCAGCCACAGTGGCATCACCCACTCGTTACAGACCATGACCGAGACCGTCAGGCTGGCAACTATCACCATTCCTGTCGCGGCCGACAGCCCGCCCAACAGCGCAATCAAGGCCAGCTCCGGACTGCCCAGGGCCAGCGGCGCCGAGACCACAAACATATCTGCCCCGGCCTGATTGCCGATGAATACCTGTTGCCCCATCAAGGTGATCGGTACGATCATCAACGCGAACAGCAGCAGGTAAAGAGGGAAAACCCAGCGTGCAGTGCGCAGATCCCGGCGACTGTGGTATTCCACGTTCATCACATGAAACTGCCGGGGAAGACAGAATATTGCCGCCGCCGCGAGTAGGCTTTGGGTGACAAAATTCACCGGCTCCGGCAGTTGACCAAAACTGCTATCGGCCAGTTTCAGGCCGCCACCTAAATCCAGCAGGTAAATCAGGGCAAAGCACCCCACCAGAAAAAACGCCAGCAGCTTGACCAGGGATTCCACCGCAATGGCGGCCATCAACCCGCGATGACGATGGCGTTCATCCACCACGCGGGTACCAAACGCAACCGTAAACAACACCAGCAATAGCGCGGCGACAAAACTGGCACTGCCGGATTCCACCGTAGCCCCGCCGTTCCATACCCCTTGCACCGACGCCCAGGCCTGGGTGGTCGCCTTCAGCTGGAGCGCAATGTAGGGCAGGCTGCCAAGCACCGCAATGCCGGTCACCAACGCCGCGAGGGCCTGGCTTTTACCGAAGCGGCCGCCGACAAAATCGGCCACTGAAGTCACCCGGTTTCGGGCGGCCGCCGCAGACAGACGTCGCAGAAACGGCCAGGCAAAAAGGAAGAGCAGAATGGGGCCGAGATAGATGGGGGCGTAGGCCCAACCACTTTGCGCCGCTTTGCCGACCGCCCCAAAGAAAGTCCAGGAGCTGCAGTAAACGGCCAGCGAAAGACTGTAAATAAAAGCTTGCGCCACAGGCCGCCGATGGCCGCGACGGTCAGCCCACCATGCGATAAAAAAGAGAACGCCAACGTAAAGAAACGCCGACAACGCCAGCCATTGATTGGTCTGCACAGATTGACCTCGATATGCTTCTGAGGGTCAGTCTAGCGCAGCATCGAGCTTGCCGCATGAGACCTTGGTAGTAGAACACTGGACGCTGGACGCTGGACGCTGGACGCTGGACGCTGGACGCTGGACGCTGGACGCTGGACGCTGGACGCTGGACGCTGGACGCTGGACGCTGGACGCTGGACGCTGGACGCTGGACGCTGGACGCTGGACGCTGGACGCTGGACGCTGGACGCTGGACGCTGGACGCTGGAAAAGCATAATTTGGCGCCTGCGCACGTCAAGCTTTTAGCGCACTTTAATTACGTCAACGCCGATCTCTATTCATCGTCATCCCGGCCTCCGAGCCGGGGCCCAGTGACTCCCATGCTCAAAACTCCTGGATTCCGGATCGAAAACAACGCGTCCGGAATGACGGATGCCTGGAATCCTCCAGAGGTGCCGCGTCGGACACCCGACTTCAGACCCACTCCGCTGTTCGTCGCCCCGACCCCCGAGCCGGGGCCCAGCTGCTCTCGTATTCAAACCCCACTGGATCCCGGATCGCAAACAGCGCGTCCGGAATGACGGATGCCTGGAATCCTCTGGAGGTGCCGCGTCGGACACCCGACGTCAGACCCACTCCGATCTTCGTCGCCCCGGCCCCCGAGCCTGGGCCCAGTTGCTCCCGTGTTCAAACCCCACTGGATTCCGGATCGCAAAAAGCGCGTCCGGAATGACGGTTGCTCGGAATACTCCGGAGGTGCCGCGTCGGACACCCGGCGTCAGACCCGCTCCATTCTTCGTCGCCCCGGCCCCCGAGCCGGGGCCCAGTGACTCCCATGCTCAAAACTCCTGGATTCCGGATCGCAAACAACGCGTCCGGAATGACAGATGCTCGGAATACTCCGGAGGCGCCGCGTCGGGCATCCGACGTCAGTCCCAATCCGCTCTTCGTCGCCCTGGCCCCGAGCCAGGGTCCAGTTGCTCCCATGCTCAAACCCCACTGGATCCCGGATCATAAAAGGCGCGTCAGGAATGACGGCTGCCTGGAATCCTCCGAAAGCGCCATGTCGGGCGTCCGATCTCAGGCCCACCCAAAAACTTACGCCCCTTTCACCTCATCGGCAGCGGCAATCATGGTGCTGGAAAGTACGCCGTAAACTACCGTCCAGGCTTCTTTCACTTCCGGGGTAAAGTCATCACCCAGGCCTTTTTCCAAGGTGTCGAGCAGGGCATTGCCAACGGTCACGTAATGACCGGTTTCCACACCATAACCCACGTGGCGCTCACCGAGTCGTTTTACCACCGGCACCAGTCCGTCCAGGTTATTCAGTGACCGCACTGCGGTACCGAGCATGGTCATCAGTTTCTTGCCCTGCTCTTCCATGTCACCGGAGAACAGGGATTTCAGCGAGGGGTCCAGTTCAAACAGGCGCGCATAAAACAGCTCGGCAGCGGTGGCCGCAATGGGCTCCACTTTAGCGAAGCTGGATTGCACCAGGTCTTTCTGTTCAGGGGTCATGGCGTTGCTCCTAATTGGTTTCTACGGTCGACATCATGTAAAGCACAGCGTTAGCGATATCCTCGTCGCTGAGATGAGGTTTGCCTCCCCGGGCCGGCATCAAGCCGTACCCGGACAAGGCGTGGGACACCAGCACCTCGTGGCCCTGTTTGAGCCGCGGCGCCCACATCTTTTCATTGCCTAAAATGGGAGCACCGTTTATGCCCTGGGCATGGCAGACCTTGCAGTTGGCCAGGACGATGGCCTCGCCCTTTTCCAAACGCGGGTCCTTGCCGCAGGCACACAAAAATAGTCCGAACAGGCTCATTACCATCCAGTTACTTTTGTTCATTACTGCTCTCCCAAAAAGCCGTCTGGCTTACAAAGGCACCCGAACCACCACACCGCCCATCACATCACCCAGCGTGAAGTCGGTTTTGGGCGAATCTTTGTGGCCGTTGTGACAATCTACGCAGGGCGCGGCAACGGCAACATCCGGGTAAACCGCGGTGAAGTACTTCACCCCGCCCAGCTCTTCTTCGCCGTAGTAGTTTTCGCCGGGGTTATCGACGATGAACTGCAGGCCGGTTTTTTCCAGCTCGGTGCGCGGACCATTCTGAGAATTGATCGGCCATAGCGACTGCAGGCTGTAGCTGAAATCACTGGTCATTTCGGCCACCGCTTCGGCACCGTAACGAAACATCTGGGCAGGCAATGGCGCGCCGTTGGCCTTGTCTTCCCAGTGCTCATCAGGCGCAATGGCCGCCGCGCCAGCAGGACCAAGACGACCGATAATCATTTTGGTGTAGTTGGTCCGGTCGGCTTTCATTACCGCAAACAGCGAGTCGGTAAATATCTTTGGTTCAATGCCGCCACTGGATTTTTCGCCGCCACAGGCAGTGAGCATAACTGCCGCGGATGCAATTACTAGCATGTTTTTCATAAGTCTCTCCTCGTTGTAAACCCCAAATAGGCAAAGGTGTTGCTCTGCTTTTCCCGCCCGCGCTACCCCATCGGGTGGGAGGCAAAGAGCTGCCCGTCCCAAAGACACCTCTTCGATTCGGCCCAAACGCGGCCAAATTCAGTTGTAAACCGATTTTTTGTGACTCAGCTTTTCATCCCGTTGAACGGCCATATCGATCGATTTGATATGCACCGATGGCAGGCCTTTGAAGTTGTTCTTAATCAACGCCGGATCAGCCAGGGCATCGATGGAAAACTCCAGGGAGTGGCAGCTCATACAGGCACTGCGAATCATTTTTTCGTTCGGTCGTAAATTGGCATTCTGATTGTGCTGCACCACTACCCTGCCATTGGGCAATTGCTCCCGGGGCATATGGCAGGTCGCACAGGTAACGATTTCATCGGGATGCACCCCGTCGCGCTTGGCAATCTGGGCATGGGGCGAGTCGGCAAAATTGTTTACATGCTCCGACGCGTGGCAGCCCACACAAGATTCCACCGCCGCCTGCCGGGTATCAAAGGCGTGGGGGCTGTGGCAGCTATTACAGGTAAGTTCCTTGTGGGCCGCCTCCGCATGCATGGGAATACGCGCCTGGGCGACCGTCATCGTCGGCAGGTCCAAGGCCAGGCGCATGCCGTGTTTACCGGCGAGAAAGCCTTTGGCCTCGTCGGTGTGGCAACTGGCGCAGATCGTGTGATCTGGCTTATCCACCCACTCGTTGCCTGCACCGTTGGCGGCATTCGGCGCATGACAGCCGCTGCAGTTCACCCCGGCCTCAGCATGGGCGGTGTGCTGCCATTGCTCGGCAACCTCCGCGGTCATTTTGCTGCCGCCATCAGCGCTGGCCAGGTCCAGGCGTTGATGGGGGTTGCGGCGAAACTCGCCGGCATTGCGTCCAATCACGCGGGCCACTTCGGCAAACATGGGCTCATTGGCGTGCTCAAGCAGAAAATCCTCATACAGCGCCATGTTGTCGTGAAAGTTGTGGCAACCGGCGCTGGCGCAGGTTTCAAAGCCCATGCCCTCGTGACTGGGGCGCGTCTCGGCCACATCCTGGTGGCACTCAAAACACAGGTCTTCGGGCAACGTCACCCCCATGACTTCGGTTTTATCGAGCCGGTGTTCCACATGACAGGTGATGCAGTAGCGGGCGTCGAGGGCCTCCACCCTGTCGGCATTGCGTGGATTGGTGAATTTTGCTTTGGGATGGGAGTCACTCACACTTTTCAGTTCATCACCATGGCAGGCAACACAGGCCGATTGCAGCACCTCTTTGCCGCCGAAGGGATCGGTATGGCAGGCGCTGCATTCCATTTCTATCTGGTGGTGTCCGTGGGTGGTATCACCCATAAGAAACACTCCCTGGTCCCGTTGCTGGATCAGTGGCAGGGCAAAATAGCTGGCGATTGCGATCGTCGCGATCAGCCACAGGCCCCAAAAGACTTTTTTTCCACCACCCATCCAGGTTTCTCACAAAAGCATCAAAAGTAGTAAACCGAAATCACATGGAAGGCGAGCAGGGTCGGCAGCGGCCAGAACAGCACAATATGCCCCCAGCTACACCAACGCCGCAGGCGCTTTCCCATCATCGCGCCAAGGGACGTCTCCCCGGCAATCACCATGGCGGTCACCGCCCCTAAACCCGCAAGCGCCAGAAAATTCGCCATAAGGTAAGCGTTAAGGTTTTCGCCCATACGCAGCCCGGTATGGGCCAGTAAGATCATCAGGCAAAGCAGCCCCAGCACGGTGTGCAGCAAGCGCCAGAAGGTAAATTTGCCAAAGGACAGCTTCTTGACCCGCTTGTTAAGCGACAGATAAAGCCCCACCACCGTTAGCCCCAACAAGCTAAAACCGCTGATCTGCTTGTACAGACCGTCGGACCAGAGCAGTGCAAACTGATGCAGTGATTCCTGCACCGACTGGGCATAGGGCACCGGCGACCCCAGCGGAATGGCAATCGCCAGAATCAGTGCCATCACCGCAGCAACCAGCAACCCACTTTGCAGGGGCGGCTTGGGCGCCGACTCGCCGCACAGTTCGGCGATCAGCGGTGAGCAGGAACCGCATACCGAGCTGGCCCCGGTTCGGGCGATCAATTCAACCTTGCTGCCGCATTCGGTCAACGAGTCGCTGAGGTAGCCCCGGGTCAGGCCACGGCAATTGCAGACCACCGCGCTGGCCGGCCAACGGGCAACATCGCTACCGCCATCGCTCGACCACAGGTTGCCGCTGCCAACAAAGCGCAGCCACTGCATCGGATTGATCCGGCGCTGGGCGGAAACCGCCTCCTGCACCCGTTTCACTTCCGGCCATTCACCAATGGCAATGGCCGCAGTCAAGCGGCCCTGCCGAAAAATCAACTTGCGATAGGTGCCCTGTGTCCGATCCCGGTAGACCCAGGTGGCAAAGCGCCAGGAGCGCTTGCGGTCCTCCTCCAGCTCGCCGATGGAAAACACCGGCAAGCCCACCACCTTTAACTCGGTTGCGCTAATGGACCCGGTGTAGACGGCCTCTTCACCGCAAAGCCGGGCGGCCAGCACTGCGGCCTGCTCATAGCCCGGGGCCACCAGGCCAAACAGCTGGCCATTAAACTCAATACACTCGCCCACCGCGTACACGTTCGGCGCCGAGGTCTTCAGGGTGTCGTCCACCACAATGCCCTTGGCCACGGCAATGTCAGCATTGCGGGCCAGCTCAACGTTGGGCCGAATACCGGCAGACAACACCACCGTGTCACAGGGCAGCTCGTCACCGTTGCGCAAACGCACACCCGCCACCCGTGGCCGCTGGGTACCCTGATCCTCAACCAGAATCTCCCTGACACCTTCGCCTAGCCGAACCTGAATCGCCTTGGCCTTGATGTTGTCCCGGAGCAGCGCTGCCGCTTCGTGATCCAGCTGCCGGTTCATCAAGCGGTCGGCTTGCTGAATCACGGTTACCTCGGTGCCGGCCCGCTGCATGGCTCTGGCGGTTTCCAGCCCGAGCAAGCCGCCGCCAATAACCACCACACGGCGACTGCCAGCAGACCTGGCCATTAGTGCCTGGGTGTCATTCAGATCCCGAAAGGTATACACCCGCTGAGCATCCACACCGGGAATACTCGGCCGGAAGGGTTGAGAACCCACGGCCAAAACCAACTGACTGTAGCGGTGCGCCCGGCCCTGACCATCCACCACCTGTTGCTGCTGAGTATCAATCGATACAATCGGACAGTTGTGGTGACAGCTCACCGAGGTGTCGCCAAAGCGGGGCCTGGCCTGCAGCTCGCTCAGATCTGCCTCCCCCGCCAATAGCGACGACAGGCGAATCCGGTCGTAAGGCTCCCAGGGCTCATCGCCAAACATCACAATGGGCCGCACACAACCCCGGGCCACCAGCTCTTCCGCCAGACGAATACCCACCGGCCCAGTGCCAACGATAATAATCGGCAGGGACGCAGCGGGTTCAGACTTGACGATATGGAGCTCGGTCATCGGCTATCGCTTCTCTCAATCAGCCCCACGCTCGCCTTTTGCCAGCCAAGCGCGGGGAATTTGCTCAAGCTTCAGCAAATTGCTTGCCACCTTCCGCAGCCGATTTTATGTCATTGTTTTTATTTCGTTTTATTTGCACCGAATCAGAAGCGGTGCGGGCGCAAAACTTAAAGATGCAAATTTTTTGCACCATTATCAATCTAAAATTGCCTCATAACCGAACACTTTGCGGCAAATGCGCCCAGCACCAATCTGCACCAATTTAACGCACCAAAAATGACATCCCTGCCCCGTTTGGCAGCCCGGATATGGCCTATTTCCACCTCAACACCTTCCACTTGTGGCCGCTGCCGCGTACCATTCCCGGCCCCGGAGAAGCAGAACGCAGAGTCCCATGTCATTAGCTTTTGTTGCCGGCCAACGCTGGATCAGTAACCCCGAGCCTGATTTAGGCCTGGGCATCATCCTTGAGGCAGAAAATCGCCGCGTGGTCATCGCCTTTCCCGCCGTTGAAGAAGAACGAACCTACGCCGCCGCTGCCGCCCCATTGTCCCGGGTGCAGTTCCAGGTTGGCGACGAAATCTCGGTTCCCGACCAGGGCCGCCTGGTGGTCACGGACCATCAGGAACACAACGGCTGCATCGTCTATATGGCCGAAGATGAAGACGGCCAGATTCACCCGGTGCCGGAACAGATTCTCAGCGCGGTTATCAGCCTGAACGGCCCCAAAGAGCGCATGCTGGCGGGCCAACTTGAGCACCCCAAACGCTTCGAGTTGCGCGCGGCCACGCTGGAGCAGGGCAACGCCACCCGAGCCGCCAACACCTTTGGCCTGCTCGGCCCCCGGGTTCAGCTCCTCCCTCACCAGCTTTTCCTCGCCAGAGAAATTGCCAGCCGCCCGCAACCGCGAGCCCTGCTGGCAGATGAAGTTGGCCTGGGTAAAACCATTGAAGCCGGCCTGATCGTCCATCAGCTACTGCTGATGGAGCGCGCCCAGCGGGTGTTGCTGTTGGTGCCCGACAGCCTGGTGCATCAGTGGCTGGTGGAAATGCTGCGCCGCTTCAACCTGCAGTTTTCGGTCCTCGATGAAACGCGCTGCGCCCTTGGTGCCGAGGACGAAGAAGACAACTTCTTCGCCATGGATGAACTTGAGGATGAGCCGGATGCATCGGCGCTGGCCGCCATGGAAGGCGCCGACAACCCCTTTGAAAGCGCCCAATTGGTGCTCTGCTCACTGGACTGGTTAACCGACGACATCCAGCGCCGGGAGCAGGCCTTAGCGGCAGGCTTTGATGTTTTGGTGGTCGACGAAGCCCACCACCTGCACTGGCAAGAAGACGGCGACGTTTCCGCCGAATACCGCTGTGTGGAGCAATTTGCCGAGCAAACCCCGGCTGTTTTACTGCTCACGGCCACACCGGAAAACACCGGCATTGAGGGGCATTTTGCTCGCCTGCGCCTGCTGGACCCAGCCCGCTTCCCCAGCCTGGAACACTTCCGTGAAGAGCAGCAGGGCTATGAAGATATCAGCAACCTGATCCAGGGTTTGCTCGATACCCCCGAGGCCAGTCTGGCAGACAGCGACTTTATCGCCGCCCTGGCCCGTTATCTGCCGGAAGCGCAAATTGCCACGCTTAAAAAGGCCAGCTCCAGCGAGCAGCGGGAAGCGGCCGTACGCGACCTGCTCGACCGCTTTGGCACCGGCCGCCTGTTGTTTCGCAATACGCGCAGCTCAGTCGGCGGGTTTCCCCAGCGCCAGTTAATGCCCCATCCGCTACCGGCCCCAGAGGGCTATCGCAATGCCGCGCCGGATTCAGTCAATGATCTGCTACGCCCCGAACAGGTACTGGGCGACGATTGGCTGAGCACCGACCCGCGAGTGGCCTGGCTGGAAAAATGGCTGCTGCAGATGGAGGACGAAAAAGTTCTACTGATCTGTGCCCAGGCCGACACCGCCCAAGATCTGGAATTGTATCTACGCCTGCGCCGGGGTATCGCCAGCGCCGTGTTTTTTGAGGGCCTGAGCCTGGTCGAGCGCGACCGGGCCGCCGCCTATTTTGCCGACCCGGAAGATGGCGCCCAGCTGCTGGTGTGCTCGGAGATTGGCAGTGAGGGTCGCAACTTTCAGTTTGCCCAGCATCTGGTGCTGTTTGATCTGCCCTGGCACCCCGATCTGCTGGAGCAGCGTATTGGTCGCCTCGACCGCATCGGCCAACAGGGCGATATCCAGCTCCATGTCCCCTTCTACGAGAACAGCCCCCAGGCATTGATGCTGCGCTGGTATGAACAGGCGCTGGGTATTTTCGACGCGCCCTGCACCGTCGGCGATGCCATGGTGAAAGCCTTCGGCCATTCCCTGCAGGCTTTGTTGTTACAGCCCGCGCCTGCCGCAAGCGAAGTGGACACCCTGTTTAATCAGGCTCGGGAAACCGTTGCCGAACTGCGCGACAATTTAAGCCGGGGCCGTAACCGCCTGCTCGAACTCAACTCCTGCAAACCCCTGGAGGCTGCAGAGCTGGTTGCCCAGCTGGAGGCCGAGCAGCGCAGCGACGCCCTGGCCAACTACCTCGACATTTTTGCCGACCAATTCGGTCTTGAACACGAAGAACACAGCGAGAATGCGGTGATTCTGCGCCCCGGCGACCACATGCAGATTGAGGCCCTGCCCCACCTGCCCGAAGAGGGACTGACCGGCACCTTTGACCGCCAGCGCGCCCTCAGCCGTGAAGATATGGTTTACCTGAGCTGGGAGCATCCCCTGCTGCGAAGTGCCATGGACGTGATCATGACCAGTGACTTCGGCAGCGCGTCACTGTGTACCCTGCCCGTCAAGGGCCTGAAGTCCGGCACCCTGTTGTTGGAAGTGTTCTTTAATCCCAGCCTCAACGCGCCGGCCTGGCTGCAGCTGCAACGCCAGCTGCCCGGTCACTGCCTGCGTCTGGTCATTGACGACCAGCACCGGGATTTAAGTCAGGCGGTGGCCCACAGCAAACTGAATCAACTGTGCAAAGGCGTAAAGAAAACCCTCGCCCCCGCCCTGCTCCGTCAGGTGCGAGAACCCCTCGGCAAAATGATTCAACACCTCGAAGCACTGGCCCAAACGGCGAGTGGCCAGTGGCAACAGCAAGCACTGGAGAACTACCGGCAAGAGCGCGACGAGGAGCGGCAACGGCTGGAGAATCTCAGCCAGCGCAACCCAGACATTGACGCCGCCACCCTGGCAAGTTTTGATAGTGACACTGAACGGGGTGAACAGGCGCTATCTTCCCTGCAACTCAATATGGCCGCCTTGCGCTTGGCCGTGGTCAGCAACTAGGGGGCCCGCGATGTTTCTGTTTTCCGTCAATGCCGTATCCAAATCCACCCAAGGCGATTTCAAAGAGGGAGAAGATGTCCCCTTTATCGTCTACATTCACTTTGCTGACCTGTTTGGCGCCGAGCAATTGGCCAAACTGCTAGTCATGCGGGAGGGGTTTCGGGACGTCAAAATCGAAAAGCGCAAGCACCTCGATGACAAGGTGTTAATGGACAATGACAGCGGCCTGGGACGCGATCCGCAGATTCAGGAAGCACTGAAGAAGGGCTATTGCATTCAGGCGTTTAGTGCCCACTAGCTACAAGACACCAGGCCGGGCACACTCGCGCGACTCGTCAATGCTCACCAACACCTAAGAAGTAAACGCGGGCCGCTGCCAACAGGGGCAGCGGTGGGCTAAGTTAAGTGGCCCAGTAAAACAGACCACTCTGCAACTCAACTGACCAAACTGCAGCTCACTGAAAAATCCGCGGTGTTCGCTTTTTCTCCTGCCCGCGCTCACTACCGCCCAATGAGCGACCGGGGCGCTTGGATTGCCAGCCATCATTCACCCGCCCCCGCGTATTGGCGTGCGGCTGACTATTCTGCCGGTGATCCCGACCACCCTCATCCCGACCACCGCGATCATGCCCACCCAGAAAGCGATTATCTCGATCGCGGTCTCCAGCGAGCGGGTGACGGTCGCCGCCCCGATCTTTGCCGCGATCACCATCACGACGGTCACGCTGATCGCGGTTATGTCCTTGGTCACGGTCGTGGTTATCTCGCTGGCGATCGTCGCCTCGCCAGCGTGAATCCCGGTCATACTGAATATCTACCCGGGTAGGCGAACGGCCACCCGAATGGCGGTGGCCATCATCCCGGCGATATTGATCACGGTCGCGGTAATAATAAATCCGGTCCCTGTGGTAGGGCTGGCCGTAATACTGGCCGTAGGAATGATAGTGGCCCCGGTAGCGTTCGTAACTGCTGTATCCGACACCGTGCGGATACACCGTACAACCGCTCAGAACCACAGCCCCCGCGATACCGATCAGCAACTTTGTCTTGATCATGACATGCACTCCGCACTACCTGATGGGGCAATAGATTCGCAAACGGGCGGAATGTTCGTCTGGTGCGGCCACACCACCCGGTTTTGCCACAATGATCCATCGTCAATCGTGAATGCGGGCTGAATGCTGGCGAAGCTAGTAAATGTGTAATGGCGCTAGCGGCGTAACGGAGTTTGAATTTTGCAAATGAAGGCCGCCACCTCGAGAACGTACTACCGCATTAGTCACATAGCGGACAGTCACAGAGGACGAATTCTACAACCTCAACGACCAAGCTCTCCGGCAACTTTGGAGCGTAGCGGAAAAATTGTCCGAGTACAGCGCTGTTGTTATGTGATTATGCAGATAACTACTGAAAGTCATTTTTATTGCTCAATTTGTCGGCTCTTCCCTGTTGTACCATATACTGCCTACAGGTTTGCCATCTTTATATTTAAACAATCCACTATAAACCAAACGACCAAAAAACTGCCCTGCACCGGAAGAAAACATTTGCTTCTCCCCGCCTATCAACCAAACGATCTCCATATCATTAGCTTCAAGCCATTTCTGTAATTTCTCAGTTCGCATTAACGCATATGAAGGGCCGTATTCTTCGAGGCTTGGATCAAAAAATACAGGCTGCTCCTTGTGCTCCCATCGCCCCCATTGACCCGGGGGTCTAACCAAGTCCATTTCCTCAATCAGCTCCTTGACTGGCATATGGAAATAAAGTGAACTATTAAGAGAATAATCTTTACCACCATCCTCCCACTCGTATTTAGCAAATGGAACAAGGTGTTCGACTGCAATCTGTTTCCTAAAGACTTCATCTGGCTCCCTCCACCCAGAAAGGTGGCGATATATTGGATGCCAAGGATATTCTCCTAAAAAGCCTTCGTGTTGAGTTGATGGCGCGCTAACTATGTGGGGATCGCAAAGCGCTTTTCCCTCAACTCCTTTAGCTAAAGAATCAAACTCTCCTTTACGGATTAAGATAGAATTAATTCTGAACCACCCATCAAGATAGGGGCTTTCAGTTTTATCATCTGAATATTTCCTGTTTTCAGACCAAAAGCCATGTAAAACTAGCCAATTAGAATTGTCGGCAGGCATTGTCCTTTGCAGTAACTCAGAGAATTCAGGCAAAACATCTTCGTCCCACAAAAATTTAGCCTTGGCTGCAGAGTCATTTTCATTTGGGAATGGGAAGCTGTAAGGTTGCCACCAAGTACAACGCTTGTTGTGATAGGTTTTGAATTCTCCAGATTGTCTTGCCCAGATAGTAGGGTCAATATCACGTTTGTATATTTGCCAAGGCCCTTCATAAATATCATCATCAGGAACATCGCTATAACCTCGATTAGTCCAATGGTAGTTATCAGAAAGTCTGGCCAAAAACTCATGGAGGGCCATCCATTGGTATTTTTTCCCGACACGCTCCATTGCTCCACCACTGGGACCACCACCCCTTCCGTGTGAGCACATTCTTTCAAAATCACCAAATAGCTCTTCAGTCCATCCAAACTCATGAGCTCGCTTACACACCCATCTTTGAGCCCATTTCCTACTAAAGGCTGCTGGCCTATCATTACTGATCCCAGAAAGCCAACGATAATACTCTTGTTGCTCGTCATTGAGTTGCGCGTTTATCCGGCAATCAAACTTTTCTCGTTCTTTTCTTTGATCCTCAAAGCTGCGCTTGTAGTCTTCGGAATCGCGCTCAATTCTTCTAATAGCCATTAATAACTCTTCTGGTGAAAGTGAAGAATTATCTGCTTTTATTAGCTCTAATTTTTCTAAATATTCTTCTTGCACATCGCCAGTTAATAGCTCGTGTGCAAATCGTACCTTGATCTCATGGCCATTTTCAATTTTTGGTAAGGCAATAGGTGTTGAAGACCAATTATGAACACAGCCCATGGTGTAGTTTCCAAAGTCGCCAGGAAAACCCATTAAAGAACTTTTGATTCTTGATGAAAATTCGTCTCTAGCTATGCCTTCTATCTCTTTTTTGGATGGATTATCCAATTCTGGGGTGCTGTTATAAGGCGCCCTGAATTGTTCGGGAGCAATTTCTGCCGGAAGTACTCCAATATGCAAGGCATACTCTAAAATCCCGCGAGCATAATCTCTAAGCAGAATATGCGGCGTTGGTTCACCACCCCTAAATATCAAATTAAATGTGGTGCTCGCTATATCCTCAATAGTATCTTCTTTGTCGGTGTTGCAAACGACACCATATGCAACTGCATAAAGCCTTTCGGATAAGTATGTATCCTCTAGGCTCGAAAATGCTTTTAATAAGTCTTCAACAAGATGGGGGTAAGAAGAAAGAATTCTAACCAGGGATTTCGTAGATCGATCCCTTATTCGCCTATTTGGAGTAGTCAAAAACCAAATAAGGACAATAGCACAGAGCCTAATTCTTTCCTCTCCGACAGACTCTATTTCACCAGAATGTGCCCACTCAATAATTGTTCTAATGATGGATTCATATTCATCATCTTCTTCAGAGCTATCACCGTGTGCTATATGTATAGACCAAAAGTGGTCTCGTTCAGCAATCTCTTTCTTCGCAAGGTTTCGATGAAGCAACTCAGCATTCCATGGATGATTGGGCTCCGTGGATAGTTTCAACAAAATATCCAGTGCTGGGTGATTGTAGGAATGACCTTCTAAGTTATTTAAAAGCTCCAGAGTCCTTTCAGAAAAAGAGCCTGGACTTCTCCACAAAACAGTATTCTGGAAAGTCTCATCAAGCTGCCACTTCCCAACTTCAATATCATCAGGCAGCAAATCCTCTAATTCCCTATTGAAACGCTCAGTAATAATGATGGCCAATGCTTCGAATATTCCAGAAAAGCGGTAGTAACCATTATCTTTGAGTAATTGCCCTATAGAACCTCCATCTGAAAAGGCAGCTTCAATGTTATCTTCCCGATTTACTAATTCCTGAGCAATAAAATAATCACTAAATCGTTCATATGTGAATCTGATAATAAGATTTCCACGCTGTTCGCCTTTATAAGAAACATCCTCAGAAATAATGCCCTCATCGATCAATATATCGAAAAGGCTATCCCCATAATTCGGGTTTGGATCGTAATCATTGACCAGCTTTCTAACATACGGCTTCAGAAGCCCCTCAAGATTATCTGGTAATAATTTTGAAGCGATATTGATAAGTGTGGACTTAACGATATTCTCATTCGGATTGAATCTTTTCTTTTTTGCTACAACCCTTTCAATACTTGAAACATAGAAATCAAATAATAAGGTAATAGAATTAAGCCCTTTTGGAAATGAGCTCTGGTTGTTTTGCCTTAGCGCTCGGCAGCATGTTTTCAAGAAAAGTGGATTTGTAAACTCAGGCGCCAATATTGGTGCGCTTGGTTTGGATATACCTTGCTGGGAAAGAAATTTCTCCGCAGCCCTATGCTCATGCCCTCTAAACCCATAATGCCCTATACGTGGCAACAAGCCTTCGTCTGCACTATCGGGAAGAATGTAACTTAGATAAGTGCTGCGGCAACTAAACAGAACAGCAATATATGGGAATCGCGATAAATCCGACAAAAATCCTGTTATTTGGTTATGCCAGTCATCTCTATTATTTCCCTCATTTATAGCATCAATGACAATGAGTGCTCTTGCCCCCGATGCTTCACCGGCTGCATCTATAGCACCTAAGACTTGGGAGCTTCTATAGTTTTTTAAGTCTAATGATTCCTTTAAAAAACCCGTTGGGTTCCCACCTTGATATTGAGCACCTAATAAAAACAATGTGGGTAAATTCATATTGATTCTATCAAAGCTCAAGTCACATAGGAGGTGTGATTTACCTATTCCTGCTTCCCCGTAAAGAAGTGCAGCTTTTGTCTGGGACGAGATGGCCTTTTTTTGCTTTATGAAAGATGCCAGCTCATCTATTACATTGTCTAATTTATACAGACTACTTCTAGAGTTATCATTTCTTTCAGACCAATCGATTTTATCATGGACATCTTTATATACTTCGGCATATAGTTTAGATATCTCTTCTAGTGAAGAGTTTATTTTTGAAATTCGATTGTGAAAATCCTTGCCTGCAATCCCTTTACCAAATTCATCCAAAAAATCATTAAGGTGATCATCTAAGATATTTATTCTTTCACTGTTTAATGAAATGTTTCCTTTTTTGTCTTCTTTTTTTAAAAAATAAATAACATCTGAGCTGGCGTCTTTTAGCTCTGATCTCCTTTCTTTGAGAAGATCCCACCATGAGAAATTCAAGCATAGGCCGTCAAAACTCTTTGCAATGGGAAGTTCAACATGAAACTCAGGGGTATACCTATCTCCCAAGCTGTCTTGCGACCTTTTTGCGATATTTCTGAATACCCCTGTTCCGAGAAATGGTTCGTTAAACCAGTACAAAGCTCTACCAGAGTAAAGGGGGTCATCAATCGAAAGAAAAGTAGTAATCTCATGCTTACCCCAGTATGAGAATGTAATTTTACGAGCAACAGCATTTGCTTGGCCCTCCCACTTTTTAATGTGTTCTAGCCACTCATCTTCGACAGAAACTACTTTTTTTCCACCTTTTCCTTTCTTTCTGCTATCAGCTTTATCTAGAGGTAAGCAGACAATATAATGTGTTAACTTGGGGTGCTTTTCTAAGGCTGTAGTAAATGATTCATCTATTTGTTGCCAACGGGAGGAGTTCATTCCATCTAAAAAATATTTAGCTTGCCAACATATTTCCGAGTCATTTTCAAGAATCCAGTAACATTCAACACCGGCATCACCTCCAGCGCCATCCTTTTTAATGAACCGCTTTCCATCATCTGGTTTTTGAAGATGGGCAATTTGGCAAATCAACTCTTCAAAGCCTGAGTTTTTACTACCATCATGTGTTCTAATTTGAGAGAAGTTAATTTCCATATAAAGTCTTAAATAACTGAATGTTTATTGGCTGGTTAGTAGCCCCGGGTGTTAGTCAATTATCCAGTAGGTGTATTACGCATAAGAGGCTGTAGAAAAACTAGAACCTCTCTAAAAATCAAACTCACCATGCGCTCCTATGCAAAATCCAGAGTATTTGCGCAATAGACTGTTCCCTTAATTTCAAAAAATAGCTCGATTTTTAGATCAAAAAAAGATCACACGACGAGCCACTAATCTGCTTTTAGTTTTTCTGCAGCCTCACACGCCGTGTTTTGGGGCGCCGGAGCGCCAGCGAAGGCGTCCCAGCAGAGCGGCTTTCTGCGCTGCGACAACAACACTTTGTTATGTGTTGTCTTTCTAATCTTTCTAACATAGCATTTGCCCCGCTAGTCCCCGCACTGGGAGGGGGTGTTGAAAAGGAGGATACCATTTTGGCCAAATTTTTGACTTCCCCATTACTGGCCCAAACGGAGGAAGGTTTGGCTTGTAGCTAATGGGGATACGGTAGAGGGGAAGGGTTCTGGGGAATCTACGCGGAAGTCTCTTGTTTTGGGTGAAATACTCATTCAATAAATATCCGCGGTGAACCCGGTTTCCCGGCTAAATTGTTACAAGTAAACGCCTGCCTATATATGCATAGGCGAAAGCAATACAAGCCCCAGAGTTTAGCCACTCCCTTCGATTCACATTAACCTGAAATTCCTCGTGACATATAACAGCATTATTATAAAGACCGGGGCCTTATATCACTGAGGCTCCCTATCTAGGGGACTAAATTTGGAATGACGTCCGAAATCCTTGCTACTTCATGGACTTGGGCACATTTTGTGGAATCAGTGATTGATATTAGCAAGACCAGGTCCCTCTATCTGATTTAAGCTCCTTTTCACCTGATCATATACCGACTCACATAAAAATCAATAAGTTAGCATCAGCAAAAAGGTGATAGTGAGCTTGTGGCTCCTGAAAAAAGAGAAAGTGGCGATTTGGGAGCAGTTTTGTTTTCGCCGAAGGAGCCTTGATGACTGTCTGCTTCTGACCAGCAACAGACCTTGACCCCGACAGAACTACATTCCACTCCAGTCGCTCAGTGGGAGTTCGTCAAGTATGACTTTTAAATGCATACCATCAAATACAAGGATTCATGCTGGGGCGGTGGAGCTGAGTAAACATAGCCAGCGCGTGTGCGCTGTAAAAGAAGCTTTCGCTTTACCGGCAGTCATCCAGGAGCAACCACAAAATACGGATTACCCAGCGGGTCTACCAGGCAGGCATAAAATGCTTCGGTAAAACGTTGCAGTTCATCGTCGCGGTAGTCGCTGAGCAGTAGCCGGGGGAAGTTACTCTCTACCATGCAGCCATCGGTTTGCTCATGTACGGCGGCAATACAGTCCGGGTCGTCGCTGCCGCAGAGTTCGACCAGGCGTTGCACAAGGCTGCGTTTGAAGAAGAACTCGCCGACATCGCCCCGGGTACAACCACTGAGGGCAAGCGGGCCGCACACTAGAACAAAAATGATCACCTGCCGATACGCAGCCACTGATTTTCTCTCACCGATATTTCACGCAACCCTAGCCCGCCGCAGGGATGAAGGCAAGATAACCCGTACCCCTTCTGCTTAGAAAAATGACAGGCATAAAAAAACGCGCTGATTAAAGCGCGTTTTATGCTGAGCTTATTTTCCGCTCAGGAGAGAAATACGCTTTGCATTCGCTCGGCAGCGAGGGTGCGAGCCTCAGTCACCATCCGTTCGATCAGCTCGGCGCAGCTGGGAATATCATTGATCAAGCCGATCACCATCCCCGCAGTCCAGATGCCATCCTCGGTGTCACCGGCTTCCAGCACACGCTCCCGGCCTCTCGCACCAGCAACCAGCGGCTGCAGATCGCTGAAGTCGGTTTCGCCATCCTGACGTTCAATCTCCAATACCTGCTCGGCGATGCTATTGCGGAATACCCGGGCGGTGTTATTCAGCGTGCGGAAGATCAACGCTGTCTGGCGCTCGTCAGCCTCCACCATGGCCTGCTTCACCTTTTCGTGGACCGGCGCTTCTTTGGTAGCCACAAAACGGGTGCCCATATTGATGCCTTCCGCGCCCAACGCAAAGGCTGCCAGCATGCCCTGGGCATCGCCAATACCGCCGGAGGCGATCATGGGAATACTCAGCTTGGCTTTGGCGGCAGGCAACAGAATCAGGTTGGTGACATCGTCTTCGCCGGGGTGGCCGGCGCATTCAAAGCCATCCACGCTGACCGCATCCACCCCCAGGCGCTCTGCCGACATGGCATGGCGAACCGACGTGCATTTATGGATAACCCGAACACCGTTAGCCTTAAAGAAGGGCATAAAGTCCTTGGGACTGCGCCCCGCCGTTTCGATCACCTTAACGCCGCCCTTCACTGCCGCCTCAGCGTACTCGGCGTAGGGCACCGGCTTGATGGTGGGCAAAATGGTCAGGTTGACGCCAAAGGGTTGGTCGGTCATTTCCTTGCAGCGCAGAATCTCCTGATACAAGGCCTCCGGTGAAGGTTGGGTCAGGGCCGTTAAAATACCCAACCCGCCTGCGTTCGACACAGCGGCGGCGAGCTCGGCTCGCCCCACCCACATCATACCGCCCTGGATTATCGGGTATTTGATGCCCAGCATTTCAGTAATGCGCGTTTTCACTGGCCGACCCTCAGAAACGCTCAATGATAATGGCCGGCGCCATGCCGCCTGCGGCGCACATGGTCACCAGGCCGCGTTTCAGATCGCGCCGCTCAAGCTCATCGAGCACGGTATTGATCAGCATCACGCCGGTACAACCGATGGGATGGCCCAGCGCCATTGCGCCGCCGTTCACGTTGACCTTGCTACGATCCAGGTTCAGGTCGCGAATATACTTTTCAGCAACGACCGCAAAGGCTTCGTTAATTTCAAACAGATCGATGTCATCAACCGTCAGCCCAGCCTTGGCCAGCACTTTGCGCGTGGCAGGCACCGGCGCGTTAAGCATCAACGTCGGTGAATCACCCATGTTGGCCATGGCGACAATCCGGCCGCGGGGCTTAAGGCCATTTTTCTTGGCGTACTCTGGCGAGCTGAGCAGCATGGCGGCGGCGCCGTCGACCACACCCGAGGAGTTACCGCCGTGGTGAACGTGGGTAATTTTCAGATCGGGGTACACCTTGTTGACCAGGCTGGCATAGGTGGTGCCCGCTTCATCCAGCGGCATATAGGCCAGTTTCTCAAAAGAGGCTCTCAGCTCACTCAGGCCCTCTACCGTGGTGCCCGGGCGGGGAAACTCTTCTTTATCCAGGGCCAGGCTGCCGTCCTGGCGATAAACTGGAACCAGACTCCGGTCGAAGTAACCCTTCTCAATGGCGTTGGCTGCGCGTTGCTGACTCAAGGCTGCCAGCTCGTCCAGTGCCCGGCGATCAATGCCTTCCAGCGTGGCAATGGCGTCAGCACAGACACCCTGATGGGGCTGGGGATGCATTTCCCGTAGCACCATATTGCCGTTGTCCATGAAGGCTGGCAAATCGTTACCGGCGTGGCCGTAGTTGGACATCATCTCGGTGCCGCCGGCAATGACCAGATCTTCAAAACCCGAGGCAATGGTTGCTGCTGCCAAGTTGACGGTGGTGATCCCTGAGCCGCAGAAGCGGTCCAGGGTCATCGCACTGCTGTGCACGTCATAACCGGCCTGCAGGGCAGCCATCCGGCCCAGGTCGCCGCTCTGCTCGCCGCGCTGGGAGCTGGTGCCCCAGATAATATCGTCCACCTCGGCGGTGTTGAGGCTGTTGCGTTCAGCAAGCGCCTTGAGCACCGTTGCACCCAGGTGTTGGGGATGAATACCAAACAACGCGCCCTTGCCGGGCTTGCCAATGCCGCGTGGGGTCCGGCAGGCGTCAATAATCCAGGCTTCACTCATCTTGTTGTCCTCTATCGCAGTTCAGTCGGTGGCAATTACTGCCCGGTCCAGTTGGGGGCGCGCTTTTCAGCAAAGGCCTTGGCACCCTCAATGGCGTCTTTGCTGGAGAACACGGGATCAATAATGCTCGCCTGCTTTTTGAACATCTCTTCGGTCGACCAATCCTGGGACTCGTCGATGACTTGTTTGGAAGCCATAACGGCCAGCGGGCCATTGGCCGCAATCGTCCGGGCCAGGGCCATCGCGCCATCCAGCGTTTCACCCTTGGCCGCAATGCGATTCACCAGGCCAAGCTCATAGGCGCGCTGGGCGCTGATAAATTCACCGGTCAGCGCCAACTCTTTGGCAATACGCGGCGGAATCTGGCGAGGCAGGCGCATCAAGCCACCGGCAGCGGCAGCCAGGCCACGCTTGGTTTCCGGGATACCGAACTTGGCGTTCTCGGCGACTACAATCAGATCGCAGCTCAGGGCCAATTCACAGCCACCGGCCAGCGCATAGCCCTCAACCGCGGCAATCAAGGGTTTGCGGGGTGGCTGTTCACACAGGCCCGCAAAGCCCCGGCCACGCACCATCGGCAACTCGCCGCTGACAAAAGCCTTCAAATCCATACCGGCACAAAAGGTATTGTCGGCGCCGGTCAGTATGGCCGCGCGAATGTCCGGATCGCTGTCCAGCTTCTCCATCGCCTCGGCAATGCCTACCGCCACCGCTTTATTGACCGAGTTTTTGGCCTCGGGACGGTTGATAGTGACGACCATGATGCCGTCTTCGACACTCACCAGAACTGCGTCTGTCATGTTATTTCTCCCCGGCGCGGCTCAATGAGCGCCGTGTTAGGTGTTAAGGAGCCTCTGCACAACCCGGTAATGCCTCAGCGGAGTCTTTGGGGCGTACTGGCAAGGCGCTGCGCGAAGATCAAGGCTGGTTGTCCTTGGTGAGCGTAGCAACGCCGTCCAGTGCGCCCCAAAGGCCCGCCCTCCGGGGCTTTTCCTGAAAGCGCTCCGCAGCGTTGACGTTATTCGAAAGGCAACCAGCCTTCCCGCATAACGCCGCCTTGCGGAACACTTTCATGCAAAGCCTGAGGTATCACCGGGTTGTGCAGAGGCTCCTGAAGTAAATCCCAGCGCGGAGCGGGTGCCGATCTGCGCCGACAGCCCGCCAATAGCCTTCTTAGCGAGGCTGCATGCGAATGGCGCCATCCAGACGGATGCATTCACCATTCATGTATTCGTTTTCGGCAATCATCACCGACAGGTGAGCAATTTCTTCAGGCCGGCCCAGACGCTGAGGGTTGACCACACTTTGCTCCAGCGACTTGTAAGCGGCTTCTGGCAGTGACTCAAACAGGGGCGTGTGAATCAGGCCGGGAACGATGGTGTTCACGCGGATGCCGTAGGACGCCAGATCACGAGCCATCGGCAAGGTCATACCGACCACACCGCCCTTGGACGCGCTGTAAGCGAGCTGACCAACCTGACCTTCGTAGGCTGCCACCGACGCCGTGTTGATGATCACACCACGGGCATTGGCACCGTCGTAGGGTTCGTTTTTGGCGATCTGCTCGGCAACCAGACGGGCCACGTTAAAGGTACCCACCAGGTTTACATTGATAATCTTGGTGTATTCCGCAAAGGGGAAGGGACCATTCTTGCTCAGGGTCTTGGCCGCACTGCCGATGCCGGCATAGTTGTTACAAATGTGGATCGCGCCAAATTTGTCCATCACCGCGTTCACCGCATTTTGCACCGACTCCTCGTCGGCCACGTTCACATTGAAGAACGCCACCTTGTCTTCGCCCAGCTCGGCGACAATGGCATTGCCCCGCTCGGCGTTCATATCAAAAATGGCGACCTTGCCGCCTTTGGCGACATAAGCGCGCACGGTAGCTTCACCCAGACCGGAAGCACCGCCGGTGACCACGGCAACTTTATTGCTGATATCCATCGTTGTTCTCCTCAACACTAAATTGGCCAAGCGCTCAGCGGCGCTCAGCGGTGACTATTTCGCAGTAAAAAAGGACCTTGCGATAATTTCTTTCATGATTTCCGAGGTGCCGGCGAGAATCCGACTGATCCGCGCATTCGCGTAGAGATTACAAATCTCGTACTCCTGCATGTAACCGGCACCGCCGTGCAACTGCACACCGAGGTCGACCATCCGGCCTTCCACCTCTGAACAGTAGTACTTGGCCTGGGAAGCTGCCACCGAGGTGAGCTTGCCGTCGTTATGCTGCGCCACACACTGATCGACAAAGGCCTGGGCCACATCAATTTCGGTGCGCATATTGGCCATGGTAAAGCGCGTGTTCTGCTGCTGAGACAGCGGCCCGCCAAAGGCCTTGCGCTCTTCCACATAGGTTTTGGTGAGATCAAAAGCCGCATTGGCCGCCGCCAGCGAAATACAGGCAGTGATCAGGCGCTCTTCCGCCAGTCCCTGCATCAACTGCTGCATGCCGCGGCCCACTTCGCCAAGCACGTTGGCCTTGGGCACCTTCACATCGTTAAAAAACAGTTCGGCGGTGTCCTGGGCCTTAAGCCCCAGCTTGTCCAGATTGCGTCCCCGCTCAAACCCCTCCATACCGCGCTCGACCAAAAACAAGGTCATTTCGCGGGGCTTCTCTGGATTAGTTTTGGCGGCCACAATCACCAAGTCAGCCAAAATGCCATTGGAGATGTAGACCTTGGAGCCATTGAGCAACCAGTGATCGCCCTTGTCCTCGGCCCGGGTCTTCATGCCGGCCAGGTCGCTACCGGCGTCGGGCTCGGTCATGGCAATGGCCATAATGCACTCGCCGGAGACGCAGCCGGGAATGTACTTGGCCTGCTGTTCGGGCGTACCAAAGTGTTTTAAATACGGCGCGACCAGACGACTGTGCAAGGTGTGGAAGAAACCCGGCTCACCCAGCTGACCGTCTTCCTCAATCATGATCTGCTGGTAGCGGAAGTCTTCTACACCCAGGCCACCAAAATCCTCGTCGGCCCAGGTGAGCAAATACCCCTGCTGGCCCATCTGCAGAAATTTTTCCCGCGGAACAATGCCGGCCTTGCGCCACTCTTCACGATGGGGAAGGACTTCCTGCTCCAGAAAGCGCCGGTAGGCTTCCCGAAATATTTGCTGATCTTCTGTGAAACAGGTGCGTAGCACTGGCCGCGTCTCCTATTACCTGGTCTTTGCAATCTGATGCTTGCCTGACGGCTATCAATCACTTACCTATCAGTTATTTTTATCACTGTCCGCAAGCGAAGTGTTTGGCCCAAAGCCACAGCAGCCAATCTGGCGACTCGCCTTAAGCGAACGACATTGTCTGGCACCCCCGGCACCGGGACAATGACACCGGCAGACAGATAATTTGATAATTTTTTACAGCCCGTGCGACACCCTTTCAGCCGCTGTTACCTTGCAAGCGGCACGTGAAATTGACCCTGAAGACGACACAGAATTGACATAAAAATACAGATTCTGATGTTTTTAAAATATGACTCAGGATTAATCTAACAGCGATTGACAAGCACAAGGCTTTTTCCGTTTATTAACCTCAGCGAAGCGCGCGACGACCACCATCAAGCGCCCCGAAGCCCCGCTATATTTCAATCACAAAGCGGACTTTTTACCGCCGCCATAAAATGGAACCGGGATGAAACAGCTTTCACAAATCGACTCCATCTTTGTATATAACGAGAGCGCCCACCAGCCACTGCACATCAGCCCAATTCTTATTTATGACCAGAGCACCGCCAAAAATGGTGTGCGCTTCAAGGATATCCTGGCGCGATTTCAGGAGCGCATTCACAAATCTCCGGTGTTTCGGCAACGTCTGGTCAGGGTGCCGCTCAATCTGGATAGTCCCTACTGGGTAGAAGATGAGCACTTCGATCTGGAGTTTCATGTTCGCCACCTGTCACTGCCCAAGCCCGGCGACTGGCGGCAGTTTTGTATACTGCTGGCCCGTCTGCACAGTCGCCCCCTCGATCTGAATCGGCCGCCCTGGGAGGCATATATCATTGAAGGCCTGGACAACATCAATGGCATGCCTCCTGGCGCCTTTGCCATGTACCTGAAAATTCATCACTGTGCTATCGACGGCGCTACCGGCAACCAGATCATTGAGGCCCTCCACGACCTGCAACCCGATGCGCGTCCTACAAGCTATCCCGATAACTGGCAAGGTGAGGCACCGCCAAGCACCCTCACGCTGCTCAAAAACGCCGCCGTCAACGCCATGCGCTCGCCATCCCGGGCCGCCAAGCTAGCCAAGCACGCCTACACCTCCCATTTCGCTGAGAAAAAGGGCTTTCAGGGGCGCGCCTTTGAAAACCACGAGGTGAAGGAGCGCATTCGTTTCAACGAATCGATCACGCCCCACCGGGTTTTCGGCGGCTTTCGGATGAACCTGCAGGATTTGAAAGAGATAAAAAATATCGTTGGCGACTGCACTCTCAATGACGTGGTGCTCAGCATTGTCGGCGGTGCCATGCGACGTTACCTGATGGAGAAAGGCGAATTGCCCGAGCACTCGCTGGTGGCGGGTGTCCCCATCAGTACCCGCAGCGTCGAACAAAACACCACCGAGGGCGGCAATCAGGTGGCTGGCATGCGCTTGCATTTGCGCACGGACATCGCCGATCCCTTGCAGCGACTGCGGCTGATTCACCAGGACGCCGTCGCCTCCAAAGCCTACGCAAACGCCATCGGGGTGGAGCGTATGTCCACCATTCTCAACTCCATTCCCGCAGGTCTTGCTTCGGTGGGAATGCGGGTGGTGTCTTCCACCCACCTGGCGGCCCGGGCGCCCCTGCTCCACACCATAATCACCAACGTACCCGGCCCCCAATTCCCAATGTATATGGCGGGGGCCAAAGCAGGATTGTGGCTCGGTGCAGGCTGCCCACTCGATGGCACGGGTTTGTTTCACACCGTTAACAGCTACTACGGCAGTATCACCCTCACCTTTATCTGCTGCCGAAAAATGATGCCCGACCCCGACTTTTACCATCAGTGCATCACCGGCGCTTTTCATGAGCTGCAACAACAGTCTCTGGCGCTGGCCAAAAAGTCTGCTCCGGCAAAGTCAGTAGGCTCATCCAGTCAGAGCAGAACCGCTAAAGCCTCGGCAAAAAGTACACGATCGAAAAAAGCAGTTACAACGGGTACGACAGCAACGCGGGCCCCGGCAAACAAAGCACCGACAAAAAAAGTTCAGGCAAAAAAGGCCCCGGCTAAAAAGGCCAATCAGACCACATCCGGCACAACGGCCTCTGGCACTTACTAAGGATCTACTGATGAGCTGGCAAAGTTTTCTATTCAATTTATTTCTCCGCCTGCGCCGACGCATACTCTGCCATCACGACCAGTTCAATGCGCTGCGCGAGCAGGTGGCCAAACTTGACGGCCGGCGGGGGCGCAAACTCGGCGTCGTGCCCGGCATGCGCCGGGAACAATGGGGAGAGTACGACTGCGATCACTACTGCCCCGACCGGGTCGCGGCGCTGCCCATTGCCAAGCGCAAAGTAGTGATCTACTACCACGGCGGCGCTTACTGCCTACGCGCCCCCCACCTCTACGGTATGACCTTGCGGACGTTCTGCGATGGTCTGCAGAGTGAGGGGTTCATGGCCGATTACCGGCTTGCACCGGAACACCCCCACCCTGCGGGCGAAGCCGACTGCCTGGATGCCTATCGCAGAGTGCTGGCCCTCGGCTATTCACCGGCCAATATTGTGATGATGGGCGATTCAGCTGGGGGCGGTCTCAGTTTGACGACCCTGCAGGCACTAAAGCAGTCCAATCTGCCGCTGCCCTGCGGGCTGGTGCTGATTTCACCGGCGGGTGACTGGCATTTGACTGGCGCGTCCTATTACCTGAATCAAGGAAAAGACCCGATGTTTCACATCGCGTCCTTTCTGTTTTTTCGCAAACTCTACTGCGGTGACGACAACGATCTGATTGCCGGCATGTCACCTTTATCGGGGGATTTCAGCAACTTCCCCCCCAGCTATATCACTACCAGCGACACCGAACTGATGCGCGATACTGCGGTGGAAATTCATGACAAGATCCGCGCCAGCGGCGGACACAGCACCCTGTCTATGGCCCGTGGGCTATGCCACGTATACCCCCTGCTGGGATTCATGCCAGAGGCGAAAAAGGCCCGGCAACAGATCATCGAATTTGCCAGGCAATGCCTGGCCGCCGGTGCGGCAGAGTAAGCGCAACCCGAATAACCCAACTGTCGCAAGCCGCTATAAAAAGAACCTGCAGGAGAACATCATGGCCATCGATTACTTCCAACTCACGGGCAAAACGGCCCTAGTCACCGGCGCCTCCAGTGGCCTGGGCGAGCACTTTGCCCGGGTGCTGGCCAGCGAAGGCGCGACGGTGGTGGTGGCCGCCCGCCGGGAGGAGAAGCTGGCCGAATTAGTGGCCGACATAAACGCCAATGGCGGTACAGCACACGCCCTAAAACTCGACGTGGCCGACAAGAATAGCGTCGCAGACGCCTTTGCCACCGTCGAGCGCGATATCGGCGGCATCGATATTCTGATTAACAACGCCGGTGTGGCCACCGCCCCCACCCGCTTCGTTGAAATGTCTGAGGAGGACTGGCACTGGGTGCTGGATACCAATCTCAATGGCGCCTGGCGAATGGCACAAGCTGCCGCGAAACAGATGATCGCGAAAGGGACAGCCGGCAGCATCATCAACGTCGGCTCCATTTATGGCCTGCATACTGGCGTGCTCAAAGCGAACTATAACGTTGCCAAAGCGGCCGTGGTGCAGCTGACAAAATCCATGTCGATGGAGCTTAGCCGCAATAACATTCGCGTAAATAGCCTTTGCCCTGGATGGTTCTACACAGAGATGAACGAAGATTATTTTTCTTCTGAAGCGGGCGAGAAATACATCAAAGGCTTTCCCACCAAGCGCCTTGGTCGCCTTGACGAACTCACCGTGCCACTGCTGCTTCTGGCGAGTAACAATGCTGGCGGCTACATCAATGGCAGCAGTATTACCGTGGACGGCGGTTTAGTTGAGTCGCCAATCTAAGCTGCCATCCAGCGAGTACGCCGTCGTCAATCACAATAAATATCGAACAAATACCCGCGAGGCCAGCCCATGACCACCGCCATCCCCTCCAGCATACGCAGCTTCACCGCGCTGATCGATTACCATGCCCAGACTCGGCCGGAGCACCCCGCCTTAATTTGCGGCGACCGCACCCTCTCCTACCTTGGTTTGCAGGCCAGCGCCTCCCGTCTGACGACCGCCCTGAGTCACCATGGTGTGGGCGCGGAGGACAGGGTTGGAGTGCTGGCCAAAAACTGCGCCGAATTTGTCGAGTTATTACTGGCCTGCAGCAACCAAGGCGCGGTGTGTGTGGGACTCAACTGGCGCCTGGCTGCAGCGGAATTAAAGTACATCATCAATGACTGCCAGGCGGGCATTCTCTTTGTCAGCCGCGAGTTCGCCCCGCTCTTGCATGCGCTCGCACCTGAACTCCCCGCACTACAACAGGTGGTGATTATCGATGGCAACAACGACCAGACATCCTCCTGGCCATCATTGGCGCAATGGTTGGACGACGCGCCGACATCGCCGGCTCCCGAAATCAAGGCGCTCGATCCCCACAGCGCCCCAGACCGTGCGATAGTGCAGCTCTACACCAGTGGTACCACGGGCAACCCCAAGGGGGTGGTACTGCCCCAGCGGGCATTTTTTGACCCCTGGCAATTTGAGAACGATGCCCGCCTATCCTGGAATGACTGGGGAGATGACGACGTCTCGCTGCTGGTCATGCCGCTGTTCCATGTCGGCGGTGTGGGATTGTTGTGTATGGCATTACGTGGCGGTGCGACGACGGTCATTGAGGCCGAATTCAACCCCGTGCAGGTAATGACCCTGGTGCCCGAGCACCGCATCACCAAGAGTTTTCTGGTGCCCGCCGCCATCCGCGCGCTGATATTGACCCCGGGCGCACAGGAGGCCGATTGGTCTTCCCTGCGACTGATGCTCTACGGCGCGGCCCCCATGCCCGAGTCGCTGTTGCTTGAGGCCATGCAAACCCTGGGCTGCGAATTTGCCCAGCAATACGGCATGACTGAATTGTGCGGCACCGTGGTCCATCTTCCCACGGCAGACCACGTGCCCGGCAGCCCCAGGCTGCGCGCGGCGGGCCTGCCCCTGCCCGGCACCACCATTAACATCATCGACGACCAGGGGCGGCCACTGCCCGCCAATAAGGTGGGCGAAATTATCGTGAAATCACCGGCGGTCATGCTCGGTTACTACGGCCTGCCCGAGGCTACCCAAAAAACCCTGGTTGCTGGTTACATCCACACCGGCGACGCCGGGTATTTTGACGACGACGGCTATCTCTATATTTTCGACCGCATGAAAGACATGATTATCAGCGGCGGCGAAAACGTCTATCCCATCGAAGTCGAAAACGTCCTCTACAAGCACCCCGCGGTCACCGACGCTGCGGTCATCGGAGTGCCAGATGAACGCTGGGGCGAAGCGGTATTGGCGGTAATAGTGCTCGCCGACGGACAGAGCATTGAGGCCGATCAACTTATTGCCTACTGCAAACAGCATCTGGCGGCCTTCAAATGCCCTAAGCGAGTAGCATTTGTCACCGAGCTGCCGCGCAATCCTTCGGGCAAAATTCTGAAGAAAAGCCTGCGCGAACCTTACTG
Source organism: Spongiibacter taiwanensis (assembly GCF_023702635.1). Taxonomy (NCBI): domain Bacteria; kingdom Pseudomonadati; phylum Pseudomonadota; class Gammaproteobacteria; order Cellvibrionales; family Spongiibacteraceae; genus Spongiibacter; species Spongiibacter taiwanensis. The sequence continues at coordinate 950,121 of NZ_CP098455.1, forward strand.
GCAAGGTCAACAACGCCGCGTCTAGGCAGGCGGCGCCCAACCTGCCCTGCGCTGACCCAGCGGCGGCGGGCTCGCTGCCCTTGGCGACATTGTACAATCTCCCCGTCAGACACTATTATTCAGCGCAACAAAGCCAATCAGGACATCAGCCTGCCTGGCTTGCCGGCAAATCAAATAACACCTGGGAGTGACTTTGGGCAGACCATCCAAACCGATTATTTCGAAAGAGCGCGCCACACTTGCAGCTCTTGAGGTTATCGATAGCGAAGGACTTGATGGGCTTAGCCTGCAACGGGTCGCAAAAAAGCTGGGTGTGAAAGCACCGTCGCTCTATTACCACTTTGAGAACAAAGCAGAGATGCTGGCATCAGTCGCACGACTGATTCTGAATCAGGCTGCCATTCCCCAGGCGACCCCCGGTACAGATTGGCGGGAAACGCTGGTCCAGCAGGCCATTGCCGCCCGTCACTCCATTCTTCTTCACCCCAATGCGGCGCCGCTGATGCTGCAGTTTTTTCCGCGCCAGCTGATGATGGGGGCCTACGAATCCTGGATTAAGCGCTACGACGTCAAGCCAGAGTTGCAGATGATGGTGCTGGAAGGGGTGGAAAAACTGACCTTTGGCTCCGCTCTGCTCGGCGCCATGAGCCGGGCCAACGGCATCGACCCCGGATTTGCTATCAATAGCGAAAAATATCAGCACTTCGCCCGGGCTACCCAAGCGGCCCAGGGCAATGAGGACACTATTTTCGAAGCCACGGTACGGCGGTTTTTATCAGCCTTCTAACGCCGATGTTTCGTACCCTTCGTGTATTGGGCAGCCTAAGACCGGTTAACACTGATTAGATTATGACTGAGAGCAGCGCCGCCCGGCCCCTCGGCTTACGGCTAAAAAGGCGTCACAGTTCAATTGGTCTTAAACCCTAAATAAAGCCCTTGAGATCGGCCAGGAACGCGGTCAACTGATCGTGGTGCAACCAATGGCCGGCTTTCTCGTAGTGAATGATTCGCGCATCCTGAAAGCACTGAAAACGCCCATTATCCTCGGGTGATTCCATAAAAGATTCCCGCCCCCAGGCCAACAGCGTCGGGCATTGAATCATGCCGATCAGCTCCTTGATCTGCGCCTCGGTAATATCCATGGGGCTAAGGTGGCGGCAGTAATTATCAAACTTCCAACTGTAACTGCCGTCCTCATTTTGGCAAATGCCGTGCACCGTCAGATGCCGCGCCATTTCATCACTTAGATGGGTGTTCTTTTCCTGCATCCGGGCGAGGGCTTCGTCAATTGAGGTGTAGCGACGCGGGGTGCGCGACGACAAGCCCTGGCGGTAGGCCACCCAGTCGCGCATTTTCTCGGCGTAGCTTCGGGTCTGGGCGCCATCGATAATGTCGGGGTTCATCCCCAGGCCTTCGATCAACACCAGCTTGCGGACTTTTTCCGGGTAGATTGCCGCGTATCGCATGGCGATGGTGCCGCCCATGGAGTGGGCCACCATAGTAACCGGCGCCAGATTTTTTTGGTCAATCAGCTGATACAGATCGCACAGGTAGGCATCGTAGCTGTAATAGCCGTCGCGAGACCAGGCGCTGTCACCATGTCCGCGCAGATCCGGCGCAATAACATGCCAGTCATGGCGTAACTCCCGGGCAATCCAGTCCCAGTTTCGGCAGTGATCCTGGCCGCCGTGGAGCAGTACCAACGGCGGCGCGCCATGATTGCCCCAGTCCACATAATGCAGACGCAGGCGCTGGGAATAATAAGTATGCGAGGTGGGCCCGACCAGTTCCATGTATTGCACTCCTACAACCCGCACCGGACAAAATACCGGGACGGCTTTTCAAGAAGTAACCGGCTGGCCACCGCTTGAAAACAGTCCCAGTGGCAGTCTAGCCTGCCTCCAGTGCGCGCCAGATTATAGTACGCTGAATTTCGTTGGTCCCACCATAAATGCTCTGGGCGCGCTCAAACAAGTAATCATCCCAGGCTTTCACCACAAAGGCCGGCGTGGCGCCCAAGCGGGCAAACCAGTCGCTGCAATTCATGTCGGGAAAGGCCGTTGCACCGGCCAGCTCAGTAAACAGCTCGGTGATCCCCTGGGCGCATTCAGTGCACTGGATTTTGAGACTGGAAATCGCCGCTGGGGGCAGATCGCCACTCAGCCCTCGCAGCACGGACACCTCCAGCACCGCAACGCGCACCTCCATGGCCGCCAATTTGTGGGCGAACAAGGGGTCATCCAGCATGATCCCACCGACTCCATCACGACACTTACTGGCCAGGCGGCGCAGTCGCGCCAGGTCGGCCTTTTTCTTGCCGATATGGGCGTAAGACAGGCGCTCGTTACCCAACAGCACATTGGCGTAATGCCAGCCCCTGCCCTCTTCGCCAATACGATTGCACTGGGGCACCCGCACATTGTCAAACTCGACCCGATTCAACTCATGGGCGCCATTCATCGAAATAATCGGCTGCACCGACACCCCGGGCGAGCGCATGTCGATACACAAAAAGGTAATCCCTTCCTGCTTGCGCCCCCCCCGGCTGGTTCGAACCAGGCAAAAGATCCAGTCTGCCCAGTGACCTTGTGTCGTCCAGATTTTGGTGCCATTGACCCGATAATCGTCGCCATCCACCACCGCGGCAGTGCGCAGGCTGGCAAGGTCGGAGCCGGACTCGGGCTCGGAATAGCCCTGAGCCCAAAAGTGGGTGGAACTGAGAATATTCGGCAGCCAGCGCTGTTGTTGCTCGGGGCTGCCAAAGGCGGCCAGAATCGGACCGAGATAAATCACCCCCATGGGAATGATATTCGCCGCACCGGCCAGCTCCAGCTCAGACTCAAATAGATACCGCTGCACCGGTGTCCAGCCCGGCCCTCCGTGCGCTTTCGGCCAACCAATGCCCAGCCAGCCGCGCGCCTGTAAGGCCTGCTGGGAGCGAACCTGATCAGCCTTGGTAAGGCGCTCCCCCCGGGCAATTTTCTGCTTGATGTCGAGGGGGTAGTCCTCAGCAAAAAATCGCCTGACTTGCTGCTGAAAATCCAGGTCCTCGGCGCTGAGCTGCAAATTCACCCCGGCACCTCAATCAATATCGATCACAATTTTGCCGAAGTGACCGCCGCGCTCTTGGCACCGAAAAGCATCGGCCAGCGCCTCCAGCGGAAAGTGTGTATCAGCCACCGGCCGAATCCCGAGCTGGTCAATGGCGCGGATCATATCGAGCTGATCCTGTCGGCTGCCGACAATCACACCCTGCACCCGCAATTGACGTCCCATGATCACATCGGTGGGCACCGCGCCCTCATTGCGCCCGGCTAACACGCCAATCATGGCGATATGCCCGCCCTCGGCGCTGGCATATATTGACTGACCAAAGGTGCCGGCACCGCCAACCTCCACCACATGATCGACCCCCTTGCCGTCGGTAAGCCGTTGCACTTCCTTTGACCATTTGGGATGGCTGCGATAATTAATCAGTTCGTCGGCCCCGAGGGCTTTCAGCCGTTCCAGTTTTTCATCGGATGATGACGTGGCAATCACTCGGCAGCCTGCTGCCTTGGCAAATTGCAGGGCAAACACCGATACCCCGCCGCTCCCCTGGACCAACACCGAATCGCCGGGCTTGATGCCGCCATTGATGACCAGTGCTCGCCAGGCGGTAACCCCAGCGCAGGGCAGCGTCGCAGCCTCGGCAAAGTGGTACCCCGCCGGCATTGGTGTCAGCCCAGTGACCGGCAAGGTAATTTCCTGACGGGCGTAGCCGTCGCGGCGATCCCCCATCATGCCACCGTGATGGCGCATCAACGCTTTCCCGGCAGGGCAATCAGCAAAGAAGGTGCCCACTACCTTGTCGCCAACGGCAAACTCGGTTACCCCGTCACCAAGGGCGATCACCTCCCCGGCACCATCGGACAGGGGAATGCGACCATCTTCAGTGGGCAGTACGCCGATCGCAACGAGGTAGTCGTGATAATTCAGGGAGCTGGCATGCAGACGAACCGTCACCTCCCCCTGCGCCGGCGGCGGGGAGGCGATCTCGTCCAGGTAAAGATTATCCAGGCCACCGGGCTTGCGTACGCGAATTGCTTTCATAACATCAGCTTCGTATTTTGCGACCAAAAGAGCCGCTGGGCTGCCATCAGCCCAGCGGTCGGCAGACGGTTACCCTGTAGCCGCCTTGGGGATGAAGATGGTTTTGCCCTGGGTGAACTCCAGCAGCCCTTCCAAACCGTTTTCCACCCCGATCCCGGAATGCTTGTGCCCGCCTAGGGGAGTGCTCGGTGTGGTTTGCAGGTTTTGGTTAATCCAGACCGTGCCGGTATCCAGGCGTTTGGCTACCGCCACTGCCTGATCAATATCCTTGGACCAAACCGCACCGGCCAGCCCGTATTCGCTGTTATTGGCCCGGGCGATCACCTCGTCAATATCCTGATAGCGCAGCAGCGGCAAAATCGGGCCAAAGGCCTCCTCCTTCACCACCACCTCGTCCTCAGGCGGATTATCCACTAAGGTCAGCGGCAAAAAGTAGCCCTGATCAGGCACTGGCCCGCCGTCCAATACCGTAAGGCCTCTAGACTTGGCATCGGCAATAATGCCTTTCACCCGCTCAAACTGGGGGCGGTTTTGCAGCGGGCCAAACACGCTGTCGGACTGGTCACCCGGGCCCACTTTCATGGTCTTGGCCAGCGCGTGCAATTTGTCGCGCAGGGCATCGTAAATGCTGTCGTGAATATACAGACGCTTGGTGGCAATACAGACCTGGGCGGTGTTGAAGAAGGCCCCCATAAACAGCTGGGGGGCGACCTCGTCCAGATCAACATCTGGCAAGACAATACAGGCATCGTTGCCGCCCAACTCCAGGGTCACCCGCTTCAGGTCCTGGGCCGCTGACGCCATGATGCGCTTGCCGGTGGCGGTCGAACCGGTAAAGGAAATTTTGGCGAAGCCGGGATGGGCAGTCATCATCGGGCCCAGTTCATCGCCACCGCTGATCACGTTCAGCACGCCCGGAGGCAACACATCGCGCAGGATCTCACCAATCCGCAAGGTCGCCAGCGGGGTGAAGGGCGACGGCTTGAGCACCATCGTGTTGCCCGCGAGCAAGCCGTGGGACATCTTCCATGAGGCCAGCAGCACGGGAAAATTCCAGGGCACGATGGCACACACCACCCCAATGGCTTCCCGGTGAACTTCTACCCGGCGACGCTTGGAGTCTTCTACCACCTCAACCGGCAATTCAAATCGGGCCATGCCTTTAAACCACATGCCCGCACCCATAACCTCTTCCCGAGCCTGTTTCAGCGGGCGCCCTTGTTCAGCGGTGAACAGGGCCGCCAGCTCGTCGGCATTGGCGAGAATCGCGTCGCCCGCGGCGACCATCAGCGCGGCCCGCTCCGCGTGGGGCAAACCCTTCCAGGCGGGCAGCGCCGCCTGGGCTGCAGCAACAGCCGCATTCAGGTGACTCTCGCTCGCCCGGGGCGCCTGGGCAAATACCTCAGCGGTTGCCGGATTAACGACCTCCAACACCTCGGCGGAGGCAACCCCTTCTCCGTTGATGGTCATCGTTACTTCTGCTGTCATAACCTTAACCTCTGTGGTACCCCATGCTCACCGGGATACGCTGGTGATAGCAATACCCAGCCAATTGGCTGTAATCAATTTGGCATCACTGTGTGTGTGTACTGCACCGGCTCCTAGGAGAGTGTTTCAACGTACCCGGGGCAGCGTTTCATGGGCGTCTTTGTACTTGGTCCTCAAGGCGGGTTTGGCAATTTTCCCGGTGGCCAGCCGCGGTAGCGGCTCACTCTCCAGCGCAACATAGCGAGGTACTTTGTAACTGCTCAAATGCTCGTTGCAGTGAGCGATCACCGCCTCGACGGAAACCCCCTCGCCATAAATAACAGCCAGTGGTGTCTCGCCAAATTTGTCATCCGGCGCCGCAAACACGGCAACCTCAGCAACCCCTTGTACCTCGGATATCACCCGCTCCAGCTCCATCGCGGAGATATTCAGACCACCGGAGATAATGATGTCCTTCAAACGGTCCAGGAAGGTGATCAAGCCCGTTTCGTCGGCCATGCCCAGATCACCAGTATGCAGCCAACCGTCCTTGATCGTTTCGGCGGTTTTTTCCGGGTCGTCCCAGTAACGGTCCATAACACCGGGCCCCTGAATCACAATTTCCCCCGGAGTATTGGGTGGGCAGAAATTGCCACTGTCGTCCTTGATCGCGAGCTTGGTGAAGGCCGAGCCCCGGCCACACTTATCTGGATCACTGATCGCGCTGGTGTCGGTACTAACGGTCGCCTGACCACCAGCCTCAGTTTGGCCATACAGCTGACGCACCAGCACATCCTTGGCCAACCACGCCTCCAGCAATTTTTGCGTGACCCGAGCCCCACCCACGGTGCAGAAACGGATCGAGGACAGATCAGCATCGGCAAATTTCGGCGACGCCATCATCATCTCCAAAAAGATCGGCGCGCCCTGCACTGAGGTAATCCGATGCTGCTGAATCAGGTCGATCGCCCGATCCGGGTCAAAACTCTCTTCGATAAACACGGTGGCGCCGTAATGAAAATACTGGGTGGACACCACATAGCCAGCCGAGGTGCAGAACGGACCGAAAATCACCACTTTGCAATGGGCCACAGGAACAAAGGGGAAGGTGACGGCGGTATCCGAGGCATAGGCTGTGAGGGTGCGATGGGTATACACCACCCCTTTGGGGTAGCCGGTTGAACCACTAGTGGGAATGATCACCACATCGTCATCGGGGGTAATGATCGGCCGCACAACACGGGTATCTCGCGGCTGGTGGCGCAATTCATGGACAAACGACAGCGACTCAATCCGGGTGTTGCCGACTTTTTCTGCGGTCTTTTCTGCCAAGGATTTGCGATCATCGTCGTGGAACAACACCTTGGACTGGTAGCGCTCTCCAACGAGGTAGCTCACCTCGGAGACAGTGAACTTGGGATTTACCGGCGCCAGAATCAACCCGGCAACCATAGCGGCCTGGGAGACAATCAACCACTCCAGGCGATTGGTCGCCAAAATGGTGATCCGGTCGCCTTTCTCTAAACCGATGCCGGCCATCCAGTCGGCCACAGCATGGCTCCACTGGTAAAACTCCCGGTAAGTCAGCTGATCATCAGCGGTGACGATGGCCAGTTGCTCGGGGCGCTCCACCGCCCACCAATCGAAAACCTCTGTCAGGGTGTTGGCCACGATGACTCCTCTCATTATCTTTTTATAGGGCGACAAGTTATCTTATGATGTTAGTTTTGTGCAAGGCCGCAGCGGCGTCAAGAGCCCTGGCGGCCCAGATATGATACTCAGCCCAGCTTGCGGGCACGCAGGTGGACCGCACAAGGGCACGGCATCAAATCTGTTGCTACAGCATATACGCAGAATAAAAATTAGTTAATCGTTTAATTAAATTTTTGTTTGATTTAGAATCCTTTTACGCTCTCGGGCGCGGCAAAACCCGCGCTCGAAACACCAACTCTAATAAGGAGCCCTCCAGTGGATGACGCCATCGCCCATCTAGACCGTATGTTCAAGCCCAAAAGCATTGCGCTGGTTGGCGCCAAAGACCGCTCTGTCTGGTCGGTTTCGGCCTTCGATAATCTCAAGCGCGCCGGATTTCGCGGCAAGGTCCACCTTATCAACCCCAAAGGCGGGGTGATTCACGGCTGCGAGGCCCACACCAGCTGCGCTGCCGTTGGCGAGAAAATCGACGCCGCATTGCTGATGGTGCCAGAGTCGGTACTGCTAGACACCTTTGAAGACCTGCATGCCGCCGGTGTTGAAGCAGCGGTCATTCTGTCTTCGGGCTTTGCCGAAGCCGGGGCCGAAGGCGCCAGCAAGCAAAGAACCATGACCGAAAAAGCGCGCTCCTTGGGGATACGTCTGCTCGGCCCAAACTGCCTGGGCTTTGCCAACTACCTAGACAGCACCACCATCTGGTCAACGCCCCTGCGCGGCCCAGCGCCCAACCCCGCCGTTGCCATTGTCTCCCAAAGCGGCGCGCTGGCCGCCCAGTTAGCTCAATTCGCCCACCAGCAACGGGTATCGCTGACTCACATGATCTCCACCGGGAACGAGGCCGATGTCAGCGTTGCCGAGGTCATCGAGTATTTGAGTGCCCAGCCCGAACCCAAAGCCATTGCCCTGTTCCTCGAATCAGTGCGCGACCCCGAGGGCTTTATCAAAGCCGCCGCAGCGGCAAACCGGGCCGGCAAAAAGATTGTGGTGCTCAAGGTCGGCAGCAGTGAGGCAGCGGCCAAGGCCGCCCAGGCCCACACCGGCTCCCTGGTGGGTGACGACGCGGTGTTCAATGCCCTGTGCAAAAAGCTCGGTATTGTCCGGGTGCACTCACTGGAGCAGCTCATTGTCACCACCGACCTGTTCGCCAGCTTTAGCGACAAGATCGTCAAGAGCAAAGGGCTTGCCCTGATGGCGATGTCTGGCGGGCTGTGCGAGATTGCCGTAGACCAGGCCGAAGAAATTGGCCTGAACATCCCCCAGCTCCAGCCCGAAACCAAGGCCGCCCTGGCCGACGCGCTGCCCACCTTTGCCACACCGAACAATCCGCTGGATCTCACCGGCGGCGCCATGGTGGACCCCAGCTTGATCAGCACTGCGATCCGTATTATTTCCCAAGACCCGAACGTAGGCGCGGTGGGATTTGTCTTTGACGTGCCCGCCACTAACGACAAACGCAATTTTGCCAAGAACTTCATTGCCGAGGTCGCCGCCGGATTCAAGGCCATCGATATTCCCGGCCTGATGCTCAGCCACACCTTCAGCGCCGTCAGCAGCGAGGGCCGCGGCATGACCGACGAGTTTGGTATGGTCTACTCCGGCGGCGGCGTCAATCATGTGCTCACCGCAATGACCGACATCCTCGCAAGCGATGCCGCCTCGGCTGACGTATTGCCTGGCAGTACCGGCGCCGCCACCAGCGCCCGCCCCAACAGCGAGCGCGCGGTGCTGGATTACCTGGCCAGCCACGGCGCTGCCGTGATTCCCGCCCATGTGGTCACCTCGGCCGAACAGGCCGCCACTGCGGCAGAAACCCTGGCCGGGCCAGTGGTGCTGAAGATTCTGTCGGAGGATATTCAACATAAAACCGAAGTCGGCGGCGTAGCATTGAATATTGCTGGCCCGGAAGCGGCGGCCAAGGCCTACGAAGAGATTATGGCCTCGGTTACCAGCAAAGCGCCCAGTGCCAAAATTGAAGGGGTGATAGTGTCGCCCATGCGCGGCAAGGGGGTGGAGCTGTTTGTGGGCACCATGCGCGATCCCCAGTGGGGTCCGGCCATCACCCTGGGCCTGGGCGGCATTTGGGTTGAAGCTCTGAAAGACACCAGCCTGCGTCTGCTGCCTGTCAGCCGCGACGAGGTTAAAGAGATGGTCAGTGAACTACGCGGCGCCGTGCTGTTGGATGGCTTCCGGGGTGCGGCCAAGGTCGACCTGGATGCCCTGGCCGATACTGTGGTCGCCATTGGCAATGCCGCGCTGGCCCTGGGGCCAGAGCTGGTCTCCCTGGAAGTCAATCCAATTCTCGCCTCTGACCACGGCATTGAGGCCCTGGATGGCCTGGCGGTATGGGAGTGAGCACCATGATGAACCCGGAAACCACCCCGGTTATTGTCGCCGTTGGCGAGATCACTGATAAGCCCGCCGACATCAGCCAGGCCCTCGAACCGGTCGCGCTGATGGCCAAGGCCCTGGAAGCTGCTAACGCGGATGCGGGCGGCGGCCTGCTGAAGCAAATCGACAGCATTGACCTGGTTGGCCTGATCACCTGGCGCTATACCAATCCCGTCGGGCTGCTATGTGAAAAGCTCGGCATTGCGCCCGCCCGGCAACACAATGCCAGCATGGGCGGCGAAACCCCGATTCGGCTCATCCACGACGCGGCGCTGGCCATCGCTCGGGGCGAGCAGCGCGTCGCCGCCTTTGTTGGCGGCGAAGCAATGAACGCCATGGCCAAGGCCCGCAAGCAGGGTGTCAAACTGGATTGGACACCGCTGGCGAGCAAGGAAGAGGCCGTGCGCTTTGCCAATGACCGCATTGCGATCAGCCCGGTATCAAAATTGATCGGCGTGCGCGACCCCTCCCAGATGTACCCCCTGTATGAAATGGCCGCGCAAAAGGCCTGGCAGGAATCCCCCGCAGAGGGTGCACAGCACTCGGCCCAGTTGTGGCAGAAATTTGCGGCCGTTGCCGCAAACAACCCCTTTGCCTGGTTAACCGGCGCGCCCAGCGCTGACGAGATTGGCACGGTCTCCCCCAGCAACCGGATTATCTCCTGGCCCTACCCCAAGCTGATGGTCGCCAACCCATCGGTAAACCAGGGCGCAGCCATCATCGTCAGCTCCCTGGCCGCCGCCCGGGCCGCCGGCGTGCCCGAGGAGAACCTGATCTATATTCACGGCGGCGCCGCCGCCAGCGAGCCCGACGATTATCTGTTGCGCGACCGCTATGATCGCAGCGCCGCCCAAACTGCCGTACTGGAAAAGTCCCTGGAATTTGTCGGTGGCGATGCCAAAGGCTTTGCCAAGATGGAGCTGTACAGCTGCTTTCCAATTGTCCCCAAACTCGCACTGCGCTGCCTGGGTATCGATATCAACAGCAGCGAGCCCACCGTCACCGGCGGACTCACCTTCTTCGGCGGACCGCTAAACAACTATATGAGCCACGCCACCTGCGCCATGGTAAGAGCCCTGCGCGCCGCCCCGGGGGAAACCGGGCTGCTCTACGGTCAGGGTGGCTTTGTCAGCAAGCACCACAGCCTGATTGTTAGTAGCAAGGCGCCCCGGGAGCCCCTGGCAGAGGGTTACTCAGTTCAGAGCGTGGCCGATGCCGCCTACGGAGAAGTGCCGCCACTGCAAGACGATTACACCGGTGAGGCGGCAATCGAAACCTATACCATTCAATATGACCGAGATGGCCAGCCTCTGCAGGGTGTGGTGGTTGCCCTGGGCAAGCAGGGTCAGCGTTGTCTGTGTCGGGTCGACCCAGGTGATACGGCCAGCCTTGCACTGCTGCTGGATGAATCCCAATCCGCCGTGGGCCGCCCCGGCCAAGTCAGCATTGACGCCGATGGGCGTCCCAACTGGTCAACATTGTAGAGGCGCAGATGATGGATATTGCCTGGAGCGAAAAGGACAAAGCCTTTCAACAGGAAGTAAGACAGTTTTTTGCCGAAGCCCTGACTGACGACATTCGCCGGGCCGCCAAAGGCATGACCAGCGTTTACGCCGATCACGAGGCCTCCATGCACTGGCAGGAAAAACTGGTTGCCAAGGGTTGGGCCGCCCCCCACTGGCCCGTCGAATACGGTGGCTGCGACTGGAGCATTGCCCAGCACTATATTTTTGCCCGGGAACGAGCCATCGCCGGTGCGCCACCGCTGTCGCCCATGGGCATTCAGATGTGCGCCCCAGCAATCATTGCCTTTGGCAGCGAGGAGCAGAAGAACTTTTTTCTACCGCGCATGCTCAGTGGCGAACACTTCTGGTGCCAGGGCTATTCCGAGCCCGGAGCCGGCTCCGACCTGGCTTCACTGAAAATGTCGGCGGTCAGTGACGGCGACCACTATATTTGCAATGGCAGCAAGATCTGGACGACCCACGCAGATGAGGCCAATTGGTGCTTCTGTCTGGTCCGCACTGCCAAGGAAGATCGCCCCCAAAAAGGCATCACCTTTTTGCTGATTGATATGAGCACCCCCGGCATTGTGGTCAAACCCATTGTTTCACTCACCGGTGAGCATATTCAGAATCAAATATTCTTCGATGATGTGCGGGTTCCCAAAGCCAATGTTATTGGTGAAGAGGGCAAAGGCTGGACGGTGGCCAAGTACTTGCTGGAATTTGAGCGGGGCGGTGCCGCCTACGCACCGCTGATGCACGAACGGCTCAATGATATTCGCGAGCTGGCCAAGACCATCCCCGGCGATAACAGCCCGCGCTTAATCGAAGATCCGATTTTTGCTGCCAAACTCGCCAGCGTGGAAATCGAAACCGCCACCCTGGAAATGTACGAGCGCCAGGCCATGTCGGCAATTTCTGCCGGTGGCTCCCCCGGCATGTCGGCGTCGGTAATGAAAATTCTGGGCACCGAGCTGCAGCAACACGTCACCGAACTGGCTATTGATGCGGCCGCCTACGCTGGCCTGCCCTTTCAACCTCAGGCCGGCGCCCCTGGCGGCAAAGTGCTTTATCCATACAATCCCGATGAGTTTGTTGGGCCCACCGAAGCGGCCCTCGCGCCGCTGCGCTATTTCAACGAGCGGGCGGGTTCGATTTACGCTGGCTCCAATGAAATTCAACGCAACATCCTCGCCAAGGCCGCATTAGGTCTTTAATCGGCCCGCCCCGACGCTCACCACCGTTTCTCCGTCAATGACATAAAGGGAAAACGGCGGTGAGCGCTATCGATCAATAAAAATTATTCGTTCACGAACAAAAGTGATAGAACCTGCACCAGCAAATTCACTACCATACCCTGACGAAAACACTCTGCTGGAAACAGATATGAACGCTACTAATCAAAAACTCTGCATCTACTCCGGGGTCGTGTTTATGATCCTATTCGCCCTTGGCTGGGTGATCATTGGCGGCATGCTGCCCCCGATAGAACCAACTGCCAGCGCAGCCGAAGTCGCGACCTTTTATCAAACCGACACCTGGAAAATAAAGCTGGGCCTGATCCTCGCGGCCCTGTCCGTGACCTTTTATTTCCCTTGGGTAACGGCCCTGTCCACCCAGTTACGACGCATTGAGGGCAATGCCCCCCACATGGCCTGGACGCAACTGGCATCGGGCTGCATGGGCGCCATCATTATTTATTTGGCCTTATTTTTCTGGCTGGCCGCCACTTACCGGCCTGATCGAGACCCACAAATCACCTACCTGATCAACGACCTGGGCTGGTTGATATTTACCACCACGGTGGCCCCGTTTTTGATTCAGTTTATCGCGCTGGGATTAGGACTGCTCAACGACAAATCGGCCAAGCCGGTACTGCCCCACTGGCTTGGCTTTTACTGCCTGGTCTCGGGCAGTTTGTTTCTGCCCGCCGCGTTTATTTTCTTCTTTAAGACAGGCCCCTTTGCCTGGGATGGCCTGATCACCTTTTGGCTGCCGCTAACCGATTTCTTTGTGTGGATGGTGGTAATGACGATATACATGCTCAAAGTGGCAAATCGGGCCGAGTCACCGTAAATCGAGCAGGCGGGTCAAAATATGCGGCGGTGTGATGTACCTGTGTTGCAAAGCCGCTATTTTTTAAGCTGCATCTTCAGCACCTTGGCGATAGTACTGCCAAAAGGTGGGTCCATCATTCCAGCGATATCCCGATACCAACCCTGCTCAAAGATCGAGCGGGCATGGGAGAATCGCTTGAAGCCGGCATCCCCGCCCCAGTAGCTCCCCATGCCGCTGTGACCGACGCCACCGAAGGGCAAGCGGCTTTGGCTGAGATGCATCATCACCTCGTTAACCGCCACACCGCCCGAGAGGGTCTGGTTGATCACCTGTTGCTGACCCTGTTTGTCTTTGCCAAAATAATAGAGCGCCAGCGGCCGCTCACCGGCATTAACGTAGTCAATCGCTTCCTGCATATTCTGGTAGCCCTTGATAATCAGAATGGGGCCGAATACCTCCTCGCGCATCAGCAGGCTGTCGGCGGGCGGGTTAATCACCAAACAGGGATTGAACTGGCGCAGGGACTCATCTGCACCAATATCGATGGTGATAACTTCCGCACCGCGCTCTCGGGCATCCGCCAGCAGGCGGTGCATACGCTGAAAATGGCCATCGGTGGCAATAGACGCATAATCCTCTGCGCCGCGATCCGATGGGAAAAACGCGTTAATGCAGGCCTTGGCGTGACCGACAAAAGCCGCAATATTGTCACCGGGCAACAGCACATAGTCCGGCCCGATACAGGCCTGACCGGCATTGATCAAACGTCCACTGATGCAACGTTTCGCGGTATACGCCAGATCGGCATCAGCGGCAACAAAGACCGGTGACTTGCCACCCAGCTCCAGTGTTACTGGTGTCAGATTACGGGCAGCAGCGGCCATAATATGTTTGGCCGTGCCCGCGCTGCCGGTATACATCAGGTGATCGAAGGGCAATTCAGCAAAGGCCTTGGAGACCTCCACCTCTCCCAAAACCACCGCCAGCTCCGACTCGTCAAAGTACTTCGGCAACGTTTCTGCCATCAGCGCGGCGGTGGCTGGCGAAAACTCAGAGACCTTCACCATTACCCGATTGCCGGCGGAAAAGGCATCCATAGCGGCAACCATGGCCATCGCCAGAGGGCCGTTCCAGGGCACCATGACACCCACAACCCCCAGCGGTTGGTGACGGATATAGGTTTTTGCGCCCACCAGATTAAAGGGGAAATCCGGCGTGACCTTGTGGTCTTTCATCCACCCTTTCAGGTGCTTTTTAATGTGCTTGGCATGATTGAGGATGGGGATGATTTCCACCGCTTTAATAAACGCCGCGGGCTTGTGTTTCCAGTCAGCAATGGTCGCCTCAACAATGGCATCCTGCTGCTCGAGCACAAAATCCACACAGCGCTCGATACGGTTGAGCCTGACCGAGAGGTCGGGGATACCCGCCTCATGGAAACTGCGACGCTGAAGTGACAGCCGCGCCATTAGCGCTGAGGCGACATCGGCTTCGGCGCAAAAGGACGACTGACTTGCTGCAACCGTAGACATAGCTTTACTCCGTGAAATGGGGCGCGAGGCTGTGATTGTTATCTCAACGCGCCGTTGATGGAGAATAGGGCCTGTTAACACTAATTGAATTGCACCAGCTGGAGGTCATTTTTGCCTCCAGCTAGCTGGTACGCCGCCCGGGCGGAGGGAACGCAGTTTGGTCATTCCAAATAAGCGACCTCCAACAAAGCTGGGGGGAAAAAATGGCCCCAGCCCTCCGGGTTGTGGCTAAAAACCCGCCACTCTTCGTTGTTCGGACCCAAAGCACTCGCTGCGCTCGCGGGGCCAGCTTTCGTTCATTTGGAACCACCAAACCTCTCTCCTCACTCCTTGATTGGCGATTTTTTAGCCGCAACAGGCGCAATCCAATTAGTATTAACAGGCCCTAGGCCGCCTGTTTGCGCAGGCGGGCATGGCGCGCCAGATGGAAATCGACACTACCAAACTCGACCTCGATCTGGGTGGCGCGCCGGAAGTAGTGGGAGATATTCAACTCGTCGGTCATCCCCATACCGCCGTGCAACTGCACCGCATTCTGACCAATAAAGCGACACGCCTTGGCCACGGTCACCTTCGCCGCTGAGGTGTTAATCGCCCGCTCGATCGGGTCGGCATCAAGATTCAGGGTCGCCAGCAAACAGGCCGAGCGCGCCATTTCCAGCTGCATATACATATCCACCATGCGGTGCTGCAGGGCCTGAAAGTTGCCGATGGCCTGCCCGAACTGCTTTCGGGTTTTGCTGTAGCTCACCGTGTCTTCCTGAAGCACCGACAACACCCCGACCGCTTCGGCGCATTGGGCTGCCAGCGCGGTATCCAGCGCCATTTCCAACAGCGGTAATCCGCCATCCACAGGCCCCAGAAGATCATCTGCGGACACCCGAACCTGATCAAATTGCAGATCCGAGGCCCGCCGGCCGTCAATGGTCGGATAGTGTTTAGCACTGAGCCCGGCCCCATCGGCACTCACCAAAAACAACGAGACACCACTTGCGTCACCAGGGCCACCGGCGGTGCGGGCACTGACAATAAATGCATTGCTCCAGGGGCCGGCAATCACGACCGACTTATGTCCGCTGATCAGCCAGCCGTCGCCGTCCTTTTGCGCGACGGTCTCTATGGCCGCTGGGTTAAATCGGCTGTGAGGTTCCGACCAGGCAAGACTCACCACCGCGCGCCCTTCGATAATGTCGCCAATCCATTGCTGGGCCTTGGGGCCGCCATCGGCTTTTAACAAGGTGCCGCTGAGTACCGCCGTTTCAAGAAAGGGCTCGACGACCAGCGCCCGCCCCATTTCCTCCATCACTAACATGATGTCGACGGCGCCGCCATTCAAACCGCCCTGGGACTCGGGAAACGGCAGCGCAAGAATACCGAGTTCCTGCGCAAAGGCCTGCCAAATAGCCGGTTGCCAACCTGGCTCCGCCGCCGCGACTTCCCGGCGCTGCTCAAAGCGATAACGATCACTGAGAAATCCCTGCAGACTGCGACGCAATAATTGTTGCTCGTCAGTAAAGGAAAAATCCATTGGTGTATCCCCCGTTACCTTAGTGCTGGCATTTTATTTATAGGTTTATTTTCGGCGCGACGGTCTCACTCGGTAAGAAAGGATTCCACCGAGTCATGGAAGGGACCGATCATCCGTTCCAGGCCACCGAAATGCACGGTATCGACACCGCCGGCCGAAAGAGCCTCTTGCTGAATGGTCGCCGCGCGGAAGTCTTCACCACCAAAGACCTCGTCAATCAATTTGTAAGACTTGGCATAAAGCGCTTCGGCCTTTTCATTGTCGGGTTTGCTTTTCACCAGCATGTAGTAGTCCACCACCGTGCGATTGGCGGCCCGGGGGCAAAGCACCATCACGCTGATATAGTAGGGGCTGGTCACCACAATCGTGTTGGGAAATGCCAGGTAGGCATGGGTAATGTACTTGTGCAGGTTGTCAATATTGCCGTCGAGAATGGCCGGATCGAAGTTGGCTTTGCCGGACACCTGACGCTGGTGATGGCCAATCTGGTCGTAGACACTGGGTACATCATCAAACAGCTTGGCAATTGACTGGGCGTGCAGGCGCTGCACGTGATAGCCCTCCAGAAAGGGCTCAATCACAAACTTCCAGTTGGTCGGCAAATCGTAATGCCGACGGCCGTACACGTACATTTTGTCCAGGCCCAGCGCTTCCAGATCGGCACAAATTTGATCGGTGCCTTCCAGCGGCGCGGGCTGATATTTGTGATCCAAACCCACCCAGATGAAGCCACCGCCCTCGAAGGTTTCCAAGGGAACCAGCGCCAGATCGCACTTCTTCAACGAAGGAAATGTCTCCTGCCGGGGGATACCAATCAGCTGGCCGTCAGCCGCATAGGTCCAGGCGTGATAGGGGCAGGAAATCCGCGCGGATTTCACTGGCTCATTGCCTTCCACCAGTTTTGAACCCCGGTGACGACAGGCATTAATGAACGCCCGGGCAACCCCTTCCCGGTCGCGGGTGATAAGCAGCGGCACGCCGTAGCAATCCTGGGCCAGGGACATACCCGGCTCTGGCAGGTACGCCGACATGGTCGCCACCACCGGCGCCTTTTTAAACAGATCTCGCTGCTCTGCCTCAAAGCGTTGATCGCTCAAATAAATACTGACCGGACGGCTGGCTTCGTCAGTCGGCATCGCCATTTCTTCGAGGGGACGAATCGCCTGGATGGCCTCCCACTGACTGTCGGTCAAGCCCATGGGAGCCGCCGTAACGCTTGCCTTTTTGGCTTCCATTTCCGTTCTCCTGTCTACCTATTCGCGCTACCAATTCACGTCGCACACGCCCTTGGCAAGGGCGTATGAACAGTTATTCGATTTATCGGCAAATAGCTTAGGCAGGCATTAATCTAATGTCAATAGATAAAGAGATAGTGGCCAAGGGACGCCTCAACCACTATTATCTAACAAAAGTAGATAATAGTGGTTACCGTTTAAATGAGGTGCCACAAAGGTAAAAGGTTATGGGCACGCCAGAAGAATTCGCTCCACCAAATTCCGGCTACGGTCAGGGAATCTATCGGCGACGCACCCTCCTAAGCCGTAAGCCAGGCGCCATTGAAGTCGTTATGGAAGACTGCTCCCATGCCATGAAATTGCTGATGCAACATCAGGCCGGGAACATTACCGACTTACAGGGTGAGGTCATTCGCGCGCCGGTAACCAGCTGTCGAGGCGCACCGGGCCAACTCACCGATCTGATCGGTCTACCACTCAGCGACAATGCCGATATCTACCGCCAGCACAGCCCGCAACACCATCACTGCACCCACTTGTATGACATGGCATTGCTGGCCATCGAATTTGCACAGCGCGAAGAAGAGCTGCAGCAGTTTGATGTGGCGGTGGGTGACGAAGTTGACGGGGCGATCGATGGCAAAATTTTTCTCAACCATCGGCTCATTCACCACTGGGTAGTGCGTCAGGGTAAGCTGGCTGAACCCACCGAATTTGCTGGCCAGTCGGCATTCAAGGGCTTTGCCCACTGGGCGAAATCCCAATTCAGCGGTGATGCTCTGCTGTGCGCCTTTGGCTTGCAGCGGGGCCTGATGGTCGCCAATGCCCGCCGCTGGGATATGGCGGCCCTCGCCGGAGAGCCTGCAGATACCTTTGGCCCTCCACCTGGCGCCTGCTACAGCTACTCCAAAGGCCGGGAGAAAACGGCCCTTCGCACGGCAAACCCAGTCAGAGACTTTAGTGATACCCCAGAGCAGTTACTGCGCTTTATCTAGGGCACTCGCACACAAAAAAGCCGCGACGAACGCGGCTTTTTGATTCTCTCTCGACTCTCACCGAGATCAGTTGAGAATATCGACAATTTCGAGTGTGGCAGCCAACAGGCGGAGGCGGCGGTCTTCAATCTCTACCGTGATATAGCCGCGATCATCCACTGGCGAAATGATATGACCGTGGGCATAAATATCTCGATCCAGCCGATGCCCCACGGCCAGCTTCTTCTGCCAACCGGGAGGCAGGTTGCCGTGGGCCGCCTTCTTTTGCAGGCCTGGCGGCAGACCATGGGGCGGTGCTGCCAGCACCGGAATAGAGATACTCATCGCCAACGCGGCGGTCAATGCCATCACTGTTTTGTTCATATCCATCTCCTCGTAGCGGCCATCATGGCGTATAGCTTAGTACCTGATACTGCACTCGGAGTTCTGAATTTTATCTTAACCAGTAATGGCATTAATGCCAGACGCTGGCGGTGCAAGTGCCGCGTGGTTATAGCGAATCTTTCAATGAAGCGCCGTTGATTCGCACTTCTTTATGGGGCTGAAAATTCGGGCCGGACAACTGTTCAATGCGGCCACCATGCTGAATAAACTCCTCAATTTGGCGGGCAATTTCAGCACGAACGGTCTGCTGGTGGGTTTGGGAGTGGCTACCGTGGATTCTTTCAAATCGGCTCATCGTCTCACCTGTCCTTGCTTTAAAAAAAGTGCTAACCAGGAATGATCGCTCCGGACAGTGCCTGTCCAGGCCTATCCTAGCCGGGCCCATCCCCGGCATCGGAAAGACTAGAGCTTGGGGATGACAGAATAACGATGCTTTTATGACAAAATCGCGGCAGCTCCGAACTCCTACGGCCGCCGCCGGGCGGGAATCTGATAAACTCTGCGCTTTTCCGTTGTGACGCAAACTATGACCTCGTTAAGCCCGACTCTGGAACTTGCCTGCGACCTTATTCGCCGCCCCTCTGTGACCCCCAAAGACGAAGACTGCCAGGAAGTGATGATGGCTCGTCTGGAGGCCATTGGCTTCCGCTGCCAACGCCTGCGCTTTGCCGAGGTAGACAATTTCTGGGCGGTGCGGGGCGAGCAAGGCCCAATACTGTGTTTTGCCGGGCATACCGATGTCGTACCTACCGGGCCGGAGGCAAATTGGCAGCAACCGCCTTTTGAACCGGTCATTGAAAACGGCATGTTGTTGGGCCGGGGCGCCGCCGATATGAAGGGCAGCCTGGCGGCGATGGTCACCGCCTGTGAACGCTTTGTGGCTGCACATCCCGACCATACTGGCCGTATTGCTTTTCTGATCACCAGTGACGAAGAAGGCCCCTCGGTCAATGGCACGGTAAAAGTCGTGGAATGGCTCGAGCAACAAAATGAAAAAATTACCTGGTGCGTGGTGGGCGAGCCCTCTTCCACTGAAGAAGTCGGCGACGTTATCAAGAATGGCCGCCGCGGCTCACTGGGCGCGGTGCTAAAAGTGCGCGGCATCCAGGGCCATGTGGCCTACCCCCATCTGGCCAAGAACCCTATTCATCAAGCGGCGCCGGCACTGGCGGAACTGGCCAGCGAAGTCTGGGACGAAGGCAACGACTTTTTCCCGGCAACCTCCTTCCAGATCTCCAATATCAATGGCGGCACCGGTGCCACCAACGTCATCCCCGGTGAGGTCGAAGTGGTATTTAATTTCCGCTTCTCCACCGAGCTGACCGAGGACGACCTCAAGCGCCGCACCCTGGCGATACTGGATAAGCACGACCTTGACTACCGGATCGATTGGAATTTAAGCGGCCTGCCCTTCCTCACCGCAGAAGGCCCATTGGTGGAAGCGGCCCAGGCGGCCATCGCCCAGGTTTGTGGTCGGGAGACCTTGCTGTCCACCGCTGGCGGCACCTCTGACGGCCGTTTTATTGCGCCCACCGGTGCCCAGGTTGTCGAGTTAGGCCCGGTCAACGCGACCATCCACAAAGTCGATGAGCAGGTCTGCGCTGCCGATCTCGATACGCTTTCAAACCTGTATGAAGTGATGCTGGAAAAGCTGCTGGCTTGAGCGATCGGCTGTTCAGGTGGGAAAAGCCCGCAGCGGATAGATATCAAAACGCACCGCTTTGCCGCTAACCGCAAACTGGGGTAACGGCCCAGCGATTGGCGGTGCATGGGGCGGGCGCTTGACCACTACCCGATGCTTGGCGCGCTGCAGGGCCAACGCCAAAAGCGCTTCGGTATCCTCGTCGCTGCCCACTAGCGAATGGAACAGGCGCATCTCCTTTTTCACCAGGGCGGACTTTTTCGATTCCGGAAACATCGGGTCGAGGTAGATCACATCGGGGGTCGCCGTGGTCAGCATTTCAAGCGCGCTGATGGCCGACAGGCGCAAACGGCTCACAATTTCCGCCACCTCCGCCTCGGCCCGGCTGCCCCGTGCCAAACCATCGGCAAGCAGGGCCGCCACCACCGGGTGGCGCTCACACAAGCTCACCTGGGCACCGTAACTGGCCATGAGAAATCCGTCGCGACCCAGACCAGCGGTTGCATCCACCACCGTGAGCCCCGCGCGGCGCCCGCCAATGGCCTTTAACAACAACTCCTTTCCAGGTCGACGCAAGCGATATTGTTCGGCGAAATCCACGCAAATGGGGTGCTCCCGATGTGAGGGATGACGCCCCACCACCAGCCGGCCCTCGTTAAAAAATACCAGCAGGCTATCGGTATTCTCAGGTGGCTCGGCCACCACGGACAAGCCCAGCTGGGTCACCAACCCGTCGATATGAGCATCACCATCGGGGTTCCAGATCAGAGGTGGAGGAACAAGAGGCATGGGCGGGAAGACGGGGTCCGGGCTGACAGCGATGCCCGCTATGATAGGGAATTCGGCGCCGTGGCCCAAGAAAATTGTGGCCGGCACACGCGGGCTTAGCAGCAGCCCAACACACCGGCCAACCAAAAAGCGTTTAGTGGTACTGGCGACAGCAGTGCATGACTCGCGTTGCCAGATCATCCGTCTCGCAATGCTTGGCAATATCGGCGAGCGTCACCACCCCAACAAAGTCCTTGTTGCGATCATTATTGAGGACCACCAAGCGCTGCACGCGCTGATCGTGCATGTTCTGCAGTACGTCCTCAACCTTGTCGTCCTGATAGCAGTACAACAACTTGCCACTCATCACCGAGCTGACCGGGTCGTCTGGGGTGACCCCGTTGGCAATACCCCGCAGGGCGATATCTCGATCGGTGACCACGCCCACCAGTTTTTCCCGCTCGGCAATGGGAGTAAAGCCACGATCGTGCTCTGCCATTCTAATGGCGGCTTCACGAATAGTGGCAGTGGCATCGAGGTACTCGGGCTTGGAGGTCATCACTTGCTTGATTTGCATGGTCTCGCTCCTCGTCTTGGATTCTAAAAGCGGGGGCAATGCCCCCACTGTCAGGGACAGGGAACGACGGCCAAAGTTGCAAGCAAATTAAGGCCAATGACCACGCGCTTATTATTGTACGTACCGCACATGAGCAATAGCCGAATCGTCATCAGTGGTAGACGTTTCCCCCTCCACCATTGACACCGGACCGGAGGTGAAGGCCGTAGCCGTCTCACCCCGGTCGCTGTTCGAACCTGGAGATCGGGTCAGTCGAACTGCATACCCAGACGGCGGCCCACTTCTTCATAGGCTTCGACCACATTGCCAAGCCCCTTGCGGAAACGGTCTTTATCAAGCTTTTCGCGGGTATCCTTGTCCCACAAGCGGCAGCCGTCGGGTGAAAACTCGTCGCCGAGATACACCTGGCCATCGCTGAATACGCCAAACTCCAGCTTGTAATCCACCAGCAGAATACCGGCATCCAAAAACAGCTTCTTGAGCACGGTATTCACTTCGAAGGTCAGGGCCTTCATCTTGGCCAGCTGCTCGGCGGTCGCCCAGCCGAAGGATTGGGCCAGCGACTCGTTGACCATCGGGTCGTGAAGGGCGTCATTCTTCAAAAACAATTCAAAGGTCGGCGGATTGAGCTCCAGCCCCTCCTCCACACCCAGGCGCTTCACCAGCGAACCGGCAGAGATATTGCGCACCACACACTCCACCGGAATCATATCCAGGCGCTTGACCAGCGATTCGGTATCGTTGAGCAAAGCTTCAAAGTGAGTGGGAATGCCCGCCGCCTGGAGCTTTTCCATAATGAAGGCGTTGAACTTGTTGTTCACCATGCCCTTGCGAGCCAGCTGTTCAACCTTGAGGCCATCGAAGGCCGAGGTGTCATCCCGAAAACTCAGCACAAAGCGATCCGGGTCATCGGTTTTGAATACCGACTTCGCCTTCCCAGAATACAACTCTTCGCGTTTTTCCATCTTCTGCCTCGCAAGCACTGCTTAATAAAGGTTGAAACTACACTATTTCCAGCCAGCCAAAACCGGCTTCCTGATCGGCCGATAACAAAGCCTCGCTGCCACACAAATGGGGAGCAATCGCAGCCTGAGCCAGGGCCGGCGTATTGTTCTGTTCGCTGAGATGCGCCATCACCACATGCTGCAGACGTTCAACCTGACATGCCTGCAACAGGCTGGCCGCCTGGGCGTTGTTTAAATGGCCCCAGTCGCCACCGACCCGCCGTTTGAGCCCGGGTGGATAAGGCCCCACCCGCAGCATCTCCACGTCGTGATTGCACTCCAGCAACAGCGCATCACAGTCACGGTAATGCGCTTTCACGAAAGGCGTAATACTACCCAAATCGGTGAGCAGCCCAAAGCGCAGGGAACGGTGCCGAAACACAAACTGGCAGGGCTCTCTGGCGTCGTGGGGCACCGCAACCGGCGTCACCTCCACCGCGCCCAAGGGCAACACCTCTCCCAATCTCAAGGGCCGCCACAGCGGGAATTCCATCATCTGCCCGTACTGGGCGGTTCCATAGCTGGCATAGACCGGCAACTGGTATTTGCGGGCCAGGGGCAGCACGCCCTTGATATGGTCACTGTGTTCGTGGGTCACAAGAATGGCACAGAGATCGGAGGGCTGGCGACCGAGCCGCGCCATTCGCCGCTCAGTCTCCTTAATTGTGAAGCCACAATCCACCAGGATGAGTTGCTCTGCCGTCTCCAGCAGTGTCGCATTCCCTTTACTGCCGCTGCCCAGGGAGGCAAATCGCATCGCGCCCTTTCCGGTGGAATGAATTAGTAGAGATAGCCTTTGATCCGCTCCAGCACCTGCTGCCGTTCGGCATCACGCAGGCGGCGACCTTTTTGGTAATTGAGGTACACCAGGTTTTCCTCATCGGCAACCGGTTTCATCTCAATCACATAGCGCGCCACAGGTGGCCGTGGATCGCCGAACAAGAAGCTCTTGAACCAACCCGGATCTTCAGTCTGGGGCGGAATGTAACTCACCCAGAACTTATTCACGTTCTGGGAGGCTTCTTCAATTTCAAAGCCGGCCTTTTCCAGTGCCAGGCCCAGAGCGCCCCAGGCACGGTCGTAGGGCAGTTGCACCCGCAGGAAGGAGTAATCCCCCTCACCCTCGAGGAAAATCTTGCCTTTGGTGCCACCGCGTTTGGCTAGCACCGAGACGGCGCTGTGCTTGCCCTGGGTGTCGGCCAGAAACTGAGCCAACAATTTGACCAGCTCCATTTCCCGGTCGGGGTTCACCGAGCGGGCAGGCCAGCGGTCGCTGCCATCATTAACCGCTTGGGTTATGTGCACTTCGGCAGTACCCGCCTGAACACCTTCTTCCACCCGGAAGCGAAACCGTTCCGCGGCGCCACCCTTACTCGGCTGCATCCACGTGGATTCCAACAGCCCCTGCTCCACGTCAGCGCGAGCGACTTCCATGCTCGCCGCGTTCATAAAGGCGCGAATCTGGGGCCAAATTTGGCCAGGCACACCGTCCATCAGAATCCAGGCTTCATTGTCGAGGCGCTGAATCCGCACTTCCGAGCGACCGACGTTGCGGGCGATGGGCTCCGGCGGCGGCACTTCAAACTCCCCCGGTAGCTTCTGGTAGCGCTCGATGCCAGGCACGCTGTATTTATCACCCAACGTCTCACTGCTGACACCAGCAGGTAACTCCAACGGCTTGCTCAACTCCGCCCGACGATAATCCTGCCCCCGGTCCCGAAATGCACAGGCACTGACCACAACACTCAGACCAACAACCAATAGGGGAAGACCGACGCGGCGCATAGAATGGCTCATTTAATTTATTAATCCTGCTTCTTTAAGGGCAGCTCGAAGTTCCGCGTGGTAACGCTCACTGAAAGGCGTCAGGGGCAGGCGAATACCGCTCTCCATCAACCCCATTTCGAGGAGCGCCCACTTTACGGGAATCGGGTTGGATTCGAGAAAGAGTTTTTTGTTCAAACTGGCCAGCGGCCCATTTGCCGCCTCGGCCTCGGCCCGGTTACCCGCCATGGCCGCATCGCAAACCGCCTTCACCGCAGCGGGAGCAACGTTGGCGGTCACCGAGATATTTCCTTTCCCGCCCACCAGCATCAGCTCCATCGCGGTAGCGTCATCACCGGACAGCACGTCGAGACGATCACCCACAGCATCAATCAAGGCTTTGCCCCGGGGCACATCCCCGGTGGCATCTTTGATTGCCACAATATTGGGATGCTCAGCCAGGCGAATGGTGGTCTCATTGCTCATGTCGCAGGCGGTGCGGCCCGGCACATTGTAGAGAATCTGGGGAATATCCACCGCATCAGCAATGGCCATGTAATGTTGATACAGACCTTCCTGGGTGGGCTTGTTGTAGTACGGCGTGACCAGCAGGCAGGCGTCTGCGCAGACTTCCTTGGCCACCTCAGTCAGCTCGATCGCCTCACTGGTTGAGTTGGCGCCAGTCCCAGCTATCACCTTGAGGCGTCCCGCCGCCTGGTCGACACAGGCCTTGATGAACATCTTGTGCTCATCCATTCCGAGGGTAGCGGATTCTCCGGTCGTGCCAACGGCGACCAGCCCGTCGGTGCCCTGAGCCACATGCCAATCAATCAGGCGCGACAACGCCGCCCAATCGATACTGCCATCGGGGTGCATAGGACTGACCAAGGCAACAATACTGCCCCTTACCATGCCTTTATTCTCCAGAATTGATGCAAGCCGCTAATGGTACTGGCCAGTGCAGCCCAGCTCAAGGGACAAATCACCTCAGCGAGGGGCTCACTCACGGAGTTTTTATCGCCGACGGCCGGTCCTCCCGGGAAACCCCGCTCGCCGGTCCCTGTCTAACGCAAATACGCTACAATCGACATCCGCCGGTCACGGCGAATAACGAATAATGGAGTCTGAAAAATGCGTTTGCTAATTCTTGGTCTGTGTCTGGCCCTGGCCTCGTTGAGTCAAGCCGAACCGCTGCGCGTGGATGAACTGACACCACTGGACGAGCGCTTTATGGACACCGCCGTTGCCGAACTGAACGACCTGGCGCAAATCCGCCTGGGCCGCAGCCTCAGCAACGAACACACCCGCAACCGGGACCAGGATCTGGACATTATTCAAACCCTGCTCGATCGCAAGCTGGTCGATGGCGACGACACGAAACTGCTCCAGGCCATGGGCATTGTGCTGGGTCGTCACCTGCAGAAGGAAAACAGTCTGAAGTGGGTGATTTACGTCGATAACGTCGGTCGCAGCCGCGCGTTGGAAGTCCCCTTTAAAGAGGATTTCATCTTCCCCGTCACCCAAATCTCCAGCCGCGCGGCGGTAGGTGCCAACGTTGACGTGCAGGCGATCTACGAAAAACTCGAGCAGGAAATCGCTGACATTCGCAAGAAGATCATCGTCCGTTGATAGCAAAGCCATTGCAACAGGGCCTCGCCGATATCCATCGGCGGGCTCAGCCAACACCAATAACCGCCAATAACAGCGGAATGCTGACAAAACTGAGCACGGTCGACCACACCACGATACCGGCTACTGCCTCTGGGCGGCGGCCATACTGCACTGCCAGCAGATAATTAAAGACTGCAGCGGGCGTAGCCGACTGTACCAGCAACACCTTCGCCAGCATGCCCTCAAGGCCAAGCAGCCACACCGTTAGCACACCGCCCCCCAACCCCACTGCCAAACGCAGCAAGCCCAGCAGGAACGAGTGTCCGAGGCCACCCACCCGCAGGCTGCCCAGCGAAATACCCAAGGTGATCAGCATCAGCGGCACCGCCGGCGCACCGAGAATATCCAGAGTGTTGGCGAGTGACACCGGCAACTTAATCTCGAACAAAATCAGGCCGAAGGCGACTACACCAGCGTAAACAATCGGTGTCTGGAGCAGTCCCGCAACACTGCCCCTCCCTCTGAGCAAAGCAACCCCGAGGGAAAAATGCAGCAGCGCAGTGACCACGAAAATGCCCAGGGCATAGACCAGCCCCTCTTCCCCGAAGGCAAACAGACACAGCGGCAACCCCATATTGCCGTAATTGCCAAACACCAGGGGCACCAGGAAGTCCCGCGGCGATTGCCCTAACACCAGACAGGCGAGCCCCGCCAGCAGCAGAGACAACACGATCATCAGCACCGAGGCGACAACCACTTCCCGCAGCACAGAGTGGGACATGGACACCTCACCCAGGGTACCCACAATCAGCGCTGGTGCCGCGATCCACATGACCAAACGGCGCACAAACTCCTGATCAAAAGGTTGCCGGGTGTAGGCCCAAATTACGCCCAGGCCGGCACAGAATATGACCGGCAGGATGACCGGCAGCAAAGGCAGAACAAAGGACACATCAGGCTCCCGACATGGCTGATCCAGCTGAAAATCAGCTCACCCGCACCATCTTCAGGGTATTGGTGTGGCCATCGATGCCCACCGTGTCACCGAGGGTCACCAGCAGGACATCGTCGACGGCAACATGACCTTTTTCTTTTAGTACCGCCACGCACTCCTCAATGGTGGTGTCGTGGCGCGCGGTGCGCTGAGCATAAACGCCACGATAGAGGCTGACCCGACTGCAGGTTTCACCGTGGCTGCTGAAGGCATAAATTGGAATGCCCGACGTCAATCGCGACATCAACAGCACCGTGCGGCCGGTCTCGGTCAGCGACACAATGGCCTTAACGCCCTTTTGATGGTTGGCGGCGTATACCGCACTCATCGCCAGCGTTTCCTGAATTGAGTCGAACTGCCGCTCCAGCCGATAACTGGATTTGCGTGCAGAGGGGTACTGCTCGGCGCCCTCACAGTTGCGCGCCATCGCCACCACGGTTTCCACCGGGTACTGGCCCGAAGCGGTCTCAGCCGACAGCATCACCGCGTCAGTGCCGTCGAGCACCGCATTGGCCACATCAAACACTTCGGCTCGGGTGGGGACCGGATTCTGGATCATCGACTCCATCATCTGGGTGGCAGTAATCACCGGCCGATTGAGCACCCGGGAGCGCTTGATAATATGCTTTTGCAGACCGATCAGGCTGGCATCGCCAATCTCTACACCAAGGTCACCCCGGGCAACCATTACGCCGTCACACGCTCTAATCAGTTCGTCCAAATGGGCTTCATTGGCGACCGCCTCGGCCCGCTCGATCTTACCAATGATGTTCGCCAGACAGCCCGCCTGCTGCAGCTTGCTGCGTGCGTCGTGAATATCATCGGCACTACTGGGAAAGGACACCGCAATAAAGTCCAGACCAATCTCGGCGGCGAGCTGGATATCCTCCATGTCTTTTTCGGTCAGCGCCGGGGCGGACAAGCCGCCGCCGAGACGATTGATTCCTTTACGGGAGTGCAGATTGCCGGCGCTCTCCGACACACAGTGCACCTCCTCGCCCTCCACTTTCTCGACCACCAAGCGCAGGCGACCATCGTCTAGCAGCAGGGTGTCGCCAGCACTCACCGAGCGCGCCAACGGCTCGTAATCGACGCCGAGATGCAGGCCATCCCCTTCACCATCGGCCAAGCGGGTATCAAGCACCAGGCGCAAGCCCGGCTGCAGGCGCACCGGGTCCTGGGCAAGCTTACGCAGGCGGATTTTAGGGCCCTGGAGGTCACCCAACAGGCCAACGTGTTGATTTTGCTCGCTGGCGACTTCCCGAATCAGCGCCGCCCGAGCACGGTGCTCCTCTGCGGTGCCGTGCGAAAAATTCAATCGAAAGACATTCACACCTGCTTTGACCATGGCAGCCAGTGACGCGCGTGAGTCACAGGCGGGGCCGACAGTGGCAACGATTTTTGTACGACGCATGAGGGAAACAACCTTGTTTCAGTGATTGAGGCAGGAAAAATAGCAGTTTACACCCTGCTCCCCTTCCCTTCGACAGTTGGATTCATCCTTCTTTATCGGCGCCGCCAGGTCAACGCCCCCAGCGGTATCACCGAGTCAGAAGCGGCAATCTTCAGCTTACTAACGCTATGACACAGCCAATTCGTGCATATGTCACGTCCTGCTATCAAAGCCCTTGCCCCATTTATCTATTAATATTAGTTTTTACAGCGCACTTGAAAAGCCCCCTGTAACAGAACACTGGGACCACTACACATAACAAAGCACCACGCTGGGAGAAATGTATGAAAAGAACGATCTTGGCCACCGCATTGCTGGCGGGGGCAATGAACACCCACGCACAGGGCATCAATCTTGCCCCCTTGGTACCCGCTGATCTGGTGACCTCGCTGACGGGCTTGGCCGTCGGCGACCTGCTACCGATCGCCGGGGAGCTCATCAACAGTGCGCCCCTGTCAGATCAACTCCTCGGCGGTCTCGCATTGGGCGCGCCGCTTACCGACCTGGTACTGGGCGGCGATTCTCTGAAGGGGCTTTCCAATTTTTACGGGCCGCTGGATAGCGTACTGGCTCCGGTCGTCGCACTGACTTCTCAGGACGGACTGGGCGCGGTTTTGGCAGCGCCACTGGATATTCTGGTCGCCCCGGTAAATCCCGTGCTGGCGACCTTGGGCGGCGGCGCCCAGCCGCTGAACGGATTGACCGTACTGTTTGACCCCCTGTCCCTGATTTTGGACGGCGGCCTCGCGCTTTAGGAAGAGGGCAAGGGAGTCTGCCAGATAATTTGGGCAGGCTCGCTAGCGTAACAGGGCCTGACCGCCATCAACCGGGATGGTGTGTCCGGTGATAAAACCGGCGTCGGCACTGCACAAGAACACCACCACCCTGCCGATATCCTCTTCGCAGTCACCCACTCTGCCCAGTGGTACCGACTCCAGGAAGGCAGCAACGTCGTCTTCGCCACTTTCCACCCAGCTGGCAACGGCAGGGGAATTCGCCAGGGGCATGACGCAGTTGACCCGGATATTGTCTGGCCCCCATTCGCAGGCGGCAGCGCGGCTGAGGGCGCGGATGGCTTCTTTGGCGGCAGCGTAGGCGCCATAGCCAGCGGAATTACCGCGAACGGCGGCCGAGCTGGCCATGTTAACCACCGCGCCTTCACCACGCAGATAGGGATAACAGGCTTTTAAAAAGCGGAAGGTAGCAAGCGGGCCAGAGTCCATGCCCAGGTGATACTCGTCCTCACTTAATTCCAGGATGTCGCCAAGGGGCACAATCTGGGCATTGTTGATCAAAATATCGATGCCGCCGAATTCATCCACCACTTCCTGCACGGCAGACTCGATGTCTTCCAGCTCCATCACATCGCAAACAAAGGCCTCTGCTCGACCACCACGGCGATGAATTTCAGCGCAGGTTGCTTCCAGCGGCCCCAGCGTTCGACCCAGCACCGCCACCGTGGCACCTTCGCTGGCAAGTGCCAAGGCCACCCCGGCACCCACACCCTGACCACCGCCGGTCACCAACGCCACCTTGTTCTGCAAACAAGCCATGCCCTGCGCTCCCATCATTATTGTTTGAGCCCGGCTTCGACAATGCATCAGCCACCCCTTGCTGGCAAGGAAAAATCGCCACATTTGCACCGGCCGAAAATACCGCTACCGCAAACGCAGCAAGGGTACAAATGCAGTGCAGTGCGCCAAAAGATGCACAATATATGCACATTATCACCAACGAGCCTCCTCTCATCTCGCGCACGCATAGCGTGCAGCACCCCCAGGGCATCGCCGCCAAAGCCAGGCAGGCCGCGGCTGGCAAACATTGTCACCCCACCTGGCCTGGTCCTTGCTCAAGCGGTCAACAGACCAGCCAGCAGCACCGCTAGTAAAAACAGAATGGAGACCCACTATGAAGCTGGATTTTGCAAAGTACCGCGGCATTATCGTGTCGGTAGCGCTCTTCCTGCTGCTCGATGCCTCGGTGTTGATGCTCAATTTTTATATCTCCTTCGAGATTGCCGAGGACGCCGTCGGCGTAAACCTGGCGGGGCGCCAGCGCATGCTGTCCCAGCGCATGATGAAGTCACTGCTTGACCTCGATTCCGCCAACAGCGAAGCGACCCGCGAAAAGGCGCTGATAGAACTCGACAATACCGTTGGCGTTTTCGATACCACGCTGGGCGCCTTTGATCAGGGCGGGGTCACTCCCGGGGCAGACAGCCAGGAGCAGGTCTTGCAACCAGTCAGCACGGCAGACGGCAGGGCAGCAATTGCGAGCGCCAACGAAATCTGGGCACCGTTTCATCAGCAGTTGCGGGCCCTGTTGGCCAGCGCGCAAAACGGCGGGCCCCTCAGCCAACCCATGTTAGCCGCAGCCATCGACTACGGCCGGGCAAACAACCTTGAGTTGCTGCGGCTCATGAACGTGCTGACGGTTGACCTGGAAAACTATGCCGCATCCAAAGCCAAGCGCTTACGCCTGATTCAAACCGTTGGGATCACCCTGGCGGTCATCAACTTCTTCATCATCATGTTCCACTTTCTGCGCCAGCTTCAGGAAAGCGACGAAAAGATCGCCGCCGCCCAAAGTGAAACCCGGGAAATTCTCGACACCGTGAGTGAGGGCCTGTTTCTGCTGGATCAGGCGCAGCGTATTGGCAGTCAGTACTCCGCAGAACTGAACGAAATCTTTTTGCGCAGTGATATCGCCGGCAGCGACTTTGACGAGCTACTAAGCAATATTGTGTCAGACAAGGACCGCCACACCGCCCGCAGTTTCATCAAGCTGCTGTTCGATCCCCGCAAAAAGCAAAAGCTGATAGGCGACCTCAATCCGCTGCGACAAGTCGAAGTGCATATTCCCCAGGCCGACGGCAGCTTCCAGAACAAACACCTCAGCTTTGCCTTTTCCAGAGTACTGCGAGACGGCGAAATCATTCACGTTCTGGTCACCGTGCAGGATATTTCCCGGCAGGTGAAACTGGCTCAGGATCTGGAGGCCGCCAGACAGCAAGGCGAAGAGCAATTGGAGATGTTGTCTACCATCGTTCAGAGCGACACCACCCTGCTCAATCTGTTCCTGGAGAACAGCGTCCGCTGCTTCGAGCAGATCAACGATGTACTCAAGAGCCCCGCCAAAACGCGCTTGCAGTATTTGGAAAAGCTGCGCCAGATCTACGCATTGATTCACAACTACAAGGGCGAAGCGGCCGCCCTGAATCTGGACAGTTTTGCCCAGCAGGCCCACGAGTTTGAGGACCAGCTCAGCGCACTGCAGGAGCTCCCGAAACTCGGTGGCAACGATTTTCTGGGGCTGACGGTTTACCTGAACAAGCTGATGACCCAAACCGAAGCTGTTCAGGCAATGATGGCCAAAGTGGCTGGTCTCGTCGGACCGGGCAGTGCCAATACCGCGCGCGCCAGCCGCTTCGAGTTCGATCATTTACAACACCTAGCCGACAAAATTGCCCAGCGCCGTGACAAAGAGGTGGAGGTGGTGTGCAGCGGCTTTAACGACTACTGCCTCAGCGACGAACTGAAAGCCCAGCTCAACAGTATCGCCTTACAGTTGTTGCGCAATGCCGTCAGCCACGGCATCGAACCTTGCGCGGTGCGCGGGCAGTCACAAAAGCCGCCCCGGGGCGAAATCCATATTCGCCTGGTTGGGCGCCTGGACCAAAGCCTTGAGCTGACGGTAGAAGACGATGGCGCCGGGCTCGATCGGGACAAAATTGTCCAGGTAGCCCTCGATAAGGGGCTGATCAACGAAACAGAAGCAGAGAGCCTGGACGGCAAAGCCGTTATGGCGCTGATCTTCCACCCCCAGCTATCCACCCAGGACGAGGTTGACGAGGATGCTGGCCGGGGCATCGGCATGTATGCCGTGCGGCGCATTGTTAACGATCTCGGCGGTCGCATCACGGTGAAATCCCGCCGCGGTGTGGGCACCACCTTCAGAATTCATCTTCCCAGAGCGTTGGCATCGCTACCGCGCGCTGCCTGAGGAAACTGCATGCTAAATCTGATGATTGTGGATGATTCGAACATCATCCGTTCTAAAATCCAGCGGGCCTGCGACAGCAAGCGCTTCGATGTGGTGGCAGTGGCCCGGGATGGCCGCGAGGCGCTCACCCTGGCCCACAACTGCAAACCTGACGTGGTCACCATGGACTTAACCATGCCCAACCTCGACGGAATCGGCTGCATAAGCGCCCTGTCTAAAATGCTGCCGGAAGTGCTGATTTTGGTGGTGTCGGCGCTGTCAGACGAGGCCACCGGTATTGAAGCCCTGGAGCGCGGCGCCAGCGGCTTTCTGCTTAAACCCTTCAGCGAGGCGCAACTGCGCGACGCCCTGGACGCCCTAACCGATCACCTGGGATAACACCATGCACGAAGACAATTTACAGATTTTTATTGACGGC
Organism: Spongiibacter taiwanensis; assembly: GCF_023702635.1. Lineage (NCBI taxonomy): Bacteria > Pseudomonadati > Pseudomonadota > Gammaproteobacteria > Cellvibrionales > Spongiibacteraceae > Spongiibacter > Spongiibacter taiwanensis. The sequence continues at coordinate 983,251 of NZ_CP098455.1, forward strand.
ATTAGCCGCTACTTTGAACACACCAAAGACAACGACCTGCGTCTGGGCACCCCCTATTTGGCCCCCAACAGCGCCCCGGTCTCAATGGACTACACCGGCATCATCGGCGTTTCCGGGTCCAGTAAAGGCTGTGTGTACTTCACCGCGCCAAAGGCAATGCTAAAGCACCTGATCATCAGCCTTGGCGAACCGGATACGTCGGAGAGCAATATGGTGGATCTGGTGGGCGAACTGGCCAACACGATTTCCGGCAATGCCCGCCGGGAGCTGGGGAAAAACTTTATGATTTCTGTGCCGGTCGTGGTGTCCGGCGCCCCAAATCAGATCCACCTGCCGACGGACCTGCGCTCCTATGTGATTCCGGCCACCTGGCGCAGCTATCAGGCAGCAATGGTAATTTGCCTGCAGTAGCGGCAAATCGACTGTCTCGAAGGGGGCACATTTGGGGCAGCTCGGGCCGGGACTTAAGACACCCGCTCGACATCGACGGCGACGGTAAGGGACTGATCACTGCCCCCGCCGAATACAATTCCTTTAAGCGGAGTCACGTCGGAGTAGTCGCGTCCCCACCCGGTCGTGATGTGCTGATCGGCGGGAATCAGGTCGTTGGTGGGGTCAAAATCGTTCCAGCCATCGCCGGGGACATACACCGAAAACCAGGCATGGGAGGCATCAGCGCCCTGCAGTTTCTGCTGACCCGGCGGCGGCAAGGTCTCGAGGTAGCCACTGACATAGCGCGCCGCAAACCCGAGGCTGCGCAGCACCGCAATGGCCAGATGGGCAAAATCCTGACAAACCCCGCGGCGATTTTCCAACACCTCCGCCAGTGGCGTGGCCACCGTGGAAAATCCCGGATCATACTGAAAGTCGGTAAATATCCGGCTGTTGAGGGCCGCCACCGCTTCCATAAACGGGCGTTCAGCGGGAAACAGGTCACGGCCAAAATCCGCCAGCTCGTTGCTGCCCTGCAGCATGGGGGAATCAAAACAGAATTCAGTGGCCTCGATATCGTCCTGAGCGCGACTTTCCTCCAGCACCTTTAACACTTCGCCACAGGTAATACCGCTGCCCAGCAGGCGACTCTCGGAGGGTGCAATCTCAATCTCACTCTCTACCGTCACCGACAGGCTGCGATGGGGCTTTTCCACCGAAAATTGACAGACCACGTTGCCGTAATAGTCTTCTCTGCGTATCCGGGTGGCAGGCACCGGGTCGATACGAATATCGCTGTACACCACCCGTTGTCCCCGGCAGTCCCGGGGAATCAGGTAGGCAATGTTGTAGCCCTGGCTAACCTGATCGGCGTAATCGTATTTGGTGGTGTGACTGATCCGATATCTCACTGCAGCCCCCTGCCGCTCATCTCAATGGGCTGAGGGCCCGAGGTGTGATCGAAATAGCGATCAGCCAAGAATTGGGCCGCGTTATTTAGATCATCCTCCAGAGAGGCCAACAGCTCATCCAGTGTTGGAAATTCCGTTCCTTCCTCGTTGAGCTTGGACAACTCCGCCAGGCTCGACAACAACAGGCTATTCACCGCCCGCAGCACACAGCGCATGTCGTCGGTCACCTGTACGCCACGAATGGGACCACTGACATCTTCCAAATGATCCTTGAGCGCCTCCAACTGGAACAACACCGAGCGCGGGTTCTGGGGATCAAACAGCAGCAGCTCCAAGCCTTTATCGAGGCGGTACCCGGTGCGGTAATAGCGCTTGTACACAATGCGTGACTCGAGACTGGCCAGCACCGGCTTTAACAGCGGCACACTGTTGCCTTCCGCGCCGGTGACCAGGGTATGGCGCAGCAATTCCACGGTGCGCTGGGCACGCTCGATGCGGCGGCCGATTTCCATAAAGCGCCAGGCCCGCCCCCGCACCATACTTTCCTGACTCAAACCCGACAGGGCCAGCAGGGTGGTGATCAGCGGGTCGAGCAGCTCTTCCGGCGCGGCCTGCAGGCTCGAGGCAAGATTGGTGTTGAGGTACTCCATACCGTCGCGCACGTCGTTAATCAGCCGCAGCATGTCGTTAGAGAGCAGCTCTTTGACGCTGCCCGCCGAGTGCAGAATCGATTCCAGACAGTGGGCAATACTGCCCTGCCGGGCGCGGTTGGCAACCAGATCCAGCAACTCCTGCTCCGGGGCCGAAAAATCCGCGTCCTCGGCGGTAAAACCGGGATAGGTTGCGGTCAAGTGGGTGACCGCCTCCAACAGCACCCGACGCAGGTGTTCGGCCAGCGGCTCAATACTGTTCAGCTCTTCGAAGGCGGTGCGCACCAGGCGCAGGCCCGATTCGGCCCGCTCGGCATAGCGACCAAACCAGTACAGGTTCTCGATGACCCGGCTGGGCAGGCTGAAGCTGCGCTCCATTTTTTGCCGGGCCATAAAATCGTCAGGCTGGGCCTCCGGCACTTCCGGCTCGGATTCCAGAATCCAGGTGTCCTTACTGGCACCGGCGTACTGACTGACAATGTGCAGGGTATCTTGACGGCTGCCCACCCGAGTCAGGCCACCGGGCATCACATTGTAGGAACTGCCACTGGCAACGGTGAACCCGCGCATCACCAGTGGGCGACTGCTGAAAGACGCACCACTGAGCACCGGGGTATGCGACGGCGACACCGCCACTTGCGCGACATAGTCCCGGGGTTTGGCCAGAATTTCCGCCAGCAACTGCTGGCGCTTCTGGGGCGGTAAATCACTGACAAAAATGCTGTGCTTTCCCGGCAGACGATAGGTCGGCCGGATCAACAACTCATCAAAATGCGCTTTGACATATTCCAGGTCGTTAGCGTCGCCACACCACCAGGTCTGAACCGAGTTGAGGCGCAGCTCCCGGCCTAAAAAGTGCTGGGCGATGGCCGGCATGTACTTGGCGAGCACCGGGTTTTCCAACACGCCGCTGCCCAGGGGATTGGCTATTACCACCCCTCCGCTACGGGCCACTTCCAGCAGCCCTGGCACCCCCTGGGAGGAATCGTAGCGTGACACCAGGGGATCGGTGTACTCGTCATCAACCCGGCGCAACACCACGTCGACCCGGCGCAGGCCGTCGAGGGATTTCAGCCACACACTGCCTTTGCGCACCGTCAAATCCCGGGCCTGAACCAGCGGATAGCCCAGGTAGTTGGCCAGGTAGGCGTCTTCGAAGGAGTTTTCCTTGAACGCGCCCTGGGTCAGGTAGACCACCAGGGGCGAGTCCTTGGACTGGCTGAGTTCAGCCATTTTTCGCCGCCAGGCGAGGAAGAAATTGGACAGCCGGTGAACGTGGGTATCCCGGAACAGGCTCGGCATTACCCGGCGCAGTACGGTGCGGTTCTCCAGCGCATAGCCCGTGCCGGTAGGTGCTTGGGTGCGGTCCCCAATCACCAACCACTCGCCCTGTTGATTGCGCACCAGGTCGGAGGCATGGAAGATCAGCTGGTGCTGACCGGGCACCCGAATGCCATCGCAGGCTCGCAAAAATCCGGGATGGCCATACACCGCTGCCGGCGGAATGACCCGATGTTTGATCAGGTTTCGTTCGCCGTAGAGGTCGTCGAGGATCAGGTTAAGCAATTCGGCCCGCTCGCGCAGGGCATTTTCGATCACCTCCCACTCCTGACTGGATAGAATCAGGGGCAGCAGGTCGAGGTTCCAGGTATGGCTGATATTGAGCTGGTCGCCAGGGCTATAGCTGGCGCCGTCATCCCGCAGAATTCGCTTGGCGGTGCGCTGACGCTCTAGTAGCGCCTCCGGGCCCATGCTCCGTAGCACTTGCATGGGATAATGCCAGTGTTCGCGAATTTCGCCATTAGCGCCCAGCACCTCGTCGTACTGGCTGTGCTGAGGCTTATAGTCGAAGCGGTCTAATGGCATGGGTTCCGAGCCGCTGGGATTGGTCGCAGTTTTTTGCATGGCGTTCCAGGTTTCCGCGACCCAGGGGTCTTGGTCTTAAAGTCAGCGCGCCCCATCGACAGGGTGTCGCGAGGGGCAAGACTACCGCAGTTCCAAAATTCCAGCAAATGAGGAATAGTACGGTGAAACCCCTGCAGATGCAGCATAAAGCACACCACCCGCGGGGGTTCGCCAGCCTTAACCCGGGGTAAACCAGGTCTCGTTAATCACATTGTGCAGGCCGCCCAACTGGCGCTGCAACTCGTCTATATGGGCAGGTAACGCCACCAGCACATCCTCATAACCGTCGCCTTTTTCCACTTGCTTGATCAGGCCATCCACAGCCTTGCCCACCGCCAGGCCTCGGGGCAACATGGCCGCAGAGGCACGCATATCCAGCAAACAGGCCGTCACCGCCCGGGGAAACAGCGTGTCCTCGAGCAGGAAGCGCGCCGAGTCCTCACCATTCAGGGAGACCTTCATGGTACGGCGGAAGGGCATGATGGCATTGAGGGTGCCCAACACGCTGCTCCACACCGCATCGGTCACGTGAACGCTGTCGTGCTCAATACAGTCGCCTGACATCCGCGCCCCCGCCTCCAGGGTCCGCAGGGTCATATCGGCGGTCTCCAGGCTGCGGCCCAGCACCAGGAAGTGCCAGGCCTCATCTCGACGCATGGTGTCGTAAATCAGGCCGTTAATCTGCTGGCAGGTCTTGACGATGTCACCGAGAAACTCCGTCCGGTGGCGGCGATTCAGACCCTGCTGCATATTCTCGCTGACGAAAATCTGAAACTCGTTGACCAGTTCCCAGCTCTCGGCGGGGAGCACATCCCGGGTAGTGCGAATGTTCTCCCGCACCATCCGCAGCGACGACATCAGCGAACCTAAATTGCTGGTATCTTCCAGCAGAAAACGCACCACCCGCTTTTCATCCTTCACCGAAAAACGCCGTTCATATTCGTGATGACTGCCGCTGGCAATAACCAGGTTGTGCCAGCTGATGCCGGTATCCTTGGGCAAATCAAATAACAAAGAAGTGTAGACATTGATCAAGCGGGCCATACTTTCCACCCGCTCCAAGTAGCGGGCAAACCAGTAAACGCGCTCAGCAACCCGGGACAGCATCATGATTTTTTCCCTCCCTGGGCCACAATCCAAGTATCTTTACTCCCCCCGCCCTGGGAGGAATTCACCACCAGGGAGCCTTTCTTCAGAGCCACCCGGGTCAAGCCACCCGTGGTCACCGTGGTGGTTTTGCCCTGCAAGACAAAAGGTCGCAAGTCGAGATGCCGGGGTTCTACCTGACCCGGCCCGGTGATAACCGGTGTGGTCGACAGCTGCAGAGTCGGCTGGGCAATGTAATTGCGGGGATTTTCCTGGACCAGCTTGCGGAAGGTCTTGTGATCCTTCTCCGAGGCGTGGGGGCCCACCAGCATGCCGTAGCCACCCGACTCGTTCGCCGGCTTTACCACCAGCTTTTCGATATTGGCGAGCACGTATTCCCGCTGTTCGGGGTCGTCACAGAGATAGGTTTCCACGTTCGGCAAAATCGCCTTTTCACCCAGGTAGTACTCGATCATTTTGGGCACGTAGGCATAGACCACCTTGTCATCGGCCACCCCAGCACCCGGGGCATTCACCAGGCCAACATTGCCCGCCTTCCAGGCTCGCATCAGACCGGCCGCGCCGAGCACAGAATCCGGGTTGAAGGCTTCCGGATCCAGAAACAGGTCATCAATCCGGCGATAAATAACATCCACCCGCTCCAGGCCGGAGATCGTGCGCATGTAAACGCAGTCATCCTCCCCGACGACCAGGTCACTGCCCTCTACCAGCTCCACCCCCAGTTGTTGGGCAAGAAAAGCGTGCTCGAAGTAGGCGGAGTTAAAAATCCCCGGTGTAAGAATCACGATTACCGGTTGGCGCACTTTGCGCGGCGACACCGACGCCAGCATGCTCAGCAGTTTTTCCGGGTAATCATCCACTGGCAGAATATCGTTGGTTTCAAACAGCTCCGGCAACACCCGCTTGCTGATTTCGCGGTTTTCCAACATATAGGCCACCCCGGAAGGCACACGCAGGTTGTCTTCCAGAACGTAGAACTTGCCATCGGCGTCGCGCACCAGGTCACAGCCACAAATATGTGCCCACACCCCCCGGGGCGGATTCACACCAACGCACTCAGGACGGAAATTCTTGGAATCTTTCAGCAGATAATCGGGAACCACGCCATCTTTGAAAATCTGCTGATCGTGGTAAACGTCATTGATAAACATATTCAGGGCTTTGACGCGCTGCTTGAGGCCCTCCTCGGTGCGCTTCCACTCCACTTCGCCAATCACCCGCGGAATCAAGTCAAAGGGCCAGGCCCGGTCAATATTGCTGCCGTCCATGTAAACGGTGAAGCTGACCCCCATATCCCGCACCGTGCGGTCCGCCGCCACACGGCGACTTTCCAGTTCTTCGCCGCTGAGTTTCGACAATGCGCTAACGATCCGGCGGCTGGCGGCCCGGGGGTTGCCCTTGTCGGAAATCATCTCGTCAAAGAAATCGCCCTTGGGATACTGGCTCCAATCAATGCTGTCGGATTCCTTGCCTCTACCTGTACTCATATATTGTTATTCCAGCCTATTTTGGGAAACGGAATACCCCTTGATGCACTGGTGCAGCGCAGGCCACACCAACAAAGCGCACCAAGGCTGCGCAGCGGATAACGGCCAGGCCGCGCAATGGAGTAATGATGATTTTTATGCCTGCAAACGATGCGCCAACTTGCACAACAACAGTGACACACCACTGTGAAATAACGCGAGGCAATTGTTGTAAGAAGAGCGGGCGACAAATGCCCCTTAGAAATGACAAAAAAACTGGATTGGCCTGCATCGCAAGCCATAGAGAAACACTGCTTTGGGGGTGAAGGGTCAAGCCATTCCTCCGCAGTTTGCCACTCAACGCCGAGCGGCTGACAACCGTGTCACAAGCTCTTGAATATAACGTACATTTGGCCGTTGGTACCAATCCATTTCTGCTTGGCGGTTGTGAATTTGCAATGCATCACGACAGCCGGAACCATCGCCGTCAGCAATGGCAGGATTCAAACAGCAGGGGGCGCCCCAGCCACTTTCACCACGCCATGGCAGACGGGCGAAAATGGCTAGGCCCCTGATTGCCCAGCGCCTAACCACCTACAGGAGCAGGCGCCGAATATCCCCCAACAGGGCAATCAGGTGAACCATAAACTGCCCGGCATCGGCGCCGTTAATCGCGCGATGATCATAGGACAGCGACAAGGGCAGCATCTGCCTTGGCTGGAACGACTCACCGTCCCACACCGGCTGCACCGACAAGCGAGATACCCCCAGAATCGCCAATTCCGGCGCATTGATGATTGGGCAAAAGCCCTTACCACCGATGCCACCGAGACTGGAGATCGTGAAGCAGCCGCCCTGCATATCGGCGGGTGACAGTTTGCGATCTCGCGCCTTAGCGGCGAGCTCGGCCGACTCCGCCGCCAATTGCCAGATGGATTTTTTATCAACATCGCGCAGCACCGGCACCACCAGCCCAGCCGGGGTATCCACCGCCATCCCCACATGGACATAGTCTTTGTACACAATCGACTCGCCGTCGCTGCTCAGCGAGGCGTTGAATTTGGGAAAGGCCTGTAGGGTGGCCGCCACCGCCTTCAACAAAAAGGGCAAGGGTGTGGCTTTAACACCTTTGGCTTCGGCCTCAGCCTTAAGACGCTTACGAAAGTGCTCTAGCTCGGTAATATCGGCATCGTCGAAGTGGGTCACGTGGGGCAGGTTCACCCAGCTGCGGTGCATATTCGCTGCGGTGAGCTTATCAAGCTTGCTGCGCGCCTCGACCCTGACCGAGCCGAACTTGGCAAAGTCGACTTCCGGTAAGGGCGGCAACGCGCCGCCACCGGCGGCCGCGGGTGCCGGCCCCTTGCTTGCCAGGGTTTTGACGTAGGCTTGCAAATCTTCTTTAACCACGCGACCTTTGGGACCGCTTCCCTTGACCTGCTCTAGCGGAATACCGAACTCCCTCGCCATTTTGCGCACGGCGGGCCCGGCGTACACATCGTGATGGGTTTCCAGGGTTGGTCCGGAGGCAGCATCCGCGCCTGCGGCCAAGGCAGGGTTGGCTGTCTGAAACTGTTCGCCGGCGGGACGCTTGGCGTTTTCGGACGATGAGCCCGAGGCGTCGCCACTGTCTTGCCCAGCGCTTTTCTCTGCCGGAGCAGCATCCTCCGCGGCGCTTTCATCCTCCGCAGCACTTCCATCCTCCGCGGCAGCTTGGCCCTGCACCTCAATCTCGCCGAGGAGGCTCCCCTCGGACAGGCTGTCGCCCACCTTTACCACCAGGCTGGTGAGCGTGCCAGAGAAGGGTGAAGGCACTTCCATCGAGGCCTTATCAGACTCCAGCACAATGAGTGAGTCACCCTCTTCCACGGCGTCACCCGCGGCTACGCAGAGCTCAATGACCTCCGCTTCGCCGCCGATGTCCGGTACTTTGATCGTCTCGACACGGCTTGCCGCAGCGCCCTTGCCACCTTCCTCTTGGGCAGGTTTTTTATTTGCCTCAGACGGGTCATCGGCGGCGCTTTCCTCATCAGAGGCATCACCCTCCTGCTCCGCCGTTTCACCGGCATTGTCATCCTCAGCGCTGTCGCTCTCAGGCTGGGCATCACCACTATCGCCCTCTAGCTCAAACACCGCGTCGCCTTCACAGACCGTGTCGCCGACTTTGACCAGAATTTTACTGATGGTCCCGGCCTGAGGCGCGGGCACTTCCATGGAGGCTTTATCTGACTCAAGGACCAAAAGCGAATCTTCTGCTTCTACCCGGTCACCCTCCGCCACGCAGATTTCAATGATCTCGACGCCGTCAGCGCCGCCCATATCGGGAATCTTGATGGTTTCTTTCGCCACAACAGAATCCTTTTATCTTGCTTAACGGTACAGAGGGCTTGGGGAATCAGCGTTGATCCCCAGGGTTTTGATCGCCTTGCTCACCTCGGTGGCAGCCAACAGGCCGTCATCACACAGGGCCTTCAGGGCCGCCACCGCAATATAGTTTCGATCTACCTCAAAATGCGCGCGCAATTTTGCCCGCGTGTCCGAGCGCCCATAGCCATCAGTGCCCAGCACCACAAATCGCCCAGGAATATAGGGGCGGAGCTGCTCGCCGTAGGCCTTGATATAGTCGGTCGCGCAAATCACCGGCCCCCGACTGTCGGTTAACAGTTCGGTCACATAGGGCACTTTGGCGGTCTCTTCCGGATGCAGCAGGTTCCAGCGATCACAGTCCATGCCATCACGACGCAACTGGTTAATGCTGGTTGCGCTCCACACATCGGCCTCAACTTTGAACTTGCTTTTCAGCAACGCCGCCGCGGCTTCAACCTCGCGCAGAATCGTGCCGCTACCGATCAACTGCACTTTCAACTTGGGCTTCTTCGCCGCACTGCTAGCCAGGCGGTACATCCCCTTCACAATGCCCTCTTCCACTCCCTCAGGCATGGCCGGGTGGTGGTAGTTTTCGTTCATGATGGTGATGTAGTAGAAGACGTTTTCTTTGGCCTGATACATCCGCCGCATGCCATCCTGGATGATGACTGCCAACTCATAAGAATAGGTCGGGTCATAGGAGACGCAGTTGGGGATCATATTTGCCATCAGGTGGCTGTGGCCATCCTGATGCTGCAGACCCTCACCGTTCAGGGTGGTGCGCCCCGAAGTCGCGCCAATCAGAAAACCCCTTGCCTGGGAGTCACCCGCCGCCCAGGTCAGGTCCATCACCCGCTGGAAACCGAACATGGAGTAGAAGATATAAAAGGGCACCATCGGGTAATGGTGATTACTGTAAGAGGTGGCCGCAGCTAACCAGGCCGAGAATGCGCCGGACTCGGTAATCCCCTCCTCCAGAATCTGCCCCTGCTTGTCTTCCTTGTAAAACATGATCTGGTCAGCGTCATGGGGGGTGTAGCGCTGGCCCTGGGACGAATAAATCCCCAGTTGGCGGAACATCCCCTCCATGCCGAAGGTACGCGCCTCATCGGGCACAATAGGAACAATTCGCTCGCCCACCGCCTTGTCTTTGACCAGGGTGGACAACAGGCGCACAAAGGCCATGGTGGTTGAAATTTCCCGCTTCCCGGTATCTTTCAACTGGGCCTCGAAGCGGTCCAGCCCAGGCGTCTCAAGGGCGTCAAAATCGGCATTGCGCGCGGGCAAGTATCCGCCCAGCTCCTGCCGGCGCTTGTGCATGTACGCCATTTCCGGACTGTCTTCCGGCGGCCGATAATAGGGCACTTTCGCCAGGTCATCATCGCTGATGGGTACACCAAAGCGATCGCGGAATTTCTTCAGCTCATCCAGGTCCAGTTTCTTAACCGAGTGCGCTTCGTTCTGCGCCTCACCGCCCTCGCCCAAACCGTAACCTTTCACGGTCATGGCCAGCACCACTGTCGGCCGGCCCTGGCTCTCCACGGCGTTGGCGTAGGCCGCGTAAACCTTGTACGGATCGTGACCGCCGCGATTGAGATACATAATGTCGTCGTCAGAGAGGTCTTTCACCAACTCCAACAATTCTGGGTACTTGCCGAAAAAGTGCTTGCGGGTATAGGCGCCACCGTTGGCCTTGTAATTCTGCAGCTCACCGTCGACCACTTCGTTCATGCGTTTGCGCAGCAGGCCGGTGGTGTCTTTCTCGAGCAGCTGATCCCACAGCCGCCCCCAGATCACCTTGATGACATTCCAGCCGGCGCCCCGGAAAACCCCTTCCAACTCCTGAATGATCTTGCCGTTGCCGCGCACCGGACCATCGAGGCGCTGAAGATTACAATTGACCACAAAGATCAGGTTGTCGAGCTCTTCCCGGCCAGCCAGGGCAATGGCTCCCAACGATTCGGGCTCATCGCTCTCGCCATCGCCCATAAAGCACCACACTTTACGGTCACCGTGATCCACCAGACCCCGGCTTTGCTGATACTTCATGACGTGAGCCTGATAGATCGCCTGAATGGGGCCGAGGCCCATACTCACGGTGGGAAACTGCCAGTAATCCGGCATCAGCCAGGGGTGGGGGTAAGAAGACAGCCCCTTGCCATCGACCTCACGGCGGAAATTATTCAGATCGCTCTCGGTCAGCCGTCCCTCTAGAAATGAACGGGCGTACATCCCAGGCGAGCTGTGACCCTGGTAGTAAATCAGGTCGGCCTTTTCACCGCCGCGAAAAAAATAATTGAAGCCCACATCGTAGAGGGTGGCGGAGGAAGAAAAGGAGGAAATATGGCCGCCCAGGGCATCGTCATTGTCATTGGCGCGCATTACCATCGCCAGCGCATTCCAGCGGATCAGCGAGCGAATCTTACGCTCCATAAACAAATCGCCGGGCATCCGCTTTTCGTCGCGAGGCTCAATAGTATTGCGAAAGGAGGTGGTGATGGCGGCGGGCAGTTGGGCGCCGGAACGGGCCGCATATTTTGCCAGGCGTTTGAGCAGGAAGGCAGCGCGGTCTCGACCGCCAAACTTCAGTACACCCTCCAGCGCCTCCAGCCACTCCTGGGTTTCCTGGGGGTCGAGATCTTCACGAAAATCGGGGTCTTGATCCATGTCACAGTCCTTAAATCATTGGGCTGACGTTTCCCAGACCAGCAGGCGAAACCTGCGCACCGCGTGACAACCGGCTCCCTCCCAAGGGGGAAGGTAAATGGATCTGCCCGTTGGTGACGGTGATCACCTGGCCAAGGTGGGCAGAGAGACGGCCTTTTGAGCCACGCCCCACCCTACATTCATCTTATTCGGCCGCGCAGCCTTGGATTGCAAGCTGAGCGGCGCGACCGATTTTACCTACAACGCACTATAAATCAAGAAAATATTAACATTCACAAAATTAATACAGCTTTGTTCATTCATTTAAAACAGTTACTTAGGCGTTTTTTTGATCAATCAAACTGCCGCGTTGGCAAGCCGGATTTGAATTCAGACAAGGACTCCACTGCCTCACCGGCCATGCGCTGGCTCTGCCATTTGCCCTCAGCATAGATCACCATACTGCGCGGTTTAGCAAAGTCCTTGGACACTTGCTGCCACCACTGCTCGTAACTGAGGTCGGCCAGCGCGGCGACCAACTGCGCCCGACTGTCAAAGTCGGGATAATGTTCCAGCAGATCTCGCCAGTGGCGGTCAGCGGCCTCCCACACATTTTCCGGCTGCTCTGCCAGGCGCTTGGCCAGGCTGGCCTTGTGTTTGTCGAATTCGTCCTGACTCACACCGCCAGCCAGCCAGGCCTGGATATAGGCATCAATTTCCTTCTGCAAGGCCTCCGGTCCGGCAACCGGAGACTGCACCAGAAAGTAAATTCCCGGCACTTCTCGAACAGGGTAAACGCCGGCCGTGACAATATAGCCAAGCTGCTTTTCCGTGCGCAGCTCGTAGTAAAAGCTGGCACTCATGATCTGAGCGGTCAAGCCCATGGCCACCCTGGCGGTATTGCCACTGCCACCCGACTGGATATATTGCAAAATTGCCGCATCGTCATGGCGCGCATTCACCTGGCGCACATGGGTTGCCTCGGGCAGCAAAACCAGATTCTGGCGGGCCGCCGCTTGGCTACCCACGGGGAGCACACGTTTCACCACGCCTGCAAGCTCCTTGGCGTCGCCCTCGTTAAAATTGCCATCCACCAACAACAGCGGCGCAAAGCCCTGCAGCATGGTTTTAGCATGCTCGGCGACCTGTTCCATGGTCACATCTTTCAACAAATTCTTTTGCGCCGACAACGCAGGTTGATCCAGCAACAGCGCTCGCGGCAGTTCATCAATCAACTGTTGATAGGGGCTGCGCTTACGCGCATTTTCAAAATGCCGCAGCCGCTGGGCCTTGATACGCTTGAAGCGAGCCGCCTGCCACTCGGTGTTGACCAACCCTTTGAGCACCTCGGTTAGCAGTTCTGCCTGCTTTTCGTTGTAGCCGCCCAGACTGACCTCAATTCCACGCCAATCAGAATCCAGCGAAAAACTCAGGCCCGCCAGCTGGGCAGGGTAGGCCAGCTCATTGAGCTGGTCCTTCACCATCCGCAGCCACAGCCGGGTTTTCACTCGCTCACTCAATGTACCGGTCGCTGTCGGCGTGCGCAGCAGCAAATACGTGCGCCCCTTGGGCACTTCAAAGACATCGTCGGTATTCAACCAGGTCTCAACCCCCTCTAGCTCACCAAGCAGCCTCGGGGTGTTGCCATCGGCATCCGCGTCAGTGCGCTGGGCCAGAGAAAAATCCTCGGCGATAAAGGGGTTTGCACTGGGCAAACTGAGGTCGGTTTCACCTGGCTCGCCAAGAGCCGCCTGCCAGCGTTGCAGCTGCTCGCCACTCACCGGCCGCTGATCAAAACCGACATCGTAGCGTTTGACCTCTTGCGTGGTTTTCACACCCGGCGCAACCAACACCACCAGCGCGTTGTCCGGCCGCAGCACCTCCAGGTATTGCTGAATCACCCCCGGCTGAAATTCGTCCATGGCGTAGGGACCGCGCATCACATCGGCAGCGGGGTACTGCTGGAGGGCCATCGACAAGCCAACGGCTTCCTGACTGGCGGCAGGTGGCGTGCGGAACAAAAACTGCTGCCGAGCCAAACCACTTTGCTCGTCAAAGCGCCACGCCTCAATCCCGCCCGCTTTTATCATGCGGATGTTGGCAAACAACAAACTGACAATGTCATCAACCTTGCCCTTGCCAGCCTCAGTGAGGTTGATCTCGACACCAAACATGGCACCGCCCTGGTAGGACAGACTCTCACCGGCATTCAGTGATTCCGCCCAGCCCCGCGCTTTGAGCACCGACAACAAACTGCCCTCGCCCTCGTGGCCGAGTAAATTGCCGAGATAACTGAGCGGTTTACTGCGCCAATGGGGCTCGGTGTCAGGCACCGGAAACGCGACCGTTAACACACGACGGTTTTGCACCGGCTCAATGGCCACAAAACGGGGTAAGCCGCCGTCGGCAAACAGCGGCTGATCTATCGCCTTCAGCGATACCCCATGGCGACCAACAGGACTGAACCGAGGCCGAACCATTGCCTCTAACTCGGTCAGCGATTCTCGACCAATCACCGTCAGCGTCATGATGTCGGCAGAATAGTACTGCCGATAAAAGCGCAGCAATTGCTCACGTAGAGCCTCGGGTTTATCGCTCTGCAAGGTCTCCAGGTTTCCGACAGAAAATTTGCGGTACGGGTGCGCGGGATTCAGCTGAGACTTGAACACCGCCAGCTCCCGTCGACGATCATCGCGGATCTTGGAGCGGTATTCTGAGTTCACCGCATTCACCTCACGCTGCACAAACTCGGCATTGAACAGTGGCGCCGAGAAGAACTGGGCAAAACGATCCAGTGCCGGCTCCAGCGAATCAGCGGCGATATCGAAGAAGTAATTGGTGTGCTCAAATGAAGTAAAGGCGTTGTGGCCACCACCGTGGGCGCTGATAAATTCCTGATACTCGCCCGCTCTTGGGTATTTCTCAGTACCCAAAAACAGCATGTGCTCCAGAAAATGTGCCAGCCCCTGGTAATCTTCCGGGTCCTGACGACTGCCCACATTAACATCGAGGGAGGCGGCGGCCTTATCTGCCTGCGGGTCTGATATCAGCAGTACCTGCAAGCCATTTTCCAGCGTCAAATAGCGGTAGCTACGATTGTCGTTAAGGGGTTTAGCAATCTCGACCGAGCCCCCGAGCCCCGGCACCACGCCACAGGCAACGAGAGAGAAAAGTACAAAAGAAGCAACCAGGTAACGCACTAACTGAGCCACAAAAAATCCTTAGTAAACACAAGCAGTAAATTCATTAAGCCGCCGGACACACTTAGTCCTGACTCGGCTCAGGGGTGGCCGCCTCAGGCGGCGCCAGTTTCGACTGAGTTGGCCAAGCGTACAGAATGGCCTTGACCAGGGTCGCCAGCGGAATCGCGAAAAAGACCCCCCACAGACCCCACAAGCCGCCAAACACCAATACCGCAACGATGATGGCAACCGGGTGCATATTCACCGCCTCGGAAAAAAGCAGTGGCACTAGCACGTTGCCGTCCAGGGCCTGAATAACGCCGTAGACAATGGCCAGAGTAAGAAATTCGCCGCCCCACCCCCATTGCAAATATCCTACGAGCAAAACGGGAATAGTGACCACCGCCGCCCCGATATAGGGAATGACCACCGACAGCCCGACCAGCAAGCCAAGCAACGCCGCATAGTTCAGCCCCATCACCACAAAGCACACGTAGGAAACACTGCCAACGATGACAATTTCCACCGCTTTGCCGCGTACGTAGTTGGCGACCTGGACATTCATCTCATTCCAGATCACCGTCAAAATGGGGCGACGGTCGGGCAGAAAGCCACTTAACCAGCTGAGGATGACCTGCTTATCCTTCAGAAAAAAGAAAACCAGGATGGGGATCAGAATAATGTTAATCAGCAGGCCCACCAGGTTGGGTAGCTGGGCGATGGAGAAGGACAGCAGGTACTGGCCCGCCGAGCCCATTTTTGAGGTAATGACGGCCATCCACTCGCGAATCTGACTTTCAGTGAACAGCTCTGAGCGCTCGGGCAACACCAGCAGCGACTGCTGCAGCTTGCGCATCATTGCTGGGGCCTCTTGCACCAGGTTGACCGACTGCTGCCAGACCAGCGGCAACAGCAAGGTGAGCACACCAAAGAAAATTGCCAGAAAGATTCCGTAGGTAATCCCAATAGCCAAACCGCGCCGGGCACCGAAGGTGGTCAGGCGGTGAATCATGCCCTGCATCATAAAGGCCAGAACCACACTGGCGATGATCGGCACCAGCACATTGCCCAGGAACAGCATCAGCAACAGGCAGCCCGCCAGGATCAGCAGCAGGACAACGGTTTCTTCTTCCGCAAACAGGCGATCAAACCAGGAACGAAAGATGTTGATCATTGGATCTCCTTAACCCCCAAATTCACACGCCCGCGTCAATCGAGGACTATGCCGACTTTTCTATCAGGTAATGAAACTCATTGCCCTTGCTTTCGCTAAGCAACAGACGATGACCGCTTTGCCGCGCAAATGCAGCAAAATCCCGTTGCGAACCGGCATCGGTTGCCAGCACTTCAAGGACCTCGCCCACCGCCATTTTGTTGATGGCCTGCTTGGCCTTGAGCAGGGGCATCGGGCAGGACAGCCCCCGAGCATCCACTTGATGATCCTTAACACGCATAAAGCAGCCGCAATACCCCTAAATTTAAAGCCCCAGTATAGCCTGCCGACACGGAGCGCAAACAGGCACTTTTGGCGAATTGTTATGTCGAAGCCTCAGCGCTCTTGTTATGATCATTGAACTGACAACCGGCTCCAAAACATGGCGCACGCGCAGTTACTTTAATAAAGGTAGGTTGTGTTGAAACGATTTCTTTCCATTGCCGTGCTGGTCGGCGGTAGTGCCCTGGCTCTCGCCGATGACGACTTCAACCTCCCTGACTTGGGAGACGTCACCGCAAGCCGCTACTCCCAACAGCAGGAGCACGATTTGGGCAGAGCATGGCTGAAAATGTTCCGCAGCCAGGTCCAAACAATTGACGACCCCCTCGCCAAGGATTACGTCGAATCCCTACTATATAAGCTCGCTGCCAACAGCGAACTCAAAGACCGGCGCCTGGAAACCGTGGTGGTAGACAATGCCACCATCAATGCCTTTGCGGTACCCGGCGGCGTCATCGGCGTGCACAGCGGGCTGTTTTTGCACACCGACAACGAGGCGCAACTGGCCGGCGTGCTGGCCCACGAAATTGCCCACCTCAGTCAGCGCCACTTCTCGCGCTCGATGGATAAAGCTCAGCAAAGCACCATTCCGACCCTGGCGGGGATACTCGCAGGTGTGGTTTTGGCCGCCACGACGGGCAGTGACGCGGGCATTGCCGCCATTACCGCCACCCAGGCCGCCGCACTGGAAAATCAACTTCGCTTCAGCCGGGAGCACGAGCAAGAAGCCGACCGGGTAGGCATGGAAACCATGGTCAAGGCCGACATGGACCCCAACGGCGTGCCCAGCATGTTCGAAAACATGAACGCCCAGTACCGCTACCGGGGCAGTAATCCGCCTGAATTCCTGCTGACCCACCCCCTGACCGAAAGCCGGATCAATGACAGTCGCAATCGCGCCCGGCAATACCCACGCAAGGTGTACACCGATAACCTGAACTACCAGCTGGTGAAAATGCGCATGCTGGTGCATCACAGCGACAATAAAGAGAGTTTGATCAAACAATGGCAACGGGAGTCTGGCATCAATGGCGAGGCCCGGCGCTACGGCATTGTTTCCGCCCTGATTGCCCTCGAGCGCTGGAGCGAAGCCGAGGAGCAGCTGAAACCGCTGCTTGCCGCCGATCCCGGTCGCATTGCCTACCAACTCGCAGAGGGCGAGATCCTCAACGGCAAGAAGCAATACAAAGAGGCCATCGCCCTGCTTCAGGAAAAGCTGGCTCTCACCCCACACAATCAGCCCTTAACCATGGCGCTCGCCTCAGCCCTGCAGGGCGCCGGTCGCTTTGAGGATGCTGATAAATTGCTGACCGAGCAAAGCCGACATCAGCCGGGCGATCCAGCCCTGTGGTATGAGTTGGCAGAGGTGCGGGGGCTCGCGGGCAACATCATGGGGGTACACCTGGCCCGCAGTGAATACTTTGTACTCAATGGCCAGTTCCAGCGAGCCCAATCACAGCTGCGCTACGCCTACAAAGATGCGCCAGAGGACAGCATTCTGCGGCGCCGCATTCGCGAGCGCCTGCGGGAAATTGGCGAGATGCAGAAATTTCTGGAAAGCTTGTAAGGAAAGCGGCGACCGGGCGCTAGCGCTGGCCCGCCGCAAAATCCAACATTCGCGTCAGCGGCTTCATGGCCGCCTCCGCCAGCGCGGGATCGACGAAAATCTCGTTGCCGCCGCGCTCCAACACCTCGGCAAGATTTTCCAGGGCGTTCATGGCCATCCACGGACAGTTAGCGCAGCTGCGGCAGGTCGCGCCACTGCCTGCTGTCGGCGCAATAATGAACTCCTTGTCCGGCACTAGCTGCTGCAGCTTATAGAAAATACCCTGATCAGTTGCAACGATCAGTTGCTTGTTGGGCAGATCCCGCGCGGCATGGATAATCTGGGTAGTCGAGCCAACCGCATCGGCCAGGGCCACCACACTGGCCGGTGACTCGGGGTGCACCAGCACGGCCGCGTCGGGGTAGACCTTTTTCAGATCCAGAATGCCCTGAGCTTTGAACTCCTCGTGGACGATACAGGCGCCGTCCCACAGCAGCACGTCGGCACCGGTTTCCCGGCGCACGTAATCGCCCAAGTGCTTATCCGGCGCCCACAAGATTTTTTCACCCTTGCTGTCGAGGTAGTCCACCACTTTCAAGGCAATACTGGAGGTCACGACCCAATCGGCACGGGCTTTTACAGCGGCCGAAGTATTGGCGTAAACCACCACAGTGCGGTCGGGGTGTTGGTCACACAAGGCGGAAAACTCATCGGCAGGACAACCGATATCCAATGAACAGGTTGCTTCCAGCGTCGGCATCATCACCCGCTTTTCGGGAGACAGAATCTTGGCGGTCTCACCCATAAACTTCACCCCGGCCACCACCAACTGCTCAGCGGGATGATCGCGGCCAAATCGGGCCATTTCCAGGGAGTCAGACACACACCCGCCGGTTTCTTCGGCCAGGGCCTGGATTTCGGGGTCGGTGTAGTAATGCGCCACAAGCACGGCGTTCTTGGCCTTTAGCAGTGCTTTGATCCGCTCACGCAGACCCTCGCGCTGTTCAGCCGGCAGCTTGGGTTGCTCATGAATTTTCGCCAGGTGATCGCGAACGATCTCTTGGGCTGATGCATGTTCCGCCATAAGCGTTCTCTACCAATTGCGGACCGTTGGCCGAGCATTTTAGCAGACTTGTCTGCAATGCCCCCAATGCACAATCGGTCAGACAAAAAAAAAGGATGCCGGGGGCATCCTTCTTAATTTCGTGGTGGGCCGTGATGGATTCGAACCATCGACCAATTGGTTAAAAGCCAACTGCTCTACCACTGAGCTAACGGCCCCGAAAGAGGCGCCTATCATACGGATTTAAAAACAAAAAACAACACGTTGGCTGAAAAAAATTACGGTTTTTTGAAGGCGGATGAACGCGCCAAATGACACCAACCGAAACGCGCTCACCCTCCCCCGCAACACGGCCTGTGCGCCGGTCATCGCCGATAGACAATGGTCAAGTGTCATCCCCTGAGAGGGGCGTCATACAGGAAGATCGGCCCCGCCACTGAATGGCAGGCCCGGCTGGCTCAGGCAATGTAGCGCGTGGGATCCGGGATTCCAGCCTCGTCGAAGCCCTGCTTGCGCAGCGCACAACTATCGCAATGACCACACGCCCTACCCTGCTCATCGGCGCTATAGCAGGATACCGTCTCGGCGTAGTTCACACCCAGTTGCGTGCCCCGACGGACAATATCGGTTTTGCTTAAATCGATTAGCGGGGTATGGATGGTCATGGCGTGCCCCTCCACGCCGGCCTTAGTCGCCACATTCGCCAGCCGTTCGAAGGCGGCAATAAAGTCGGGGCGACAGTCGGGGTAGCCCGAGTAATCCACCGCATTCACGCCGATGAAGATATCGTCCGCCTGCAGGACCTCCGCCCAGCCCAGAGCAATGGATAAAAATACGGTATTGCGCGCCGGCACATAGGTCACCGGAATACCATCGCCGCCCGCCTCAGGGACCGGGATATTCAGGTCGGTCAGTGCCGAGCCACCGATACTGCTCAAATCCAGTGTAATCATCTTAAAGGCGGCCGCACCGTGCGCGTCAGCAACGCGACGTGCCGCTTTGAGTTCTGCCCGGTGGCGTTGACCGTAATCGAAGGCCAGTGTGTAACATTCAAAGCCCTGTTCTCGGGCGATTGCCAGAACCGTTGCGCTGTCCAACCCCCCAGAGACCAGTACCACGGCTTTTTTTGACATAAATACTCCTCAGTGCCCCGCCGCATCCTGCCACAGCAGCTTGTGGAGCTGCAGCTGGAAGCGCACCGGCAAATTGTCCTCAACAATCCAGTCAGCCAGCGCGGTTGCATCCAATTGACCGAAGCTCGGGGAAAACAGCACCTCCCCCACTTGCTGGGACAAGCCCCGGCTCTCGACCTCAAAGCGCGCCCAGTCGTAATCGCGCCGATCACACAGCACAAACTTCAACTGGTCGTTGCGGCCAAGCAAGGCCAGATTGTCCATCAGGTTGCGATGCTGCTCGCCCGACCCCGGGGTCTTCAAGTCCATGACCTTGGAAACCCGATCATCGACACCGGCGAGGGAAACGGCCCCACTGGTTTCCAGTGATACTTCATATCCGGCATCGCAAAGCTGGCTGAGCAGCTCAAGGCAGGTGGGCTGCGCCAGCGGTTCGCCGCCAGTCACGCATACGTAGCGGGGCCGATAACTTGCGACGGTTGTCAAAATATCCGCAATAGATTGACGCTCACCACCATGGAAAGCGTATTCGGTATCACAGTACTGGCAACGCAAGGGGCACCCTGTGAGCCGCACAAAGACGGTGGGCAAACCCAAAGTGCGAGACTCCCCCTGAAGGGAGTAGAAGATTTCGGTGATACGAAGGGAGTGACTATCAGCCATGCATATTGTCCAAACAGCGACAGAACCCAATTCTGCCGCGCTGAAAAACCTGCAAGCTTATCAGAAATTCTTGCGGAGGAATTCCCGGGACTTCTGCACTGCTGAATTGCCAGTGTTGCTGTAGCGGTCAATGACGTGGGTCAGCATCTCTTTGGCCTTCTGCTTCTGACCATTGAGATAGTAAACCGTCGCCAGTTTGTACATGGCCGCGGGCACCTTGCCATTGTCTGGGTAATCGGCCAGCAATTTTTGGAAGGCTTCTGTCGAGGCTGACAGGTTTTGGGGCTTCACTGCGATGTGCAGTTCGCCCAACCAGTACCAGGCGTTGGGAGTGTAGCGATCATCCGGGTACCGCTCGACATAGTCATTAAAGGCGACGATCGCCTCGGCAAATTGCCGGCTGCGAACCAACCCGTACGCTTTGGCGTAGTCGCTGGAGGGGTTACCTGTGCTAACCGAGGGCTGTGCAGCCGCAGCTGCTGACATGTTGCCCGTGGTTGCCGACGGGAGCCCTGCGGCAGAGGCGCCACTGCCCCCACTTGCCCCATCACCAACCTGTGCCCCATTCAATTGGGCACCACCGGTGGCACTTACCCCTGCACTTGCGCCGACAGCACCGCTGCCGCCATCAAGCATTGTATCTTCGGACTCATCCGCCGGCATCGCTACCGGGGATGCGCCACTGATGCGCCGATCGAGATCAATATAACGATCAAGACTTTGCTGTTTGAGCTGGCGGAGCTGATGCCCCTGCTCTTCCACCAGACCTCGCAACTGCATCATCTCCTGACGCAATTGCTGAAGCTGCTGGTAAAGCTCCCCCTGCATGGTGGGTTGATTATCCGCCGGGCGATTCGCACTGGCACCAATATCAACTACCGGCGCCTGGGCACTCGCCAGACTGGACCACAGAACGACACCTACTACGAGGGGAGCTTTCCTGAACTGCATCAGACCGCCTTCAAATCACTTATTTCAGTTCAACACGACGGTTCTTAGCGTAAGAGCTATCGGACTGACCGAAAGCTGCAGGACGCTCTTCACCGTAACTTACCGTTTCGATACGGTAACGGGGAATGCCGTTAATTGCCATGTAATCAGCAACGGCATTGGCACGACGCTCACCCAGCGCAATATTGTACTCACGGGTGCCGCGCTCGTCAGCATGACCTTCCAGGCGAATCGGGCCAGTGGTTTTCTTCAGACGAGCAATCTGCGCATCCAGGTCGCCGCGGGTTTTGGCGTCCAGAGTGGCTTGGTCAAAGTCGAAGTAAAAGACAGTGGCCAGGCTAGCCGGATCAACTTCGGTCTGGTAGCTGGAGCTGGTGTCTTTTTTGTCGACGTAGGTGCTCATGCCGTCGCCGGCTTGGCCGCTGCTGTCAGAATCGGTGGACGCACAACCAGCCAGCAGAGCGCTCAGTAAAGCGACACCGAAAAACATTTTACCTTGGTAGTTCATAGCATTTTTCCCATCACATTTTGATTAAACAAACCGGGTAGCAATGCGATCAGCATGCCTCCACGGACATTCCATTTCCGGCTACATCATTAATGCAGAAAAGGCGACCAAGCCGGTTCACGCACATCTCCGAATCGGGATGGCAAACGGTACTTCACGTTACCATCCACCGATACTGCTGCGAGAACACCGTTGCCGTTATGCTTTGTGGCGTACAATAGCATACTGGCATTCGGTGCCACGCTCGGCGACTCATCCAATGCGGTTGAGGTCAGGATTTCAACCCGGTTACGTTTGAAATCCTGCACCGCAATGTGAAAGTCACCGCGTCTTCTATGTACCATAACCAAGCCCAAATCGTCCGGCAAAACCCGGGCGCGGGCATTGTAATCACCGTCAAACGTGACCCGTTCGACATAACCTGTTGCCAATTCCACCTTGTAAATCTGAGGTTTACCGCCCCGATCCGAGGTGAAGTAAAGTGTTTTGCCATCGGGGCCCCAAGCGGGCTCGGTATCGATGGCAAAATGGTTGGTCACCTTTTGCAGCTCCTGGGTGGCCAAATCCATAATATAAACGTCAGGGCTTCCATCCTTGGATAACACCATCGCCATCTTGCTGCCATCCGGCGAAAAGGCCGGCGAGCTATTCAATCCTTTGAAATTAGTAATCTGGCGACGCGCACCGGTCCCGAGATCCTGGATATAGATCGCGGGACGGGAGGTCTCGAAAGATACGTAAGCAATTTTCTTGCCGTCTGGTGCCCAGGTAGGGGCCATGATGGGTTGCCGACTATCAAACAGCACCTTTTCGTTGGCACCATCAATATCACTTTTCAACAGCCGGTAGCGGACGCGGTTATCACCTTCTCTGACGGCGGAAATGTAGAGCAGCTGTGTACGAAATGCACCACGGATATTTGTGAGTTTTTCATAAATCAGGTCGCTAATGGTATGGGCGAGATAGCGCAGGTCGTTGCGACTACCCGTTTCGGTTCCTGCGAGAATTAGCCGCTGACTATTCACGTCCAGCAACTCGAACTGGGCGATCACGTTATCCCCTCCGGCTGACTTCAACGTGCCTACCGTCACGTAATCCACCCCAAGACTTTTCCAGTCTTTAAAGAAAACCTCGGCTGAGGCAGTCGGGCGGCTCAGCATGTCGTTGCGGCTCAGCGGCTCGAACAAGCCACTGCGGTGCAAGTCACTCTCGACCACCGCGGCAATATCCTCAGAGACCGACAAACCGGGATCCCAACCGAAGGGGACAATAGCGATGGGCAGCGGATCATCATTTCCCTTGTTGATTTCGATAACCAGCTCAGCCCGGGCAAAGCCTGCCAGGCTCAGTGCAATGATCAATGACAAGATTCTTACTAGCATTATCGCCTCAATTCGGTTGGAGCAAATTTAAATCGGAAACTGCGGAAGTTCTTCTCGTAGGTGCGAATATCTTCCGTGGCCAGGTCACCCAGTTCGTCAATTTTTCCCAGTTTGGCAATGGCCGAAATCACCGACTGGTCAAAGGCGGCATTACCACTACTCGTTACAATGTACTGATTAACAATATCCCCGGTGGGAATGGTATTAATCTGCACCACCGCCACCATGCCATTGCGCGCTGTTGGCGGCGGCGTCCAGTTTTGCTCAACCAACGCCTGAATCAGGTCGGCATAGGTCGAGGTCTGCTCAGCGTCATCGACAATATCCTCTTCCGCCGCCAGTGCATCGGCCAGCTCGCGCTCCTGTTGCCGGCGGATCTGCTCCTCCAGCTCGCGCTGCTTGCGCTCCTGCTCCTTCCTTTCCTGTTCCTGCTTCTTCTTAAGCTCCTCCGGTGTCGGCCCTTTTGGCTTGGGCTTAGGCTCCGGTTTGGGCTTGGGCTTCGGTGCTGGCTTGGGCTCCGGCTTGGGTTCCGGTTTAGGCTTGATCACCGGTTTTGGCTTTTGCGCGGGCGGCGCCGGTTTGGACGCAGCCTTGGCTTTGGGCTTTTCCAGCACCAGTTTTGCCTGAATCACCTTTGGCTTTGGCTTGATCTGCAGCGGCTCACTACTGCCCGGCATACCCACCAGCAAAAACAAAATCACCAGAGTATGAAGGACTAATGTGACCGCAAAAGGAACGAGCTTGAATTCCGACGACATGTCGCTATTTCCCGCTGCCCGGCTCCTCAGTGATCAGGCCAATGGATTCTGCGCCTGCCCCCTGAAGAACAGCCATCGCTGCAACCACACTGCCATAATTCACCGCATTGTCCCCTTTCACCATCACCGGTGTTTTGGGCTTGTTGCGCAGAATTTTCTCCATTCGCTCACCAATGGAAGCCAGTTCCACCGGCTCGCCCTGCTTGTCCGGATCACCTAGTGTGACATAGTACTGACCCGCCTTGTCGACGGAAACCACAATCGGCTCGTCATCGTTTTCCGGCACCGGCTCGGTGGACGCCTTGGGCAAATCTACCTGTACCCCCTGAACCAACAACGGCGCCGTCACCATAAAGACGATCAGCAATACCAGCATCACGTCGATGTAAGGCACGACGTTGATGTCCGACATGGGCTTGCGTTTATTTCGCCGAGACATTCCTATTGCTCCTCAGCGAGAGTGAACCTGACGGTGGAGAATGCTGGAAAACTCCTCCATGAAGGTTTCGTACTTGCCGGCGTAGCTGTCGACCTTCGACGAGAAGCGGTTAAAGCTCACCACTGCCGGAATCGCGGCGATCAGGCCCATCGCGGTGGCCACCAGGGCTTCTGAAATGCCGGGCGCTACCGTCGCCAGCGTTGCCTGCTGTACCTGACCCAGGCCATGGAAGGACCCCATAATCCCCCACACAGTGCCGAGCAAGCCGATATAGGGGCTGGTTGAGCCGACGGTCGCCAGAAACGGCAGGCTGTGCTCCATGTCCTCTTCTTCCCGAGACAGGGCCACACGCATTGCCCGCTGGCAACCTTCCATCATGGCGTCGTTATCAATGCGCTTTTTGGCCAGACGGGTAAATTCCTTAAAGCCCGCCCGAAAAACCGACTCCATGCCCATGGCCGACTGGGCAGTATCGCTACCTTCGTTGTACATGGTGTTGAGATCGACACCGGACCAGAACCGGGATTCGAAACGGCGCATTTCCCGGTCGGCCAGATTGAAATACATCACCCGCTGGGCGATGAGGTACCAGGATACGACAGACGCCAGCAGCAGTATCAGCATGATTGCTTGTACAAACAGGCTGGCCTGGCTTACCAATTGCCATATGGAAAGCTCATGTCCCACGTTTTAACTCTCCTTTTCAGATAAACCCGCTAACGCGGAAATCAATGTCGCCGGGATGCGCTTCGGCTTATGCGTAGAGCGATCCACACAGGCAATTTGCACCGAGGCGGAAAACAGTTCTCTATCGCGGAAAAAAACTCGCTGTTCAAATTCCATGCTGACTCTGGCCAGTGCCGATACTCTGGCTGTGACCATCAATTCTTCACCCAGTTTAGCCGCATGTGAATATTTAACATTCATTGCGGAAACGACAAACATTAGCTCATCGTCAAACAGTGCCGCTTTATCGAAGCCCTTGGCCCGCAAAAACTCCGTTCTCGCACGCTCGATGAATTTCAGGTAGTTGGCGTGATAAACAATACCGCCCGCATCGGTGTCTTCTATATATACCCGCACCGGAATGGAAAAATCACTCAAAACAGCTGCCCTGTGTCGCTACCATCACCCGCACCTGCCGCGCCTTGCTCCGAGTTCGCACCCGGCAGACCAAAGTGACGGTAGGCATTTGCCGTTACCACCCGGCCCCGGGGTGTGCGCATAATAAACCCCTGCTGAATCAAATAGGGCTCCAACACGTCCTCTATGGTGCCGCGCTCCTCACTGATCGCCGCCGCTAAACTGTCGATACCCACGGGGCCGCCATCAAACTTCTCAATCATCGCCAACAGCAGGCGGCGATCCAGATGATCAAAGCCACTGTTGTCCACGTTCAGCATATTTAGCGCCTTGTCAGCCACCTCAGCGGTGACCCGGCCATCTGCCTTCACCTCGGCATAGTCGCGCACTCGCCGCAGCAGGCGGTTGGCGATCCGCGGAGTACCCCGGGAGCGGCAGGCAATTTCCTTCGCGCCCGCACCGTCAATTTCGATACCGAGGATCGCGGCCGAACGGCTGACGATAGTGGCAAGATCAGCAACCCCATAAAACTCCAGCCGTTGCACGATGCCAAAACGATCGCGCAATGGCGAGGTGAGCAGACCGGCTCTGGTGGTCGCTCCCACCAATGTAAATGGTGGCAGGTCCAGCTTGATTGAACGCGCAGCGGGCCCTTCGCCGATCATGATATCCAGCTGATAGTCTTCCATTGCCGGATACAAAATCTCTTCAATGTGGGGGCTAAGGCGATGGATTTCATCGATGAATAACACATCACCCGCATCAAGATTGGTCATCAACGCCGCCAGGTCACCCGCCTTTTCCAACACCGGACCCGAGGTGGTTTTGAGAGATACCTGCATTTCATTGGCGAGGATATTGGCCAGGGTGGTCTTTCCCAGCCCCGGCGGTCCAAAAATCAAGGTATGATCCAAAGGCTCGCCCCGCCCCTGGGCAGCGCGCACAAAAATCTCCATCTGCTCACGCACCGCGGGCTGACCAATATAGTCACCTAGCGCCTTCGGACGTATCGCCCGGTCAAAACGCGCCTCTGTGGTATCAGTGGCATCGGCAGCCACCAGTCGATCGACTTCTATCATTAGCTCGCCCGGTTAACGGATCATACTCTTGAGCGCAGCGCGGATAAGCTCCTCGCTGCTCTTGCCCTCAACCTCCAGGGCATTAATCGCTTTACTCGCTTCCTGAGGCTTGTATCCCAGGGCCACGAGCGCGGCCTCAGCCTCGGCAATTTCGTGGTTTTGGCCTCGGGGCGCAGGTGTCGCGGCAACGGCGGCTCCCGCTGCAGGCACCCAGTCCTTGAAGCGGTCGCGCATTTCGACTACCAAGCGCTCCGCCGTTTTCTTCCCCACCCCCGGCAGTTTGACCAGGGCGGCGGTATCGCCATGTTGCACACAGCGAACAAATTCATCACTGTCGATGCCCGACATCACGGTCAGCGCCAGTTTGGGGCCAACACCATTAACCTTTATCAAATCCCTGAACAACGCACGAGATGCCGTGTCGGCAAAGCCAAACAATAGCTGGGCATCTTCCCGAACAATAAACTGGGTGTAAAGACTCACCTCCTGTCCCAGCGGGGGCAGGCTGTAAAGCGTGGTCATCGGCACCAGCACTTCGTAGCCCACACCATTCACGTCGATGAGGATTTCGGGCGCCTGTTTCTCCAACAACACGCCACGCAATCTACCTATCATCCCAGTTCCTTTTATCCAGTTACGGTTATCAAACTACTTCAGGCGGCCGCGGCGCATGCGTCCGGCGGCGTCCGGCAGGGCCATTTTGGCCAGGCTGCCACCGGCATTAGCGTGACAGATGGCCGCCGCCAACGCATCCGCCGCATCTTCCTGGGGGGCAGCGGGGAGTGACAGCAACAATTTAACCATCTCTTGAATTTGTTCCTTACTCGCAGCCCCGGTCCCGACCACCGCTTTCTTGATCTGCCGGGCCGTGTACTCCGCCACCGTGATATCGCGACTGACACAGGCCACCACCGCAGCCCCTCGCGCCTGCCCCAACTTCAAGGCAGAGCCGGCGCTCTTGGCCATAAACACTTCTTCCACCACGGCTTGATCCGGTGAAAATTCGTCAATGATGGTATTCAGGCTTTTAAAAATGGTGTCGAGACGGGTGGGCAGCGCCACTAGGGGAAGGCGAATAACACCGCTGCTCAGATAGCGGTGCCGGTTACCATCGGATTCAATCACGCCGAAGCCGGTTTTCTGTGAGCCTGGGTCAATCCCTAAAATGATCGTCATAATCGTCCACACGCAGCCCCGACAGCAGGCGGGACACAGGGTCAGGCTAGCCAGGGACGAAAACGGGGGCAAACTTCAGGAGACAACCAGGCAGCGGCACAAACCCGCCCTTGAAACAACCCGCAGCAGATTCGCCATCCCATAGAAGGGGCGCGACCTGAAAACATGCTCGCTATTATGCACAGAACTCTGTGAATAAAGACATGAGGGAGACCGGCTGGCGGAAAATATTTTTCTGCGCCCGGCGCCGGGCGAGGCGCCAAGGGCCAGAACCCGCAAGGGAGGCCTGACCCGGGGCCTGACACAGATCGGATCAATCATTCACGCGTTTCGGTTGCGGCGAGAAAAACGACTCCGGAGTGCATTGCTACCCGCAACCGCGCTTTAGCCTGACAACGCCTGGGCTAAAACGCCTGGCTAAAACGCCTGCGCCGCCCGAAGGCGGCGCAAAGAAGGCATGGACCCGATCATTCTTCGGGCTTGCGCACCCGGATATTCAGTTCGGTGAGCTGCTTGCTCTCCACATCACCCGGTGCGTCGGTCATGACACACGCCGCGGTCTGGGTTTTGGGGAAGGCGATCACATCGCGAATGGATTTGGCACCACTCATCAGCATCACCAGGCGATCCAAACCAAAGGCCAGACCGCCGTGGGGCGGCGCGCCGTATTTCAGCGCATCGAGCAGGAAGCCAAATTTTTCCTCGGCCTCTGCCTCACCGATGCCGAGAATCTGGAACACGGCCTGCTGTATATCCTGGCGGTGAATACGAACCGAGCCTCCGCCCAACTCGGTGCCATTGAGCACCATGTCGTAGGCAATAGACAGTGCCTCGCCGGGGGCCGCCTGCAATTGCTCAACACTGCACGCTGGCGCGGTGAATGGGTGATGCAGCGCAGTCCAGCCACCCTTGTCGTCTTCTTCAAACATGGGAAAGTCGACAACCCACAACGGCGCCCACTGGGCGGTGTACAGGTTCAGGTCTTCACCCAGCTTGCAGCGCAGGGCACCCAGCGCTTCGTTAACAATCTTGGCCTTATCTGCACCGAAGAAAATCAGGTCGCCGTTGTCGGCGCCCACCCGGTCCAGAATAGCGGCGCGAACCGGTTCCGGCAGGAATTTCACAATGGGTGATTGCAGACCGCCCTCAAGATCACTCTTGTCATTAACCTTGATATAGGCGAGCCCTTTGGCGCCATAAATACTGACGAACTTGGTGTAGTCATCAATCTGTTTGCGGGTCAGCGCCTCGTTGCCACCGGGCACTTTCAGCGCCGCCACCCGACCCTTGGGATCCTTGGCAGGGCCAGAAAACACTTTGAATTCCACCTCAGCCATCAGATCGCCAACATCGACCATCTCCAGCGGAATCCGCAGATCGGGCTTGTCGCTACCGAAACGAGACATCGCCTCGGCGTAGGGCATCTGGGGGAAGTCGCCCAAATCCACATCAAGGACATCGGCAAACAGATTGCGAATCATGCCTTCGGTGACGGCCATAATCTGCTGGTCGTCCATAAAGGACGTTTCGATATCGATCTGGGTAAATTCGGGCTGGCGGTCGGCGCGAAGGTCCTCATCCCGGAAACACTTGGCGATTTGATAGTAGCGGTCAAAGCCCGACACCATCAGCAGCTGTTTGAACAGCTGGGGGGACTGGGGCAGCGCAAAAAACTTCCCGGCATGGGTCCGGCTGGGCACCAGGTAGTCGCGGGCACCTTCCGGGGTGGTCTTGGTGAGGATGGGAGTCTCAATATCCAGAAAACCTTCGGCATCCAGATAACTGCGCAACACCGAAGTGACCTTGGCACGCAGGCGCAATTTATCGGCAATCTGGGGGCGGCGCAGATCGAGGTATCGGTAGCGCAGGCGCACGTCCTCACCCACATTGGTGTGGTCGTCCAGCTGGAAAGGCGGTGTCGCCGCCTCATTAAGGATCTCAAGCTGCTTACCCAGCACTTCGATTTCGCCCGTGGCCATATTGGCATTCACCGTGGCGCCATCCCGGGCCCGAACCCGACCGGTAATTTTCAGCACATACTCGCTGCGGACCTTGTCCGCCAGGGCGAAGGAGGCTTCCGTATCGGGGTCAAAGACCACCTGCACAATCCCCTCGCGGTCGCGCATATCCAGAAAGATGACCCCACCGTGATCCCGGCGGCGGTCCACCCATCCACACAGGGTGACTTCCTGATCGATAAACGCCTTGGTCAGGCTCCCGCAATAATGACTGCGCATGAGTTTTGTTCTCGCTATGATTTGTTTGCTTTTGGCTAATCGCCTAACTATCGGACGCTGCAGCGCCACTGGCAGGCGCGCTTTTTTCCTTGCTGGCCTTTGGCGCGGCATCGCTGTCGCCAGCCAGATTCTTTTTGGTCCCGCCCGATTTAAAATCCGTTTCGTACCAGCCGCCCCCCTTCAATCGAAAGGCAGCCGCGGAAATCTTCTTGACCAGACTGGCTTGACGACAGGCTGGACACTCCGTCAGCGCGGCATCGCTCATTTTTTGCAATGCTTCCATTTCGTGGCCACAGGCCCCGCAAGCGTACTCGTATATCGGCATTGGAACGCCCTCAACTCAAAAAGTCCAAGTGACGCGGCCCAGGTGCGGCGATCTCGAGCAGAGCATGCCCAACCAGGACCTCAAAAAAAGGAGCGCGATTATACCCCAAAGGACAGCGGGCGAAAAATGCTTGGGCGAAAAAGGACGAGGGGATTTACTGTGGAGGGAGGGACATGCCGGGCCGCTCGGGCCCGGCAATCGCAGGAGATCAGCCTTAGGCGGCGAAATCCTTGAGCTTTTTCAGCGGACGCACCTTAACAGCAACGCTGGCGGGCTTCGCTTTGAAGGTGGTTTCCTGCCCGGTGAAGGGGTTGATGCCCTTGCGAGCCTTGGTGGCAGGCTTTTTAACGGTGGTGATTTTCATCAGGCCGGGAATGGTGAACTCACCCAGGGCGCGCTTCTTGATGCTGCGTTCAATCAAGGCCTCCAGTTCGTCCAGCACCGCAGTCACCTGTTTGCGGCTCAGCTCAGTGTTGGCAGCAATTTCATTGAGAATTTGAGTCTTGGTCATTTTCTCAGTGATTGCGGTTGCTTTCTTCTTGGGAGCGGCCTTGGCCGCAGCTTTTTTGGGAGCAGCTTTCGCAGCAGGAGCTTTCTTGGCAGCAGCCTTCTTAGGCGCAGCCGATTTCTTCGCAGCAGCTTTTTTAGTCGCCATAATTGTTTGTCCTTTACACGAGATCAGATTTTATTTGCCGAAATTCAGCAACACCCGGTGCAAGCGCGAAGCCCACAAACCACCTCCGGGACAATGCTAGCGTGTACGTATAGTCCATCAGCTACTGCAATACAAGAGTGAAACGAGCAAATCTGCGCAAATACCCTATAAAAGCCGACTTTTACCGCCACCACCAGGTTTATTGCGCCAGAATTTGAGCGGAGATATGAGCCCCAATCGGCAGTGCCGAAGTGGCCGCCGGAGAGGGGGCATTGCCAACGTGCAGGCTTCGCGGGCTGCGAACAAAATGAAAGTCATGCATTAGCTCCCCTCCCAATGTCACCGCCTGCGCGCGAACCCCAGCAGGGTGAGGATGCAGATCTTCAGGCATGATGTCCGGGCAATAGCCCTGCAATTGAAGGGCATAGCGACGTCGACTGTAAGAGTTAAGAATTTCCTGAATACCCGCAGGCCAATGTTGCCAGAGCAGCCGCCAGAAGCCCCGGAAGCGCATCATATCGACAATGTCACCAAGATCGGCATCGCCGCGATGATAGCCCTCCCGAGCCCAGGCCAACACTGCGTTGGGTCCCGCAGTAATGTCACCGCCCACCGTCAGCGTCAGATGCACCCCGAGAAAGGGCAATGCCGGATTTGGCACCGGGTAAACGAGATGATTAAGCCAGTTACTGCAGCGCGCCCCCAGGCGGTAGAACTCGCCCCGAAAGGGAATAATCTGAAAGTCGCAGGGCAAACCCATCAGCCGCACCAGGCGATCCGCCGCAAGCCCGGCGCAGTTGATCAGACGGTCGCAGCGAAGAGATGCCACCGTGGTTTCGACCGACACACCCCGGGCATCTTCATCTAACACAACAACTTTTTCGCCGCAGCGCACGCTGCCACCGGCCTGCTCAAATAGCGAAAGCAGTTTGCGAGTCACCTGGCGGTAGTCCACCACCGCCGTATCGGCAACATGTATCGCCGCACTGCCAACCAACCTGGGTTCTCGCTCCCTGAGAGCGGCACCACTGAGCCCGCTCACTTGCAAGCCATTTTCCAGCGCGCGCTGGCGAAGACTCTCCAGCGTCGCCAGCTGCGATTGGTCCCGGGCCACAATCAATTTGCCGCACTGCCGATACTTGATATCGTGCTCGTCGCAAAAGGCCAGTGTTTTCGCAAGACCTTCACGGCAAAAGCGGGCCTTTAAACTGCCGGGCGCGTAATACACCCCGGCATGGACCACACCGCTGTTATGACCACTTTGGTGCTGAGCCGGGTCGCTTTCCTTTTCCAGAATGACGATGCGCCAGTGTGGCCTCTGCTGCTGCAGATGCCAGGCGGTGGCAGCGCCGACTATCCCGGCACCAATAATGATCGCGTCGACGTGCTCTAGCTTATCTGACAGGACTGGCGCAACCCCCACTGCCACGCCAATTACGCCGGAAAACTCAGTGGCGAACCGACAGCAGCCAGTGAGCGCTGCAAGCGCGCCAACCGCTCTTCCAGGGCATCAGCCGAATAGGGCTTGGGGGGCAATGCGCCCCAAACAGGCTTTGGCCAGGCTGGGTCACCGGCGTAGCGGGCAATGTGATGCAAATGCAGCTGCGGCACCATATTACCCAATGCAGCCACGTTGAGTTTCTCGGCGCCGAACTCCTGTAGAAGAATGTGGCTGACCAGGTTGGACTCGTTCATTAATTTTGCCTGCTGGTCATCGTCGAGCTGGCAAATCTCCCGCAGCCCATCCTGACGGGGCACCAGTATCAACCAGGGATACTGACTGTCGTTCATCAGCAGCAAACGACACAGTGGCAGGTCGCCCACCACGGCGCAGTCCCGCGCCAAGGTTTGGTCCAAAGTAAACATGCTATCTCCCCCGCCCTGTACCGGGCTGACGATCAATCGTAGAATGCGCTTCTGAATTTCGCCCCATCAGAAACCCACTAAAAAGCAGGCAAAAAAATACCATGCGCGCTAGCCAGTTCCTTATCGCAACGCTTAAAGAGACCCCCGCCGACGCTGAAGTCATCAGCCATCAACTCATGTTGCGGGCAGGAATGATACGCAAGCTGGCATCGGGTCTCTACACCTGGATGCCGATGGGCCTACGCGTTTTGCGCAAGGTCGAGCGCATTGTCAGAGAAGAGATGGATCGCAGCGGCGCCCAAGAGGTGATGATGCCGGTGGTGCAGCCCGCTGAGCTGTGGCAGGAATCTGGCCGTTGGGAACAGTACGGCGCCGAACTGCTGCGCATCGGTGACCGCCACGACCGGGCTTTCTGCTTGGGCCCCACCCATGAAGAGGTGATTACCGATCTGATTCGCAATGAGATCAAGAGCTACAAGCAACTGCCCGCGAACTTCTACCAAATCCAAACCAAATTCCGCGACGAAATTCGCCCCCGTTTTGGCGTGATGCGTTCCCGAGAATTCATCATGAAAGACGCCTATTCCTTTCATAACGATCAGGAGTCACTGCAGCAAACCTACGACGTGATGCACGCCACCTACACCCGGATATTCACCCGCCTCGGCCTGGACTTCCGTCCCGTTATTGCCGACACCGGCTCCATCGGCGGCAGCGGCTCCCATGAGTTCCACGTGCTGGCGTCCTCCGGCGAGGATGATATTGCCTTCTCTGACAGCTCAGACTACGCAGCCAACGTCGAAATGGCCGAAGCCCTGGCACCCTCTGGCGACCGACCCGCTGCCAGCGCTGCCATGGAGAAAGTCGCCACCCCCGGCGCCCACACCATTGAAGAAGTGGCTGCACAGCTGAATTGCCCGGCCGCTACCATTGTGAAGACCCTGCTGGTTTACGGCGATGCCGATGAAAATGGCAAGCAAGACTTGATTGCCTTGCTGGTGCGCGGCGACCACCAGCTGAATGAAATCAAGGCAGAAAAAATCCCCGGTGTGGCCAGCCCGCTGACCTTCGCCAGCGAAGAAGATATTGCCAAAACCCTGGGCTGCAAGCCGGGCTCTATTGGCCCGGTTGGCATCGGCCTGCGCTGCATCGCCGATCGCAGCGCCGCCCACTGCGCCGATTTTGTCTGTGGCGCCAATGAAGACGGCTATCATCTGACCGGCGTCAACTGGCAGCGCGATCTTGCCGAAGCCGAAATTGCCGATTTGCGTAATGTGGTTGAGGGCGACCCCAGCCCCGACGGCAAAGGCTCCCTGCTCATCAAGCGCGGGATCGAGGTCGGCCACATCTTCCAGTTGGGCAAAAAATATTCAGAGGCCATGAAGGCCAATGTGCTCAACGAAAATGGCAAAGAGCAAACCATGATCATGGGCTGCTACGGCATCGGCGTGACCCGGGTGGTTGCCTCGGCCATTGAGCAAAATCACGATGACAAGGGCATTATTTGGCCCAACAGCATCGCCCCCTTCCAGATTGCCATCGTCCCGCTCAACTACCAGAAGTCTGAGGCGGTAAAAGCAAAATCCGATGAACTCTATGCCCAGTTGCTGGCCAGGGGCTACGACGTGATCCTCGACGATCGCAACGAGCGCCCCGGCGTTAAATTTGCCGACATCGAGTTGCTGGGTATTCCGCACCGTATTGTGGTGGGTGATCGCGGCCTTGAAAAAGGCCAACTCGAGTACAAACACCGTCCCGCCAGCGACAACCAGGATATTGCCAGCGATGAGATTCTGGCCTTTATCGATTTGCAACTGGCCGGCTAAGTGCTGGGCCGCCCTCGCGGCGCTGTATTGGCTGGTGCTGTTTGCCTCGCCGCTGGCGGCCAGCACTTTTGTTGCCGAGCAGGATCGGGCGGAGCTGCGCCAGCACCTCAAACTGGCCATCGCCAAAGCGGACAGCTTTGACGATCGTTTCGACGCGGAGGTCTGGCTGCTGGACATGTCTGGCCGCCTGCAACCCTTTATCAGCGACCCACAGCAGCGCCTCGAATTCCTGCGATTGGTTCACCGAGAGGCCAGTGCCGCCGACCTCAACCCAGAGCTGGTGTTAGCCTTGATTGAGGTGGAGAGCTACTTTGACCAGTACGCCGTGTCCCGGGTGGGCGCCCAGGGCTTGATGCAGGTGATGCCCTTCTGGAAGGCCGAGATCGGGCGGCCTGAGGATAATCTGACTCGGATGGAAACCAACCTGCGCTACGGCTGCCACATCCTTCAGTTTTACATTCAGAAAGAGTCCGGCGATCTGCGCCGGGCATTGGCCCGCTACAACGGCAGCCTCGGCAAAAACTGGTATCCCGACCGGGTGCTGCAACGCTGGCGCAAACGCTGGTATATGGGCGAACTCAGCGGTATCTAAGGGCCTGTTAGAGCCTAAAGACCCGTCACAAATCGCCTTCATGACTCAGGCTCTGCCGGTGGCGGGGGTGGAAACTGAGGCTCACGGTGCTTATCCCGATCACCGTGCTTGTCCCGCGGCGGGCCGGAGCGATCTTTGCCCTGCATTTTTTTGTCGTGCCATTTAGCGACCTCCAGGCGATTCTCCACCGGGATATGTGGCAGCACCTCAGCCAGCACCGTATGTAAGCGCCCCTTCATTTCCTCTTCCGCCGCGCGCACCGCCGCAAAGCCCGCCGCGAGCTGTTGGGGTGTGACCGACTCGGACTTCAGCAGATCGACCATCTGCCGGCGCGCCTCGCGCAAATCGCGAAAGGACTGCCGCATTTCGTCCTTCTGCTCACGCATGGCCTGGCGAATTTCGTCATTGAACTCCGTGGGGGCACCCTTCAGAAACTTGTGGTTCATCTCGCGCACCGCCCAGCGGTCGCGGCCCGATACTTTCTGGCCAACATAAATGCCAATCATCACGCCATTGACCACCAGCGACACCAGCAGCGCGATTATCAGCCCTTTGCTCCCTTTCATTCTGCGTCCTCCGACAACCAGTCGCTCACCTCATAGGTGGCGTCGCTATCAAACTCAAAACCATCCGGGTTATCCAGGGGCGCCAGCAGGCCGCCTGCGCCCAACAAAAAGCCGAGCATGACCGAGGCCAACGCCGTCGTCATGCCCATTCCCCAGGCGGAAACTTGCCAACGGTTCGACACCGGCTGAACCTGACGGCGGGAAGTCACCGCCATCAATCGCGCCTGAAAATCATCGCTGATCGCCAGTTCAGGCAGAGCGGACATCATCTGGCCGAGCTGGCGCTCCTCCGCCTGAGCGCTGGCAAGCTGACGGGCTAAATCTGCCTGGTGACACAACACCAATCGCCACAACAGGCGCCATCCGACCGGCCACCTCTTCGGCGCCCCGCCATAGTCACGTAACAGGTTTTGAAAGCGTTGATCAAAGGGCATCAAGCACTCCTCCCAATCGGGCTTTGAGCTGGGGTTTGGCGCGACTGAGCAACGACTCCACCGCTTTGGGACTGGTTTCCATAATTTCTGCAATATCCTTCACCGGCAGCCCTTGGTAATAACGAAACACCACCGCCGCACGCTGCGCCTCGGGCAGCCCCGCTAATGCCGACTCGATTCGCTGCTGGCGCTGAGCCTGATCACGCTGTTCACCGGCCGATTCGCTTTGCTCAACCTGTTCATCACTGGCGCGGACCGCCTCATCGGTGTCGACCAGGTGACGAGCCTGAAAACGCTGCCGATGGTTGAGGGCCGCATTGTGGGCAACCCGGTACAGCCAGGTAGACACCTGCGCCTTATCCTGCCATTGAGGAGCCTGAAGCCAGAGCTTCTCGAAAACCTCCTGGCAGAGGTCTTCAGCCTCCTCCTGGGACAGCACAATTCGGTAAAGCACGTTCAGCACACGCTGGGCATGCTGGTGCATCAACAGGGCAAAGGCCTGTTGATCGCCAGCAGCGAGCCGCCGCATTAATTGGCCATCAGTTACCGGCATCAATACGACGACCCTCTCCCACCATTAGCTGTCTTTATCACCTTTACCGCGCTTACCACCCTTGCCATCGCAATCTCCGCGACCGTGGTGGCGACGCATTTCGCCGCGCTCAATATTGCCATCACCATCCTTGTCGAGGTGGGCGAGCATCTTGTCTGACTGGGCTGCAAACTCCTCGGCAGACACTTTGCCGTCACCGTCGCTATCGGCGCGAGCAACCAAACCGCGCTGCTTGCGCAATTTTTCTTTGTAGGCGTCATGCTCTGTATCGGTGATGAAGCCGTCACCATCAGCATCAATCTCGCTGAATCGGCTTTGGCGATGCTCGGCAATTTCCTCTGCGCTCACGACGCCATCGCCATTGGTGTCAAAGCGCGCCATAGGCTTACCCATTCTTTCCTTCATGGGACCGGCATCGGCAGCGCCTTCTCCAGCAGCACCTTGACCAGACGCGGCATACACCGCCATCGACGCCAACAGCAGCACCGCAGTGCCAATATTTTTGGTATTCAACATAATTTCTCACTCCTGAAAACGGGGGGTTTTAACGGCCGTTATCTGTTAAACACCCCTGGAGCAAAAATCCTTCGCTGTGGTTGGCACCAGATTGCAAAATTACGCGTCGCCGAACTGATAGCGCCACACCTCATTTTCGCAGTAACTGCGATTGCGGTGGCCGGCCAGAGTATGATCGCTGGTCTCATAGCCCACATCGCCGGGGTAAAGCATGCACAACACCTCTTTTGTCTTGGCACGATGGGGCTCAATAAAGGGCGCCGCCCGGCCTCGGTAAAAATCTTTCACCGCTGCCACATCTGCGCACTGACACAACTCGGTCAAGGTGACCACCGTCGGAGGCAACATCGGCATCTCGCCCCGCTCATGACCGGCCAGAAAATAGCTGGGCACCGCCCAGATGGCCTGATCCATTTCGTCACCATCCACGGTGACCGGAGCATCGCTGCCCTCAGCCAGAAAAAACCAGGTAGCAAACCGAAAGGGATAACCGCTGGGTGTCGTCCAGTGAGACACCATGATCAGGTCGTCCAGGCCAATATCGAGGTCGGCCTCTTCCTTGGTTTCGCGCACGGCCGCTCGCATGGCACTCATCGGTTCCTCCTCCCCCAGAGGACCGTCCTCGGGGTCCATTGCGCCGCCGGGAAACACCCAAAACCCCGCGGCCGTTTTCATCTGCGGATGGCGCCTTAACAACAGAGTTTGCAGACCCTCGTCGCTGTCGCGCACCAGCACCAGCGTGGCCGCACGTTTCGCTTCTTTTTGCATGAACCTTCCTTCTTGTTGTTCTATCAAGCCCTGGTAGGTGGCCGAGCTCGCCTCCGGGATTGGCCTAAAAATCAATAACACCGACGAATTGGGCAATAGCGAAGCCACAATTAACTGCCTAGACTACAGGAAAGTCGGGGCACACGACCGGGCGAATTGGCTCCAGTGAAGGGTCGCCCACCCGGCTGACCAAAGGCGTAGCAGCCCGGACAACGGCACAACTTACGGGAGAGAATTACTCCATGACAACCCTGTCGATGATGGATCTGGCATTTTTGCTGACCGAGTCCGATGCCAGCCCCAAGCATGTGGGCGGTATGATGTTGTTCCGCAAGCCCGCCAACGCCGGCAAGGAATTTGTCCGTCGCACCGTGCGCCAATATCTCGGCGAGACCCAGGATATTCGCGCTCCCTTCAATCAGGTCATCAGCGCCGGTCTGTTCAGACCACCCCACTGGCAAACCGACTTTCACTTTAATATCGACGATCACCTGCATTTCCATCAGGTAGAGGGTGACGATTTCCGCGATGCGGTGTACGAACTGGTTGGCCAGCTGCATAGCCCCAAAATGCGCCGGGACCGGCCCATGTGGGAATTCCACGTGATCGAAGGTATCGATCCGGGCCGTTTTGCCCTCTACGTGAAAGTGCATCACGCCTATGCCGATGGCATGACCATGGCCCGCTGGCTGGCCAAATCTCTGAATACTTCGGCAACAGCCAAAACCCTGGCACCTATCTGGACCCATTTAAAACCCGGCCACAGGGCCAGGCGCGACCAACAGACCCGCCCTTTTCTGGACCACGCCATCACCGCCGCAAGCCGCTCGGGCAGCTACATGCGCGCCGCCCTCGGCCTGAGTAAACTCAGCACGCAGTTGGGCCTGGAGCTGGCAAACCTGACAAAAAACGCAGTCGCCGTGCCTTTCAAGGCGACCCCGAATACACCTTTGAATGGCCAGGTTCCCGCGGGTCGCCAGATCGCCACCGCCTCTGTGCCCATGGAGCGCATCGGTCGCCTGCGTCGGCACACCCGCTCAACGCTGAATCACATCGCCCTGACCTGCATCGATGGCGCCCTGCACCAGTACTTGCAGTCGTGCAATGCCGATATCGACCAGCCCATCACCATTCAAATGCCGGTGAATTTGCGCCAGGACGGCGACGACAGCCTGGGCAATAAAATTGGCATTGTCTTGGTGGAACTGGCGAGCAAAACCACGGACCCCTACGAGCGTCTGCGGGAAATCGGCTTCACCCTGCGCAATGTTCGTTATCAGATCGACGGCGTGCCCGCCGGCTCCATTGTCGCCTACACTATTCTGTTAGGCAGTCTGGCGCTGGTTGCTGAGACGCTAAATCTTGGTGATGTACTTCCGCCCCTAGGCCATACCCTGGTATCGAACGTGCCCGGGCCCAGTGAGGCGCTATACCTGAAAGGGGCCAGACTGGAAGAGATGTATCCGATTAGCACCCTGACACCGAACAACCACCTGAATATCACCCTGTTCAGTTACGATGGCCGCCTGCACTTTGGGCTGGTCGCCAGCTCAGCCATGCCCGATCTGGGGCGGCTGGGAGAGTATATTCACGATGCCTTCAGCGAACTTGAGCAAGCGGTTGGCTTGACGTAGCACGCAAACTGACAATAAAAGATGCCCGCGGGGCCGCAAACAGTAGGAGATTGCAAATGAGTTATTTTGTCACGGGTGGCACCGGATTTATCGGCCGGTTTTTGATCGAACGACTTAGCCGCCGGGAGGGCACGATTTATGTCCTGGTTCGCCGCGGGTCCAAGCAAAAGTACAAAGCCCTGCTGGAGAAAACAGGCCTCAGCGCCGATCGTCTGGTCGCAATCAACGGCGACCTGTCCAAGCCCAAGCTGGGCATCAGCAGCAAGGATATGGCCACCCTGAAAGGCGCCGTGAAGCACTTCTACCATCTGGCCGCGATCTACGATCTCAAAGCCGATGCAGCAAGCCAGGAGCAAGCCAACACCGAGGGCACTCGCAACGCCATCGCTGCCGCCGAAACCATGCAGGCAGGCTGTTTCCATCTGGCCAGCTCCATTGCCGCGGCCGGACTCTACCGGGGCACCTTCACAGAGGACATGTTCGAGGAGGCCACCGGCCTGAAGCACCCCTATTTTCGCACCAAACACGACTCCGAAGCCCTGGTGCGCAATGAGTGCAAACTCCCCTACCGAATTTACCGCCCCGCCATGGTGGTGGGTGACTCCAACACCGGTGAGATGGACAAGGTGGACGGCCCCTACTATTTCTTCAAGGCCATTCAGCGGCTGCGCAACAATGTGCCCGAGTGGGTGCCAATGATGGGTATCGACGGCGGCCAGATGAATATTGTGCCGGTGGATTATGTGGTTGACGCCATGGACTACCTGTCCCATCAGCCCGACCTGGATGGACGTTGCTTTCACCTGACCAACCCGCGCGGTCAGCGGCTAGGCGACGTGGTGAATATCTTCGCCCGCGCCGCCCACGCGCCCAAAATGGCAATGCGCGTTGACCCGAAACTGCTCAACAAAATGCCGTTTCGCCTGAGCAAAATGCTCGGCAAACTGCCGCCAATCCAACATCTCACCCAGGCAGCGCTGAAAGATCTGGGCATTCCCGAGGCTGCCCTGGGCTTTCTCAATATGCCCACCCGCTTTGACAGTCGCCAAACCGAAAAGGCCCTGCGCGACAGCGGCATCAGCGTGCCGCCGCTGGAGAGCTATGCGGGTAAACTGTGGGATTACTGGGAGCGCAACCTGGATGACGAACGCCGGGTAGATCGCACCCTGCAAAAACACGTTGAAGGCAAAGTCGTGGTGATTACCGGCGCCTCGTCAGGCATCGGCAAAGCGGCCGCGCTAAAACTGGCAACCGCTGGCGCCGAGGTCATCCTGGTCGCCCGCAACCTGGACAAACTCAAGGAAACCCAGCGGGAGATCGCCATTCGCGGCGGTACCAGCGTCGCCTACAGCTGCGACGTATCCGACCTGGATTCCTGTGACCAGCTGGTGGCCACGGTGCTGGAAAATCACAGCCACGTCGACGTGTTGATCAACAACGCCGGCCGCTCCATTCGCCGCTCGCTGGAGCTGACTTTCGATCGCTTCCACGACTTTGAGCGCACTATGCAACTCAATTACTTTGGCGCCATTCGCTTGATTATGGGCTTTGCTCCATCCATGCTGGCCCGACGCCAGGGGCAGATTATCAATATCTCGTCCATTGCGGTGATCGTGGGTGCCTCGCCCCGATTCTCGGCCTACTCCGCCTCAAAATCAGCGCTGGATGCCTTCTCCCGCAGCGCAGCGGCCGAGTTTTCCGATCGTAATGTGGCCTTCACCACCATCAATATGCCGTTGGTACGTACGCCCATGATTGGCCCCACCTCGATCTACAGCGCAGTGCCCACCCTGTCGCCAGATGAGGCCGCCGACATGATCGCCGACGCCATTATCGAACGGCCCAAGCGGATTGCCACCGGCCTTGGCGTGTCCATGCAGGTGCTCAATGCGGTGATGCCAAAAGCCACCGAAATCATTATGAACCGGGTGTTTCGCACCTTCCCGGATTCCGCTGCCGCCAAAGGCCAAATGGAAACCGCCCAAAAGGCCGAGGCCTCCAACGAGCAGGTCGCATTGGCCAATATGCTCAAGGGCATTCACGTTTAATCCAGCACTGTCAGACCGGGCTGGCGCCGCCAGCCCGGTCTCATCCTCCAAGCACACTCCTGCCGTACCACTCACTCCAATTCCACACCACGGTTTGCCCTTGCCGCCAGCAACAGGCAGAATTCCTTGCGCTAACAACGAAAGTCGCCGGGCCGCCATCGGACCAACTCCCCGATAACGGCGGGCGCCAGGTGCACGATGTCACTCTAGGGAAACCCTTTATGATCAGTATGATTGGTCTGATCGGCGGCTTGTTGCTGCTCACGGTATTGGCTCTGCGGGGCTGGAATCTGTTCATTGCCGCGCCCCTGTGCGCCCTGGTGGTGACGCTCACTGGCGGCATTCCCATTTTTCCCGGCGAGGGCGATCACGCCTTCGTCACCACTTATATGCAAGGCTTTTCCGGCTTTGTCGCCTCCTGGTTCCTGATGTTCCTGCTAGGCAGCCTGTTCGGCAAGTTTATGGAAGATACCGGCGCCGCAGATAGTCTCGCCCGCTGGATTATCGACAAGATCGGCATCAAGCACGCCGTCGCCGCAGTGGTAATGGCCTGTGCGGTGCTCACCTACGGCGGCGTGAGCGTGTTTGTAGTGGCGTTTTCGGTTTATCCGATGGCGCTAGGGCTGTTCAAAGATGCCAATCTGCCCCGGCGATTTATTCCCGGCGCTCTGGCCTTCGGCTCCATCACCTTCACCATGACCTCAGCCGGCTCGCCAGAAATTCAAAACTGGATTCCGGTGAAATACCTCAATACCAGCCCCTACGCGGCTTGGGAAGTAAGCGCGATTGTTGCGCTGTTTATGGCGGCGGCGGGTTTCTGGTGGATCAATCGCATGATCAGAAAGGCGGTGGCCAACGGTGAAGTATTCGAGCACCGGGAAGGCGATCCGGATATTGCCGAGCGGGACTACCCCCACCCACTCACAGGACTGCTGCCCCTGTTAGTGGTGCTGGCAACTTCCTTTTTCTTTCACGAAAGCCTGGCCCAATATGCCCTGATTCTGGCGCTGCTCGGCGGCTGCCTCACCATCATGCTGATTAATTTCCGCTACTTCCACAATATGTCCAAGGCTATCAACGAAGGCACCACCGGGGCCTTGGTCGCTATCGGCAACACCGCTGCCGTTGTTGGTTTTGGCACCATGGCTAAGGCTTCCCCTGCCTTTGCCGTGGCGGTAGACGCCATGACCGGCATACCCGGCAACGAGCTGATCGGCGCGGCAATTGCGGTCACCACCATCGCCGGACTGACCGGCTCGGCCTCCGGCGGCCTGTCCATCGCGCTGCCGGTGCTCAGCCCCTATTACCTTGATCAAGGGGTAAACCCGGATCAGTTGCATCGCATCTCGTCCATCGCCTCCGGCGCGCTGGATTCCCTGCCCCACAACGGCTACATCGTCACCACCGTTCGGGCCATCTGCGGTGAAACCCACAAGAGCGCCTACTGGCCCATCGCCGCCCTCACCATGGCGATTCCTGCAGTGGGCTTGGTTCTGGCGGTCATTTTGATGCAATGGATGTAAAGCAATCGATCTCGGGAGGCTAAGTTGAGCAACTCACCAGACATTCCTTCTTCAGAAAAACCTTCGCCAGCGGAAAAAATCTCGCTGCGCAGCAGCGACGGCCATTGGTTTAGCGCCGTCCAGGCGCTGCCACGCCAGGCCAATGGCGCAGGTTTGATTGTCATCCACGAGGCCATGGGCGTGAACCGCGGCATTGTCGATGTGGCCCAGTTTTATGCCGACCAGGGCTACCATGTGCTGGCCCCCCAGCTGTACGACCGTTTGCAAAAGGACCTGGTGCTGGATTATGACAGCAGCCTTGAGCAGCGCCTGAGCACCATCGGCAGTAGCGGCTTCACTCTGCCTCTGCTGGATATCGATACCTGCATTTACACACTGAAGGAACGCGGCTGTCAGGCGGTGGGCATTGTCGGTTTCTGCTATGGCGGCACCCTAAGCTGGCTCGCGGCCAGCAAACTGCCAGGGATAGGAGCCGCGGTGATCTACTATGGCTCAGCCATTCCAGACTTTCCGGCAGCCAAACCAAAATGTCCGAGCATCGCCCACTGGGGAAGGCAGGATGTACTGATTGGCCGCAACGCCACAGCCGCCATTGCCGAAGCAAACCCGGAAGTGACAATGTTCGAGTACGACGCGGGCCACGCCTTTAATGCCCATGACCGTCCCGAGGTATACCAGGCCGAGGCCGCCCAACTCGCCCGCCAGCGCTCGCTGACATTTTTTAACGATACCCTGATTGCGGGCTGACGCCACTGTGGGAACGAGCTATCCCCATAAAAAAAAGCCGACCTTCTCAGGCCGGCTCCATGACATCACTTGCCCCAGAATTTAATGGGTCATTCGCGGCATGTAGCTGATCCGCTCGTGCTGCTGCAAACCCATCAGCTCACGAAAGGCGGCGTGCCGCAAATGGATCAGGTGACGGTGGTCGCCGCTCTCTAAATAAACATCCTCCTCACCATCGAGCTCATCATCCCAAACCACCGACATGCCATAGACCTGCCCCAGGGCCGGCACCGCACCGGGCTCACAGTCATCGAACAGGGCGCTCAGCTCATCCTCTGTCGCCAGCCGAAAACGCCCGCCCAGCCAGCTG
Source organism: Spongiibacter taiwanensis (assembly GCF_023702635.1). Classification (NCBI taxonomy): domain Bacteria; kingdom Pseudomonadati; phylum Pseudomonadota; class Gammaproteobacteria; order Cellvibrionales; family Spongiibacteraceae; genus Spongiibacter; species Spongiibacter taiwanensis. The sequence goes on from NZ_CP098455.1 coordinate 1,027,829, forward strand.
TTGAACTGCTCCAACATCAAACGCTTATTGGCGGGAATCACGCACATCCTGAAGCACTCGCCATCGTGGAGTATCACCGCTTTGGCCAGCGCCGCAGGCGGTACCCGGGCCCGGTGGGCGGTATCCATGCTGGTTTTGCTAAAGGGGTGTTCCAGTAGATCGTAACTCACTCCCACCTTGCGCAGATGGGCTTCAATTCTTGGGGCAACGGACATGGTGGCATCCTCCCAGGGTTGCGAATAGAGCCTGCCCAGCGCAGGCGGCGCGCTGGGCGTCCCTTTCAATATAGGAGGGAGTGATTTTTCTGTCTAAGAATTGATCAGGCTAAAGAAGCAAGGCCTTTAAACCCAGGGTTTATAACGATTTAGATCAGCTACAAAGTCTCATGCAGCTGGGGCAGCAACACGCGTTGACGACTACCGGGGCTTGACCCTCGAGAAAAATACTGTACAAATAAACAGCATTTTGAGGTCTAAGGAATTTGCCATGCAGCCGCCCGCGATGATCAGAGGCCGCGGCGCCACTCAGAACGCCGAGGGCCGCTTCGCCATCAACCGGATTGAGCTCGACGCTGACGGCCAACCTCTGCGCCACCCTCAGACCGAGATTCGCAGCGAGCAGGCAAAACGACTGATCAATCGCATCACTTCGCCGGATGTACCGTCTAATCTGTCGATCAACCCCTACCGCGGATGTGAGCACGGCTGCGTGTATTGCTTTGCCCGGCCCAGTCACAGCTACCTGGACCTGTCGCCAGGCTTGGATTTTGAAACCAAGCTCACCGCCAAAACCAATGCGGTCGAGTGCTTTGCGCGAGAGCTCAGCAAACCCGGCTATCGCTGCGAAAGCATTTCGCTGGGCATCAACACCGATGCTTACCAGCCAATGGAGCGCCAGCTTGGTTTGACGCGCCAGCTGCTGGAAGTTGCTCTGGCGTTTAATCAGCCCATGTCGATCATTACCAAGAGCACGCTGATATTGCGCGATGCCGACCTCCTCGAAGCAATGGCCCGGCGGCGATTGATACATATAGCGGTGAGCATTACCACGCTGGACAGTGAGCTAAAGCGCATCCTGGAGCCTAGAACCGCCGCGGGCGATGCGCGCCTGCGGGTCGTGCGAGAGCTGAGTGGGCGAGACATTCCCGTTAGCGTGATGGTCGCGCCGGTCATTCCCCTCATCAACGACAAGGAAATGGAGCTCATTCTGATGGCAGCCGCCGAGGCCGGCGCGAAGGACGCATCCTACATTCTGCTGCGCTTACCCCATGAACTGCAGCAGATCTTTGTAGACTGGCTTTACCAGCACTTTCCCCAGCGAGCAGGACACGTTATCAAGCGTATTGAAGATATGCGTGGCGGGCGACTCTACCAGAGCGAGTTTGGTGAGCGCATGCGAGGCAGCGGCATCTTTGCCGAATTACTGACCCAGCGTTTCAACCTGGCATACCGTAAGGCGGGTTTTGACCCCGCCGGAATACCGCCGCTGGATTGCAGTCAGTTCAAGGTGCCGAGCCAGCCGGGTGATCAACTTTCCTTGCTGTAATCGCCGATGCAAGAGCCAATTTAAGAGAAAATATGGCCACGAACTATTTGAGGCTGGCAAGGGGGACGCGCACCTCGCGCCGAACAACACCGCTGGCATCACGAAGCTGAAGCGCGATTTCGGCGTCAGCGCCCTGACCGCGCACTGCAACAAAGCCAAAATTGTCAGCCAGCAAATTGGTTCCCGCTACGCGCAGCGCGTTGCTTTCTTTGGCCGCTGGACTGGCCGCACCCATCGCCGAGTTCAGCCCGCTGGAGGTCACTTCATAGAGTGGGTAGCCGACCACCGAGCTGTCGAGTTTGGAGATTTCACCGAGGTGACGGTCGCCGCTCAAAATCACCACCCCCGCGGCCTGATGCTGATCTATCAGCGCAAACAGGCGTTGCCGCTCCGCGGGAAAGTTCGCCCACTTTTCGAAGCAGTGCTCATCGGGCAACACTTGAATACTGGACACCAGCAAACGCAGGTCGGCAGGCTTGCCCAACTGCGTTCCAAGCCACCGCCATTGGTCGTCCCCCAATATTGATGCGCCCGGATCAGTCTCGGGAATCAGTCCGGTAGGGGCACAGGCCTGCTTGGTTTCGGCGTACCTCAAAGGGCTGCGAAAACTGCGAGTATCGAGCAGAATCACCTGAACCCGCAGCCCGGCCACCGACAGGAAACGGCTGTGGTACACGCCTCGACCCAGACCATCACCCAACTCCAACAAGTTCAGATTGAAAAAGTCGGCAAACTCCTCTCTGGATTGCCGTTGATAGGGGTAGTCTTTGCCACCATCGTTCTCGCCATAATCGTGGTCATCCCAGGTGGCCATCAGGCTCAAGCCGCGCTGGTCTGCCTGCTTGCGAAAGGCAGCAAATTGCGGTGCCAGACTCAAATCCTGATAGGCCGCGGCGATGTTGGTTGGCGGCGGCACCTGGCGATAGGGGCCGACATCGCTGTAAACGTTGTCACCCATAAAAATAAAACCGGACGCACCGCTCGCCAGCACAGACTGCCACACCGGCTGGGGTTGCCACTGGCGCAGGCAGGAGCCAAAGGCCAGGCCGCCATTAAACTGATCGACAGGGACGGTCTCAGCAGGAGATTGACTGCCCTGTCTAGGGCCGCCGCCAGCACAGGCCACCAGCATAACCAACAGCGCTGACACAACAACTTTTGAATAAGACGTCACAAGCTTTCTCCAATTCTCAGGGCATTTCTGACGACCAGCCAACATGTTACCGCCGCGAAATGACAAGCTTAAGACGGCAGCGCCAGTGCCCCAAGGGCAGCAAAACCCAGCACCAGAATCCATACTGGCAACACCGCCCTGCGCAGCAGGACAAAGCCGAACACAACGCACAGTGCCGAGAGCACATTCCATTGGATTTCCAGCTGTACCAGGTTTATCCAGGCCGCCATCAGCAACCCTACCGCACCGGCATTGACCCCGCCGATAAAGGCCTTGGCTCGAGGCCGCGCGCTGAGCTGAGTCCAGCTGGGTTGAATAGTCAGCAGCAACAAAAAACCCGGCAAAAACAGGCCCGCACAGGCCACCAGCGCGCCAAGCACGGGGGCGCTCTGCCACATTTGCGCCCCCAAAAAACTGGCAAGGGAAAACATGGGGCCGGGCACTGCCTGGGCAGCGCTGTAGCCGGTGAGGAAGGTATCATGATCCAGTCCGGACAGCAGATTTTGCAGCAAGGGCAGCACCACATGTCCGCCGCCAAATACCATACTGCCGGCAACATAAAACTGACTGAAAAGGTGCCAGGGGAAGATCAGGCTAAGCCCTAGCAAGGTGACAAACGTCAAACCAAAGCTCAGCACCTCAGGCCCCATGGTCAACCGGGCAGCCACTGCGCCACCATCGGTTGGCCGCGCCGCCATGACCAGACCGCCCAGCATCAACACGACAAGCTGCAACAGCGGCTGATTGCTCAGCAGCAATGCGCCGGCAGCAACAAGGCTGATCGCCCAGGCCATCCAGCTCACGCAAAACTGCTTTGACATGGTCAGCACCGCATCAGCCACCACCACCGCAGCCAGCAGTTTCAAGCCGCTGACCATGCCGCCATTGAGCAAACCAAAGCGTTGCCCGGCTACCGCCAGCAGTAGCATTAACAAGAAAGATGGCAGGGTGAAGCCAAGGAAAGCGGCCACGCCGCCAGCGAGCTGACCGCGATGACAGCCGATCGCAAAACCCAGTTGACTGGAGCTAGGCCCCGGCAGGAACTGACACAGGGCCAGCTTGGCGGCAAACTCCTCTGAGCTCAGCCAGGCCTTTTGATCGACAAAAACCCGACGAAAATAGCCGATATGGGCTGCCGGGCCGCCGAAGCTAACGCAGCCCAGATAGAGAAATTGACGAAAAATATCCAGCAACACCGAAGGCGCTCCATGCTAAACCCACTCACACAAGTATAAATCGGGGACTTACCGGGTTAACACTTTGCCACATGCCTTCGACGACAACAGCGGCGGGAGTTGCGTTAACACGGCCGTGCTAACGCATTGCTCGGCGCGAGTTTAGACCGGACGACGCTTGGCCTTTGTCACCGGACTAAAACCATCACCGGCCGGGGATTTTGGCTTTTTCTTCTTCACAGGTGCACTCTTGCTGGCGGGCGCTTTGCTGGCCAACTTTTTCTGGCCAGCCGGCCTGGCTGCACTCTTGGTACCGGGGCTCTTGCCACCTGCCCCCTTGGCATAACCCGGCTTGCCGGCACCGGCTTTATGGGCCGGCTTCCTGCCTTTGCCGCGATGGCCTTTGTCCGGGGCTGCGCCGCCCTCGTAAACGCTGGCGCGCAGTGCCTGTCCGGCCACCCATACCGATTGCAGATCTTCCAGCAGTTCGGGGCCCAGGTCAGCGGGGAGCTCAACAGTGCTGAAGTCCCGGAACAGCTGAATGCGACCAATCGCCTGACCGGTCAGACCGGTCTCATTGGCAATGGCGCCAAGAATGTTACCGGCACTGGCACCGTGGTCGCGCCCAACCTCCAGGCGATAGCACTGCACGGGACCTGGCACACCGCGCTGGGTGACATCTTTGTCGGCAATCTGCCGGCTCGGCTCAGGGGTTAAAAACAGGGGTTTGTCATCCTGGGCGAGAATCGCCAGCGCCGCCGCCATGTCCAACGGCGCCACATCTTCACGCTGGGCAAAATCGGCGAGCAGCGATTGATAGGCGGGCAGATGCCGGGATTGCAGAGCCTCCTGAATCCGCTGCAGAAAGCGATCCTGGCGCAGCGCATTAATGTTTTCAGCACTGGGCAGCGCCATTTCCTGAATGCTTTGTCGGGTGGCCTTTTCAATGCTGTACAGCATGCGTTTTTCACGGGGGGCAACAAACAGAATCGCGTCCCCGGAGCGGCCGGCCCGGCCCGTGCGGCCAACCCGGTGCACGTAGGCCTCGGTATCGTTGGGAATATCATAGTTAATGACATGGCTGACCCGCTCGACATCCAGGCCCCGGGCAACCACATCCGTGGCCACCAGAATATCGAGCTTGCCCGAGCGCAGCTGATCCACCGTGCGCTCGCGCTGGGCCTGGGCCACATCCCCGTTCAGGGGCGCAGCGGCAAAGCCACGGGCCTGGAGCTTTTCTGCCAGCTCGGTGGTCTGCACCTTGGTGCGCACGAAAATGATCATGCCATCGAAGGGCTCAGCCTCCAGAATGCGGGTCAGGGCATCGAGCTTATTCATGCCCTTGGCCAGCCAGTAGCGTTGGCGAATGGTGACCGCCGTGGTGGTTTGGGTCTGAATGGTGACCTGCTCGGGTTCATTCAAATAGGTGTTGGCAATCCGCCGGATGGCCGGTGGCATCGTCGCCGAAAACAAGGCAATCTGACGCTGCTCTGGCACCGACGACAAAATCCATTCCACGTCATCGATAAACCCCATACGCAGCATTTCATCGGCCTCATCCAGCACCAGATGACTGAGCGAGTCGAGGGACAATGTGCCCCGACGCATGTGATCCATGACCCGGCCGGGGGTGCCCACAATCACCTGCACCCCGCGCTTTAAGGCCTGTAATTGGCCGCGGTAATCCGCACCGCCATAAATCGGCAGCACCTGAAAACCCGACAACTTGCTGGCGTAGGTCTGCATGGCCTCGGCCACCTGAATGGCCAGCTCCCGGGTCGGTGTCAGTACCAGGGCCTGAACCCGCCGTTTGGACACATCCAGACAGGACAACACTGGCAACGCAAAAGCAGCGGTTTTGCCGGTACCGGTCTGGGCTTGGCCCAGAACATCACGCCCCGCCAATAACAGCGGAATCGTGGCGGCCTGGATGGGTGAAGGGGTTTCATATCCCACTGCTTTGACGGCGGCCAGGACCTCGGCGCGCAGATTCAAAGAGTCAAAGGAAATGTCGCCGGAGGCGGCGGATTCAGAAGCAGGGGACATGAGAGATTCCATGAAAATGCTGGCGCGCAGAACGTTGCGAGAACATGCCAGAGGTGTGAGACAAAAACGACCCGCAAGTATACTCCTTCATGCCGCTAAAAGCCCTCGTTTCCCAGGATGTTTGCGGTACTATTAACCAGGCAGTTGAATAGATCTCCTGTCTATTTCATTGCGCGCCTTCAACAGGCTGGCGGAAGTATGCGAACTTCCTTGTATTTTAAAGGCTTGCATTGGTCTGCTGGCCAATGGCGGCAGCCGTGAGCGATTAGCAGAGCTTGGCTGCGCCCCAAAGGCTTTACAGCGAGGCCCAGCGCAGCATCATGCAAGCCCAGAGCAGATAGGCAACCAGCGCGGCCGGATAGGCCTTTTCACCAATTTCGCTGCCGAGCAGCCGCTGTTGACTGGCGTACACCAGCGCAGCCGCCACCAGTGCCTGCAGGGACATCTGACCTGCCGCCTCGGGCCAACTGTACAACCGGCCATCCACATGAAAGGGAAAGATCGCGGTGACCAGCAGCCCAAGCGAATTGAGCAAGCCAAAAACCAGCACCACGCGATACTGCCATTTTGCGGATTTTGACTCCGTCACATGCTCTCCACTCATATAATTCTTCCGACAACCCCGCCACTAAGCGAACACTACGCCACATACAAGTACACGGTAAAGAAATGGCAGACGCTGCCGAGCAGCACCATCAAATGCCAGATGCCGTGAAAGTGACGCACTTTCTTGTCCAGCACGTAGAAAATAATGCCAAAGGTATAAGCCAGCCCACCCGCCAGCAACAGGGTAAAGCCACCCTCCGGTAACGCGGCGATTAACGGTTTGATCAATACCAGCGACAGCCAGCCCATCAGCAGATAAATGATAATGGCCCACAACCGGCGGTGTGATTTGGGAAATGACTCGACGATCATTCCGACCGCCGCCAGGCCCCAGATGGTGCCAAACATCCACCACCCCAGCGAGCCCCGGAGGCTGACCAATAGAAAGGGCGTATAGGTCCCGGCAATGAGCAAATAAATCGCCAGATGATCCAGCTGCCGAAAAAGCGCTTTTCGGGGCCCACGAGTGCTGTGATAAAGGGTCGAAAAAAGATACAGAAGGAAAAGTGACGCGCTATAGACGGCAAAGCTGACGCCTTTCCAGACGTCGCCCTCTGTCAGCGCGGGAATGACCAGAGCGACACCGCCAATGATCGCGGCGATCGCACCCAGCAGATGGGTCAGACTGTTTAGCCGTTCACCTTTGTACACTGTGGCTCACTCATGTCGACGCCAGCCGCAGGTCAAGGCAATCAGGCCGACTCTCTGAGCGGACTCGCGCCCTCGAAGAGCACCTCGACGTGGCTCGCTCCGTTGGTGCTAATCACCTTACGGATTCGGATACTCCCCAGTCGCCCGTCCCGAAGGCGGATGCGGTAATCCTTACCGGCCAGCCCCTCGGTAAAATCCAGCTGGGTCTTTCGATGCAGGTGCAAACACCCGCTCCAATGGGCGAAATTAGCGTCACTGCTGATGTATACCGGCACATCTGCAAGCAACTCCTCGTCGTCGCAAATCACGCTGCCATGAGTCAAATCCATTGACCATCCTCCGTCTTGCATAGGGACCTAGCGCAACCTTCCTGGTTATTGCCCGCTTGATAAGCACTGCCACATTGTAAACCAGCACGCCCGAATCACCATGGGTGATTTCTAGCGGCGGCTCCCACTTTAGCTACTCCCTAGCGACTAGGTGGGACAAAGAATGCGACAGGCCCCTTTGGCCTAAGTTCCCGCAAAGCGGGAGATTGACACACCACCGACCGGGAGGGTCGGCCATTATTATTGCTTTTGTCTTATCAACGCCGGTTTTGCGGCGCGTGTTGTTCGTGGTTTACCGCACTGCCGACCGCGGCGGCCAACCGTTCAGAAGTGCCGGGCAGCACCCCCATCTCTTTTGATTGTCTACCCCTTCCCCGGACCATGCAATATCCGAAATGTGTCATTAGGGCATTTTTATGACGCCCCAAAATAGATCACCCTGCGGTTGGCAGTCGCCGCTTGGCAACTTATTATCCTCCCAATAGTCCCAGCCACGATAACGATACAGGGAAGGAGACACTTTGCTAGCCGAAAGCGGACTTACCGCCCTGTTTGGCGGGCTGGAAAACAACATCGGCGCCCTGATGGCCCTCGTCTACGGCCTAATATCACTGCTTGGCATCGTATCGGCCCTGGAGGCGATTCTAAAAACCCGCACCGCCCAGGGTGCGGTGGCCTGGGCCATTGTGCTGGTGGTCCTGCCGGTGGTGTTTGTTCCCCTGTACTGGATATTCGGCCGCCGCAAATTTCGCGGCTACGCCATGGCCAAACGCAGCGCCAATGCCGAGATCGCCCGACTGTCACACCAGCTGAGCAACGCCTTTGACGAAATGCCGCCGCAGACCCGCGATGATAGTCGCCTGGCGAGCCTGGCCCAATTGGCGGCACTGCCCACCTCCGGGGGGAACAGCGCCGAGTTGCTCATTGACGGCGACCGGGCCTTCGCCAATATGTTTGCCCACATCCGCAATGCCAAGGAGTACGTGCTGCTCGAGTACTACATCATTCGGGAGGATCGTATCGGCAGCGAATTGGCCAACCTTCTACTAGAGAAGGCCGCCGAAGGCGTTGCGATTTATTGCATCTACGATGAGATCGGCAGCTTCCAGCTGTCCCGGGGCTTTATTCAACGACTCCGAGACGGCGGCATCCACATCACGCCCTTTAACAGCACCAAAGGCCTGGGCAATCGGCTCCAGCTCAATTTTCGCAACCACCGCAAAATTCTGGTGGTGGATGGCAAATACGCCTGTGTGGGAGGGATGAATGTCGGCGACGAATACCGGCATCACCATCCCCGCCTGAGCCCATGGCGTGATACCAGCCTGGGCATCACCGGTCCGGCGGTGCAGGCGGTGCAGCTCGCCTTTGCCGAAGACTGGTACTGGGCCTGTGAAACCCTACCACCGCTCAACTGGACACTGGCCAAAAGCAGCAAAGCCAATTACGACGGGCTGATTCTTGCCACCGGTCCGGCTGACTCCATGGACAGCTGCGCGCTGATGTTTATCGACCTGATCCACAATGCCAAAGACCGGCTGTGGATCGTTAGCCCCTATTTTGTGCCGGATGCCCCGGTCATTATGGCCCTGCAACTGGCCGCCCTCAGGGGAGTCGACGTCAAAATCATGCTGCCCAGAAACCCGGACAAGCTCATCATTCAGTTGTCGTCCTACTCGGCAATTCGAGAAACCATGGCGATGGGGGTTCAGTTTTACTACTACCAAAAAGGATTCCTTCACCAAAAGGTCCTGTTGGTGGACAATGATCTGGCCATGGTCGGCACCGCCAACCTGGACAATCGCTCCTTCCGCCTCAACTTCGAAATCTGCGCCTTGTTCCGCGATCGTGAGTTCGCGGCAGAAATGGAAGCGATGCTAACCGAAGACCTCGGTGCCTGCCGTCAGCTACTGCCCAGGGAGGTGTCGAGCTGGGGATTTTTGCGCCGCCTGCTCAGCCGCTGCGCCTATCTGTTCGCGCCACTACAATGATGTCATGACTGAAGCCGACTCCCTCTGCGCTTGCCCAGACTGCGACCTGCTGGTGACCCTCCCCAGTTCGGGCAAGGCCGACCACCACACCTGCCCCCGCTGTGACGCGGTGTTATCACCTGCCCAACGCGGGCCGGACAATCTCGCCCTAGCCGCTGCAGTCAGCGGTCTCATCCTGTTTGCGCCAGCCATTACCCTGCCGCTGATGAAGGTCGACATGCTGGGCCAACACGGCAGCCATTCACTGGTCAGCGGTGTAGGCCGCCTGCTGGCAGAGCAGGAAACCCCAGTGGCACTGCTGGTCCTGCTGTGCACCATCGCCGCCCCCTTCCTGCAGCTGCTGTTCACTGCCCTCACCTGCATTTGCATTCGCCAGGGCTGGCACCCTAGCCGCTTTCCGCAGCTGGTCCGCGCTACCCACAAAATGCAGGAATGGAGCATGTTGGAAGTTTTTGCGATGGGCGCCCTGGTGGCCTACATCAAAATGATGGACCCGGGGGAGATCAGCCTCGCCACAGGCGCCCCCTGCCTGACGGGATTATTATTGTGCGTCATTTTGGCGGGCCAGCATTTCCATTCCGAGCTCGCCTGGCAGCACTGGTCGGAGCGTCCCCAATGACCTCTGCCATGCGTCGCGGCCTGGCGCGCTGCATGCAGTGTGGCCTGCTCAGTAAAATGCCGTCGCTGGGCAAAAAGGAAATCGCCCATTGCCCGCGCTGTGACAGCGAGCTTTACCTGCGTCGCCCCCGCAGCGTGCAAACCACCTGGGCTCACGTTATTGCCGCCAGCTTATTATTACTACCGGCCAACCTGCTGCCCATCCTCACTGTGATTCACTTCGGCAAGGGCGAACCGGACACCATCATGTCCGGCATCGTTGACCTGTGGAACACCGGCTTGTGGGCGATCGCCGCCATTGTCTTTATCGCCAGTATTGTGGTGCCAATCATCAAGCTGATGGCAATTATCACCCTGCTTTTGGTGGTGCAATGGCGCCTGCCCCTTAGCCGCACCCAGTGCATCGCCCTGTATCGCTTCGTCCACTTTATCGGACGCTGGTCGATGCTCGATCTGTTTATGATCTCGATTCTCGTCACCCTGGTTCATCTCGGCAATATTGCCAATGTCGAGAGCGGCCCGGGGGCGACAGCCTTCGGCGCCGTGGTAGTGTTAACCATCTTTGCCGCCAACAGCTTTGACCCAAGATTGATATGGGACCTGGAAAATGAGTGAACCCCACCTTCGCGCCGCCAACGTCAAGCCCAAGCGGGGGGTCTCTGTTGTCTGGCTATTGCCGCTGATCGCGCTCGCCATCGCCCTGTGGCTGCTCTACAAAAATATCTCCGAAGCGGGTCTGGAAATTACCGTCGCCTTTGAAAATGGCAGCGGTATTTCAGCCGGCAAAACCCCGGTGGTCTACCAGGGCATCAATGTCGGCCGGGTCAGCGCGCTAAAGCTGGATGATGACCTTAGCGGCGTGACCGCCACGCTAGAGCTGGACACCCAGATCACCCCTCTCATTCGCGAAAAGACCGAGTTCTGGCTGGTCAAACCCCAAATATCCCTGTCAGGTGTCTCCGGACTGGACACTCTGGTTGCCGGTAACTACATCAGTTTCAAACCCGGCGATGGCAAAGAAGCCCAGCGCTTTACCGCCCTGCCGGAACCGCCGCCCTTTGCCAACAATGCTCCGGGCTTAAAGTTAATCCTGGAAGCCGACCAGCTAGGCTCCATTAGCCTCGGTGCCCCGGTGCTCTACCAGCAGATTGATGTCGGCGATGTCGAGGGTTATCAACTGCGCGAAAAAGGCGTCGAGATCAACCTGCGCCTCGACCCCCAGTACCGCCATCTGGTCAATGCCAGCTCCCGGTTCTGGAATCAGTCCGGCGTAAAAGTGCGTGCGGGGTTACAAGGCATCAACCTCGACGCCGGTTCAATGGCCAGCATTATCGCCGGGGGTATTGCCTTTGATACACCGGAGAAAGACGCGGCCCCGGTAGACTCTGGCAGCCACTTCAAGCTCCACGCCACCCGGGCCTTGGCCCGGGGCAGCAGCCTCGTCAATGTTCACTTCCACCGCCCTGACGGAGTTCAGGCTGGCACCAAAGTGCGCATGGCGGGGATTGAGGTCGGAGAGGTGGACTCGGTGAAATTCACCGAGAACGATCCAACCCAGGGGGTGGATGCCAAGATCCGCATCACTTCACCCAACCAGCGCTACCTCAATAGCGAAACCCGTTTCTGGTTGGTGACCCCGGAAATTTCCACCAGCGGCATCAGCGGCCTGGACACTCTCGTCGGCGGGCCTTACGTTGCCATGAAGGTCGACGGTCAACCCGGCCAGGCACTGGCCCTGTACACCGCATTAAACGAGCCGCCCAAGACCCGCATTCAGGCCCCAGGACTGCGCCTGAAACTGGAGGCGGAGGAATTGCACTCGGTGCGCGAAGGCACCAAGATTTACTATCGCAAGATCGCCGTCGGTCAGGTGGAAACCGTCTCGCTTCATCCTGACGGCGTCGAGCTGGGTATTTTTATTCACCAGCGCTATCAGCACCTCGTCCGCCGTGAATCCCAATTCTGGAATGCCAGCGGCTTCTCAGTCAGCGGTGGCCTCGGCGGTCTGGAAATCCAGGCGGAATCTGTCAGCAGCATTGTGGCTGGAGGTATTGCCTTTCACACCCCGGAAGTCGCCAAGCCGCAAGCGGCCTGGGAAGGCCTGAAGTACACCCTCTTCCCCAATTTCGAGAGCACCTACGCCGAAGAAGGGCAGAATATAGAAATCCGCTTTGCCAGCGGCAACAGCGTTAACAAGGGCACCGAACTGAAATATCAGGGCATCAAGGTCGGTGAAGTCAGCGCGGTGGAGCTGAGCAGCGACATGGGTGGCGTCATCGTCAAAGCCCATCTGGTGCCCTCCGCCAAAGCCCTGGCCAAAGAGGGCAGCCAGTTCTGGGTGGTCAAACCGCAATTGGGCTTGGTGGGCACACGCAACCTGGAAACCCTGGTCACCGGCAGCTACATTAGCGTTCGCCCCGGTGAGGGCAGCACTCAAAAACGCTTTATCGGTCTGGACGTTCCACCGCCCCTGGAAAAGCCCGCCAAGGGGCTGAACCTGGTACTGAGTGCCCCCCAGCGCGGCTCAATCAAGGAAGGCGTAAAAGTGTTTTACCGGGACATTCCGGTGGGCGAAGTGTTTGCCTTTGAGCTTGCGCCCGATGCGACCCAAACGCTGATTCACATCAACATTCTGCCGCGTTTCGTACCCCTGATCCGCAGCACCACCCGGTTCTGGAACTCCAGCGGCGTGGCCGTGAAGTTCGGTCTGTTCAGCGGCACCACCATTCGCAGCAAATCGGTGGAGTCGCTACTTGAAGGCGGCATTGCGCTGGCCACGCCCGAAACGGATGCTGACGGCGCCCTGGTTGCACCCGGCAGCCAGTTCAAACTGCATGACTCGGTCGAGCCAGAATGGTTACAGTGGGCACCAAAAATCCCAATTGATGATCGGCCAAAATAGGGACACCCTTGAACGCATCCTCAAAACAGGTCCTCGCGGTCGCCGGCATTCTGGCGCTGGCGTGTGTTATTGCGCTGGTGCTTTACTGGCTGCGCCCGCCGCCGGAAAGGGTCGACGTCACGCGCCCACCGCTGCTGGTGGAGGTCGTCGAGGTAAAGAAGCAATCCCAGCGCTTGTGGCTGCACTCCCAGGGCACGGTGAGTCCCCGCACACAAACCAAAATGATGACCGAGGTGGCCGGCAAAGTGGTGTCGGTATCATCCGCCTTTGAAACCGGGGCGCTGGTCAACGAGGGTGAGGTCTTGCTGCGTATTGATGATCGGGACTATCAGGCCCGGCTCAAGCGAGCGGAAGCGACTGTCGCCGCTGCGCGCAGTCATCTCTCCCAGGAAAAAGGCCGGGCAGCTGTGGCCAAAAAAGACATGGAAGATTACCCGCGCAAACACGTGAGCGAAGAAGCGCGACAACTGGCCCTGCGCCTGCCCCAGATTCAGGATGCCCAAGCGCAACTCGATGCCGCCGTGGCCGATATGGACAAAGCCCGACTCGACCTGGAACGCTGCACAATCAAAGCGCCTTACCAGGGCATTATCAAAAGCCGGGACATCGACCTGGGCCAGTACCTCGCCGTGGCAGCCCCCATCGGTGAAATGTTTGCAGTGGACAGCGCCGAAGTCCGCCTACCGATGGCTGCAGACAAACTTGACTATCTGCCCGGCGAGAACATTGGCCGCGCTCAACCACCTCGGGTCCTGCCAGTCATCCTGGAGGACGAACAGGGCCAGACCTGGCAGGCCGAGATTGTTCGCAGCGAACAGGTATTGGATGAGCGCAGCCGGGTGCTGTTCCTGGTAGCCAGGATCAGCAACCCCTATGGGCTTGGTCAATCGGCAGCGCGGCCGCTGCGCGTTGGCACCTTTGTCAGTGCCCGCATTCAGGGTCGCACCATTGACGATGTGGTGGTGCTGCCTCGCAAAATTCTGCGCACCGGCAATACGGTGTGGCGGCTAACCGAGGAGGATCGGCTAAAGGAACAGCCGGTTACCATGATATCGACCCAGGACGACCAGCTGATTGTGACGGATGGTCTGGAAGAGGGTCAGCGCGTGGTACTGGCGGCGCTGCCCAATGCCACCGCAGGCACGCTGGTGCAAACCCAGACATCCCATGACAGTGGTGCTGCCGCGGAAGTCAGCAGCGAGGCCCAGCAGCAGCCATGATTCCGGCAGAAGAGGCCAATACCCACCAAGGTGTTATCGCCTGGTTTGCCCGCAACTCGGTGGCGGCCAACCTGTTGATGTTTGCGATTCTCAGCCTTGGTATCGGGTCCGCCTTTACCATTCAGAAAGCCCTGCAGCCCGACTTCGAAATCAATGCCGTGCAGGTGACTGTGGTCTATCCCGGCGCCAACCCGGAGGAGGTCGAGCGGGGTGTGGTGCTTAAAATCGAAGAAGCCCTGGCCGATATTGATGCCATTGACACCATCGAGGCCACCGCCGACGAATCCCTGGCCACCTTCAAGATCGATATTCTTGAAGATAACGATATCAACGTGGTCATTGATGAAATCAAAAGCGCCATCGACGGTATTATCAGCTTCCCGGCAGAAATCGAACGCCCGGTGGTAAAGCAGGTCGAGTTTGATACCCATGCCATTATTCTCCAGCTCTACGGCGACCTGGACGAGCGCGGCCTGAAATTATTGGCCGATCAGCTCAAGCAGGAACTGCTGCAGTTGGAGCACATCGCCAATGTCAAAATCAACGGCGCTCGGGACTTCGAAATCGCCATCGAAATTCCCGAACACCAGCTGATGAAGTATCAACTCACCCTGAGTAAAGTGGCCGATATTATCGCCGCGAGCTCACTGGACGTCCCTGGCGGCGCCATCAAAACCGCAAGCGGCAACATTCTGCTGCGCACCCGGGCCCAGGCGCGGCAGCAGCAGGAATTTGAGAACCTGACCCTGATCAGTTATCCCGATGGCACCCGTCTGACGCTGGGCGACATTGCCATCATCCGCGACGCCTTTGTCGAGGAAGACAGCTTCTCCTACTTCAACGGCAAACCCAGCGTGGGCCTGCAAATTTTCGCGGTCGGCAAACAGGACCTGCTGGAAGTCAGCCGAACGGCAAAGGAATTTGTCGCCCGGCAACAGCCGTTGCTCCCCAAGGGAGTCAGACTGGACTACTGGGCGGATATTACCTTCTATCTGGAAAGCCGCCTGGACATGATGTTAAAAAACCTCAGCGCCGGTGCGCTGCTGGTATTTGTGGTACTCAGCCTGTTTCTGAATATCAAATTGGCTTTTTGGGTCATGCTCGGCCTGCCAGTGAGTTTCTTTGGCGCCTTCGCGCTCATGCCCGTGTTTGACGTCAGCCTGAACATGCTCAGCCTTTTCGGCTTTATATTGGTGTTAGGCATTGTGGTGGACGACGCCATTATTATTGGCGAGAGCGCCCACAGTGAGTGCCAGCGGCTGGGGCACTCCACCGACTCGGTCATCAGAGGCGCAATGCGGGTGGCCACGCCGGCCACTTTTGGGGTCCTTACCACCATCATGGCCTTCTCACCGACCCTGTTCTCCAGCGGCGCCTTTGCGCCGTTCCCCGAGGCCATCGGCTGGGTAGTCATTCTGTGCCTGGTGTTTTCCATGCTGGAGTCCAAGTGGATTCTGCCCGCCCACCTGACCCACATGAAGCCCGCCAGACATCCGCTACTGATCAGGCTGGATCGGCTGCCCGCCTACAGCAACGCTTGGCTTGAGCGCATCGTGCAAGAGCGCTACCTGCCACTGATCAATCGGGCCATCAGTCTGCGCTATGTTACCGCCGCCCTGTTCACCGCTACCCTGATTATCACCGCGGGTCTGGTGGCCAGCGGCATTGTTCGCTTTGTGATTATTCCGGAAGTACCCAGCGATTTTCTGCAGGCCAAACTGGAAATGGTAGAGGGCAGCGCCGAGAGCCAAACCCGGGCGGGCTATGAAAAAATCAATCAGGCATTGCTGGCGGTGGATCAGCAGTACCAGGATGAACACGGCAACGACAGCGCGAAGCACTTGATCAAACATGTCTCTGCCTACGGCACCGGCGGTCGCTCTGTCACTTTTATGGCAGAGCTCAGCAAAAGCGAAAGCCGGGATATCGACGGCAACGAAATTGCCCGGCGCTGGCGCCAGGCAATCGGTGAGATTCCCGGTGCACGGGTACTGTCGGTCAGTTCTGCCGACCAGACCGCCGGCCCGGCGGTATCGCTGAAGCTTTCCAGCAGCAACCCGCAACAGCTGGCGGTGGCGGGCGAGCGTATCGAGGAAGCCCTCAGCCACTTCAAGGGGGTCTACGATATTCGCAACAGCGCCAGCACCCTGCGCGATGAAATGGTGCTGGAGATCAAACCCAGCGCTGAAAACCTGGGCTTGTCAGCCGCCCAGCTTGGCCGCCAGGTGAGAGACGCTTTTTATGGCGCTGAAGCGCAGCGGGTGCAACGTGGCAACGATGAAGTCAAGGTGATGGTGCGCTACCCTCAGGAGGAGCGAAAAGCCGTTGCCGACCTGCAAAATATGTATATTCACAACGGCGGCGACACCTTTATCCCCCTCACCGCGGTGGCGGAGGTCAGCAGCCAACCGAGCCCCAGCAAGCTGACCCGCATTGATGGCGAGCGGGCCATCAACATCACCGCCGAGGTCGACAAGCAAATCACCGAACCCACAGAAGTGACCGGCGCGGTGATCGCCGAAATGAGCGAAGAATTAAAACGTGTGGCGCCGAGCGTTTCGATCGCCCTCAGCGGCGAGAGTGAAGAGGCCAGCGAGTTGTTCACCAGCCTGCTCCAGGGAATGATCATTGCGCTGCTGGGGATTTTTATCCTGCTGGCGGTGCCACTGCGCTCTTACCTGCAACCCTTGATTATCATGGGCGTCATTCCTTTCGGCATTATCGGCGCCATCCTCGGCCATCTGGTGCTGGGCATGCCCTTTAGCATGATGTCCTTCTTCGGGATTATTGCCCTGGCGGGTGTAGTGGTGAACGACAGTCTGATTATGGTGGATTTCGTTAACAGCGCCATCGCCCGTGGGGAAACCCTGCGCGAAGCGGTGGTCAACGCCGGTGGTCAGCGCTTTCGCGCCATCCTGCTCACCTCCCTCACCACCTTCTTCGGTCTGCTGCCGATTTTGCTGGAGACTAGCCTGCAGGCCCAATTTGTTATTCCCATGGCCGTCTCGCTGGCCTTCGGGATTGTGTTTGCCACCGTCATTACGCTGATTCTGATTCCCTGTGCTTACGTCATGCTGGATGACTTCAAGCGCCTGGCCAGGCGCCGCGACAACCAAGCACATTGAGCATTGGATAAGATGGCACCTCTCTCGCTGCCTGGCGATCACCCGCAATTCTCTGCGTGCTCGTCACCACCGAATGTCCATCCACCGCTACGCATTCACCTCTGCAAAAAGGGCGTTTGAGTCGCCTGGGTTAATCCCGGCAGACTTTAGTGCAAAGGGACGTTACACTACAAAAAAAATAATTCTCTGGAGACACCCTGATCATGTTACCTGCCCATGATGTTCAGTTCGAAAAAGCCATGCGCTTTTGCGCTTGGTCCGGCATCTTTGCCATTATTTTTTTTATTCTTGGCGGCATGGTGCTTGGCGGTATGTTGCCACCGCTGCTAAACGCCAATGACAGCCCGGATATTTTTGTTAGCAAAGTCACCGAGCATCTCACCTCCATTCGCGTGGGGTCGGTCGTACTGATGATTTCCTTCGCATTATTCGGCCCCTTCGGTGCCGGCATCGCCGCCCAATGCCGGCGCTCAGAGAACACCCCCGTGCTGTCCTATGTGCAGTTGATCTTTACCGCCTGCGGCACCATGATCGCGCTGCTGGTCGCTTTCACCTGGGCCTTGATGGTATTTCGTCCTGGCGAGTACCACCCGACGCTGGTACAGATGTTTGCTGATTTCGCCTATTTTCTGGCGGTTTTTTCAGTGCCTGCCTTTGGTGGCTGGTGCGCTATCATCGCCCTGTCAATCCTGTTTGCTGAAGAGGGTAAAGCGCCCTTCCCCCGCTGGGTGGCTTACCTCAACTTGTGGGCGGCGCTGCTATTCGTTCCCGGTCAAATGGTGCTATTTTTTAAAGATGGCCCCTTCTCCTGGCATGGCATCGTTGCGCTATGGCTTCCCTTCGTTGCCTTCTTCCTGTGGATTTTGATCATGTCTTGGCAACTATTTCAGGCGGTAAAACGCACCTAATTCAAGCTGTACAGCGCCTCTCCCCCAGACAGCCCACTCTCGTATAGAGGCGTATCATCAAGGTAGTTAATTCATGGAAAAAACCCTTCAGCCCAATACTCAGCGCGGAGAAGCACGCGCCGCGCCCAGGATTCCAGGCGAAGCCGGCATCTGGATTTTTATTGGCGGCGACCTGATTATTTTTTCGGTGTTTTTTATTCTGATTGCCTTAGGGCAACACCAGTACGGTGAGGTGTTCGCGCAATCGCGCCAACAGCTGCAGCTCGGCGTCGGCGTCTTTAATACCCTGCTCCTTCTCACCGGTTCATGGTTCGTGGCCCTTGGTGTTGCCGGGGCCAAGACCGGCGGCGGGCCAAAAGTGAGCCGGTATATCAGCCTGGGGATACTTTGCGGCGTCGGCTTCATCGCCAACAAGGGCATCGAATGGGGCGGCAAGTTCAGCGTCGGCCTGTCACCCATGACCAATGAATTTTATATGTATTTTTTCATGTTCACCGGCATTCACCTGATTCACGTGATTGTTGGCATATTGGTCTTACTCGGCATTCGCAAAACCAGCCAGCACTATCCGTTAACCCCCCGGCAACAACGCAGCATCGAAACCGGTGCCCTGTTCTGGCACTTGGTCGACCTGCTCTGGATCGCACTGTTTGCCATGCTGTATTTACTCTGAATAGGAGGTCATGCTGTGTCTCTATTACGCCATCCGTACAAAGGGTTAACCATCGCCTGGCTAATACTGGTCGTTGCCACGCTGGTGGGCTGGGCATTAAGCGAAACGGGCCACAATGTGACGGGCGGACTGCCACTGGCCACTGCCGGGGTCATCGTCACCGGCTTTATCAAAGTCTGGCTGGTCGGCTTTGAATTTATGGAGCTGCGCCATGCGCCGCGCTGGCTGCGGCACGGCTTTGACCTGTGGGTAGTGGTCATTAGCATCACCCTGATCATACTTGCCCTTGGCGTCTACCCCACGGCGCCTGTTTCACCTTAGCAGCGGCCGCGCTACCATAAGCCTTTTCAACGGGAGCTAACCATGGCCGGTTTCAGTTGTATTTCGGCGCAGCAAACCCAGCAAATGATCGCGGATGACCAGTGCCAACTGGTGGACATTCGGGACGAGCAATCCTTTCGCCTGGGGCATATTCCCGGCGCCCAGCACCTGGGCAATCACAACCTGGCAGAATTTATTGGCGCGGCTGATAAGCAGCTGGCAGTGGTGGTATGTTGCTACCACGGTGTGAGTAGCCAAAGCGCCGCCAGCTACCTCGCCGAGCAGGGCTTCAACGAGGTTTACAGCATGGACGGCGGTTTTGAGTTCTGGCGGCAAGCCTTCCCCGACCAGTTTGAGCAGAGCTGACTGCGCCCCTCAGGGCGCCACACAGAGAATGCAATAGGCGTACATGCCTTTGGGATCTTGCAGGGTATTGATCGCCTTCCAACTCGGCAGCAGGCTGTTCACCAGAGCAGACACCGGCGCCGGCAGCAGCGCAACGTGCTGGGCCACACCGGCACCAGACAAGATGCTGATCAATTCTTCCTGGGGCGATTTGGGGGGCGCAATCACCCGGTATTCCGGGGACGGCAAGCCCGCCAAGCCGGCGGCTGATTCCAGCGCTTCACCCAGACTGCCGAGCTTGTCCACCAGGCCAACCTGCTGGGCATCAATACCGCTCCACACGCGACCCTCAGCAATGCTCTCCACCTGCTCGGGCAGTTTTTCCCGGCCGTCAGCCACCACTTGAATAAAGCGCCGATAACCGTGCTCGATACTGCTTTGAATCACATTGGCAACCACCGGGTCGAGGGGCCGATCACTGCGCAATTTACCGGCCACTTTGGTGGTGCCAACCCCGTCGGTCGAGACGCCCAGTTGATCTAACAAGCGCTCAAAGGTGGGGAACGCGCCGAAAATACCAATCGAGCCGGTCAGCGTGGCTGGCGTAGCCCATATCTCATCGGCGTCCGCTGAAATCCAGTAACCACCCGACGCCGCCATGCTGCCCATGGAAATGACCAAAGGTTTGCCAGCCGCCTTGAGTTGCACCAGCTCTTCGCGAATCACCTCGGAGGCGAAGGCCGATCCGCCGCCACTATCAATGCGCAATACCACCGCTTTTACGTCGTCGTCACGGCGGGCCTGGCTGATCAGACGCGCCAGACTGTCGCCGCCGATCATACCGGGAGGCTGTTCACCGTCGACAATGTTGCCGCTGGCCACAATCAAACCCACCACCGGTTCGCCCGGCAGGGGCGGCAGGTCCTGGGTAATGGAAAGATAATCGCGGTAGTAAATCTGGTTGAAGTAGCCTTCGCTGTCCTGGCCCACCCGCTCCATCATCATGGCGCGCAGCTCAGGGCGGCCAATCACCCCGTCGATCAGACCGTAGCTCAGCGCAGCGGCCGCGCTGTCACCGTCATTTTGTTCAAGCACCTGGTCGATGTGATTTACGTAGAAATCGAATTCGTCCGGCTTGATTTGGCGGCGCTCAATGACGGTATCCCGATACAGGGTCCACAACTGCGCCAGCCAGGCTTCGTTCGCTTCCTTGGCGGCGGGAGACATGTCATCGCGCACAAAGGGTTCAAGGGCAGATTTAAAATTACCCACCTTGAACACATGGAAGTTAATCTTCAGCTTGTTGATTGCTTCCCGGAAGTAATTGCGCACCACCGCAAACCCCTCCAAGCGCACGCCGCCCATACTGTGCACAAACACCTGGTCTGCCTGGGCAGCCAGCAAATAGCTGTCTTGATCGTAATCACCCGCCGTGGCAACCACCATCTTGCCACTCTCCCGAAAGCGGGTAATCGCCTGGGACAACTCCAGGGTTTTGCTCAGGCCGATATGGTTGAGGTCATCCAACACCAGCAGCAGTACCTCAATGCGCTCATCCCCGGCGGCAATATCGATCGCATCAATCAGGTCCTGCAGGCGGGTTTCTGTGGGCATGCCCGGGCCCATCAATTCGGTGGCCAAATCCACCGCGCTGAGCTGATCGACCACCGTGCCTTCCGGCGACAGCACCAACACGCCCCGCTCGGGGATCGTGGGCCGAAAACCGACAAAGCTGTAGATCAAAAAGCCGATAAAGAACAGAAACATCAGGTTGAGCGTCCAGCGCCGGGTGCCGTCAATAAAACGCCCAAGCCTGGCGAAAAATCCGCCCTTGTTAGTTTTCGCCATTCGCCACTTCTCCCTCGCGGCGCTGCGCCGCCAAATACCGCCCGCGCCAACGGATAAACAAGGTCGCGCTACAAAATATTACGACCGTCAACGCCAATTCGACGTAGTTAATCCACAACGCAAAGGGTGACATCGACTCGGTAACTGCCATCACGAAATAAAGCAGTACCACAAAACATAGCCAGGCCAGTGTGCGCAGGTCCTCGCGCAGAACGCCCCGAACAAAGATCAGCAGGGGCAGAATACGGATCACCCAAATGGTGATGCTGGGCTGGCGCCCCTCTTGCACCCAAACCCAGGTGCTCAAGCTCAGGGCCACCATCAACGCGAAATAGCTGATTTTCATCAGCGGCGAGATCGCCTTCGCTTTTTCATTTAACTCGGTCATAGCATCCTCAAGGCGGGGGTTAGGCCAGTTTTTGACTGAGCTTGGCAATCCGCTTACCCAGCGCCGTGGCCAATGCCAGCTCGGTATCGTCGACCGCTCGCCCATCCTGACCCGCCACATGGGAGGCGCCATACGGCGTGCCGCCCGTGGTGGTGCTGTTGAGGCCGGACTCGCTATACGGCAGGCCCGCCAGCACCATGCCGTGGTGCAGCAACGGCATCATCATGGTGATCAAGGTGGTCTCCTGGCCGCCGTGAAGACTGGCACTGGATGTAAACACCGCTGCCGGCTTGCCAATCAGCGCGCCGCTGGCCCACAGCGCCGAGCTGCCATCGAGAAAATACTTGAGTGGCGCGGCCATATTGCCAAAACGGGTAGGACTGCCCATCACCAGACCACGGCAATGGGCCAGGTCCTCATGACTGGCATATAAATCGCCCTCATCGGGAATTGCCGGCGCGACGGATTCGTTGGTTGTCGACACGGCGGGCACCGTGCGCAGTCGCGCCTCCAACCCGCCCTGCTCCACCCCCCGGGCAATCTGTTGGGCCAATCGCTTGGTCGCCCCATGACGGCTGTAATACAACACCAATACGTAGCCCGGTGAGCTTGGACCCGACATGGTTAGAAAAGCGCCTTCACATTTTCCGGCGGACGCCCCAGCACCGCCCGGTCACCGCACACCACAATCGGTCGCTCAATCAGTTTTGGCGCGGCGACCATAGCGGCAATCAGCCCGCTGTCAGACAAACTGGTGTCGGCCAGACCACGGGCCTTGTATTCTTCTTCACCCTTGCGCAGCAGCTCCCGGGCAGAGAGGCCCAGTTTTTTCAGCAGCCCGGTGATCTGCGCTGCGTCGAGTGGGGTATCCAGATACAGGATCACCTCTGGCTCGATGCCCTGCTCTTTGAGCAATTGCAGGGTTTGCCGAGACTTGGAACACCGGGGGTTATGGTAGATGGTATACACTGACAAAAAACTCCGAATACCGTGGGGCGTGGGTAAACGTCCCAGGACACACTTTTAGCGATAACACGAATTTGCCACCGCAACGGCTGGAGGCATTATACACAGCCACTGCACCGCATAGGACTTGAAATGAACGCTGTATTTTCGCCACTCTCCCGCCCATTGCTGAGCCTGCTATTTTGTGCCGCGCTGCTGTCTGGCTGCGGCCAGAGTGACTTCGACCTTCACCAGGGCGGCGGCGCAAATTTCAAGCAAGGCAAGTGGCTGTTGATGAACTACTGGGCCACCTGGTGCGGCCCTTGCCGGGAAGAAATCCCCGACTTAAACGCGTTCGACGAGGCCCGTGAGGACGTTGTGGTGTACGGCATCAACTACGACGGCTTGCTGGAAGAGCCGCTCCAGGCCGCCATAGACGAAATGGGAATTACCTTTCAATCAATGCTCCAGGATCCGGCCCCGTTGCTCGGCGTAGAACGGCCCCGGGTGTTACCGAGCACCTTTCTTATCAACCCCAAGGGCAAGCTTGTTAGCGTGCTAACCGGCCCCCAAACTGCCGAATCACTGAGCGAGGCCATCGCCGCCGCGCAGCAGTAAAACTCCGCGCGTGCCGCCCCTCAGTAACCGTTGGCCGCCATCGCCTGCTGCCAGATGGCCAGCATGTCGCTATCAAAGGCCACCAGTAGTACCTCGTCGACCCCAGAGCCGGTGAGAACATTACGCAAGGTACTCACGGCAATATCGGCTGCCGCTGCCCGGGGATAACCATACACCCCACAACTGATCGCCGAAAAAGCCACGGTGCGAAAGCCTTGCTGGCGGGCAATCGCAATACAATTGCGATAACACTGGGCCAGCAGCTCGGCCTCATCGTGATCACCGCCCTGCCACACCGGACCCACGGTATGGATCACCGCACCGGCAGGTAGCTTAAAGCCGGGGCTCAGTTTCGCCTGTCCGGTCGCACAGCCATTGAGGCCGCGACAATACGCCAACAACTCGGGCCCCGCCGCCCGATGGATAGCGCCATCCACACCGCCGCCGCCCAACAAGCTGTTGTTGGCCGCATTCACAATGGCGTCGACATCCAGGGTGGTGATATCCGCCTGCACGGCGCGAATCGTGGACATGATCTCTCCCTAATGGCTAAGGAATGCGCTGCACACGGCTGCGCGTTAACGAAATGCAATAGCGGCGCAAGCAATCTACAGGCTGCGAAATCCGCTCGCCAGCGCCCGCCCCATTCGCCGCAGCGACAAGCCGCGGCTCGCCCCCGGATAATGGTCCAGCCGCTGCAGAGGCATATCAGCCCATTGGGCCGCCGGCAATGGTGGGGCATTTACCGACCGGCCCTCAATGCCCTCCGGCGGGCGCTCAATACCGTAATCCGACGCCAGCTTTTCCGCCAATTGCGCCAATACCGCTGGTAACCTGGCCTCACTGGGAACAATAAATACGCCACCCCGACGGCAGGCACGCCCCAGGGCCAGGCTACTGGAATAGCGCACCAGTGGCGCCGCCAGCACCAGGCCCAGCAACACCGGCGACAGCCACCAGAAAAACACCGGGCTGTAGGCATACGTGACCCCGCCCCAGGCCAAGGCAGCCACACAGGCCAAGCTGGTGCGCTGCCAGGCTTCCCGCCAGCTAACCATGCGCCCCTCCCGCGCTTGGGCATCCCATCGAACTTCCCGGCCCAACAACACCGCCACCACGAAATAGGCGTGAAACAACATCATCAGGGGCGCCACCACCACAGCAAAAATCATTTCCACCACGGCCCCGGCCAGCAGGGGGAGGCCGCCACCGAACGCTCTGCGCCGACGCAGCAAGGCAACCACCAGTCCCATCGCCTTGGGCAGCAACAGCATCAACAGCGTGAGGGTAATCAAGGAAAAGATCAGCCCGGTTTTGGCAATTGGCCACTCGGGGAACAGCTGATGACTGCTAAAGAAAAACTGATTGCTGCTCATGGAGCGATTAATGGCATCGACCGTACTCAACGCCATCATCACCAGCCAGATCAGCGACGACATGTAAGCCAACGCACCAAACACAAAGTGCATTTTGCTGGCCCCCTTCAGGCCCGCCGTGTTGAGCAAACCCAAATGCTGGATATTGCCCTGCGCCCAGCGTCGATCCCGGGTCGCGTAGTCCAGCATATTGCTGGGCACTTCCTCGTAACTGCCGCCAAGATCACTGAGCAACAGCACCTGCCAGCCTGCGCGCCGCAGCAGCGCCGCCTCGACAAAATCATGGCTTAGAATCTCACCGCCGAAAGGTGCCCCCCCCGGCTTGGCCGGCAGACCGCAATGCTGCATGAACGCCCGGGTGCGAATGATGGCGTTGTGCCCCCAGTAATTGGCACTGTCGGTTTGCCAGAAGGCCTGACCCGCCGCCAGCATCGGGCTGTACAACACCGAAGCAAATTGCAGAAAGCGACCAAAGAAGGTCTCCTGGCGAACCGGGATCGGCACGGTTTGAATCAGCCCCGCGCCGGGGGAATCCGCCATTGCCCGCGCCAGTTGCAGCATGCAGCGCCCGGACATCACGCTATCTGCATCGAGCACGATCATCGCCTCATAGCGGCTGCCCCAACGCTGACAAAAATCCTTTAGATTGCCGACTTTGCGGCCACTGTTTTCTTTCCGGCGCCGATAAAACACCTGCTCGGCAGCCGCCCCGTCGAGGCGGCTCAGCAAACCCTGCCAGGCCCGCTGCTCAGCGACGGCAATCTCCGGGTCCCGGGTATCACTCAATAGCCAGAAATCGAAGTGCGCCAACGCGCCCTCGGCCATCAGTGAGCGCAAATTACTCTCAAACCCGGCAAATACCCGTTGGGTATCTTCGTTGTAGACCGGCATCACCACCGCCACCCGACCAAGCATGTCGGCGTGAAACTCCGCCGGGCGCGGTTGCTGACGACGCAGGCTCAGCGGGTCGAGGCGAAACAGGCTCAGCACAAAGCCAGCCACGGCCGACCAAAACGCGGTCACGATCCAGGCAAAGGTCACGCTAAACAGCACCAACAGGGTCAGCTCCAGCGGCGTTGAGCCGTTAGCGCGAAGAATATCGAACATCATCCAGACCCCGACCAGGGTACTGAGCCCGCATAGCGCTGCAAAAATCGGCAGCCGCAGCGAACCGCCGGGAAAGGATGCGTTACCAGACATAATTCCAAACCTCGCTCAGGCGCTGACCGCGCAGTGACAGGTACAGGCGCATGTCTGCCGCCTCAGCTTCTTGGGGATACAGTTTGAAGGCGACCCGCCAGTCTTTGCCATTGGGCAGCTTCGTCACCGTGAGTTCCCGGGTTTCCCCGGAGGATGTTTGTAGATGTGCGCTGAGTGGCATCTCGGCAGCCAGCTCTGCCAGCGCCGGGCCGCGAAAATCCACCACAAACTGACGCTTTTGGGCGAGGCTGCGGGCATTGCCATCGTGGAAATGGGCCCGCCCCACCCGGGTTCGAATGACCTTGGCCAGATGATGATCTACCGGTGCGCTGTCAACGCTGGTCAGCAGGTAGGCAAAGTCACGCGGCTCACCGGCTTTGATCGGGGATTCCGGCACCCAGTACGCCACAATATTGTCGTTAGTCTCGGTGTCCGTGGGTATTTCTACCAGTTCTACCCGCCCCTTCCCCCAGCTTGCCGCGGGGTTGATCCAATAGCCGGGGCGGCGCTCGTAGGCCAAGCCGGTGTCCTGGTAGTGATCAAATTGCCGATCGCGCTGCATTAAACCAAAACCGCGGGGATTCTCATCCTGAAAGGAAACGACCCGCAGCGCATCGGGATTGCTGAGGGGGCGCCAGATCCATTCGCCGCCGGCCGTGGCCATCAACAAGCCATCGGAGTCGTGCACCTCGGGGCGAAAATCGTCGATAAAACGGCTGTTGTTTTCGCCGTGGTGAAACATACTGGTCAATGGGGCAATGCCCAGTTTTCGAATATCCTTGCGGGCAAACAGGCGCATTTCCACCTTCATCGACGTGGGCAAATCCGGTGACACGTGAAAGCGGAAGGCCCCCGCCACCGAGGGGCTGTCCAGCAAGGCAATGACCGTCAGCCGGGTTTCTTCTGGACCGGGCTTGATCAGCCAGAATTCCTTGAAATGGGGAAATTCCTCGCCCTGGCTGTCGGCAGTGTTAATGGCCAGGCCCCGAGCCGATAGGCCATAAACCTGGTCCGGCCCCACCAGGCGGAAGTAAGACGCCCCCTGAAACACCAACAGCTCGTCTTTGTAGTCCGGCCGATTCAAGGGGTAATGCACCCGGAATCCACCAAACCCCAGCGCCTCCGACAGACTCTCCGGCGCCGGCAGGCCCTCGGCTTCATAGCGAAACTGGGTCGGATCAAAGCGCAGCGGCTCGCGCCCGCCATTGCGGTTGATGATGTGTACATCTACCGGCTGCCGATACAGAAAACCGGGAGGCAGCAATTGGACCTCAAACAGCGATTCACCCCGCCACAGGGCGGCCTCCTGCTTGAAGCGAATGGCCCGGTATTGATCAAAGGTGAGCTCGGCCAGAGCAGGCGGCGCCTCCTGCGGTGGCACGTAGTCTTCCGCGGCCAGCGCCTTGGCCTGGGCTACCACGCTATCGAACAAGACTTTAGCGTTGGTTTCGGATTGGGTGGTGCTCTGGGCATGACCTGGCGCCGCCGCCAAACAGACCACCACTGCCACCAAGGCCAATATGGCACCGGCGGGCAAACGACGGAGCCGCGTCAATGAAACAGGTAAAAGTGTGGGTGAGACAAGTTGCGTGTCAGAATCCATGCTCCGGGAGCCCTCCCCTACGTTCAAAATACCGGGGTAAAACGATGTCCAGAAAACGCTGACCAGAAAAAAACGTCCAGCAGTAAGGGCTTCGACGGCGGCTGCAACGATTAATTCAATGGCCGGGAAAAAATGGCGGAGAAAAACCGCATCACCAGCGATGGCGCTGCGGATTCAATCGGGCAGAAATCACCACAGTAGGGTGATGAAACGGGGAAAATCAAAGTCAGAAAGCGCCTGCGCAACCCATCCCCGCTACAGAATCAGCGCGGCTCCAGGCGCAGCAGCTTGCCCCGGGGATGATCAGTGAGCAGATACAACAGGCCATCGGGACCTTGAACAACATCGCGCACTCGCTGCCCCACCTCGCCTTCATACAGCCGCTCCTCCGCGACAATACGCTGCCCATCGAGGGTCAGCCGGGCAAGAAACATAAATTTCAGCGAGCCGACAAATAAACTGCCCTGCCATTGCGGATAAGCGTCGCCGTGATAAAACGTCATTCCAGAGGGCGCGATGGAGGGCACCCAATAGTGCTGCGGCTGGGCAAGGCCCTCGCGCTCGGTGCCAATACCGATCTTGCCGCCGCCGTATCGCTCGCCATAGGTGATAATGGGCCACCCATAGTTCACGCCAGCCCGGGTCAAGTTGACTTCGTCGCCACCCTGGGGGCCGTGCTCCACCGTCCACAAAGCGCCGCTGGTTGGATGGATCGCCGCTCCCTGCACATTGCGATGCCCCAGGCTCCAGATTTCGGGCAGGGCACCCTCTTGTTCAACGAAGGGATTGTCCTCGGGCACACGACCGTCAGGCCAGATGCGAACGACTTTACCGTGGTGGTTATCCAGGGTTTGGGCATCGGCACTGGCGCGCTGGCGATCACCGAGGGTAATAAACAGACTGCCATCCGGCGCAAATGCTAGGCGCGAGCCAAAATGGCCTTGGGAGGGAAATTTGGGCGACTGGCGAAAAATCACCTCCAGATCGCGCAGGCCCTCACCCGCCAGTTTTGCCCGGGCCACCGCCGTGGAGTTTTCGCCCCGGCGCGGCCCCGGCTCGGAATAACTGAAGTAAATCCATTCTCCCCGCACGGCAACATCAAGCAGCCCACCCTGGCCACCCACAGCAATTTCCGGCAAGCCTTGCAACGGCGCACTCACGCTGGCGCCATCAACGATCCGCAAGGCACCGCCGCGCTCACTCACCAGAATCCGACCATCCTCAAGAAAGCCCATGCCCCAGGGATGCGCTAAGCCACTGGCAACGGTGACGAGTTTAGGCGCAGCGGCATTTCCGCAGCTCGCGCCGCCGAGGAACAGGATCAAAATGAGGGTAATCCAACGAGAGCTCATGGCAGATTCCAGATCAATGTGAATCGATGATGACGCATTGCCTGCCATAGTGGACCAGTCGGTGAGGCAATGCCAACGATCGGCCCCACCCACCAGCACAGCTATCAGCATTGCCGGAAGCCGGCCTTACTCTACCGTCTCAAAATCAGTTCGCACCGTGCGGCCATCGCCGTCTGCCCGGAGATATTGCTTGCTGTCGACCCAGCCGGCATCGGTGTAAAAACCCCAGCGACGCACTTTGGGTCCGGTGATAAACAAGGTGAGGCTGTCATTGCTGCGCAGCAACAGCCGATGGGGGGAGCGGCCCATTCGGAAGGTCAAACTGCCGGTTTGCAGCGTGCGCGACCGGCTGCGGAGCTGCTCAAAAATTTCGCCGCGCAACACCAGCGAGCCATTGAACAGCCAAGGGTGATCGTGGAGATTTTCGTCGGGGTCGTTGCCCTCCACATGGTGAAGGTAAACGTTGAACAGACGATTGCGGGGGATGACGTACCAGCGCGTCAGGTAATGGGTACCAATGACTTTGGCGGGCGCCTGTTCACAAATCCGATCGGCCATTTGGCGCGCTCGCGCCAACAAGAAACCCGGTAACTGCATTGCCCTAACGTGTGCTCCTCAACAGATCTTTCTGTGGCCGCCGAGATAGACTGCCGGCGGCAACCTGGCCGGTCACCCGGCAAGGAGCGAGACTTTACCAGCAAATGCCCCCCGAAGCATCCGGGACATCCGCAGTCAGTGCAACACCTCCACCGACACCGGCACCAAGCCCAGGCGCAGGTCGGCGATTTCCGCAAAGGCCGCTTTTGACAGGTCGATAATGCGCCCGCGGACAAAGGGCCCCCGGTCGTTAATCCGGACTACCACACTGCGACCGTTATTTAGATTGGTCACCCGAACCTTGCTGCCAAATTGCAGCGTGCGGTGGGAGGCCGTCATTGCCTGCTGATCAAACACCTCGCCACTGGCAGTCTGTCGGCCATGGTATTTCTGGGCGTAAAAGGACGCGGTGCCGCGCTCAAGCGCACCACCTGAGACGCTTTCTGTGCTGGCACAAGCGGCCAGCACCAGAGGCAAAGCGACGCTGATCAATAAAAGAAATTTGCGGGATACCATCATCGTAAGAACGCGCGAAACAGAGCTTGCATTGGCAACCGCGGCCGCCAAAAGTTCCGCAACCCCGGAGTTAGACGCCGATGCTGGCCAGTTTCACCATAATGTCTTTGAGAATGCCCGCGGTGGTGGGATGTTCGGCTTCGAAGTGCGACATCATTTCATCGACCCGGTCCTGCAAGCTGGTATCTTCCAATACAAATTGGGCGCCGCTGCCCAATTCCCGGTCAATATCGTCAATCAACGCATGTAACTTGGCCCGATTGGCATCATCGACGGCCAGACTGTCCACTTCGCGCTGCAAGCGCTGCAATTGCTCGTGAAGGTGTTTTGGGTCCATTGCGACTCTCCAGCAGATACCACCTACAGCTTAGCACTGAATCGCGGCGAATCTACACCAACCAGATCGACCCCGGGCCTCAGTGATAACAGCGCTGCAACAGCCGGCGACTTTCCCGCTGGCAGTGCTCGAAGGCATCCCGATTCCCCTCTTCTTCATAAAACCGCCCCAGCATCTGCAAGGAGAATTCCACATTGCGCTGTAACGGCAGCGCCCTGCCATCCGGGCTGCGCAGTACCTTGAGCAGGCGATGATGGACCGCCAGAAGGCAATGCTGCTGCAGGTCAGTGTTGCCAGTATTGGCAAAACACTCGGCGAGAAAGTGGCCCGACACCATAAAGCGGTCCAACGAGGTCAGGCTTGGCACCCGCTCCGAGGTCAACAATAAATCGCTGAGTTCAAAGCTACACCCCAGATACCGCACGGCCATACGCCACTCCCGCTCGGCAAAGGCGCGGCGCCCCGCCGCCATCCACTCATCCCAGCGCGCTTGAGCGACACTGGCGTCCTGGGCCAACTGTTGGCGGTGGGCCGAACAGAGAAATTGAAATGCCATGTTGAATTCCTTCCCATGATAGCGCTTTGGTTATTCGCACCCACCGCCCGCTGCGTATCAGCGCATCACATTGAGCAGAGGATTCGACCAGCATTATTAAATGATAATGATTCTCATTTGTAAAGCTATTATTTGAATTCACTTCTCAGACTGCACGCTTCGACCGAGACCACCCGAAGTGGTTCAGCAACGTCGGTGAGTAACATGAAATTTGTGATCTAGGGATCACCAAGGCCACGACAACGCGAAAACGTCACGCTGTTATTCGCTAGCGGCGCTCCCTCGGATCACAAAAGCGGCTTAATTGCCCGCTTCAGCTGTAATCCAACAGATAGGGCTGTTTATAATTGCCGACTCCGTTTGAAGGAATGAGGAAGCAGCATGGATTTCCAGGCAATAATCGATCAGTACGGCCCCGAGGCCAGTGCCGTGGCATTGCGCATCGCCGGCGCACTGGCCATTGTCCTGGTGGGTTTCTGGGTGGCCAAATTGGCATCTGGCCTACTAAACAAGACCCTGAACAAGCGTGGCTTTGACCCCACCCTGACCAACTTCATCAGCAAATTGATTTTCACCATCGCCATTGCGGTGGCCATCATTCCCGCCCTGGCCCATGTTGGTGTGCAGACAGCATCCGTCATTGCCGCCCTCGGCGCAGCGGGCTTGGCAGTTGGCCTGGCGCTGCAGGGATCCTTGTCCAACTTCGCCGCCGGCGTATTGATTATTGCCTTCCGCCCCTGCCGGGTTGGCGACTGGGTTGAGGCCGGCGGCTGCTCCGGCACCGTGGAAAGCATCAGCCTGTTTTCCACCACCCTGCTCACGGGTGATTACAAGCGCATTATGATCCCTAACTCAAAGGTGATGGCGGGACCGGTGACCAACTACAGTGTCATGCCCCGGCGACGCATTGACCTGGTGGTCAGCATTTCCTACGGTTCCGACATGCAAAAAGCCAAGGACATACTGCAGCGCTTGGTGGACGCCGATGAGCGCATCATGAAAGATCCAGCACCGACCATTAAAGTCAACGAAATGGCACAATCCTCCATCGACCTCATCTGCCGCCCCTGGGTCGCCACTGGGGATTACTGGCCAACACGCTGGCAGCTTGTTGAAGACATCAAGCGAACCTTCGATGCCGAAGGCATTGAAATTCCATTCCCACAAATGGATGTTCACTTTTACAAAACCGCCGAATAACCCATCCCCGTACAAGTCGGGTGGCGGGTCACCGACCGGCCACCCCCGCCGACTTTTTACTTGTTAACGCACCAAATGAAGGGAGTAACATGAAAACTTATCTCGCCGCGGCATCGATCGCTCTTATCTCTGCCAACGCCCTCGCGCAAGAGCCCCCCAAATTGTGGAAGGGCGACGTTCAATTCGGCTACAACCAGACCGAAGGCAACACCGACGAGAAGAATGTGTTTGGCAAAGTCGATGCGAAGCGCAAGAACGGCAGCTGGACCTATGATGTCCACGCCGATGGCCAAAACAACCAAAGCGATGGCGAGCGCTCGGCAGAAGCCTACTTCGTCTCCAACCGGCTGGCCTATGATTTCAGCGAATTCAACTACACCTTTGGATACGCCGGCGTGGACAAGGACCGCTTCAGCGGTTACCGCTACCAGGCAACCCTGGCGGGCGGTTATGGTCGACGCATTTTTAAAACCAGCAATTTCACCTGGGACGCCGAAGTAGGCCCCGGTGTGCGGGTCAGTGAATACGACGCCGCCAGCGACGATGGTGATGGCCAGGTTACCGAAGCCATTTTGCGTCTCTCTACCGAGCTGGAATACGCGCTGTCAGAAACGGCAAGCCTGACCCAACTGCTCAGCGTGGAGTCCGGCGACGAAAATACCGTGACCAAATCTACCACTGCCCTGAAAACCAAAATCGTCGGCGGCTTTGGCTTGAGCATTAGTTACATCATGGAGTACAACCAAACCGTACCTCAGGAAACCGTTCATCTGGACCGTCAGACGGCCGTTACCCTGGTGTATAGCTTCTAAGCTTTGCACCTCGAGGAAACTCGCAAGATCAGAGAGAGGCACCGCAAGGTGCCTTTTTTGTTGGTGACAAATCTGGGCTGCTATTCAGTGCCGACAAAGCGACAACCCGCCTTGTTTTTTCCAGAACCTTGGGTCTTCCAGAACATCACCCAGGCCGGTTGCATTCGCCGCTGCCTCAGGCTAAAACAGAGTCAGAACCTACTTTGCCGAGGTCGATGTGACAGATAGTAAAAATAACTTTCACAGTTTCGCCGAGTTTTACCCCTACTACCTCCGCGAGCATCAACACCCCACCTGTCGGCGCCTGCACTTGCTGGGCAGTCTGCTTGTGGTCGCGACGCTGATCTGGGCCCTGCTCAGTGCAAGCCCGATGCTGCTATGGGCTCTGCCAGTCATTGGCTACGGCTTCGCCTGGGTAGGCCATTTTTTCTTCGAGAAAAACAGACCAGCCACCTTTCGCCACCCGCTGTACAGTTTCATCGGCGATTGGGTCATGGCCAAAGATATGCTGACCGGTCGCCTCCCCTTGTGAATCGAACCGACGGAGAACGCCGATGACAATGGATATACTCACCAGCGTCCTCGGCGGGTGCAGCCTCATCAATGGCGCGCTGTTGCTCATCAGCAGCCTCTACCTCCATTTGGCGGGCGATTCAGCCTATCGAATTCAACGATCTTTGTTCCCGGTCAGCCGTGAGCAATTCTCGATGACCGCCTACCGCTTTCTCGGCTTATACAAGCTGCTGTGGATATTCTTTAACGTAGTGCCTTACGTAAGCCTGAAATGGGTTGCTATCAGCTAGCGCCAGTAACCCGCATCAGCGAATCACCCAGCATCGCAACCCTAAGCGCCAGGTGAGTCGCCTTGCCTCACCCGCAAGCATTGTTTACAGTCCCCGCCCGCCTTCCCGACAAGCTAGAGAAACCCTATGAGCGCAAACGCCCTGATTATCGCCGCCCCCGGCAGTGGCCACGGCAAAACCCTGGTGACCGCCGGCCTGAGTAAAGTGCTGCTGGATGCGGGCAAACGCCTTCGCGTGTTCAAGATGGGCCCCGATTACCTAGACCCCGCCTTTATTGAACATGCCACCGGGCTCCAGGTGCGCCAGCTTGATTACTGGATGCAAAGCAGAGAGGAAATTGAGCGAGAACTTGCCCGGGCCTGCAACGAAGTGGATTTCATTCTGATCGAAGGCGTCATGGGGCTGTTTGACGGCGAACATTCTGTGGCCAAGCTGGCCCGGGATTTTGACCTGCCGGTGACCATTGTTGCCGATGCCTCGGCTCAGGCCCAGACCTTTGGCGCGCTGATGCACGGCCTGGCCCAGTACGACCCTCAGGTGCGGGTTGAAGGCGTCATTGCCAACAAAGTCGGCAGCCCCCGTCATGCCAGCATGCTTGCCGAGAGCGTCCGCTTGCCGAGCAAGTTTATCGGCGCCATCCATCGCGACCCTGCCCTTGCGGTCCACGAGCGCCATTTAGGCATTGATGGCGCCAGAGAGACGGGTGCCCCTGCTGCCGCCGCAATGGCAAGTAGCGTAG
The DNA here is from genome assembly GCF_023702635.1 of Spongiibacter taiwanensis. Lineage (NCBI taxonomy): Bacteria > Pseudomonadati > Pseudomonadota > Gammaproteobacteria > Cellvibrionales > Spongiibacteraceae > Spongiibacter > Spongiibacter taiwanensis. The sequence continues at coordinate 1,062,348 of NZ_CP098455.1, forward strand.
CGGAATTTATCGACTCTCTACCCTGGCAAACGCTGTCATTGCCACTGACGCCAGAGACGATCGAACAGCAACAACCCCTGACAGGTCGCAAAATTGCCATCGCCCGCGACCAGGCACTGAACTTCATCTACCACGCCAATATCGACTTTCTGGTCCGCCAGGGCGCCGAGGTTGTTTTTTTCTCACCGACAACCGATGCCGCCCTGCCCGAGTGCGATGCGCTCTACCTGCCCGGAGGCTACCCGGAACTGCACGCTCACTCACTGGCAAACAATCAGCCCATGACCGCAGCGGTCAAGGCCCATATCGACAGTGGAAAGGCCTGCGTGGCCGAGTGCGGCGGCATGCTGTACCTGCAACAATCCCTGAGCCACGATGGCAATGAGCACCAGATGATCGGTATCTTTAACGACCGGGCTGAGGTGCAAGCGCGATTTGCGGCACTGGGGTATCAGGAGCTGCCGGGCACTCGCTTGCGGGGCCACACCTTTCACTACGCCAAGCTGCAAAATGACGATCAGAGCGAGCGCAGCGCCTATGCCGATGGCCGGCCCGGCGAAGGCATCTACCGCTACAAAAACACCGTCGCCTCCTTCGTGCACTGGTATTTTTCCTCGGACCCGGCAACCGTGTGCGACTGGTTTATCGGTAGTGACTGACCCTTGGACGCCTCATCTCGCACCAGACCACTTCCGCTTATCTTGGCCGGGAACACGCCCCTGCCTGAGTTCCGCCGTATTGAACGGCGGCCTATGTCAGGCCAATCATGTTCTCAACTTGCAGGTTTCTGGCGAAGAGAGTGACGAGCCTCCGGAGCAAACCCTGCAGCGCTTCGCCGATCAACATCATTACACCGGTACGACCGTGGCAATGATGACCGCCGCTGCCATGACTTCACTGCGCCACAGCCAACACGTGGTCGACGGCCATGAAATGGCTTTATTTGTTAGCTGTGGTTTAAGCAATGCCCGCTGCGCAGGCGACCCGGCAGACTGGCACCCGAGTGAAACGATGCCTAGGGGCACGATCAATACGGTGTTCATCACCGACTTTACCCTGCCCACTGCCACCATGGTGGAGATCAGCAATTTGCTGACCGAAGCAAAATGTCACGCGCTGCGTCGCATGGGCGTCCTCAGCCCGGTCTCAGGCGAAATAGCCACCGGGACCGGCACCGATAGCACGGCCGTGGTAGGCGGTCACGGCAAGGTCCAGCGTTGGTTCGGCAAGCACACCCGCGAAGGCGAGATCGCCGCGCAAATGATGACTGCGTGCCTGACCCGCAGCATCAACCGGCAGAAGTAATGCATCTGCCTGGATGGGCCTGCATCCGCAACGCGTTTTCCGTCAATTTACAACTGACCCAGGTAGCGCTGTAAGGTCAGCTGCCAGGCATCCCCCCGGGTCTCTTCCAACAGACGCTGATTGAGCACCTCCCGCTCGGGAAAGTCTTCGCGCAATCCCAGGGCATACTCCTGCTGACTACCGGCGAATTGAAGAATATCCAGTTGCTCGTCGCCATCGCGCAGCAAATAGCGCAGGATGGCCTCATCGTAGACCAACGCATCGGCGCTGCCATCGCGCAGGGCTGCCAGCCCCTCCTCGGCAGAGGCCACTGTCTTGGCCTTGATGCCGCGCAGCGTCAGCGCCTGTTGCCCCGTTGAGCCCGCCACCACCAGCGTGCGCGCCTTAGCCAGATCTTGCAGCCCGGTGACCGCGGTGGACATCTGGTTCACCGTGACCGACGACGCAATAGCGGCGGTAAAGCTGGAGATGGTAATCACCGAGACAAACATCCAAATGGTCGCCAGCAACCGTCCAGCCTTGGTCACTGGCGCCTTGTCCCCATAGCCGACCGTGGTCATTGTCACCGCCGACCACCAGAAACCGTTGCCAATCCCTTCGGAGAGACTACCGCCAAACTGCTCGGGATTCCGTTTGCGCTCAACCAGCCACAGCAACGCACCAACGGCGAACAGCAGCACGGCCAAAACCCCAACTGCACTGAGAAAGGCAGGGGAAACCAGTTGCACCAGCAGCGCCAACCAGCCGCTGTCCTGCACTGGTGTGGCTATGCCCAAGCCCGTGGAGAAAAAAGGATGACTGAAATCCATTACCGCTTCGCGCTCTGGTGTCATCGACAGGGCACCCACGGCCACATCAATCTCGCCGGTGGCCAGCGCATTGATCTGGGCCTCGGCGCTGGCCAGCGGAACCCACTGGGTTTCCCAACCCTGTTTCAACGCAATACTGCGCCACAACTCCACAGACAGGCCACCCCACTCACCGTCTTCCATTTTCACCACAAATGGCGCAACGGGCTTAACACCCACTTTGAGCGACATCGTCTCATTGCTTTGTGCAAATGCCAGCGACGGCAAACCGACAATAAGCAGCAATATAGCTCGAACCATAGTGGTCATAACCTTCCCCTTTTCCCTTGTATTTTCACCCAGATACCGCTCACAGCGGCGCAATGATTATTGAGCACGCCAGTACGACTTACGCCAGTTTGCCCGATCTGGAGCAGTATTTCCTGACGCACTCGGCGGGTTGCCGAGTAACGCTTGGTATCGACGCACCGCGCGAAGACAACCAATCTCGAATTCTAGACTGAAAATTCCAAGGATTTTGTGCGCTTCCTAAATTTGCATCCCTCTGGACATCGTTTTATGGTGAAAAGCGCTTATTTCAGGGAGAAAACCAATGGCCTTACGCAACGCCGTACAGCTCATCTGCTATCCAAACCGCCTGGGCAACAATCTCGCCGACCTCAACCAGGTGATAGAAAAGCACTTGAGCGATGCCATTGGCGGCGTTCATATCCTGCCGTTTTTCCCGTCGAACGCCGATGGTGGCTTTTCGCCATTAACTCACAAAGAGGTCGATCCCGCCTTTGGCGACTGGGCCGATATCGAGAAAATATCCAGCCGCTACGACCTCTGCTGTGATCTAACGGTCAACCATATTTCTGACGAGTCGGAAGAATTCAAGGATTTCATTCAGAATGGCTACGCCTCGGAATATTCCGAGTTGTTCGTGCATGTCGACAAATATGGTGAGATCACGCCAGATGACCTGGCGAAAATTCATATCCGCAAAGAAAAGGAACCCTTCCGGGAAGTGCAATTCGCCAACGGCCAGAAAGGTCGCGTGTGGTGCACCTTTACCGAACACCAGATTGACCTGAACTGGGAGTCCCCACTCACCCACCAACTGATGGAAAATTACATCGGCTTTCTCAGCCAGCGCGGCGTAAAGCTGTTTCGGCTGGACGCCTTTGGCTACACCACCAAAATTATTGGCACCAGTTGTTTCCTGGTAGAGCCAGATGTGTATCGCAATCTCGACTGGATCAACGGTGTGGCTCATCTCCACGGGGCGGAGTGCTTGCCAGAGGTTCACGATCACAGCAGTTATCAGTACGCCATAAGCCGGCGCAATATGCACCCCTACGGCTTTGCGCTGCCGCCATTGCTCCTGTACACCCTGCTCGACAACAACAGCGTTTACCTGAAGAACTGGCTGCGCATGTGCCCGCGCAATATGGTGACAGTGCTCGATACCCACGACGGCATTTGCATCCCCGACGTTGAGGGGGTGTTGCCCGAAGAAAAAATTCGCGCCTTGATCGACAATATCTCGGCCCGCAGTGCGGACCCCATTCTGCGCCGCTCAGCGGCGAACATTCACAGCGTCGGCGCCATTTACCAATTGACCTGCACGTTTTACGACGCGCTAATGCAAAATGACGATGCCTACATTGCCGCCCGGGCGATTCAATTTTTCAGCCCCGGCATTCCCCAGGTCTACTACGTTGGCTTGCTGGCAGGCTGCAATGACAACGAACTGATGGAGCAGACCGGCGAGCTGCGCGACATCAACCGTCACTACTACAGCCTGGACGAGGTGGACGAAGCCATTACCCAGCCAGTGGTTCAGCGCCTGCTCGAGTTGATGCGCTTTCGCAGTAATCATCCCGCCTTCGATGGTCACTTCGAACTGAATTATTCAAACGACTCCAGCGTTTCCATGGGCTGGCGCCACGGCGAACATTACTGCCGTCTTTTTGTGGACCTGAATTTCAAAACCGCATACATCGAGCATGTGGACCCGGAAAGCGGTGAGATGCTGCGTTTTCAATGCTGAGGCGCACAGCCGCGAAAGCGGTGTAAACCCTGCCAAGATCGCCGTCAGCCAAGTGAGTTTGTTATTATCGGCACTCCACAACCGGCGGCGACTCTGTCATGCGCAATGCAATCCTTTTGGTGCTTCTTACTTTTTTGATCGCTTGCTCCGGCAAACCCAGCAATGCCGAACTGGAGCGCCAACTCTGGGCCAGCCTCGAAGCCGATGGTGTTGGCGAAATTTTCAGCCTGACCGAGTTCGAGAAACTTAATGGCTACGAGAAAAGTGATCGGATCTACATTGCCGATGTACGCTATCAGCTGACCTTCAGGAAAGACCTGGAAGCCTGGGCAGAAGAAATACAACAGAGTAGCGAGGACAAACCCTTTGAAGCCTTTGGCGCCGGCATGGGATTAGTCGCCCTGCAGTTGCGCTACGGCAATTTCAAGGCCGGGGATACCATCAGCCAGGCAGACAAAATCACCTACATCAAAACGGAGAAGGGCTGGCGAGTCGAAGACTAAGGCGAGCACACTAACCGCAACCATTAGAAATGGTTTTGGTTAGCGGTGGGACAACTTGCGCAACAGTGTTCTGTCCCGAATGGCTTTCACCTTTCCCTGCTCGGCCTCATTCACCAAGGCGGTCATTCGGCGATTGGCCGCGGCAGACAAGCCCACCGACTGGGCCAGGGCCGAGACCGCACCGCAAAGCGCGTCGATCTCGGTTTTGCGCCCCCGCTGCAGATCCTCCCACATTGATGAGCGAGCCATCGGATCAATCGCCAGCATCTTTCGGGCCAGCAGGGTAAAGACCACATTGGGTAAGCGCAGTAGCCCCGGCAACCAGGTGGGCGGCAATCCATTGATGCGCGGCAGCTTAATCTCGCTTCGCGCCAGGGCGGCCAAAGCCTCTTGCTGCAGCAGCGCCAGGCATCGACGAAAATCGCGCTGGGCCAACTCCTCTCGCAAGGGCAGACCTGACAGCGCATTGATCGGATTATTCAAGTTGAGCAGCAATTTTGACCACAACAGCCCGGTCATATTTTGGGAGGTTTCAAACACCGTGCCAGAGACAGCAAACAAGGGCGCCAACTCCCGGCTCTCCGGCGCATCTTCCACCACCACCATGCCCTCGGTGCCGGCATGAAAACGCCCCTGGCCCAGTTGCAGCACGTTGAAGGTCACCGTACCGGCAAGCACCCGATGGCCAGGTAAATGGGCCTGCAGAATCTCGGCATTGCTCACCCCATTTTGCAGGCTGATGATCACCGCATCCTCCCGTAAACAAGGTCTGAGCTGATCGGCAATCGCACGGGTGTCGCCCGACTTCACCGCGACCAGGATCAAACCCGCCTCGTCCAGCGCGTCGATATTCTGCCGGTAATCCAGGGCAACCGCGGGCAAATGATGATGCAGGCCACGGTAATCCGTGAGCGTCAGGCCATGCTCGGCCAGCTCGTCATCCAAGCGCCGGCGACCGTGCAAACGCACGCTGGCCCCTGCCATCTGCAATACACCACCGATAAAACAGCCGATACTGCCAGCGCCAATCACCGCTACTCTCGTTGTCACCGCCGCCCTTCCCCTTGCGATTGCCAGAAACCTGCCGATGACCACCATTTCGGCAGATTTATCATCAAGATAGCGCAAACCGCAGCTAGAGCAACCTGTCTCCCCCAACTGCCTACTGGCCCCCGAACAAATCCGTATACCAGCTCGATGCACGCTCTCTTATTCTGGCTCCAGTTGACCGAAAATTACGGCGCTGTCATCCAACAGTCACTGTCACACTGGCGGCGCATTGGTTAAACTCAGCGCATATTATTTTCACTGCCGTACCGAGAGGCCCTCCCGCCGATGCCAGAAAACAAGCCGCCGCTGCTCAAAATGCAGACCATCCTGTTCTCCAGCACCTTGCTTATCGCCCTGATTGGTGTGCCCTGGTATGGGCTCAGCTACGGCTTTACGGCCACTGGCTGGATCGCCTTCGTGCTGATTTTGGGCGCCAATGGCATGTCGATTACCGCGGGGTACCACCGGCTGTGGGCCCACAATACCTACAAGGCCCACTGGTCACTGAAGCTGCTCTTTGCCCTGTTTGGCGCCGCTGCCACCCAGAACAGTATTTTAATTTGGGCATCAGGCCATCGCCGCCATCACCGCCACGTGGACGATGTTGAACAAGACCCTTATTCCGCCAAGCGCGGCCTATGGTTCTCCCATATTGGCTGGATGCTGCGCGACTACCCCGCAAGCGCCGAAGACTTCTCCAACGCCAACGACCTGAAACGCGACAAGATTGTCATGTGGCAGCACCGCCACTACCTGGTGCTGGTGCTGACCATGAACTTCCTGCCCCCGCTGCTACTGGGCCTGGCCACCGGTCATTACCTGGAGCATTTCCTGCTGGCCGGCATTCTGCGGCTGGTGGTTAGCCACCACACCACCTTCTTCATCAATTCACTGGCTCACTACTGGGGCCGCCGCCCGTATACCGACGAAAACACTGCCAGAGACAATGACCTGCTGGCCCTGTTTACCTACGGCGAGGGCTACCACAACTACCATCACATTTTTCAGAACGACTACCGCAACGGCGTGCGCTGGTGGCAATACGATCCCACCAAGTGGCTGATCAATTCCGCCTCTTGGGTTGGCCTGACCTGGGACCTGAAACGCGTACCCGACTTCAAGATCCAGCGAGCGGTCGTGGCCATGCAATTCAAGCGCGCCGAGCTGCACCTGCAGGGCCGGGGCGCTGAAGCCAGCCACCTCAAGGAGTTTCTGGAAGCCGAGTATCAACAGTTCCGGCAGTTACTTAACGACTGGAACGAAACCAGCGGCCAGTGGATGATTGCCAAGCGGGAAAAGCTCGCTGCCCAGAAAGATGCCCTGCAACAATCCTTGAGCGAACACAAAGAAGCGCTGCAGGAAGCCTGGGAACATGCCACCTTGCGCAGTCGCCTCAAAGAGCTGGAATACGCGCTGAAGATGCAGCGCAAACGTTTGCAGATGCTGAACATGCAAATGGCCTGATACCGGCATTTACCGCCGGCTAAATGCAAAAAAGGCGACGCCAACACTGGCTCGCCTTTTTTTGTTTTCGGCAATTGCCCATCCGGACAATCGCTACCGCCCAGCAGTTAACCAGACACCCCACCCGGCTCATGGCTAATCAGCCAATCCCGCCAGGCCGAAACCGCTTCGATAGGCAGTCTTAGCGTGGTCGTTGCGCCGCGGCTCACATCATGGTGAAGCAACACATACACCCGCTGGCGCTGCCGATAAACCTCCACTCGCAACCGGCGCGGCACGGGGGTATCGACCCGAGCCAATTGGGTTACCTGCTGAATCAACTGACGGCCAACGAGGCGATCACCCAGCCGGCGCAGAGCGCTGCGCTGATCGGTCGGCTCACCTTGATGACGGGCGGTTGCCAACAGCGCATCCACCAGCGCGAGTAATTCCCCATGCGGGTCATCGCTCTGAAGCGGCCAGGCAAAAGCGTGGCGGGTAATACCAGACCGCCCGGCGCCGTTGTACTGCTGCGTTTGCAGCCGGGCCAGCAACAGCTCGCCAAAACGCTCCATCGCAAAATTGAAAATGACAGTGACAAAGCCGAGGCTGCTGCGATGGATCTCGGTGTATCCGCCCTCAGGTTCTGCCATTGCGCTGCGCTTCAGACGTTCTTTTTTTGCACTCATCGAGGGGATTTCCAAACAGAAAACTCACTGTGCGTCCGCCGCCACCAAAGTCCCTGAACGACGAATATCCGCATTTTACCGACTTTCTGCCCCATTGACCGACCGCTAATCAATAAAGCCCCGGGCGTTAAAGGCAGGAGTGCTCAGCGAATGCTGCCAAAGCAGTGCGGCGTCACTGCGAACACCAGCCGCGCTGGCGGGCAGGTAAGTCAGTCGGAATCGCTGACCCAAGGCCAGCTCGGCGATATTTCCCCACACCTCACGGTCGCTAAGCGAGTAGACATACCAGCGCGGCAGACTCAAATCGAACTGGGTAGAGTGCACCTCCCCGGGCGCCAGGCTGATCACCTTTTCCTGCTGCCATTGCGCCAGACTGCAGGCGATCTCTCGCGGAGCGGCAGTTGCCTCTCTTCCCGGCAGCATATCCAGCCGAAAGGCGCAGTGCTCGGGGCCATCGATAATACGCAGCGGCGCGTCGGAGAAATTGTGAATATTCATTTGAAAGCGCAAATTCGCCGCCCCCTCTTCAGCCGAGGCAGCAGCGGAATTGACGCGTTGAAACTGCAAGCCCACCGGGCTCCAGCGAAAGGTTTTGATTTGTCCCACGCCACCGCGACCGATCGCCACCGCGACCTCCATGGGCACCTGTACACCGTCGCGGACACCACGACGTTGCTCGATGGCCTTGCCGCTGCCCTGCTCCACAAACATCTTCTCGATCCCGTAGCGAAGATCGACAAAGCCCTGCTCGCGACGCCCACCGCCGTCATAGAAATGGGCAACACGGCCCTTCAGAAACTGACCGCGGCCAGGCGGGGTAAGGCTCAGATAGTCCAGGCGGTAGAGGTCTCCGGCCTCCTGAGATAGCGCGGCATAAACGATTTGCCCGCGTTTGAGGAGGTCGGGCGATTGCCGGAAAGCCGACAGCGGCACCTGATTAAGGTCATAACTCAGAACGACGTAATCTCCCCGCAAGGGGTCCCGGGGGTCGATGGGCGCGGTGCGCAAATACACGACCTCGCCTTTGGCCAAAATCCACTCCCGCTGCCCAGCCAGATAAGCCAGGAGGGCAATCTGGGCGAGGATAACAACGACAAACAGCGCCCTACGCATGACGGGACCTCATGATTTTCTGCCGTTCGCTCTGCTTTGAATACCGAAGCCCCACCAAAAACAGCACGCCGCCAAGCAGTAAAAACACCAGGGCCCGTGCAAGCAGACTTTCAAAAAGGTCGTTAAAGCGGGCAAATACTAACGCCGCCAGCAGAGCACACCCCAGCGTGGTCACCTTCCAGCGAACCTGATCGGTTCCCCAGTAGATCAGCAGCAGGGCGTAACCCAATACCAATAGGTTGGCGAGACTGCGCACCAGGCTGGGCATCGGTTCCACCAGGCTCAATATCAGCACCACCAGAACGAACAGGCATACCATGCCCGCTTCGACCCACTCTGCCGGCGTGCGGGGCCGGGTGCCCGCTTGCAACATAACCCACCCCCAACTCGGCAGCACCAACGCCAGCAGCAGGCCGTAGTAAAGGGTACTGACCTGGCCATCGAGCTTCATGGCGAGGGAGGTGTTAGCCACATCACCGAAACTGGCGAGAAACAACAGCGGGATTAACAGCAGCCTGCCCAGCCGACTGAAGCTGCCAGCACTGTGAGGAAAGCGGCTTGCCTGCGCCAGACGCCCCAGGGCAATGTAACTGGCTGCCAGCCATAACAGCGACAGCAACATCAGCTCTTCGGCCAGGCCCAGGGTGAGAAAGGACAAGCTCACCGGAAACAGCACCAGGCAAAACGCCAACAACGGGCGGGAGCGCTCCCGCCAGGCCAGCGGTACGAGTGCCAGCAAGATGATCCAGCTACCCCAGTGATTCAGCACCTCAAACTCAAACACCTCCAGACCAACCCAGAACACAATCAACACCGCGGCCAACATGCCCTGGGCCACCGACGGCAACAACCAGGCCGACACCAGCGCGACCAGCGACCACAGTAGAAACAGATCGGGATAGTAGCCATTGAGGTGATAAATCTGGCTGATCAGGATAACCCCGGCACCAAACAGCATAGTGCCCAACAGATGAAGGCTATCAACCACGAAAGGGTGGCGATCCCGGCGGTGAAGCCACAGGCCGGCGCCGTGGGCCAGGGCTAGAGACAGACCGATTACAGCCAGTTTGGTATAGCGGTGCATGGCCTCCCAGTTGTAGGCAAACACCAGAACAATACCGAGGCCGAAAATAACCACGCCGAGCGCGGAGAAAATGACCTTGCCCCAGCTGGTGCCACCGACTCTGCCACTGCGCACTGCGGCATCGCTGACCACAGGGTAACGCGCGTAGAGGCGCATCGCCTGCTCGTCATTGATCAGCCCCTCACGCAGCCATTGGGCGATCTCGGCCCGCATCCACTGGTTGTTCTCCATGCCCCGAATTATTCCCATCCATGACAGTATGAGTGCAACTATGATCCCCTAATTGGCACCGACCAGGCGAGGGCAGTCAGGGGAAATTTACGTAATTTGTGCAGTTATCGGCGCCGGGAGCAACGTGCATTGCCAGACCGTGTTGTCAGGCGATTTCCTCCATCGCCCGTTCGGCAAAACCGTGGCCCGCTTCTGCGTAGAGATTAAAGGTGATACAGCCCATTGCCTCCAGCTCGGCGGCCTGATCCGGAAACCGGGAAACCACAGCGATGTGTCCCTGATAGTTCAGCTGCTGCAGCAGCCGCACGACTTCAATATTTTCAAGATGATTGGTGAGACTGACCAGCAGCATACGACGCCGGTGCAGCTGGGCCCTTTCTAGAAAGTCCCGGTCACTGGCATCGCCAAACACGCAGCGCAAACCATTGGCTTCATGCTTGGCGGCCTTCTCCGGGTTTTCCTCAACACCCACGATTTTCCCCGGAAAATGCTCACTCAGATAGGAATACGCACCAAACCCAATCCGGCCCATACCAAAGATCACAAACTCCGCTTCCCCTAGATCAACCCCACGCTCGTGAACCAGCAACTCACGCCGCTCCAGCCGTTGTAGTCGCGGCGCCAGCCGGGCGTACAAACTGTGAATGTGGGTATTGAAGGGCACCGCAATAAACAACGATAACGCCATTGCCACAGCCAGGGTCGTCAGCCATTGGGCGGGCAATGCGCCGGCCTGCACTGCCAGCGCCGCCACAATCAGGCCAAATTCACTGTAGTTAAACAGTGATAACCCGGTCAGCATGGCGGTCCGCGCACGCAGTCGGAACACCAGCAACAAACCAAAATATATCAGCGGCCGCAGGAAAATCAGCAGTGCCAGTAGCACCGCCACCAGCACCATTTGCCCCGACGGCAAACCGTAGTACCCCACACTGAGAAAGAACGCGGTGAGGAAGATATCCTTGAAGTTGATCAGGTTCTTATAAAGCTCGTTGCTCTTGGTGGCATTGGACAGCAGCACCCCAAAGATCAGCGCCCCAAGACCGGCCTTGAGATGCAAAAACTCGAACAGCGCCGCACTGCCCAGCGCCACCGAGAAACCAAACAACACCAACAGCTCACCGTGGCCTGCCTGGCGCATCAACATGACTAACACGGGGCGCAGCAGTGGTAAGCCAATCAATGCCAACGCCCAGGGCGAGGGTGGGTGCTCGGACGTGGTCACCAGATAGGTCACCGCCATGATGTCTTGCACGATCAAGATACCGATGGCGATTTTGGCGTGAAGTGCTGCCCCCTCCCCCCGTTCGTCAAAAATCTTTACTGCAAACACCGTACTGGAAAAAGACAGCGCAAAGGCCAGGGTCCAGGCCAATGTCGGTTCCACCTCCGCCAACCCCGGAATAATCAAATGCAGCAGCATCAGAACGATGGCTGTCAGGGGCACGACTATCGCGGTGTGCAATCCCGCCACCGCCCATACCTGGGGGGCGGCCAATTCACGCAGATTTAACTTCAAGCCGATGGTAAACAGCAGCAGAACAATGCCCAGCTCAGCCAGCTCGTTAATTTGGGCCGCGTCACCCAGCTCCATCGCTCCGGCGATAAACCCGGTAACCAAGTACCCCAGCAGCGGCGGTGTGCCCATGCGCCGAAAAAGCAGTCCCACCAAGAATGCCATGGCAACAAGCAGGGGCTCTATCATCAACTCCAATCCTTTGTAGCGGGGCCGCCCCTTACTGGCTGTTTGCAGGTGGCAGACGATCAGGTTGCCCCATTAAACCAGTGCCGATGCAGTTGTGACAAACCATCGGCCTGACTCGATCACCAATAGCAGTAGGCCTGCATAACGGAGGAAGGTGGGTTGTGTCAGCTCCAGGCGCACTCGGCGCTGCCAGTCATGACACGAGGGAGGGGCTCACCGGCTTGGGCGACGGGGCCACAATACCGGTGTCGCCGCGCGGTAGCGCTGGAACTCAGGCTCCTGACCCCAGCGCCGCTCTGCTGCAGCTTCCAGCAGGGAAATACCGCTAATGCGGGTCAGCAACAGGTACACAAACAGCGGCGATATGGCGGCCAGATGCTGCCAGCCTTGCAACACCGGCAAAGCAATCAGCCAGATGCCAAACCACATCATGATTTCGCCAAAATAATTGGGATGGCGCGACCATGCCCACAAACCGCTTTGAATGAACCGCCCCCGGTTAGCTGGGTCGCGCCGAAAGGCCGCCTTTTGTGCATCGGCAGTGGCTTCAAAGCAAAACCCCAGTGCCCAGCACACACCACCGATCACAGCTAAGCCGCTGACCGGTACGGAGTGAGCACTCAAGGTGCCGAGCAAAACACCCGCCAGGGTGAGAACGATCCACAGTGACTGTAGCGTCCACGCCAGCAGAAATCGCGACCAATTGTCGCGAATATCATCAAAACGACTGTCGCTGCCAGTGAAAACGATGCGCCGGTACAGAAAAACCCCGAGCCGCAGCGCCCACACCAAGGCCAGCGACGCGAGCAGCCAACGGCGGCCATCCAGCGATGGCGCCAACACCAGCGCGAAGACAACGGCCGAGATATGGCCAAGACTGCCAAACACATCGTAGTAGCGCTCCAAGCGCTGTCGCCAGGCAAGGCCAAAGCCGAGCCACTGCAAACCAATACTCCACAGCACGATCAGCACCAGGGGGTTGCTGCCTTGCCAACTGGGCAGCGCGCCCCCCGCCAGCCAGGCGAAGCCCACCGCCACTGCGCAAATGATGCCGATGCCGGCGATATCGAAGCCTTGTTTCACCAATGGTCATCTCCTGTTGTCCTCTGCGATACGCCATCCACTGCCAAAGCGATGACGCTCGCCCATCACAGACACCCCATTTTCAGGGCCTGTTAACACTAATTGGATTGCACCTGCTGGAGGGCATTTTTGCCTCCAGCTAGGCGGAGGAAGCGCAGTTTGGTTATTCCAAATAAGCGACCGAGAACGACGCTGGGGGCAAAAATGGCTCCAGCGGAACGCCGCCCGGCCCTTTGGGTTGTGGCTAAAAATTCACCACTCGTCGTCATTCGAACCCAAAGCACTCGCTACGCTCGCGGGGCCAGCTTTCGTTCATTTGGAGTAACCAAACCTCTCTCCTCATTTCCGCGCGGCGTCCGCTAGATTGGCGAATTTTTAGCCACAACAGGCGTATTCCAATTAGTGTTGGCAGGCCCTTGCACGCTAGTATGCGCCGCATACCCGACAGGGAACCACACCGGGCGCATTTTTCGCTGGCGTTCACCGCCGTCAGACGCTTTACTCAAAATACGCTCCGATAATATTTCAGGTAACCGGTGCGGACCTACTCTTGCCAAGGCCCTGCCTTTGTAACCTTGCGAGCAAGACTCAGTGGTATCGATTAGGAATGACTGTATGAGAAAACCTTCAAGTCTGACAGGCGCCAACTTCCCCTCTGCCCGGGAGGACATGTTCGACAACGAAATGGAAATGCCGTCGGCCTATCGGCTGGCCTTCAGCGACCAGGACTTTCTATTAAGAGAAGAGTTGCGGGGACTCCGCTTTCAACTTGAGCTGCAAAAACCCGAAATGATCCTGCAGGAGCACAACGTAAAATCCACCGTTGTGGTTTTTGGCAGCGCCCGCTTCCTCGCCCCCGAAGAGGCCGACCTTGCGGTCACCGAGGCACAAAAGCTGGGCGATCAAGCGGCGATTCGCGCAGCCAAACGCGCCCAGCGCAACAGCCATTACTATCAGGAAGCCCGCCGACTCGGCGAGCTCATCACCGAACACTCCAACAATTGCCCCGAAGAAGAACGCCTATATGTGATGACAGGGGGCGGGCCCGGCATTATGGAGGCGGCCAACCGGGGCGCGACCGAAGCCAACGGCAAATCCATTGGCCTCAATATCGTGCTGCCCCACGAGCAATTCCCCAACCCCTATATCACACCGGAATTCTGTTTTCGCTTTCACTACTTCGCCATTCGCAAAATGCATTTTATGCTGCGCGCCAAAGCGGTCATTGTCTGCCCCGGCGGTTTTGGCACCATGGATGAATTGTTTGAGGCCCTTACCCTGATCCAGACAGGCCGCTCCAAACGCATTCCGGTGATTCTGTTAGGGCACGAATTTTGGCGCCAGGCCATTAACCTGGAATTTCTGCGCGACGAAGGCGTTATCAGCCCCGAAGACGTCAATATGATTTCGGTGGTCGACAGCGCCGAACAGGCCTGGCACAACATCGTCGAGTTTTACGACCTCAGCACCGGCAGGTGCAACGCCTGCTGAACAATCGAACAGGCGCGGCATCGTGCCGCGCCTGTTCGCCTCCCGCCGCAACAGCAGCGCAGCGCGGCCGAAATTGGTATAGTTGCCGCCCTGATTTCCCGCAGCTGAAAGTCGAATTATGTCTAGCCCCCTGATTGAACTGCGCGATGTGCGCTTTGCCTACCAACTGGAATTGATTCTCGACCACCTGAGCTGGGTCTGGCCCCAGGGCAGCCATATCGCCCTGCTCGGCGGCAATGGCGCGGGCAAAACGACACTGGCAAAACTACTCACCGACAGCCTACGCCCTAACCACGGCGACGTGATCTACGCCGAGGGCATCGGCCCTGCCGACGTGGCGCTGATTTCCTTTGACTTACACAAAGAGCTCATGGAGCGAGACCGCCGCTTTGATGACAGCGAAACCCGCGCCGACGCCTTTGATGTTGGCACCACGGTGCGCAATGCAATTCTGCAGGGCAAAGCCCCGACGGAGGACTTCACCCAGCTCTGCAAACGCCTGGGGATTGATCATATTCTCGACCAGGGCATTCGTTTTATTTCCACCGGTGAAAGCCGCAAAACCCTGCTCGCCCGGGCCCTGCTCGCCAAACCCAAGGCGATGATTCTGGACAACCCCTTTGAAGGCCTCGATATCAACGCCCAGGGCGAGATGCGCGAGCTACTCGACGAGCTGGTCCAATCCCCCACCCCACTGCTGCTGATCACCAAGGATGCCAGCGATATTCCCGATGCAATCGACACCGTATTCTTGATGGACCACGGCAAAATCCAAAGCCAATGCAGCGCCATCGAGGCCAAGCGTCAGACTGCCCAGCGGCACCGCTATAGCAAGCCGCTGCCAATCGAGCCCGCGCCAGACTACCCGGGCGGACAACCATTGATCGAACTCAAGGATGTCAACGTCAACTTTCGTGGCAAACAAGTGCTCAGCGACATCAACTGGACCCTGATGCCAGACCAGCACTGCTGCATTAGTGGCCCCAACGGTGCGGGTAAATCGACCCTGCTGGGCCTGCTCTGCGGCGAGAATGACAAAGCCTATGGCCAGCGGGTGATTCTGTTTGGCAAGCAGCGGGGCAGCGGCGAAAGTGTATGGGATGTGAAAACCCACTTCGGCCTGCTCAATACCAACATGCAACTCAGCAACCTCAAACGCAGCAAGGTAATTGATGTGGTGGCCTCAGGCCTGTTCGACTCTGTCGGCCTCTACAACGACTACGGCGACGCCGAGCGCCAACGGCTGTTGGCCTGGCTCGATGCCTTGGAGCTGCTGCACTGCCGGGAACAGCGTTTCGACCGCCTGTCCTTCGGCGAGCAGCGCATGGTGCTATTGGTCAGGGCAATGGTGAAATCGCCGGAAATTCTTATTCTGGACGAACCCTGCATTGGCCTGGACGGCGAGCAAAAAGCCCGCTTGCTCGGCGCCGTCGACCAGATCGCCGCCACCGGCCACACCCGGATTCTGTTCGTCAGCCACCGCAGCGAAGAAGTGCCGGATTGCATCAACCAATTCCTGGCTTTGGTGCCCTCAGAAAAGGGCGGCTATACCGCCGACATTCGCGAGCGCGATTAACCGGGGCAGATGAGCCCCCTCGCCAGTTAATAACAGGAGCCACTCAGCATGCGCATTGCCTCTTGGAACGTAAACGGCATCCGCGCCGTGATGAAGAAAGATTTTGTCGACTCCCTCGCCGCAATGAATGCCGACGTCCTCTGCCTACAGGAAACCAAGGCCCAGGACGACCAGGTCATCGCCGCCCTCGAGGGCGTGCAGGGCTACCATGTGTACAGCAACAGTGCCGAGCGCAAGGGCTATTCCGGTGTGGCCATCCTCAGCCGTGAGCAACCACTGAATGTGACCGCCGATATCGGCATTGCCGAACACGACACCGAAGGTCGGGTGCTGGTAGCCGAGTTCGCCGACTTTTATCTGTTGACGGTTTACACCCCCAACTCCGGTAACGAGCTGGTGCGGCTGCCCTATCGGGAAACCTGGGACCGGGATTTTCTCGCCTATGTTAAGAAGTTAGAGGCGAGCAAACCCGTGCTGATGTGCGGCGACTTTAACGTGGCCCACCGGGAAATCGATATCGCCAGACCCAAGCCCAATTACAATAAAAGTGCCGGCTACACCCAGAAAGAAATTGATGGCATGGATGCTATCCAGGCGGCGGGGTTTATCGATACCTTCCGCTACTTGCACCCGGACACCATCAAGTACAGCTGGTGGAGTTATCGGGCTGGCGCCCGGGGCAAGAATATCGGCTGGCGGATAGATTATTTTCTTGGCAGCGCCGCGCTGGTCGAGAGCCGCTTGGTTGCGGCGGACATTTGGAATGACATTCATGGGTCGGACCATTGTCCGGTTAGTGTAGATCTTCGCTGAGGTTTTTTTAACCTGGCAGTGGGCGGTGATTTCGCTTCGAGCCATCGATCTTCTGGGTGTGGGGACTCGGTCGAATTTTTTGCTTCGGCTGAAAGCATTGGTTTCGCCCAGCTGGGCGACTTACTTCTTTTTGTGTGAAAAAGAAGTAAGCAAGAAAAGCACACCTGTATGATTCAGATACATGGGTAACACATTATTTCAAATACATGGGTTACACTTTTATCGTCCAATAGGGGAAGGCTTTACCGCCAATATTGCGCTGGTTAAAGCCACCCAACCTAATGGGTCCAAAGTAGATATCCCAAATTCCATCGTCAACCTGCTCAAGTCCCACACGCTCACCTTTGAGGGAATGGGACACATAGACCTGCCCGCCGCCCCAATAGATTGTGCCGCTGCGCTGCACCTTCATTACAGAGTAGTAACTGGGGTACTCCAGCTCCGGAAGTCGCTCGGGATAATGCCGCTGCGAAGCGCTGTAACACGCCTGAGGTACGCTAAGCGCCAGTGATTCGTGTGGGCGCTGCTCATTGTAGTCTCGCCGAAAGATATCCATACAATGCTGCTGAGCTGCCATCGTGTCAGCGACGGGCTTGGTGACGACCTGCTTCATGGTCCGATGCATCCGTTCATGGCGCCCATTTTGTTGGGGCATTCCCGGTTTGATGCGCTCGGGCACAATGCCCAGCCGCACCCACCAGACCGACAAAGCAGAAAGGCCCCCTGGCGCTTTGCTGGCGAAGGGAACCCCATTGTCACTGCGAATTCGTCGAGGCAGCCCATACTCTTTGAATAGCTGCTCAAAGACTTGCTTAGCCGCCTTTGTTTCGGTTCCCTCAAGCCCCTGACAGCCCAATAGAAATCGGCTGTGATGATCCATCACCGTCAGCGGAAAGCACCACGGCCCGTGGCCAAGCTTGAACTGCCCCTTAAAATCCACACTCCACAAATCATTGGGGGCAGCGACCGGCGCAAAGGGCTCACGATAAGGACTGACCCGTCGCCTGGGTTGGCGGGCCTCAATCAAGCCGTGTCGCTTAAGAATGTTGTGAATGCTAGTGATCGACGGCACCGGTGTATCAGGAAACTGCTCTCGGAGCTTTTGCTGGATCTTCTTCGGGCCCAACGTCATACGACCGATACAACGAGACGCCACCACCGCCTGCTCAATGGCGTAGGGGATCGCCGCTGGGTGATGAAGAGGCCGGCGGCTTCGCTCTTGGAGGCCCTCAATGCCGGAGGCTTGGTATCGCTCGACCCACTTGTAGCCGGTCTTACGGCTGATGCCGTAGTAGCGGCATAGCTCAGCAAAATAGCGCCGACCACCGCGAAGATAATCGCTAATAAATAACACTCGTTCGTCCATCGGTTTCACATCTCGCCAAGGCATGAGCACCTCCTATCCGGTGCTCACTATTTAACCAATGTGTTACCTATGTATTTGAAACAAACTGTTACCTATGTTGTTGAACCCTACACACCCCGGCTGCGCTGCCGATGGCGAAAAGATGCCATCGGTACCCTGCGCTCCTCAGTCGTCGCGGCGCGGAAAAAACTCGCCTGCGGCTCAAACAGTTTTCCGCTTTAATCCGCGTCGACTTCCGGTGCTCGGCAGCTCCACAAGGGGGAAAGGCCGCGGCATCGAGTTTAGTTGGTTTTAAATACCTCCAACAGAATAGAAAGTTGCGCCATATTCAAAACTAAAAGCATTCCTTTCGGAGTGCGGGGGTTAATCCCCCTTTGAGCTCGGTGAGCATCGCAGAAATCCAATGGGAGTCTTTTAGCGAGGACTGTTTGAGCCGCAGGCGAGTTCCGCAGCGTTCCCATTGGATTTTGAGAAGCGCAACGCACCCGAAGGGCGAGCGATTGGGGCGCCCTTTTTCTTGCCTACTTCTTTTTTGGCGCAAAAAAGAAGTAGGTCGCCCAGCTGGGCGAAACCAGTGCCATCAGCAAATACAATAAACCCAACAGGGTCTCCATCAAGCCCAACCAAAACCATCGCCAAAGATAAAAGCCCACCAAAACCCCCAATCGTGCCCAGCGCTGGCAGAAAACCAGCAGCACCGCGTCGGCGATTAGTCAAAAATCCCCTTAAACCACTGCCAGGCTTTCTGCCCATCAGGCACACACCCACTACTCTCCCGCGGCTCGCTGCCCTTGATAAACGGCATATACCGCGCATTGTCGCACCAGGATTGGGTGAGCTGACCGGTCTGGCTATCCACCCACAAGTACTCCACACCCCGCACGGGCGAGAAGGGCATCTGCTCGGTGCTGGCCTCAGCCATGAACTGCCGCCACACCCGCAGCGCGCCACTGGCACCGGTTAGCCCAGTGGAGGAGTTGTCGTCTTTGCCCATCCACACCACGGCCTGATAGTCGCCGGCAAAGCCGGCAAACCAGGAGTCTTTGGTCTGGTTGCTGGTACCGGTTTTGCCGGCCACGCGATAATCCTTGGGCAACATGTGGTAGACACTGGCCCCGGTGCCCTCACGTACGGTTTCCAACATGGCGTACTGCAACACATGCACGGGCGCGGGATTGATCACCTGCTTTGGCTTCTGCGGATAACGGGCGAGCAGCTCGCCCTCCTCATCGGCAATTGCATAAATGGTCCGCAGCGGAGTAAAGCGCCCGCCGGCAGCGATGGTCTGATACATGGCGGCCACTTCAATCGGTGCCAGCTCCGCGGCCCCCAGGAACATGGACGGCACTTCTAACAAGGGTCGTTGGATGCCCAGGGTCTTGAACATATCCATCACCTTGTCGACACCCACCGACATACCCAGGTGGGCGGTCGCCAGGTTATAGGAACGAGACAGTGCATAGTGCAGAGGGACAATGCCGTGGCTCTTGTTATCGTAGTTAGACGGCCGCCACACATCGCCATTGGCCAGCGGCACCGAGATAGGCTGATCTCGCAGCGGCGTAAGCAGGTTGTAGCGCTCGGGCTGGGCCAGCGCGGTGAGATACACCGCGGGCTTGGCCAGAGACCCAATCGGACGCAGGGCATCCAGCGCCCGGTTAAAGCCAGCGTAGCGGGGTTGGCTGCCACCGATCACGGCAACCACATCGCCGCTGTCTACCCGGGTGACCACCATCGCCACTTGCAGGTCTTTAACCCGTTCAGACAGACTCTTTAGCGCTTTCTGGGTGGCATTTTCCGCGCGCCGCTGAAGTACCGGATCAAAGGGGGTGAAAATCCGCAGGCCCTTGGTTTGCAGGTCCTGGCGCTGGTAGTCGCGGCCGAGTTGCCGCCGCACCAAATCGACATACGCCGGATAATAGCCCTCTAGCGCGGAGCTTTTCGCCAGCCCCAGGGGCTGAGCCTTCCAGCCTTCCAACTGTTCAGGGGTCAGCCAGCCCCGCTCGGCTAGCTCGCCCAAGACGATATTGCGTCGGGTCTTGGCCCGCTCAGGATGCCGCCAGGGATCGTAATAGGATGGCCCTTTAACCAGCCCCACCAGCATCGCGGTCTGGGCCAGATTGAGCTCGTGAATGGGACGGTTATAGTAGTGGCGGGCAGCCAGGCCAAAGCCGTGAATGGCGCGGTTACCTTCCTGCCCCAGATACACCTCGTTGATGTAGGCCTCAAGGATGCGATCCTTGCTGTAATGGACTTCGGTGAGAATCGACATCACCGCTTCCTTGGCCTTGCGCCACAGGCTACGCTCGTTGCTGAGAATGGTGTTCTTGACCAGCTGCTGGGTCAGGGTGCTGCCGCCCTGAACGGTGCGGCCGGCTTTAATATTCGCGATCATGGCCCGGATGATACTGCGCGGCGAAATCCCAAAATGGTGGTAGAAGCCGTTGTCCTCAACCTGCAACAGGGTTTCGATCATCATGCTGGGCACTTCATCCAGGCCCATCATCAAGCGGTCTTCGTGGCGGCCCGGGTAAACCCCACCAATAACCAGCGGATCCAGCTGGGCCTCAGCCAGACGCTGACCCAGTTTGTCTCTGACCACGGCAACGGTGGTCGCCCCCATTTCCACCTCAATGACCTGGGCGTCACGCATGCCGTCGGCAAAACGGAAAGGCCGCAGGTGAATGGAAAAGCGATCACCCTGCCGATAGTAACTGCCGGGCTGGCTGACCAGTCGCGACTGCTGATACCCCAGACTCTGCAGCTCGGACTCAAGTTCATATGCCGTCAGAATGGCACCGGTGGCCAACACCAGCGGCCGCGCATATACCTTGGCTGGCTTATCGTACTGCTGATGGTCAAAGGCACCTCGAACCTGGGCATCAAAATAGGCGAACACCATCGCCAGCACCACCAGCCCAACCAATGACAACTTGATCAGCAAGCCACCCCAGAGCGATTTTTTACTACGGCCCTTGCCGGACTTCTTAGCTTTCCTAGCCATCTAGTGAAACCAACAAAATTGCAAAACCCCCGACAAACCGGATAATAGCGGCACTTTACCGCAAGTAACTGGCAAACAAGATGAAAACATATCACCTCTACGGCATCGGTGCAGCGCTCGTGGACACAGAAATTCAAGTGACCGACGCAGAACTTGAGACCCTGGGCGTGGAAAAAGGCATGATGACCCTGGTCGATGAGGTGCGTCAGCAAGCGCTGTTGGACCAGTTAGAAGGCCATTTGGTTCACTCCAAACAAGCCAGCGGCGGCTCCGCCTGCAACTCGGTAACGGCGGCCGCCTACTTCGGTGCCAACTGTTACTTCTCGGGCAAGGTCGCCCAGGACGAATTCGGCCGCCTGTTCGTTGATGATATTCGCAAAGCCGGCATCGGCGGTGATCTGGTCATGAGCGAGGACCCCGGTGTGACCGGCAAATGTCTGGTGCTGATCAGCCCTGACGCCGAGCGCAGCATGAATACCCATTTGGGTATCAGCGCCGAGCTGTCGGTCAAAGAACTCAACGAGCAAGCCCTGGCCGAGTCGGAGTTCTTCTATGTTGAGGGCTATCTGGTGACTTCCGAGAGCGGCCGGGCAGCCGCCATCCGTGGTCTGGAAATCGCCCGCCGCAACGGCGCGAAGACGGCGTTGAGCTTCTCTGATCCGGGCATTGTCACTCACTTCAAGGACGGTCTGAGCGAAATGCTGGGTGACGGTGTCGACCTGCTGTTCTGCAACGAGGCCGAAGCACTGAGCTGGTCCGGCGCCGAGCACCTGCAGGAGGCCATCACAGCACTCAAAACAATCGCCAAAACCTTTGCCATTACCCGCGGCGCAAACGGCGCGGTGGTGTTTGATGGTCAGGCACTGCACACCATCCCCGCGGTTTCGGTAGACGCGGTTGACACCAATGGCGCCGGGGATATGTTCGCCGGGGCCTTCCTCTACGGCATTACCCACGGATTTGGCTACCAGCAGGCCGGTCAACTGGCAACCCATGCCGCCGCGATGGTGGTCTCGCAATACGGCCCCCGGTTGCCGGGCGAAGCCCATCAGGCAGCCTTGGCCGCGGTGTTTGGCTAGGGCCTGTTAACACTAATTGGATTGCACCTGCTGGAAGGCATTTTTGCTTCCAGCTAGGCGGAGGTAGCGCAGTTTGGTTATTCCAAATAAGCGACCGAGAACGACGCTGGGGGCCAAAATGGCTCCAGCCCTTCGGGTTGTGGCTAAAAATCCACCACTCGTCGTCATTCGTCGTTCATTTGGAGCAACCAAACCTCTCTCCTCATTTCTAGATTGGCGAATTTTTAGCCACAACAGGCGTATTCCAATTAGTGTTAACAGGCCCTAAGTTTACAGGCAAAAAAATGGCGCCACTGAGGCGCCATTTTTTTGTTGAAGCCGCCCCGAGATCAGCGCTCTCGAATAAAGCTCATTAACTGGGGATCATCCAGCATATTCTCCAACACCTCTACCACCAGCGCGTTCACTTTCTCCACATTCTGCGCGGTGCTGGGGGCGTTGAAAAACTTCTCGTTGCGCTTCACCTTGTAACGGCCCTTGTAGTTACTGCCATCCTGACGAGACGCCTCCACCCGCACAATAGCAGCCATGTCCATATCGTGACCGACGCTATCGTTCTTGGGGTGGTTATACACCAGCGATTCAAAAATCACATGCAGGTCTACGGTGTTGGGGTTGAGGCTGTCGACATTAAAGCCCAGCGCGGCCAGGTGACGCTCTAGCGGTGGCTGCACCGCCAGCGACAGATCATTGGCGATAGAGAAGGTTGCAGTTTCGCGATACACCCCGCCGCGGCTACCCAGCACTTTATTGGCGCGCTGATCACTCACCCGCACGTGCAAAGGCTCGCCGTTACCGGGACGACTGGTGGTCGGAGGAAACATGGGGTCAACGGTGATTTTCTGAGGGCTCTGGGCACAGGCCGTCAGCAGAATTACGATGCTTGCTACAAATCCTTGAAGTAAACGCTGGCAGTTCATGATGGTTCCTTGAAGTAAATTAACCTTGGGAGAGCAGATCGCGCAGATCAATGATCGCGGCGTTGGCCCGAGAAATGTAAGAGCCCATCACCAGAGAGTGATTGGCGAGAAATCCAAAGCCGGTGCCATTTAATACCATTGGGCTATAAATTGTCTGCTGGGTTCCCTCCAGCTCGCGAATGATCTGACGCAGGCTTACCGTGGCGTTTTTGTTGGCCAATACGTCGGCGAAATCCACTTCAACCGCGCGCAGAAAATGAATCAGTGCCCAGGCGCTGCCCCGGGCCTCATAGAAAACATCATCGATCTTCAACCAGGGAGTTTTGACCTGCTTTTCGGTCGAGGTCGGCGTAGATTGCCGCGCCGTGGGGTCATTGGCCAGGTCAGTATTCAAGCGGGGGCGGCCAACGCTGGCGCTCAAGCGCTGAGACAAACTCCCCATGCGCGACTCAACTACGGTCAGCCAGTAGCGCAGATTATCTGCCCGGGCGTAAAACTGGGCATCTCCCTCGCGGCTGTCATTCAAGCGATCCCGGAAGGACTTCACATGCTTAATCGCCTGACGGTATTCGGATTCCGAGGCGGGAATCGCCCAACTGTTGTTGGAAAAGTTGAAGCGCGGCTCGGCCTTGGCCAGATCGACGTCCTCTTGGGACTGGGATTGGGAGCGGCTAAAACTCTCCCTCATAGCCCGGCTTAGGTCGCGCACCTGAATCAATACGCCGTATTCCCAGGCGGGCATATTGTCCATAAACACACCGGGCGGCGTAATGTCGTTACTGATAAACCCGCCGGGCTTGTCCAATAGGGTTTCCGCCACATCGACTAAGGCAGAGGTGGTCGCCGTGCCCACAATGCGATCACTGGCAGACTCGGCGTAGTAACTGGTTTCGGGCAAATCCGGGGTTGCGCTCCAGTAAATGCCAAGCACCGAGATAAACACCAGGTACAGCGCCAGCGCCACACCAATTATCTTGGGAAGTGCCGGGCCAAAGCGCTCGCTAACGCTTTCCTTTAATCCGCCAAGCACGCCCTTGATCTTTTCTAATGCCATGAATGCTCCGTTAGTTATTGCCCGGGGGTAAGCACCCAATCGGAATCACCCACCGGTTGAAAATCAACGTTCAACTGAAGATGGCAATCACTCAGTGATGTCCTGACGACGGCGGCGACTTCAACACACTCACCACCGGCGCACGAACCTCCTTCGGGACGCCGTCAACCCGCAAGGAAAAGGTCACCATATCACCATCACTTAGCGCCTGCTGCAGATTGAGCAGCATTAAATGCAAACCGCCTGGGGCGAAACTCACTCGGGCGCCCGCCTCAATCGTTAGCGCACTTTGCTTGCGCATTGCCATCATGCCCTGGCGATGTTCGTGGGCATGAATTTCCAATGACGCCGCCACATCGCTAACACCCGCTGTAAGGGTAACCGGGGCCTCACCGGTGTTGAGCACTTCGAAAAATGCCGCCGTATTTTTTTGCGTCGGCGGCAATCCCCTGACGTAAGCGTCACTGACAATCAGCTCGGCCTGGGCCAAACTCACCACCAGATTCAACATTGTTGTAATAAGCAGGGCCCGGCCGCATCTAACGGAAAATGACCGCCACCCACTGAAACCGATATGCATGGGGGAACTACACCTCAACATGATTTTTACCTCCGACACGTCTACCGTTGCCGCACGCGCGACAGCGGTAAACCGGCCTCCCCGATTCGCCCGCGATCCACGTATACTGGCCGGTGAATTTTACCTGGGGAAGACCTGCCCCATGATAACGCCAGCAAAGTGGTGATGGTATTGATGAAGTTCTTTTTATCCAGCGTATTACTCTTATGGGCCAGTGTGAGTTTTGCCGACCAGCCAGGTCGCAGCGGCGATCCTTTCGGCAATAGCCTCACCGGGACCAGCGATCCCTTCACTGCGGCGGCCCAGGATGACTTTCTGCCGGTTGAAAAGGCCTACCAATCCCTGCTCGCCTGGGACGAGGACACCCTGCTCATTGAATGGTCCATTGCCGATGGCTACTACCTCTACCAACAGCGTTTTGCGGTCAGCGCACAAATCGACGGGGAAGCCCTGCCCACGCAAACCGCCTTCGAACCCGGCAAGGTAAAAGACGACCCCTTCTTCGGCACCACCGAGGTTTACTACTTCAACACCGCCCTGGCCGTGACCGGCTTGCCGAAAGACGCCCCATTTATTCTTAGCATTCGCTCGCAGGGCTGCGCCGATGCCGGTTTGTGTTACCCGCCGCAAACCCAACGCTACCAATATCAGCCAACGTCCCAGGACTTCACCCTACTGACCGACACGCCAGCCAGCAACCAGGCGCCCGCCCCAACCACAACAGTCGGCTTTTCTGAGGCCCCTGGCCCGAGCAGCCTGCCCTTTGTGATTTTGCTGGCCCTGCTTGGCGGTGCCATCCTGAACCTGATGCCCTGCGTGTTTCCGGTGCTCAGCCTCAAAGTGCTCAGCTTTGCCAATGCCCACCACGGTCAAACCGCCTCCCACGGCGCGGTCTACGGCTTGGGTGTGGTGGTGAGCTTTGTGGCAGTGGCCGGGCTGCTTATCGTGCTTCAGCAGGCAGGCCAGGCAGTGGGCTGGGGGTTTCAGCTGCAACAACCGGGCTTTGTTGCCGCCATGGCCACCCTGTTCTTTCTGATGTCACTGAACCTGCTCGGGGTGTTTGAGTTTGCCGGGCGGTGGATGAATGCTGGCAGCGGTCTGAGCCAACAGGGCAATTATAGCGGCAGCTTTTTTACCGGCGTTCTGGCAACCCTGGTGGCCAGTCCCTGCACCGCCCCGTTCATGGGCAGCGCTCTGGGCTACGCCGCTTCCCAGCCGCCAGCCACTGCGCTACTGGTGTTTGCCAGCCTCGGCATGGGGATGGCACTGCCGGTGATGATCCTCAGTTTATTTCCCGCCTGGCTGCGCTACCTGCCCAAGCCCGGCATGTGGATGGAGCGCCTGCGGCAATTTTTATCGTTTCCCCTGCTTGCCTCAGCCATCTGGCTGCTATGGGTGTATGGCCGCCAGTTAGGCGCCAACAGCATGGCCACCTTGTTGCTAGCCTGGCTGTTGATCGGTCTGGCGATCTGGCTGTGGAAACTGCGGGGCAGCGCCCGGTTGCTAGGTGTTATCAGTGCACTGTGCGCGGGATATCTGGCCTGGCAAGGCGGCCAGGCTTCACCCCAGCCGTCGCAGTCCACGACGGCCTTTGACCCGGCAAGCATCCGCGAGCTGCGTGCCAGCGGCCAAAATGTCTTTTTGGACGTAACCGCAGACTGGTGCATTACCTGCGCTGCCAATGAGCGCCTTGTACTCAATACCGACGAAATTCAGCAAGCCTTCGCCCGCAACAACACCCATTACCTGGTCGCCGACTGGACCCGCTATGATCCGGCCATTACCGCCCTGCTGGCCGACTTCCAGCGCAACGGCATTCCGCTGTATGTCTACTATCCGTCCGACCTCAACGCCGCCCCCGCGATTCTGCCGCAAATTCTCACGAAGGCCGTGGTTTTGAAGCTCTGGCAGGACTAATCCAGCGGCCCACAGTGTTATCACCGAAAACACTGCCCTTGGTAAAAATACGGCCATCTCCTGCAAACTTGCAGTAAACAGGTGGCCATCTTTAAATTTTCACCTTCACCTGTTGGACTCCCGAAAACAAATCAGGCACAATCCGCCCAGACTTAACCTCTGCACCCAAACGGCACAGTGATGGCTTCGTTTTTAGTATTACATGGCCCCAATTTGAACCTGCTCGGCAGTCGCGAGCCAGAGGTGTACGGCAGCGACACCCTCGCCGACATCGACAGCCACTTGCAGCAAATCGCCGTCGAGAATGGCCACCACCTGCAAAGCCTGCAGAGCAACGCCGAATACGAGCTGATCGAGCGTATCCATCAGGCCCGCCCTGAAGGCATCAACTTTATTATCTTCAACCCGGCAGCCTTCACCCACACCAGCATCGCCCTGCGCGACGCCCTGCTCGGGGTGAACATCCCGTTTATCGAAGTGCACCTGTCCAATGTCCACAAGCGGGACAGCTTCCGGCACCACTCCTATTTTTCAGACATCGCCGAGGCGGTGATCTGTGGCCTGGGCGCAATGGGCTATGAAATGGCCCTGCGCGCCGCCATGCAAAAACTTCCAAACTGACCTTAAAAAAACTAAGAGAGCCACTATGGACATCAGAAAAGTCAAAAAGCTGATTGAATTGCTTGAAGAATCCAACATCGACGAGTTGGAGATCAAAGAAGGCGAAGAGTCTGTGCGCATCAGTCGCAACAGCGGCAGTGTGTCCATGCCTGCCCCTCAATACTATGCACAACCCGCACCAGCCGCGGCACCGGCTCCCGCTGCCAGCGCGCCAGCCCCCGCTGCGGCAGAAGCCCCCGCTGAAAAACCAGTCAGCGGCCACGTGGTGAAATCCCCCATGGTAGGCACCTTCTACCGCGCGCCGTCGCCCGGCTCCCCGGTCTTTGCCGAAGTCGGCCAGCATGTTAAAGCCGGCGACGTTATCTGTATCGTTGAAGCCATGAAAATGATGAACCAGATCGAAGCCGACAAGACTGGCGTGATTGAAGCCATTCTTGTCGACGACGCCGAGCCGGTAGAGTTTGATCAACCCCTCATCACCATCGTGTAAGCCCTGCTCACCGCGACTGACTGAATAAAAGGGAAAGATCCAACATGCTGAAAAAAGTTGTTATCGCAAACCGCGGCGAGATTGCGCTGCGGGTGCTGCGGGCCTGCAAAGAGCTCGGCATTAAAACCGTGGCAGTGCACTCCACTGCCGACCGGGAACTGATGCATGTGCGCCTGGCCGACGAGTCCGTCTGCATTGGCCCCGCCCCGTCGCCACAGAGTTACCTCAACATTCCCGCCATCATCAGCGCTGCCGAGGTGACCGATGCCGTGGGCATCCACCCCGGCTATGGCTTCCTGGCGGAAAACGCTGCCTTTGCCGAGCAGGTGGAAAAAAGCGGCTTTGTCTTTATTGGCCCCAACCCTGACGTAATTCGCATGATGGGTGACAAGGTGTCGGCCATTAAAGCCATGAAAGAAGCCGGCGTACCGACCGTGCCCGGCTCCGACGGCCCGATTACCACCGATAATGACCGCACTCTGGCGATTGCCAAGCGCATCGGCTACCCGGTGATCATCAAGGCGGCTGCCGGTGGCGGTGGCCGGGGCATGCGGGTTGTCCACAGCGAAGCGGCTCTGCTCAATGCGGTCTACGTCACCCAGTCCGAGGCCAAGGCCGCCTTCGGCGACGATACCGTGTACATTGAAAAATTCCTGGAAAACCCCCGCCACGTTGAAATTCAGGTACTGGCTGACGGACAAGGCAACGCCATCCACCTGGGTGACCGGGACTGCTCCCTGCAGCGCCGCCACCAAAAGGTGCTGGAAGAGGCGCCCGCACCAGGCATCCCCGACGATATTCGCCAGGATGTTGCCATGTCCTGTGTGGAAGCCTGTAAAAAAATCAATTACCGCGGCGCCGGTACCTTCGAGTTTCTTTACGAGAACGGCCAGTTCTTCTTTATCGAGATGAACACCCGGATTCAGGTAGAACACCCAGTCAGCGAGATGGTGACCGGTGTCGATCTGATTAAGGAACAGCTGAAAATCGCCGGCGGCGAAAAGCTGTCTCTGACCCAGGACGACATCAAGATCAAGGGCCACGCCTTCGAGTGCCGGATCAACGCCGAAGACCCCAAGACCTTTATGCCCTGCCCGGGTAAGGTCAAGCACTACCACGCCCCCGGTGGCCTCGGTGTGCGGGTCGACTCCCACCTTTACAGCGGCTACTCGGTACCGCCCAACTACGACTCGATGATCGCCAAGGTCATCACCTGGGGCGACAATCGCGACATCGCCCTGGCCAGAATGCGCAACGCCCTCGACGAGTTGATTGTGGACGGCATCCGCACCAACACCGACCTGCAAAAGGATCTGGTGCGAGACGCCGCCTTCAGCAAGGGTGGCGTCAGCATTCACTACCTCGAGAAGAAGCTGAAACTCTAGTTTCGCGAGGATAAGGGGGCCATCGAGCCCCCTCTTTTTTTCAGCACCCTACCCCGACTTTAGGATCGCGCCATGACCTGGTTACAGCTGCGCCTCGACGCCGACCCCGACTCCGCCACCGCACTGGAAGACGCATTGATGGAAATTGGCGCCTCGGCGGTTACCATGGAAGACGATGCCGACCAACCCCTGTACGAACCCCCAAGAGGGGAGACACCGGTATGGACCCATACCCGGGTGACCGGCCTTTTCCCTGCCGACACCGACATCGCAGCACTGCTCCCGGCACTAGAAGCCTTCTACGGCAACGCACTGCCCACGCACCGGGTAGAGATTCTGGAGGACCGGGATTGGATTCGCGAATGGATGGACAGCTATCACCCCCTCCAGTGCGGTGAGCGCCTATGGGTCTGCCCGAGCTGGCGGGAGCCCGTTGACGCCAATGCGGTGAATATTCTGCTCGACCCCGGACTGGCCTTTGGCACCGGCACCCACCCCACCACTTGGCTCTGCCTGCAATGGCTCGACAGCCAGGACCTCACAGGCAAAACCGTCATCGATTACGGCTGCGGTTCCGGCATTCTGGGCATCGCCGCATTACTGCTGGGCGCTGATAGCCTCATCGCCATCGACAACGACCCCCAAGCCCTGTCGGCCACCGCCGATAACGCCCAGCGCAACGGCATCGATCCCGCGCGTTTGCGCTGCCTTCTGCCCGAACAATTCGACAACAGCGTTCATGCCGACGTGTTGTTGGCCAATATTCTCGCCGCACCACTGCTGCAGCTGGCACCGCGTCTCGCAGGGCTGGTGAAACCAGGCGCACAGATCTGTTTATCCGGCATTCTCGACAGTCAGGGCGACAGCCTCCAGCAGCACTACGCCAGCTGGTTTGAGCAGATGCAACTGACCACTCGCGAGGAATGGGTTAGGATTACCGGCACCAAAGTCGCCCATTGATCCTGCATCAGACCATCGCCTGATATGACCAACGCCACCACCGCCCAATGCCCCGCCTGCGCAACCCGATTTCGGGTGAGCGAAGCACAGCTACAGGCCGCCAGTGCGATTGTGCAATGCGGCCGTTGCCGGCAGATTTTCAATGCCCTTGACGGCGAGCCCCTGACCGAAACCGACTTTGCCCCTGCCCCCGACACGGGTGAGCAGGGCAGCTTCCACTTCACCGACACCCAAGCGGCAAACCAGCAGGACGAGGTAGAAGAGCGCGACCCGCTCAGCCTGCTGGACTCACTCAGCACCGTCGGCCACGACTTTGAGCATCACCTTCCCCCCACCAAACCTCGCCGCTGGCCCTGGATTTTCGCCTGCCTGTTTCCTGTTGCCTTGCTGCTCTGGCAAATTGCCTGGTGGCAAATGCCCGCGCTGCTCGGCGGCCCGTTTGCCAAACAAGTGCTGACTTTCTGTGAGCGCTGGCAGATGGAGTGCCGGGCAGCCAACGCCGCCGAGGGCAGCCAGCTGGGCGCCATCAGCGCCAACAAGCTGGTGGTGCGAAAGCACCCGGAGCGGGACGGAGCCCTGGTCATTGATACGCTACTGGTGAACAACAGCGAGACCAGCAGCGAATTTCCCGCCCTCTACCTGCGCTTTAGCGATCTCGGCGGTCGCACCCTGGCCAGCCGTATATTTCAACCCAGGGAATACCTGACCGGCGAACTTGGCCGCCTCAGCAACCTCGCCGCCCACCAGCCCATTCATGTGGTGATGGAGATCCGCGACCCCGGGCCCCAGGCGGTGAATTACCAGCTCGACCTCCTCCCCGGCAAGGGCCAAAATCGCGCCCGATAACTGGTTATTTTCTGAGCGCAAGTCTTCCGAAGTCGACGCTGAACAAGTATTATAGCGACCCGCTTTTTTCCACTCACCGAACTGCACAGGGCATTGATCCATGATCAAAATTGGTCCCTACAGCTTGCCCTCTGTCGCCGTTTTGGCGCCGATGGCGGGCACCACGGATCTCCCCTTTCGTCAGTTGTGTCGTGAGTTTGGTGCGGGTTTGGCCGTCGCCGAGATGTTAATCAGTGACCGCCAGCTGTGGCACACCCGCAAAAGTCATCTGCGCCTGGCCCAGGCCAAAGGTGACATCAATGCAGTGCAAATTGCCGGTGCCGACCCCGAGATGATGGCAGACGCCGCCCGCGGCTGTGAGTCGCTGGGTGCCGATATCATTGATATCAATATGGGATGCCCGGCAAAGAAAGTGTGTAAAAAGGCAGCGGGATCCGCCCTGCTGCAAGACCCCGAGCTGGTGGAGCAGATTTTGCGTGCGGTGGTGTCAGCGGTTAACGTGCCGGTGACCCTGAAAATCCGCACTGGCGCGTCACCAGACCAGCGAAACGGCGTGGAAATTGCAAAACTCGCCCAGGACTGTGGCATCGCGTCACTGGCAGTACATGGCCGCACCCGGGCCTGCCGTTTCAAAGGCAGCGCTGAATACGACACCATCGCCACAATAAAGCAGGCCGTCAGCATTCCTGTGCTGGCCAACGGGGACATCGATTCACCGCAAAAGGCCGCCCAGGTGTTGGCCCAAACCGGTGCCGATGGGGTGATGATCGGTCGTGGTGCCCAGGGGCGCCCCTGGCTGTTCAGGGAAATCAACGAGTATCTAGCGACGGGCGCCGTCTCGACCCACGTTAGCCTCGAAGAAGTAGAACGCACATTGCTGAGACACCTCAGCGAACTCCACCAGTTTTATGGTGAATATCAGGGCCTGCGGATAGCGCGCAAACACTGCGCCTGGTATCTGCAGCACCTCGGCGACTACGCCGAATTTAGAAGTCTGTTTAACACCTTAGACTCCGCCCATGGACAACGAGATGCTGTGCAACAGTTTTTTGAACAGCACGCGCAAACCTTACAGGAAGCAGCAGCATGAATTTGAACGCCATTGAAACTGTGGTTAACGGCGCCAGCCCCGACTCCGGTAACGATGATCTAGCCAAGGCAAAAACGCTTCGCGATAGCGTCGCCATTGCCCTGAACACTTACTTGTCCAGCCTCGACGGTCAGGACGTTTGCGACGTCTACAACATGGTTCTCAGCGAGGTGGAAGCCCCCTTGCTTGAAGAAGTGATGAAATACACGCGCAACAACCAGACCCGAGCCTCCCAATTACTGGGCTTGAACCGGGGCACACTGCGCAAGAAGCTCAAGCAATACGACCTCCTCTAAATCCCTCGTCGGCGGATTTTGACCTCTCAATTTAAAGGGAAAAGCATCAAGGCATGACTACCGAGCAATCAGCCCGTCCAGTAAAACGCGCCCTCATCAGCGTGTCAGATAAATCCGGCATCGTCGACTTTGCCCGGGAACTGACCGAAATGGGTGTCGCCCTCCTTTCTACCGGTGGCACCTTCCGCCTGCTGCAGGAAAACAGCGTGCCGGTCACCGAAGTCTCTGACTACACCGGCTTCCCGGAAATGATGGACGGCCGGGTCAAAACCCTGCACCCGAAAGTGCACGGCGGCATCCTCGGCCGTCGCGGCACCGACGATGCCATCATGGGCGAGCACGGCATCGACGCCATCGATATGGTGGTTGTTAACCTCTACCCCTTCGAGGCCACTGTTGCCAAGGAAAACTGCCGCCTGGAAGACGCGATTGAGAATATCGACATCGGCGGTCCTACCATGGTGCGGGCCGCCGCCAAGAACCACCGTGACGTGGCCATTGTCGTCAATGCCGATGACTACCCCCGTATTCTCGACGAAATGCGCAGCAACAATGGCAGCACCAGCCATGCCACCCGCTTTGATCTGGCGATCAAGGCCTACGAGCACACCGCGGCCTACGATGGCGCCATCGCCAATTACTTTGGTCGCCTGGTGCCCGGCGGCAGCGACAAGTTTCCGCGCACCTTCAACAGCCAGTTCGTCAAGGCGCAGGAAATGCGCTACGGCGAGAACCCCCACCAGGATTCCGCATTCTATGTGGAGCGCCACCCCGCCGAGGCGTCTATTGCCACCGCCACCCAGCTGCAGGGCAAGGAGCTGTCCTACAACAACATCGCCGATACCGATGCGGCGCTGGAATGTGTGAAATCCTTCGTTAAACCCGCCTGCGTCATCGTCAAGCACGCCAACCCCTGCGGCGTTGCTGTGTCACTGAACGGCATTCGCGAAGCCTACGACCTGGCCTTTGCCACTGACACCGAGTCTGCTTTCGGCGGCATTATCGCCTTCAACAGAGAGTTAGACGCCGATACCGCCAAGGCCATCTGCGACCGCCAGTTTGTTGAAGTGATCATTGCGCCCACCGTCAGCGCCGAGGCCCAGGCCGTGGTCGCCGAGAAAAAGAACGTGCGCTTGCTGGCCTGCGGTCAGTGGGACCAAAGCCTGCCCGCCCTGGACTACAAACGGGTCAATGGCGGTCTATTGGTACAGGACCGTGATCTGGGCATGATCACCGCAGGCGACCTGAAAGTGGTTACCAAACGCCAACCCACCGAAGATGAAATCAACGACCTGGTGTTTGCCTGGAAAGTGGCCAAGTTTGTGAAATCCAACGCCATTGTCTACGCCAAAAATCGCCAGACCATCGGCGTGGGCGCCGGCCAGATGAGCCGCGTGAACTCCGCCCGTATCGCCGCTATCAAGGCAGAACACGCGGGTCTGCAGGTAGAGGGCGCAGTGATGGCCTCCGACGCCTTCTTCCCCTTCCGCGACGGTATCGACAACGCCGCCAAAAATGGCATTAGCTGCGTGATTCAACCCGGCGGTTCGATCCGGGACGAAGAGGTGATCGCCGCCGCCGACGAGCACGGCATGGCGATGGTCTTCACCGGCATGCGGCATTTTAGACATTAATACGCAAGAGGCTGGACGGGAGACGGGAGACGCTTTTCCTGTGTGCTCCTTTCCCATCTCGACCGACACACAGTAAAGGAGCTTAAAGACGCCAATGCTGGAACCTTGAGACCGCCCTTGCGTCTCCCGTCTCCCGTCCCGCGTCTAGCATCACTATGAATATCCTCATCATCGGAAACGGCGGCCGCGAGCACGCCCTGGCCTGGAAAGCCGCCCAATCGCCACAAGTCGACACCGTATTTGTCGCACCCGGCAACGCGGGCACGGCGCTGGACGCTAGCATCGAAAATGTCGCCATCGCGGTGAACGATTTCAATGCGTTGGCGGATTTTGCCGAGAACAACAACGTCGGCCTAACCATTGTTGGCCCGGAGGCGCCGTTGGTTGAGGGTGTGGTCGACTTCTTCCAGGCGCGCAACCTGCCCTGCTTCGGCCCCAGCAAGGGCGCGGCTCAGCTGGAGGGTTCGAAGGCCTTCACCAAGGATTTTCTTGCGCGTCATCAGATTCCCACCGCGGCCTATCAAAACTTCACCGAGGTGGAGCCTGCCCTTGCCTACCTGCGCGAGCAAGGCGCCCCCATTGTGGTAAAGGCCGACGGTCTGGCAGCGGGTAAAGGCGTCATCGTCGCCGAAACACTGGCGCAGGCTGAAGACGCCGTGCGCGATATGCTCTCTGGCAACGCCTTTGGTGACGCCGGATGTCGGGTGGTGATTGAAGAGTTCCTGACCGGCGAAGAAGCCAGCTTTATCGTCATGGTGGATGGCAAAAACATTCTGCCAATGGCGACCAGCCAGGACCACAAACGGGTCGGCGATGGCGACACCGGCCCCAACACCGGTGGCATGGGCGCCTACTCCCCCGCACCGGTGGTGACTGATGCCGTCCATCAGCGGGTCATGGATGAGGTCATCAAACCCACCGTCGAAGGCATGGCCGCGGAAGGCAACGACTACACCGGCTTTCTCTATGCCGGGCTGATGATCGACGACAGTGGCGCGCCGAAGGTCATTGAGTACAACTGTCGTTTTGGTGACCCGGAAACCCAGCCGATCATGCTGCGACTGCAGTCCGATCTGGTCGAACTGTGCCAGGCGGCCCTGCAAGGTAAGCTGGACAGCGCGAATGCCCAGTGGGATCCGCGCCCCGCAGTCGGTGTGGTCTTGGCGGCCGGCGGCTATCCAGGCAGCTATCGCAAAGGTGATGAAATTACGGGCATCCCGACCGAGACCGCCGACAGCAAGGTGTTTCACGCTGGCACCTCCCTCGATGACGGCAAGCTGTGTACCAACGGCGGCCGCGTGTTGTGCGCCACCGCGATGGGCGACACTGTCTCGGGCGCACAACAGCTTGCCTATCAGATTGTCGAGCAGATAAAGTGGCGCGATGCCTTCTACCGCACCGACATCGCTTACCGCGCCATTGCCAGGGAATAACCCTGCGGCAGGGCGCTGGCGACTGTGGCTAAGCGCCCTGGTTATTCTGTTGATGTCGGTTGCCGCTCAGGCCGCCCCGGTATTCATCTTGGACGAGGGCTATGAGGATCGTTCACTCACCGACTTCACCGATATTCTCAACGACCCAAATCACGAACTCGGCATTAACCAGGTTGTCCGCCCACCGATAGCCGGTCGTTTTCGTCCCGCCGAGCAGGGCGACCTCACCCTCACCAAGCCCGGCAATGTGTTGTGGCTGCGTTTTACACTTCACAATCGCAGCGCCGAACCCGCACTGCATATTCTGCAAATTCTCCCGGCCGGATTATCGGACACCGAACTCTATCGCGACGGCCAGCAGCTTCCGCAAACCGAGCTGCCGGGCCGGCAGGTAAAGCGCAGCCTGCGCTTGTACACCCTGAAGACCTCCGCCGGCGAAACAGCCACCTTTCATCTTCGCCTCAGCAGCCCGGTAGAACAGCAATTTGCCATCAAGCTTTACGATTACGCCAGCCTGATCAGCAAGGTGAGCAACCAGGAAATTACCACGGCGATTTTCATGGGCATTTTGCTGGCGGTTATTGTTTTCACCGGTGTTAGAACACTGCTTTTTCGCGATGGCCTGTTCGCCGCGTTAAGCGCCCACTGTTTACTGCTCATCCTTTACCACTGCCTGGCCTGGGGGTACATCGGCGAGGCCCAAGGCCTGCTGCCGCCCTGGCAAGACACCAGCATGACCTTGCTGTGTTTGTTGCTGGCCCTCTGCGAAATCAGCTACGCCCTGCTTTTCCCCTTGTACCGACAGGACCGCCCCAGCCGATGGCCGCAGCTGCTGCACGGCCTGATCGGCTTGAACCTGGTGGCCCTGGCTGCGCTCCTGCTGCTCGGTGGGCGCATTGCCAACCTGGTTGTCATCACCGTTCTTCCTATCACCGCCATCAGCCTGGCATTAACCGCACTGACCAGCTTTTTGGTCAGCTACAGCCGCATGACCCTCTGCTACCTGGCCACCCGGGTCGCCATCACCCTGGTATACGTCATTGGCCTGCTAGCTTACCGGGGTGAGCTCGTCAGTCTCGATACCATCAATTTTTTCCTCATGGCCAGCGCCACGGGAGCCGCCCTGGTGCACACCGCGCTGGTGCTAGCCCGACACCGGGAACGCCAACGTCAGCAGTCTGAAGAAACCCAGCGGATTGCCGTTCTCGGGGAAGTAAGCCGGGCAAAAACCGATATTGTCGCGCGTATTACCCACGATATTCGCACCCCGGTCAGCGCGATGCTCGGCGCGTCAGAGCTGCTGGAAGAGACCCAGATCAGTGACAATCAGCGGGACTACCTCCACACCCTGCAGCGCGCCAGTCAGGAGTTGGTTCAGTTGCTCGAAGAGGCGGGTCAGAGCGCCCGCTTTAATGAAAACGATGTCGAGCTCAAGCAACAGGTTATTCACCTTCCCGAATTGATCGACGAGACACTGTCGGGCTTCAAGAATATCGCCGCGGAACGCAGCCTCGATCTTATTTGCGATATCGCCCCCGAACTACGCGAACGGGTATTAGGCGACCCCTCCCGGATTAAACAGCTGATCAGCCATGCCATGAACAGCGCCCTGGACCACAGTGAGTCGGGCCACATTTTGCTGCGCGTGAGCCCCGGGGAAACCAGCATCGAACAGATCGACTTTGAAATAAGCCACCTCGGCCGCCCCTTCACCCAAAAAGAACGCAATGTGCTCAACCACAGTAATACTGGTGAAGACAGCCGCATCAACCCCCGCTTCGCCATTATCGGTCAGCTGGTTCAGCTGATGGGCGGCCGGGTCAACGCCAGATCCAGCACCCAGGGGGTGAACAGCCTGTATTTCAGCCTGTTTCTGGGCCTTGCCCCGGAGACCAAAGCAAGCACTAGCCGCCTGCCGGAGCTGCAAAACAGACGGATTCTGGTGGTCGACAACAATCAGACCTTTTGCGACGTTATCTGCAAACATTGCCAGCACTGGGGCATGGAGGTCTTCGCGGCCCAGTCTGCTCAGGCGGCACTGGCCCAAATCCGGAACCAGATCGTCATTCACCAACCCATTGATATTTTGCTGCTGGATTACAACCTGGCCAGTGCCGACGGCCTGACCTTTGCCCAGCGCCTCTCCAACGAACTGGACGCCAATCAACTGCCACTGATCATGCTGTTGGCCCACAGCAATATCCACCTGGAAAAGAGTGCGCTGGCAAATGCCGGGGTTCGTCGGGTGCTGGCCAAACCCGTTAGCGGTACCGCCCTGCGTAGTGCCCTGTCGACAGAGCTGCACTTTGACGCGAGCAAGCACCTGAACAAACCCCAGCCCAAGCGGGGCGCCAAGTTGCAGTGTCTGGTTGCAGAGGACAACCCCACCAACGCCCAGGTACTGACCGGGATGCTCGCCAAGCTCGGCATTGAGGTGACCCTGGTCGATAATGGTCAGCAAGCCGTCAGCACCTATATGCGCAAGGACTTCGATCTGGTGTTTATGGATATCGAAATGCCGATCATGGATGGCGTAGAAGCCACTCGGCTCATTCGCGGCTTTGAGCGAGACCAACGCACCATCCACACCCCGATCTTTGGCCTGACCGCAAATGCGCTGGACGAGCAACGCGATATTTATCTGCAAGCCGGGATGGACCTTCACTTGATCAAGCCACTGCGCATGTGGGAGCTGGAGGAGGCGATAAATCGCTGGACAGATATCGAACTGGACACTCCCTGATCGGTTATACTGGACCGGCTGACGGGAGGAGTTATGAGCAGACAATTTTCATTCTTGGATCAGGCGCTAATCGGCGCCGACCGCAGCCTGAAAACCTTAATCAAAGGCAGCGCCAGAGCCGCCAGAGCGACCCCTTCCGGCCGGGAATCAACCGCCGATCAACAGCAACGGCGCCATATCGCTGGCCTGATGCGCATCAACCACACCGGCGAGGTATGTGCCCAAGCGCTCTATCAGGGTCAGGCGCTGACCGCCAGATCACCCGACGTCAAACAGGCCATGGCCCAGTCCGCCGTCGAGGAAGTTGATCACCTGGCCTGGTGCGAAACCCGGCTGCACGAATTAGGCGCCAATACTAGCGTCCTCAACCCGCTGTTTTACGCGGCCTCCTTCACCATTGGCGCCGTCGCAGGCGCCGCTGGCGACCGCATTAGCCTGGGATTTGTTGCCGCCACTGAAGATCAGGTGTGCCAACACTTGCGAGAGCACCTGGAGGAAATTCCAGCGGACGACGAGAAAAGCCGCGCAATTCTGAGCCAGATGTTGGAAGACGAAGCAGACCATGCGGGCAAGGCCCTGGCGGCGGGCGGACAGGTCTTTCCCAGACCGGTTAAACGGGTGATGACCTTGATGTCGAAGGTGATGACCAGCACCACCTACCGAATCTGAATTCGGGCGGGTGACCCCTCAGAATTTATCGGCAATCGGCGGATGGTGGATTAATTGCACCATATTGCCGTCGGGGTCCAGGCAGTAAAAACTGCGCGCGCCATCGCGATGAGTACGTGGCGCCGCCGTCACCTCAACATCGTGCGCCAGCAAAAAATCGTGCCACGCATCGACATCTGCCGCTGCTTTTAACACAAAACCAATGTGGTCGAGACGCTGACCCGCAATGGGCCGGGCCTCGCCGCGGTAGCGGTGCAAGGCCAGATTATCGCTGCCGGAACACAAATAGACATTGTCCTCATCCGGCTGCCATTCCACCGCCATCCCCATCAGATCGCGATAAAACCACAGCGTCTTGTCGAACTCCGCAACAAAGAGTGCCACATGACGCATACCACCGTGGGCCGGGGGGCGAGGAGAACTCATTTACACCACCTCAACAATCTCGAAACTATGACTGACTTTAACACCGGCCTTTTCCATCATGATCGAAGCGGAGCAGTACTTCTCGGCAGACAGCTCCACCGCCCGCTTCACATGATTTTCTTTCAGGGCTTTGCCAGTTACCACAAAGGTGAGA
Organism: Spongiibacter taiwanensis; assembly: GCF_023702635.1. Taxonomy (NCBI): domain Bacteria; kingdom Pseudomonadati; phylum Pseudomonadota; class Gammaproteobacteria; order Cellvibrionales; family Spongiibacteraceae; genus Spongiibacter; species Spongiibacter taiwanensis. The sequence goes on from NZ_CP098455.1 coordinate 1,101,945, forward strand.
TGAATTTCCGTGAACACAGCGGGCACGGCATCGGCGCGGGTTGCGGCCAGCTCGCAGCGACAATCCACCACCTCCTGGCGGGACTTTTTCAGCATGCTCATCACATCAAAGGAGGCGCAGCCGCCCATCCCAATCAGCAACATTTCCATCGGCCGAATACCCATATTACGACCGCCGTGGTCTTCTGGACCATCCATCACAACAGCATGGCCGCTGCCTGACTCGCCCAGAAACATTGCCCCATCAACCCACTTCACTGTAGCCTTCATTACGTCCCCGAGATGCTGTAACAAAATGGGCAGCTTATCACAGCACCGGTATTCAAGCTCGCCATTACCGGCGAAGCACGGCATACTTGAAGGGATAACAACGACACAATTCGCTAGCCATAGAGACACCGCCTGTGTTCAACACTTTGAATCGCGACATTCCTAATCTCGACAATTTCCTGAAGCAGTGCCACCGGCGTCGGTATCCAAGTAAAAGCACCCTGATTTACGCAGGCGATGACAGCGACGCGCTTTACTACATTATTGACGGCTCCGTGACCGTCATCATTGAAGATGACGAAGGCCGCGAAATGATCGTTGCCTATCTCAACAAAGGCGATTTCTTCGGCGAGATGGGGGTGTTTGATGAGGAAATTCCCGCCACCCGCAGTGCCTGGGTTAAAAGCCGCACCGAATGCGAAATTGCCGAAATCAGCTACAGCAAGTTCCGCGAACTGCGCGATCAATACCCCGACATCCTCGCCGCCCTGGGTCGGCAAATGGCCAAGCGCCTGCGTCTGACCACCCGCAAGGTTGGCGACCTCGCTTTTCTGGACGTGACTGGCCGGGTGGCTCGCACACTTCTCGACCTGTGCAAACAGCCTGATGCAATGACCCACCCCGACGGCATGCAGATCAAGATTACCCGGCAGGAAATTGGCCGCATTGTGGGCTGCTCGCGGGAGATGGTTGGCCGGGTGCTCAAGACCCTTGAAGAGCAGGGTCTGGTGCAGGTTAAGGGTAAGACAATGGTGGTATACGGCACCCGGTAGGTTTTGTGCCGCTGTTGCGGCGACGATTTTGATTTTCTCTAAAAGGGGCTTTTGGCCTCTTTTTCTTTGGCTTCCTGGTTGATTGGCGCTGACGGCCGCCAGGAATGCTTGTCTAGTGATAGCAACGGTTTCGCCCAGCTGGGCGAAATAATGACTATCGGAACAAGAAACGCCCAAACAATGCACCTCTGCCCCAAGCCCACAAACAACAAAAAGGGGCCGAAAGGCCCCTATAAATCCATTGCAGATTAAACGCTCAGCTTACAAGCTGAGCACCTTCTCCCCGCGGGCAATACCGGAAACCCCGCTGCGCACCACTTCCATAATGGCCGCTTCACCAACCGCCTCCAGAAAGGAGTCCAGCTTGTCGGCAGCACCAGTCACCTGAATGGTATAAACGCTGGGGCCAACATCCACGATCTGGCCGCGAAAAATATCCGTGCAGCGCTTGATCTCTGCCCGCTGGGCACCGGTCGCACGCACTTTCACCAGCATCAGCTCCCGCTCAATGTGGGCGCCTTCCGACAGGTCGACCAACTTCACCACATCGACCAGCCGGTTGAGGTGCTTGGTGATCTGCTCAATCTTGTGATCGTCACCCACAGTGGTCAGGGTTAACCGGGACAGGGTTTTGTCCTCGGTAGGCGCCACATTCAAGGTCTCGATGTTGTACCCGCGCTGGGAGAACAAGCCAACCACCCGAGACAAGGCGCCGGGTTCATTTTCCAACAATACCGAAATAATACGCCGCATCAGGTCCGCTCCGTCTTGCTCAACCACATATCCCGCATGCTGCCGTTAGGGGCAATCTGCATGGGATACACATGCTCATGGGGATCGACATGGATATCCATGAACACCAACTCGTCCTTGCGGGCAAAGGCTTCTTTCATCGCTTCGTCCAGATCAGACAGCTGGGTCACCTTGATGCCAACGTGGTGATAGGCTTCGGTCAGTTTGATGAAATCTGGCAGCGAATCTTCATACACGCTCTGGGAATAGCGACCTTCGTACTGCATGTCCTGCCACTGTTTCACCATCCCCAAGTAGCCGTTGTACAGATTCAGAATTTTCACCGGAATCTTGTACTGGGCGCAGGTGGACAGCTCCTGAATATTCATCTGGATACTGCCTTCACCCGTCACACAGGCAACGTCCGCATCCGGGAAGGCCAGCTTGACCCCCATTGCCGCCGGCAGACCAAAGCCCATCGTGCCCAGGCCACCGGAGTTAATCCAACGACGTGGATGGTTAAAGCGATAGTACTGGGCAGCAAACATCTGGTGTTGACCCACGTCCGAGGTCACGTAGGCCTCGCCCTTGGTCACCCGCCACAATGACTCAATAACCTGCTGCGGTTTGATATGGGGGGTATCCAGATCGTAGCGCGGCTTGGTCCACAGGCCGTGGTGATCACGCCACTCATCAATTTGTGTCCACCAGTGGGATAACGCTTCCTGGTCTGGCAGCGAGCTGTCCTGAGCGCGGAGCTCAGCCACCACACTGATCAAATCTGTCAGAACAGCATCAACCGGCCCGACAATGGGCACGTCCGCCGCGATGGTTTTGGAGATCGACGCGGGATCGATATCAATATGAATGATCTTGGCACCGGGACAGAATTTCGAGGTGGTATTGGTCACCCGGTCATCAAACCGCGCCCCCACTGCCAGAATCACATCGCTGTGATGCATGGCATTGTTGGCCTCATAAAAACCGTGCATCCCCAACATGCCCAAAAACTGGCGGTCATCGCCGGGGTATGCCCCCAATCCCATCAGCGTATTGGTTACCGGGAAGTTCAGCGTGCGGGCCAGGTCGGTCAACTGCTTGGCAGCGTTACCCTGAATGACGCCGCCACCGGCATAAATCACTGGACGGCGGGCAGACAGCAGCAAACTCGCTGCCTTTTTAATCTGACCCGAATGCCCTCTCGCAGCCGGTGTGTAGGACCGCATTTTGACTTTCTTCGGGTAGTGGTACTCGAATTTGTCGTGGGGGTTAGTCAGATCTTTCGGCAGATCGACTACCACCGGGCCGGGCCGACCGGAGCTGGCAATATAGAAGGCCTTCTTGATGATTTCAGGAATCTCAGCGGTGGTCTTCACCTGGAAGCTGTGTTTCACGATGGGACGCGAAATCCCCATCATGTCGGTTTCCTGGAAGGCATCCTCACCGATCAGGTGACTCATGACCTGGCCAGACAGCACCACCATGGGAATGGAATCCATGTAAGCCGTGGCAATACCGGTAATGGCATTGGTGGCACCAGGGCCGGAGGTCACCAGCACCACACCCGGCTTGCCGGTAGCACGAGCGTAACCATCTGCCGCATGGGTGGCCGCCTGCTCGTGACGGACGAGAATATGCGGCACCTTGCACTTATTAAACAAGGCATCATAAATATGCAAAACCGCCCCACCCGGATAGCCGAAGATGAATTCAACACCTTCGTCTTCCAGAGCGCGCGCGATCATTTCGCCGCCAGATAACAACTCCACTGAAAGTCCCTCAGTCATTTTGCGAAAAAAATCTGTAAGCACACCGCAGCCAGAACCCGACATGGTCTGAGCGCCTGCTGGGCACTACAAGATACGAAACACATTACCACCGAGCAGGCAGAGGCCGGAGCTCGGGCGAAATGCCAAAAATGCCGCCATGCGGCGTTTCTTTTGCTTCGCGGGATAGGCGAAGCGGGCAATCTCGCAACACAGGTCATGTGTCTGCAGAGTGAATGGAACTACGTTAAGTAGCAGTTCGACGAGATGTGCCGAACTCTGTACGAGGCCGTAGGTAAACGGCGCGGAACACAGCCATTGCTTCCCCCTTGGGGAAGACCGGCTATTTTTTAGCCTGAGCCCCAAGATGTCAACACAAAATCCCGAGGAAAATGCCACGATGCGCCGCGAACCCGGTAATATCCACCATTCTCAACGGCGCGACGAATCTGCCATAATCCGACCACAGCCTGGAAGAGCCTCACCGATATGAAACGCCCACATTTCCGCAGTTTTGCTACTCTGTGCCTGTTTGTTTGTGCGACGGTGCTTTTGACACCGAGCAGCCTGGCTGGCAAAGAGGGCTACTACCGGTGGAAGGACGACGCAGGTGAAACCCACTTTACCCAGCAACCTCCGCTGGGACGGCAATACCAGTTTATTGAAACCCGCGGCGGCGCCAGTGTGGTCAGCGATCCCTCCAGCGGTGACAGCGCTGGCAATGACGACGGTGCCAAAGCCGACGCCGCGCCACAACGGATGGAAGTGCTGCCCCCGAAAGACCCTGCCATTTGCAGCCAGGCGAAGAGCAACTTACTGACCTTACAGAAAAATGGCGCCCGCATTCGCGTGACCGACCCCGACGGCACCGCACGTCTTCTCGACGAGAAGGAAGTGGCAGAGCAGAAACAACGGGCACAAGAAGCCATCGGCATTCACTGCGCTTAAAGCCAATCCCCTGCCCGCTCAACGGCCCACATTACGCCCACCCCGGCCGCTAACACCAGCTGCACCGGCAACAGACGCTGAAACCAGCTTTGCTCACGCAGGGGGAACAACAGCGCAAGCGCCAAGGCCACCAAAACCAGCTGGCCCACCTCAATACCAATATTGAAACTGGCCAGGGCAACCACCCGCAAACTACTCGCTGCCAGCAAATCCGCCAATACACTGGCAAAGCCAAAACCGTGGATCAAGCCAAACCCGAACGCCAAATACCGCTGCACATGCTGAGCGGGCCAGAACGCTAATGCCGCCGCAATACTGATGGAAATCGCAATGACCGTTTCCACCACAGCGATAGGAAACCGGACCCAGCCCATGGATGCCATTACCAGCGTAATACTGTGCGCCAGGGTAAAGGCACTGACCACCCATGCCAGTTCCCTCATGGTGTGGCCCAGCGTGTGCAAGCCGCTGCTGCGGCTCAGGGCAGGCAGCACCAGTACCAACAGAAACAGCACATGGTCGAAACCACCAACGAGGTGAATAACCCCTTGCCAGAAAAAGTTGCCCGCCGTCGCCCAAAGGGAGTGATCGCCACCCGTTAAGAACACCGTGTTCTGCTCCGGCGACAATACCCCGATACGCTCCCCCTCGGCATCGGCCAGTTTATACAGCAGACGGTGCAGCGGGTCGCGTTCGAACAGCAGGTTATATTCCAGTAGCAGCGTGCCACCGGGGGACGCAAAGCAGGGGGAACTCAGGCGCCAACTGCTGTAGGGGCCATCACTGTGTTCACTGATCCCGCTCAGCCCTGCGACTAACGCGCACGCTCCAGATTGGGAAGAACGAAGTGACAGAGCAGATTCAACTCGCGCTGCAAATTCCGCCTGACTGGCAGTGAGCTCCCCCCAACGCAGCGCACCGTCGCCATCCAGGTCCATGTTCTGCAGGCGCAGCATGTCTACCAGCGCAATATCCAGGCGCAGTGAGCTTCCGTCAAAATAGAGGTAACTGTCGCTGGCCTTGTGCGCCCAACCGAACTGGCACCAGAGCAGCAGTACGACGACAACGAATTTAATCAAGGCCTGGCCGCCTCGGCCCGGCGCAACACTCGGGCATCGGGAAGCTCCCGCTGAGATTGCCAATTTTCCCTGGCCATTTTCAGGGCAGTGGCATGATTCTTATCTGCCAACAATAGATAGTCAGCGTAGCCGCGTTTGTTCAAAAATTCTCCTCGCCACCGCGCCTCTTCAAATCGATCGCCAAGGGTTGCAAGCAAGTCAGCACCTTCCGGACCGGACAACACCTTTGCGCGGCACAGAGCTATATTATCCACGGACAACCTGCCCTCCGTTAACGCTAACACCGCCTCGTCTTTGCTGCGAAGCACCAGCACCTCGCACAACCGGCTGGCGCTATAAACATTCCCAGGCTCCAGATTGAGCGCCAATTGCCAGTAGGTTTCCGCCGCAGCCAAATCTTGGTGGCGCTCGGCAATATCGGCCAACGTTGCCACCGCCCACTGGCGGGAATCATCCAGCTTCGTCAGCCCCGCACCGGCCAGGGCCTGCTTCAAATCCTTGAAGGCGGCAGCACCCTCACCGTCATTTATCGCCCGAAGATGAGCGTGACAGCTTGCTGAGTAAAGATCTGTATCAGTACTGAGCCTGTCGCAGGCCGCCCTTGCCGAGCCATAATGACCCTGCACGAAGGCAATATTAAACTGCATCAACCGCGCCTGACGCCGGGTCTCAGGCGAAGCCGCCGCTTTTCGCAAGTCTTCTTCTGCCGAGGAAAACTGATGCAAACTCTGTCGCACCGCTGCGCGATAAAGGAAGAAAAACCCATCGCGCTCCTCCGCTGAGATCGCAAGCAGGGAGCGCTGGGCATCCCCAAGATATCGCAGATCAGCCGACTCGCGATAGGACGCCAGCGCCCGTCGCGACGCGGCCAAGAGAGCAGAAGCGGAGGCAGTTGAGCCAGGCACAACCTCGGCCTGCTCGACGCGAATAACCACCACCTCCCTGTCGGCGGGGCGGGATATCGGCGGTTGGGCAGCACTGAGACTGCTCACCAATACACCCCAAAGAAGGCAGCAACCCAAGCGCCCAAGTCTCGGCCGGGTATGCTGCAGTTCTACGGTGCGACGATAAACAGTCCAGCGCAACAAGGGCCGCGAATCCACGTGCTAATTCAACGCAGCATCGGCTGCGTCGTCTTCGCCACCGGAGCGGATTTCCAGGTCGTTAATGGCGACAGGGTCATCGTTGGGGCTTTGAGCAATGACTTGATTTAACAACGCCCCACCGGCAACCGACGATTCCTCGCCACCCCGGTTACCACCATCGTATTTGCTGTCATTGTTGCAGGCTGTTAACAGCAGCGCCGCGCTGACCACGATCAAGCTCTTGGATAATGAGCGCATACCTCCCCCTCTCAATTCGACGATACAGTGACGGCCGCTGCGGCAGACTCATTCGGTGAGCCTGGCACGGGTGTCGCAAGATAGGGGAACGTGGTTTGGAAGTCGGCCAAGTTGGGCAGCGCACCATCATTCACGACCACGCCGGGATTAACCACCTGGGGCTCAGACCCCGCCAGACTGCATGTCTGTACACCGTTTTCTCCCAGCAGTGCGCCCTCGGCAACCGTCAACGCGATATCCACGACATCGTCGGTCACTCGACGCCCGTTGGGGAAGCCCGCCAGATCACAGCCGATAAATCCGAGATCGCTATAGCCTGCACCGCCGGGCAGAACAGGGTCGATCGCCGTGTTCAGCCGCAGCATTTCGCCAGGCGTGGTCAGGTTTGCCGGAGCGGTAAATTTGAAACTGGCTGGGGTGTCTGTCTCTGCGGTAGTGACACCCGTGACAAACACGGCCAGCAGATCTGTCCTGCCGCCTTCGGGCATGGGCGCCGGCACATCAAACAACACCTCTACCAGCACGGGCAGGGTGGGATACAGCACGTAGGGGGCAAAATTGCCGACGTCATCCTTGGGCTCAGAAGCGTTGAACTTGTCTTTATCGGTGATCCCAATGACGACTTCATTCACCAGCGGGTTGCCCAGTCGCGACACCTGCGTCCAGGCACCCAGCTCTACTGAAGGGCCTTTGCCATTGGCATTCGCCGTGGCGCCCGCCGGAGCAGGATTTAAAATACGTCCCTGTGGCTTGCTAGCGGTTGTCCATGCGCCAATCACGGGATCGTCGCCGCTGGTCAGGCAGCTTATCGGCAGCTCAAGCGCGAGGGACGTCACGTTCTTGTCGCCAATGGTATTGCTGCGAGAATTCCGCGCGCCAAGGGGATTGAGGTTGATTTGGTCAAACACTTCGCCAAGGTTTACCACAAAGCCTTCGCGACGCTGACCAACAAACATCCTTGCACCGGATGCCTGACACCCAGGCACGTCGATGTCGTAGACAAACTGCGAGGCGTAGCCCGCATAATCTGGAATGGTCTTCTCACCCATATTGTCCACCGGCTTGGTGAACGTCGACTCTCCCGAGCCAGTTTCCGTGACCGCTGCGCTTTGCCCACTGCGCCGATCACCCGTCACCAGCGCCACCGAGAAGGTCTCGACCACGTTGAGCAGGCCGGGAGTGCTACCTGAACCTGGCCCCACGGCCGCCAAAGGAACCTGCACGCCGCCATTCCCGGTATCGACCTCGCCGTTAGTGATCAAACCGGCTGCCGTCGCCTGCCCGTACTGGTTGTCGAATTGAAATTGAAAGGTGAGGTCTTCTTCCGCATCACCGTCGTTGTCGATATGAATTTCGTACAAGGCATTGGGATCGAGGGTGAAATAGTTCGGTCCGCCGTAGGCGTCCTGAAGTGGCTGGTAGTTAGCAATGATCGTGACAAAGCCTTCACGATTCTGCTCGTAGCTTCTAAACATGTAAAAGTCGGTGCCATCCACTTTCGGTGAGCCAGCAATAAATGGCGCCTCCCGATGACTCGAGGCAAGCGCATTGACAGCCCCACCGGCGACAGAAACAGTAACCAAAGCAGCGGCCAGAGACCGCGGCGAAAACGGACGAGACGGAACCATATAACCCCCTAACGAGTTGTGAGCGTCGGCAAGCCTAGTGCATCCACAATGGGAAGAGAGCACACCGATCCTGCGACAAAAATTTCGAGCCAGTTTTGATACCCGCGCTACCGCTTATTGTTAATTTCCAGCCCCGACAATCATGCAACGGTCAAAAAGTCGCATGCGGCACAGGGCAGGCGCAGCACCAAACTTCCCAGTGCTACGACCGAGTGACGGAGAACAGATCAGAAAAAAGAGAGGAAATGTCCCGGCGAGGGCCGCCGGGACGAAAGGAAGGAAAATTACTGCAGAGTTACGGGGGCGAAACGGAGCCCTTCGCCGTCGACCTCCGCCGATATGGTCGCTCCCGGCGGAAACTCGCCCCGCAGAATTTTCTGCGCCAGCGGGTTCTCAAATTGCTGCTGAATGGCCCGTTTTAACGGACGCGCACCAAACACCGGGTCAAATCCCACCTCGGCAAGACGGGCCAACGCGCCCTCGGTCACCTCCAAGCGCAAGTCCCGCTCGGCCAATCGCCCGTTGAGAATGGCCAACTGAATACCGGCAATTTCCTTCACCGCATCTTTACCCAGGGGCTCGAATACCACCAGCTCATCCACCCGGTTAATAAATTCCGGGCGGAAATGACTTGAGACCACATCCAGCACCGCGCCGCGAATCGCCGTGTACTCGCTGCCAGTTCGGGTCATGTCCTGAATGACATCCGACCCCAGGTTGGACGTCATCACAATCACCGTATTGCGGAAATCGACGGTGCGGCCCTGGCCATCAGTGAGCCGGCCGTCATCAAGCACCTGCAACAGAATGTTGAAGACATCCGGATGGGCTTTCTCGACTTCGTCCAGCAACAACAGAGAGTATGGCCGGCGGCGAACCGCCTCGGTCAGATAACCGCCCTCCTCATAACCCACATACCCTGGAGGCGCGCCGATCAGCCGGGCAACGGAGTGCTTCTCCATAAACTCGGACATATCGATCCGCACCATGGCCTCTTCGCTGTCGTACAGGAACATGGCGAGTGCTTTGCAAAGCTCAGTCTTGCCCACACCGGTTGGCCCCAAAAACAGGAAGGAGCCATTGGGACGATTCGGGTCGCTCAGCCCCGCACGACTGCGGCGCACGGCATTGGAGACGGCATCAACCGCCTCGTTTTGCCCCACCACACGCTGGTGAAGCGCCTCTTCCATGCGCAGCAGCTTGTCCTTTTCGCCTTCGAGCATTTTGCTGATCGGAATCCCGGTCCAGCGGGACACCACTTCCGCCACTTCCTCGTCCGACACTTTATTGCGCAGTAACTGGGCCTGTGCCGGCTGATCTGCTGCGTCGGCGGAGGCCAGGCGCTTCTCCAGGTCCGGGATCACACCATATTGCAGCTCAGACATGCGTGTGAGATCACCCGCCCGACGGGCGGCATCCAGATCCAGCTTGGCCTGCTCCAACTCAATTTTGATCTGGGCACTGCCCTGCAAGGCCGCCTTTTCAGCCTTCCATACCTCTTCCAGATCGGCATACTCGCGCTCAACTTTCTCAATATCGCTATTGAGTTTTTCCAGCTGCTTTTTGGCGCTTTCGTCTTCGTCTTTCTTCACCGCCTCACGCTGGATTTTCAATTGAATAAGGCGGCGCTCCAGCCGGTCCATGACCTCGGGCTTAGAGTCAATTTCCATCCGTATCCGGCTGGCCGCCTCATCGATCAGGTCGATGGCCTTATCCGGCAGCTGGCGATCGGTGATATAGCGCTGGGAGAGTTTGGTAGCAGCGATAATCGCCGAGTCCGTAATATCGACCCCATGATGGACCTCGTAGCGCTCTTTCAAGCCCCGCAAAATGGCGATGGTATCTTCCTCGGAGGGTTCATCCACCAACACTTTTTGAAAGCGGCGCTCCAGGGCGGCATCCTTTTCAATGTACTGCCGGTACTCATCGAGGGTGGTCGCGCCCACACAGTGGAGCTCACCCCGAGCCAGGGCGGGCTTAAGCATATTGCCGGCATCCATCGCGCCGTCTGCCTTTCCCGCACCAACCATGGTATGCAGCTCGTCGATAAACAGGATGACCCGGCCCTCTTCTTTGGCTAGCTCGTTGAGAACCGACTTCAAGCGCTCTTCAAAATCGCCGCGGAATTTGGCGCCGGCGAGCAAGGCGCCTAAATCAAGGGATAATACCCGCTTATCCTTCAGGCCCTCTGGCACTTCACCGTTAATAATTCGCTGGGCCAGACCCTCAACAATCGCGGTTTTACCCACCCCGGGCTCACCGATCAGGACCGGGTTGTTCTTGGTGCGCCGCTGCAACACCTGTATGGTCCGACGGATTTCGTCGTCCCGGCCAATCACTGGGTCGAGCTTGCCGCTCTCGGCCCGCTCGGTAAGATCGATGGTGTATTTTTCCAAAGCTTGCCGGGCCTCCTCGGCACCGGCGTCTTGCACCTTTTGACCGCCGCGCACTTTCTCGATTGCCGCTTCCAGGCGCTTCTTATCCAACCCGGCCTGCTTCAAAAGAGCACCAAGATCACCACCGACCTCCAGCATGGCCAATAAGACCAGTTCGCTGGAAATATAGCTGTCCTGGCGCTGCTGGGATAATTTGTCAGCCACGTTGAATACCCGTCCCAAATTCTGGGAGAGGTGAACATCACCGCTGGCGCCCTGCACCGTTGGCAGCTTGTCCAGAGCTTCAGCCAATTGCTGTTCCAGCAGGGGAAGGTTAACGGCGGCCTGACTGAGCAAGGGTTTAACACTGCCGCCCTGCTGCTTCAGCATGGCAAACAGCAGGTGTTGAGGCTCTATGTACTGGTGATCCTTGCCTAGCGCCAGGCTCTGGGCGTCCGCGATGACGGACTGCAAGGAATTGGTAAAACGATCAACTCGCATCGGATTTTCTCCCCAATGTGTCGCGTGGGCAGGCCTCACTCGCCGCCCTTATCTTGCTGTTAAAAATGGGGGCTCGGCGGTTGTTTTCAAGAGGACACGACCAGCATAGGGGCTTGTACTGATCAGTCTTTGATGTAAATCAAGCTTGCCTGACGGCCGCAGCGATGGTCTCGCCGGAAGGAATACAGCATTTTGTCATCGCGAAAGGTGCAGTAGTCACTTGCGCCGACCCAGGTCAGGCCCAGGGCACGAAGCTGCGCGCCAGCCAACCCCGACAGGTCAGCAAGAAAGTGCCCATCGCGATGGGGAGAGGGAAGAAAATACCGACTCATTTCCGAGGCGGACAGCCCGGCAAATCGGTTCAAGAACGCCTCGCGGACCTCAGCGCCGACTTCAAAATGGGGCTGGGAAATGCCGGGACCGATCCAGGCCATCAGCTGCCCAGGCGCTCCCGAAAATGCCGTGACGGTATTGGCGAGCACACCCTCACAAAGACCCCGCCAACCCGCATGGGCAGCGCCAACCCAATCGCCATCAACACTACACAGCAGCACCGGCAGGCAGTCTGCAGTCATAATCGCGCATGCAACACCCGGCCGCTGGGTGACCGCGGCGTCGGCCTCGGTTTCCTGCCAGGCCATGGCGCCAACCTCGATCACGCGGGTGCTGTGCACTTGCTTCAGCCAGGCAATGTCCCTCAGACCGTCGCAGGCTGCCAGCAGTTGGCGACGATTGTCCTCAACCACCGCAGAATCATCCCCCACATGCTGGGCGAGATTAAATCCGCCAAAGCCCGCACTGCCGACACCGGGTTGCCCGCCAGGCGGCAAACGCAGGCTGGATACCGCCCTAATGTTGCCAGGTGCCGGCCAATCCGGGTGGAGAAACACTAGCCCCGGTCCTCTTCGGCCAGAATTGCCAGTAGTGCTTTCATGTCATCGGGCAGCGGCACCTCCCAACTCAGGGTATCGCCAGTGACTGGATGCTCGAGCTCCAGCTTGCGGGCATGCAGGGCCTGCCGGGGAAATTCGCGCAACGCAGAAATCAGGCGCTCGCTGGCGCCTTTTGGCAGCTTGGGCCGGCCTGCATACAGTGGATCGCCAATCAGCGGGTAATTGATATGGGCCATATGCACCCGAATCTGGTGGGTGCGGCCGGTTTCCAGGAAGCAGCGTATGTGACAGTGATGAGCAAAACGCTTCACCATCCGGTAATGGGTAATTGCCTCTTTGCCGCCAATCTGGGCCACCGCCATTTTGACTCGCTGGCGCGGATGACGGCCGATGGGCTCATCGACGGTACCGCCACCGGTGGGCACCCCCAGCACCACGGCATCGTATTCCCGGTGAACGTCCCGGGCCTGCAGCTGAGCGACCAGATTACTGTGTGCAGTCAACGACTTAGCCACCACCATCAGACCGCTGGTCTCCCGATCCAGGCGGTGAACGATGCCCGCCCGGGGCAGGTTTTCCTGGCCCGGATTGTGGGCCAATAGGGCATTAAGCAGGGTGCCAGCCGGATTACCCGCACCGGGGTGAACCACCAGGCCCGCGGGCTTGTTGAGCACCAGAATATCGTCGTCTTCAAAGACGATATCGAGGGGGATCGATTCCGCCAGCCAGTCGCCCTCGGGCTTGAGCGTCGCGTCCAGCCCCAGCTCATCTCCCGGTGCCACCTTGTCCTTGGGCCGGGCGGAACCGCCGTTGAGCGTCAGCTCACCGCTCTTGATCCAAGACTGGAGGCGAGAGCGGGAATACTCCGGGAACAAGTCACTGGCCGCCTGGTCAAAACGGGCGCCGCTCAGGGTGGGGGGCACGATCTCTTGCCGCTGAATGTTATCCGCCATAGGCTTCTTTATACCACCCCGTCGCTGTGGTTAAATAGCAGGCCCTCGGGGTACCGGGTTCACATCCGCTATTTGGAAACAATAAATGAAAGCAGTATTCAAGGTCATCGCACTTCTCCTGCTCAGCGCCATTGTCGCTGGCTGCGCAGGCGAACAGGAAAAGCCCGAGAGTTCTGAGCGGGAGCTTTACGAAACGGCGCAAGGCTACATCAAAAGCAAAAACTTTTCACTGGCTGTGCAAAACCTGCAATTGCTGGAAAGCCGCTTCCCTTTCGGCCCCTATGCCGAACAGGCCCAGCTGGAAATCATTTATGCCCACTACCGCAGCGGTGACAACGAAGCTGCCGTCGCCGCCGCCGACCGTTTTATTCGCCTCCACCCCCGCCATGAGAGCGTCGACTACGCCTACTACATGCGCGGCCTGGCCAACTACACCCAGGGCGAAGGCCTGTTGGATCGTTTCCTGACCACCGACACCACCTCCCGCGACCCCGGCGCCGCCACCGAATCCTTTGACGATTTCCGCCAACTGCTGCAGCGCTTCCCCAACAGCGCCTACGCCGACGATGCCCGGGCGCGGATGATCCACCTGCGCAACCGCCTGGCCCGCTATGAAATCAATGTGGCCAACTACTACTTCAAGCGCAAAGCCTACCTCGCCGCCGCCAACCGCGGCCGCTACGTAGTCGAAAATATGCCCCAGACCAAAGCCGTGCCCGACGCCCTGGCGGTGATGGTGCAGGCCTACCTGTTACTGGGCATGAAGGATCTGGCCGAACAGCCCCTGATGGTGTTGCGGCAAAACTTCCCCGACCACCCGTCCCTGGACAAGAACGGCAACTTTGTCAGCCAGGTGGGGCTGGATGGTGAGCGTTCGATCATCAACAAAGCGACCCTGGGGTTGATTGACCGCTATGAGCCACCGCGGTTTGATAATCGCAATCAGGAGTGATTGCAGAGTATTAGAATAATCTCGAATAAGTGGGCCGTTAGGCCCACTTTTCGTTTTGGGGGCGGGTTTTGTTGGTTGACGGAGTTTACTGCGCCCTGGTCGCTCCGAGCATTGCCCAGTTTGCGGAAGTGGCTTGCGGAAGTGGCTGCAAGCACGTGCTTTACTCGGGCATGCTGAGCCTGGCCCTGCAGGCACCAATACCCACCAGCAACCCCCTGAGGTTCAAGAGCTCAATCGCCAATCGGCCATTTCTGCGTAATCGGATACCGCCGATCCCGGCCAAAGCCCCGTTCGGTGATACGCGTACCTATCGGCGCCTGCCGACGCTTATACTCGTTAAGATCAACAAGTCGCAGCACGTGGTACACCGTCTCCCGATGATATCCGGCAGCGATAATCGTCTCAGCGCTTTCATCCCGCTCGATGTAGCGCTCCAGAATCTGGTCCAATACGCTGTAGGGTGGCAAGCTGTCTTCGTCTTTCTGATCCGGCGCCAGTTCCGCCGAAGGCGGCCGGGTAATCACCCGCTCGGGAATCGCTGGCGACAAGGTATTGCGGTAGCGAGCCAGCTCAAACACCCGCACCTTGCTCACGTCTTTCAGTACATCAAAGCCGCCGGCCATATCGCCGTACAGCGTCGAATAACCCACCGCCACTTCGCTCTTATTGCCGGTGGTTAACACCAGATAACCTTTCTTGTTAGAGATGGCCATCAACAGCACACCGCGACACCGAGCCTGCAGGTTCTCTTCGGTTTTGTCGACCGGGAGCCCGGCAAACTCATCGCTCAAGGTAGCCATAAAGCTGTCGTAGATGCTCTCAATGGGCATCACCTTGTACTCCACCCCCAGTAGCTTGGCCTGAGCAGCCGCATCCTCAATACTCATCGACGAGGTATAGCGGAATGGCATCATGACCGCTTCCACTCGATCCGCACCCAAAGCGTCCACGGCGATCGCCAGGGTTAATCCGGAGTCAATGCCACCGGACAGGCCTAAGACAACCCCCTTGAAACCGTTCTTATTGACATAGTCCCGAACCCCTAACACGAGGGTCTGGTAAATATCCTCCATCACCGGCTTCAAGTCAGTGACCTGCCCCTCGTCAAAGCGCAGCCGTTCACCATCCCAATGGGCCGTGACACACTGCAGACTCTCTTCGTAGGCTGGACTGCGGGCAATCAATTCCCCCTCGGCAGACACCACCATGGAGGCGCCATCAAAGACAAGTTCATCCTGGCCGCCCACCAGATTGCAATACACCACGGGCATACGCCCCTGCCAGGCGCGTTGGGCTAACAAGGCCTCGCGTTCAATTTGCTTGCCGGCGTGGAATGGCGAGGCGCTGAGGTTCAACATCAGTTGCGCGCCCTTTGCCCGGGCCTTACTTGTGGGCGCGTCTTCCCACACATCCTCACAGATACTGATCGCCGTCGGCACGCCGCAAATATCCATCACCAGGGTCTCTTTACCCTCCTGGAAATAGCGTTTTTCGTCGAATACCCGGTAGTTTGGCAGACACTGTTTAAAATACTCATTGACCAAGCGGCCGCCATAAAACACACCCGCCGCGTTGTAGAGTTTGCCATCGATATAACGCGGGTAGCCCAGTACCAGGTAGCAGTGTTGCGAATGGGGAGCGATACGCTGCAGCGCCCGCTCGACGCGGTGGGCGATACTCGAGCGCAGCAGGAGGTCCTCGGGCGGGTAGCCAGTAACCACCAGCTCGGGAAACATAATCAGGTCGGGCGAGTATTGAGAAAGGCTGCTTTCTACCGCAGCAATAATTTTGTCTGTATTTCCAGCAATATCACCCACCGTCGGATTGACCTGGGCCATTACGATACGAAGCGAAGTCATCGGCTAACTATCCGTTTACAATCTGGGAGGTGAAAAGCTGCGCCTGCCACCGCGCTGCCCGGCAGGGTACCGGATCAGCAGAATCGCCCATTCTAGCAAATATGGCCGGGTGCATCCCCCTAATCTGCGAGATACACTAGTGTCCCACTGAAACCGGCCCATCAGACCAATAATGCAAAGGCGCGCTACATCATCATGAGCAGCGATTCCACACCCCACCAGGACATCGCCCAACGTCGTGCAGTGATGCGCTTTCACGCCGGGTACCGGCAAATACTTGCCAGCGCACTGTGTCTGGTGTTTTTTTTCGCCCCTGAGGGCACCATTCTAGGCAGCTCAGAACCTGCGCTCTTCACCTGGGTATCGCCCGTTTATCTGGCCGTTTCCGTTGCGCTTACCGTCTACCACAGCCTTTTTGCGCGACACTACAGCTATACCGAGGTCTTTGCCGAGCTTCTGTGCGACGTGGCTGCGCTGGTCTTGCTCGCCTACGCGTCGGGCAGCTCTGACTCCGGACTTCAGCTGCTGATATTCGTCACCATTAGCGTCAGCAGCGCCACCCTGCCGGGTCGGCTCAGCCTGGCACTGGCCGCGCTGGCCAGCATCGCCGCCCTCGGCGAGGTCGCCGTTCACAGCCTTGCAGTCCCTGTCCCCGCCCAACAGTTTGTTGTGGCGGGCCTCACCGGCATTGCCTATTTCTCAACCGCGCTGGCCATCCGCTACCTCAGCGTAAGAATTGTGAGCACCCAAAGCCTCGCTGACCGGCGCCGGGACGACCTGGAAAGGCTATCGAAACTCAATCAAATGATCGTGCAGCGCATGCAAACCGGCGTCATGCTGCTATCGAGTGAAGGAGAAATTAAGCTGTTAAATGCGGCGGCGGCCGAACTCCTCGGACGCCAAAGCACACATCTGTCGCCCGGCGAGTTGGCCCCACCGGAGCTGATCGCACTCGTGCAGTCCGAATCCCAGGGCAGCATGTTATTCAATGCGGGAGAAGGGAAAGTGGAGGTCTTCGCCAATGTAGCCCCGATGCGCGACCTTGAGAGCGATCACCTGGTGTATCTTGAAAACATCAGCAAAATCAGCCAGCGAGCCCAGAATATGAAGCTGGCCTCCCTCGGCCGCTTCACCGCCAGTATTGCCCACGAGATCCGCAACCCGCTCAGCGCCATCAGCCACGCGGCTCAGCTGCTGGGCGAAAGCGAGGCATTGAACGATGGCGACCGCCGCTTTACCCGCATCATCGAATCCAACGCGCACCGTATGGACGCCATCATTCAAAACATACTGGAAATGTCGCGGGGCAAGGCTCCGCAACCGGAGGTGTTCAGTATCAAAGCGTGGATCACAGATTTTATCGCGGACTGGCGGCCGACCAATGGCGAGTCAGTGAGCCTCAACATTCTCGACAAATGCCGTCATGATCACGTGAATGTCGACCCCAGCCAGCTCCGCCAAATCATCACCAACATCGTCGAAAATGGGGCGCGCTACGGCGCTCAACTTCACGGCAGAGCAGAGCTCAATTTTGTCGTTAGTAATAACCCCGGCTCCGATGCCGTGGTACTAGATATTATTGACAATGGTCCCGGCATTGCGCCGGAGCAAGAGGATATGATTTTTGAACCCTTTTTCACCACTGAAAGCAAAGGTACCGGACTGGGCCTTTATCTTTCAAGGGAGCTTTGTCTGGCGAATCAAATCAGCATTCACTATCGCCGCGACAGCGGCTCCGACAGCTGTTTTCGGCTGCAATTCTCCCACCCGTCACGCAGTGGTCTGCCGAGCTAAACACAATGAATAAACACGCTACTCAGGTTTTGATTATTGACGATGAACCCGATATTCGGGAGCTTCTGGATATCACCATCAGTCGCATGGGGCTGCACACCCTTACCGCCTCAAGCGTAGCAGAGGCACTGGAGCGGCTGCAGCAGGGAAATATCAGTCTGTGTCTCACCGACATTAAGCTCCCCGACGGCTCGGGTATGGACATCGTTAAGTTTATTCAAACCTGCGAAAACCCCGCGCCGGTGGCGGTGCTCACGGCCTTTGGCAGCATGGAGCTGGCTGTGGAGGCACTTAAATGCGGCGCCTTCGACTTCATCAATAAACCCGTTTCGGTTGAACAGCTGCGCAACCTGGTGAAATCGGCCCTGCGCCTGGAAAGCCGCCGGAGCGCTGTTGATGCCGGCAACCAAATGCGCCTGCTTGGCGAAACCCAAGCCATCAAAACCCTGCGCGATCAAATCGGCAAGTTAGCCCGCAGCCAAGCACCGGTGTATATCAGTGGCGAATCCGGTAGCGGCAAAGAAGTGGTCGCCCGCCTGATTCACGCCAATGGCCCACGGAGCGATGCGCCTTTTGTGCCGGTGAACTGCGGCGCCATTCCGGGCGAACTGGTGGAAAGCGAGTTTTTTGGTCACGTCAAAGGCAGCTTTACCGGTGCCTATGACCACAAAGAAGGGCTTTTTGAAGCGGCGAACGGTGGCACACTGTTCCTCGACGAAGTTGCCGACCTCCCTCTCAACATGCAGGTTAAGCTGCTACGGGCGATTCAGGAAAAGGCCATTCGCCGGGTGGGCTCCAATCAGGAAATCCCCGTGGATGTGCGAATTCTTAGCGCCACCCACAAAGACCTTAGCCGGGCAGTGGCCGCCGAGCATTTTCGCAGCGATCTGTTCTACCGCATTAACGTGATTGAATTGCAGGTTCCCAGCCTTCGAGATCGAACACCAGACATCCCGATTCTGTCCGAATTTATTTTGGAAAAAATCAGCCGCGAATGGGGAATGGAGGCGCCAGTGCTGAGCGAGTCAGCACTAAAAGCGCTGGAGCGCTATCCCTTCCCCGGCAACGTGCGGGAGCTGGAAAATATTATCGAACGTGCCGCTACGCTGTGTGAGGGCGGCAGCATCTCCGCCGAAGACCTGTCTCTACCCAGCGATACCAGACCGCTGGTAGCAAACCAGGACGCCGTAAACGAGCCCCACCTGCAAAATGCGCTGGGCAGGTTGGAGGAGTATATGGCCGAGATCGAAAAAGAAATAATCAGCGAAGCCCTGGAGAAATACCGGTGGAATAAAACCGAGTCGGCCCATGCGCTAGGCGTGACCTTTCGGCAGTTCCGCTACAAGTTGAAAAAATACGAATTGGACTAAGAAAAAGGGCGCCTGAAGGCGCCCCAAAATCCCAGCTACTTGTAATACCAGAACATCCGCTTGCGACCGCTGGTCACCGGGCTACCCTCACTGGGCTTGAAGATCGACTCGCCATCGCCCCCAAGCAAGAAGTATCGAATCTCACCATTAAGCTTTACCAGCCCCGATATGGCAGTCGGCGGTAAGCCTCCACCTGCATACTCCGTCTTGTTGACCGTTCCGGTCAGAATATCCACCTTATATGCGAAGGCTCTACCCAAACCATTACTACAAGCACCGGGAGCTGGTGAGTCGGGCTTGTTGGTCGCAAAGTAC
Source organism: Spongiibacter taiwanensis (assembly GCF_023702635.1). NCBI lineage: Bacteria > Pseudomonadati > Pseudomonadota > Gammaproteobacteria > Cellvibrionales > Spongiibacteraceae > Spongiibacter > Spongiibacter taiwanensis. The sequence goes on from NZ_CP098455.1 coordinate 1,121,495, forward strand.
ACAATCCCCGTCTCGGTCAACGGCGCATTAACCCCCTTTTCAGACGTCGAGAAATTCAGGTAATAGCCCATATAAGGGGACAAGCTACCATTGAAGTAATAGGTTGTACTGTTAGTGCTGTCGCAACTGACCGCATTCCCGGTGAGGTCGCTGTTGTTAAAGCATTGGGGCGTGGTCTGGTCCAGAAGATTCGCCTCGGTAATAGCGGTAAAGCCCGATGCGGAATCGCCTTCATTGGGGTCCAGCAGCATGTAAAACCGGTTCTGCACGTTGTGCGCCGTGCCTGCCGTGGCCGATGAATTAAACAGCGGGTGCTCCCGGTCACCTGTGGACGCCACCACAATATCAAAGGTCTCAGTCGGCACCACATCCGGCGGATACAGCATTTTCCTTGCATTGTTGCCACTGCCGCCCAAGGTGGCGAATTTTGTGAGAATGATCTGCGATGCCGGCGTTGTCGCCATCGGCGACGAATAAGCATTGGTGCTGTTCAGCGGATCCAAATCCACCCGCCATATATTGGCACCGATATCAGCGGCATACAGGCGGTCGGTAAAGCCATCTCCGTCCCGGTCAAGCAAGGTGATATCGGCCGGGAAAGCCTTGGTCAGGCCACTGTTACTAACGCAGGTACCCGTCACACCCTCATTAGCCAAGGTGCTGAAGCTGCCACTGGGAACCGACGAACAACTGTTCAGGGCAGCCCAGACAATCTTGCCGGTAATCCCATCCAGAATGACAATGCCCCGCCCCATGCTATTACTGGCCGTCACAGGGTCAGCATCTTCCTCAGGCGAATACCCGGCGCCAAAAATTAATACCGGACGAGTACGGCCTCCAATTTTGGTCACTTTCGGCTGAGACCAGGTGAAACCCAGCTCTGGTAACTCAGCCGTGGTGAATTTCCACATCACTGTGGGCGCCATCGGGTCACTGACATCCATGGCATAGAGTAAACGGCCTCCTCGACGGGCTGACATGTAAAGATACACATCACCCGCCGTTGCCCCGGTAGTGCGACTATCCTGGAAGAAGGTTGTGGTACCGTCGAAGAAATACTTCCGATATTCGGCACTTGAGGAGGCCGGCGTGTTCGGGAAACGAATAGCGGGGCTGTCATTAAACAACCGCGGAAACTGGGAAAAGAACTCCGGCGCCACGAAACTCCACATCTCACCGCCAGGCCGCACAGAGACAGTATTGGCAGTGTTGGAGATATTTGCAGTCCGATTACCGTTCACAGCCCGGAACAGGCCATCGTTGGAGCCGTAAAAAACCACTACGCCGGTGCTACCACCGTAATTGACGACCGCAGGACGTGAATGCAGCACGTCGCCATGAATGGAGCCGCGAACATTCAGCGAGCAGCTACCATCGGAGCACGGCCCCGGCATTTGTTCGTTGGCGGCGTTATCCTGGCCGCGAACCCAGTTAATAACACTGGCGCTGTTCAAGGTACTTGTCGAGGTCGAGCACTGCACATTCGCCGCCGAACTGGCATAAACGTATTTACCTGTACCAAGGCTAGCGGTGTAGTTATTCGCATCGACATTTACAAAGCTGCTTGTGGGTACCGAAGTGCCGGTGATCAATGATGCGTTGTATAACGTCGCAACACTGTTGGTACCATTTACCGAGCAATTTTGCAGAGCTTGGGCTGTTGTCAGACCGTGCGAAATACTCGCCACGTTAATGCGACTGGAAATCCTGGTCACCGTCACATTGCTGAACGTGGTCGTGCCCTGGCTCACCGAGTTACCAATTTTTACGGTAAAGCTCGAGGCATTCGCTGACTCGATTGAGCAAGGGGAGGAGGAGGTGCATTTACCACTACCAACAATCCCGCTTCCAAGAATCACCTTGTCCTCCGAAGTCGAAAACGTAAATGTGGGAGAACCAGACCCGTAGGTATAGGTGCAAGCCCGATTCCCACCGTTGCCACTACACACTGCCGTACCGGAAATTTGCGCCTGTTTCCCTGCAGTGATAGTCGACATCGTCCCGCTGGAGCTTGAAGAGATGATCGCATCAAAGGCGCTCACCAAATTGCTATTACTGGTTTTGAATTCACTCAATGCGGCATTAGACACACAACCCGAAGAGGGGCAAGTGTACACGCGCCGTGCAGACTGACTGGCCAGGTAGTCCACCCGCAACATCTGTGCGACCCCACCCTTTTGCACCAGATCACCGTCTGGCGCGTCAAAGGTGAAACCGTCACCCTCAGGACTATTCTTCCAGAATCCTTGCACAGGCCATTGGGCTTGATTCGTCGGCGAATTGGTTGTCCAGAAGCTTTGGGAGCTATCCACAAGGCCACCCGTAATCGGGTTGACTACTGATTGCGAATTTATCGTGGGATTTAATGCATCGGTCAGAACAATCCCGCCAGTGCTATCAACTCCAAACTGAAACTGCTTGACGTTACCCAGCCAACGGGGACCACCCGATGGATTTGGTCGAAACATGGCGATATAAATCTGGTTTTCGAAGGTTCCCTGGGTATTTGCACTGACCGGCAACGTGGCAGAAGAGAAAACACTGTTTACATCCAACACTTCATTAAAAATTTCACGAAATATCGAGGTGAGGTTGGCATGATCTGATGCGGTCACTTGAAAGGGGCGACCACCACCGACATCGGCTATTTCACCAAGAAAGACCAGCTCCTCGGCTACTTGTGATTGCACTGATGGGTCGTAAACGGCGATAGAGTACGTGGTCACATTACGATCAGCCTGGGGGCTGTCATCCACATCCACGTTGTGCATGAAGTAAGCCCATTCATCACCCCAGTAATCGTTGGCGGGATTCTTATTGAAGCCAGTGATATTACGAATAGCGGCGTAGTGATTGTACTTCTGCGAACCGGCGCTATAGCCGAAGGCACTGGTTAACTGGTTAAACAGCACACCACTCGGGTTGTTGTTACCGTCTTTTACACTGGCGTTGGCTGCTGTCGCGTTGCCAATGTACACCATTACCGCATCACGACACGATCCGCCTGGTGTGGCAAGGCTACTGTAATCGACACCTGAACAAGACGCAGAAGCCCCTAATCCGTTCAACGCCGCCCAGCTTTCGGAAATCATGTCGCCCATTTCAGAGGCATTCGCCGTCACTCGACTATCAATGGCTTTAAGTTTTGCGACAAAGGCATCGATACCCGTAGAGGTCAGCTCAGTCGGCGGTATAATCAGGTAACCACAACCGTTATTGCCATTTCCCAGACTAGTGCCATTGGGAAAGTAGTTATCCAGGTTGTTCTTGTTGAACACCATCAAACCCACTTTCAACGCACCAAGCGTATCTATGTCGTTCTTCAACGAGAGCAGCGCATTGACCATTGCACATTGCTCCATACCTCCCACCGTTGTCGCCCCAAGGGAAGGAACGCCGCCGTTATCACTATAGACGCAACCATGCACCGCATTGGCGTTGACGTTACCGCTGGTGTGCCAGGCAAAAAGCACGGTTTGCGTCTCGGCCGAGGGGGAGTTACCCACAAACAGGTCGATATCCTCCGCAAAGGACGTCGTGCTCGTGAGCGCGAGAAAGCTGATGCCCATCGCGATTGTTTTAAGAATTCGACTACAGGTGCTCATATCTGCCTCGCGCGCGTTTTCGCTGTTCGCATTACATTCAGATGCAGGTTGTTCCCAGGGCGGCTCTCACATACACCCCCTGATGCATTTCGAGATTTGCCCCGGTCACAGAATCGGTCACATTGGCTTGTACGTCCCAGGTCATCTTGACGCAGCCGGAGTTTGTTACAGACGCGGTCCCTTCATCATCCCGAAAGATATTGGGATCAATTTCTTGTGCTGTCCGAATACATTCTTTGTCCTTTGGATAACTCAACTCAGAGCGCAGCACGGGTGCGATGCGCAAGCAGGTTGGCGGTGGGACCACCGCAACCATATCGGCTACTCCGTCGCCATCAAAATCACTTTGAATATTCGAGTTGGTCGTCGGCAGTGGCAGGGAGAAGTTTGCCGGGTTGGAAATATACGTTTCCAGCGCATTTCTGGCCGCAAACTTGGCTTCCACTCGGTACTGCTGATTGCCCGCAATTTTGAAATTGATATTGGATGAGGTCAGCATGCTGGCCACAATCACGCTAAAGATCCCCAGCATGATCAGCACGACGATCAGCACGACCCCTTGCTGACGGCTACCCATAACGCTGTTCATTCTCTGACTCCCGAGACATTCGGCAACATGATCACGGTGGAATAAACCTGCCGCCGAATACCGTCGCTGTAGGGGCCTAGCACCTCGCGACCGAGGTTGTAGGTCTTGTTGTTGACATTCACCCCGGAGGACTGACCACCCGTCACCAGCATTTTCACTTGCACCGACACCACGTTTTGCCAATTCAGGCTGTCGGTTGCCTCCCACTCGTAACTGGCACCCGCCGGGCAGGCGGCAGGCTTGGTGTCCACCGTCGGATTCGCCACATAGCAATCCGGCCCCCCATCCCCATTCAAATCCAGGCCGTACTCAAAATGGATATCCTCAACATTTTCCACCAAAGTACGTGTGGCACCACTGCCGCCGGCGTATTCATATACCTTGAGGCTATCGATGCCGTCGCCACCACCAGAGCAGTCGTTGCACGGCGAGATGAAATAGGCCCGGACGGTATAAGGCCAAGCCTCCGACAGCGTCGCTGCAGACGTGGTACAGCCATTTTCACGCATGTCCAGCGCGGTTCTGTCCGTGCTGAAACGGAAACTGACCGAGTCCAAATTACAGCCGGATATTTGTAAGTAGGGAGTCGTATTAGCGGCCGGAATATTTGCTGCAGTGACTGCCACCGAGTTAGGGTCAACATGGCGCACAATCAATATCTCAGACTTATCCTTCCACTGCGCACTGAAGCACGTGGGGACCGTCAAGCCGGGTGCTGAGGTAGCACTGTCATAGGGAAAGCCGTTGACCGGTAGCGGCATTTGCACCGGGACCGCCACACTATTAAAGCCCAGGTTGGCGACCGTAGTAACGCAGGGATCAGGCTGGGTGTAGGTGACGGCGCCTAAACCAGGATGATAATTGCCATAGAAACCGGCCAAGGACACATCTTCATTAAATACCTCAATGGCGTAGCGGCCGTTTTCGATTTGATCGGAGGTATTGGCCAGCTCGGTGCGAGTTGAACTCACCGATGCAACGAGGCTGATAATGCCGAGCAGCATAAATGCGCCCAATGACATGGCGACCAACAACTCGAGCAGAGACAAGCCCCGCTGACGCTTGAGCGCTTCCGACCGCATCACGACAGGTCTCCGATTCGAATTACCGCACTGACAATGCGTCTTAATTTCTCATCGCCATACAAATCTTTTCCGCACAGATTAGCCGCCGGTGCCGTTACCGTTTCGCCCATTCCCTGCCAGGCTACCGTAATGCGGTAAGTTTGGTCAGCGGCGCTAATCTGCCTGACGCAGCCTCTCGCCCCTACCATCGCCCCCACCTTTGCCGAGCCGATTTGTTCAGAATTCCCCTGCAAAAGGTCATTCCACTCGGCAAGATCGGTATTGGCAATACTCTGCTGCGCCGCATCGCCGAGCGTGCAGCTCGTTAAGGACGTTACGCCGTAACCCAACGTTGAACCATTTGCCTCGTAGGAATAGCAGGCGGCGACACCGCGGTTTGCATTAATCCGATCAACCATGTCCTGCAACAAATTGAGCGCCTGCAGACGCTGATAGGCCTCCGCTTCCTGCTGCACCGTTCTGACCATCAAACCCGCAGCGCCCATCATTCCCACTAGCAGGACCACTAGCGCGACCAGAATTTCAATGAGGGTGAAACCTGACTGAATATTTCTGTTAGTCATTAACAACCCCCATCGTCTACCACGCTGCTGCCGCTGAGCGAAACGCGCAAACATTTCGCCAGGCTGGCGTTGCCGTCACTCACCAGCGCAAAGTTAACCGTGTTATCGATTCGACCATTGCTACGGAAATTAAAGCTATTCGCACTGCCAGTAATATTGACGCCCGAGACAGCGCCTTGGCTGCGCAAGGTCGTGCCGCCCACCGCTACAGTCCAGCCGTCGACCCAGCTGCTTCCCCCACGCGCAACGGTCACATTTGTGTTTCGCTTGACCGCTTCGCTGCGAGCAAGCTGCAAGCTGGAATTCAGATCGACAGCCACGCTGCGCAGACGCTGGGATCGGACAAAATCAGTAAAGGAGGGCACCGCAACCGACGCCAGAATGGCCACAATAGCCAATGTCACCATCAACTCCAGCAGGGTGTAGCCCGATGTGGATGATCGCTGCCTCAATCCCAACATCGGGTCGCCCCCGAAGCATACCCTTTCACCCCCTGACTATTGAGGGTCAGGGTGCCACAATCATCATCGGTGGCCTGACTGCCAGAAGGCGCGGCAGAAACGGTGTAGCTAGGAGGGGTCGCGCCATTGTTGGCAGAGGTCGTGATGGTGTAGTGAGCACTAACTTCCGGCGGCACCGAGGCGCCAAGATCACTCATTGACGTTGCGTAAGCCCGCTCGTCGAGAAAGTTGCGCTCCTGCAACGCGGCAACTTCCATCACATAAGCGGCGGCCGCAGAGCGATTACTGCGCACCACGTGATCCCGATAGGCCGGCATTGCCACGGCAATTAAAATGGCAATGATTGCCACCGTAATCATCACTTCAATCAGGGTAAACCCCGTGCTGGAACGTCTCATGCAGCCCTCTGCCTGTGCAAAAACTCGCTACGGACAGCATACAGAGGCCGCGCAGTCGAGCACGGCGTTTACGACTAACGGCACATTAAGCCGACCAGCGGCAGACTATTACTCAATTCAGGAGGGAGAGAGGCAAGTGCTCAGCGACGCCAGCAGTCTGCCAAGGTCTTGCTCGACCCGCCAGGCTTGCCTTTCAAGGACATTGCCCCGGTTTCATCCAAAGCGAAATTACCGCAGTCGTCGCCACTCATCGCGCCGGCCCGGGTCGCCTGAAGGGTGAAAGTATTCGCGGTGGGTGTGCCCGAGGGAGCAATGGTGTAATAGGCGGAGCCGCTCTCTGGCACCTGGGTGGGGTACACCGACGGCAGGGTATTCCCGGCAGCGGTGGTGGTATAACGGCCGTTGGTGGAATAGTAGCGCTCCAGCGCCTGGGCACCGGCAAGCAAGGCACTGGTAGCTTCATTGCGTCGGGCCTTAGCCACCTGTGCCAGGTAACTGGGGTAGGCGATGCCAGCCAGAATGCCCACAATGGCCACGGTGATCATCAGCTCCATCAGGGTAAAGCCGCGTGCACTCATGCCTTGTTGCCCGCCTCTCACAACCAGGCTCTCACTGCAGTTGTCTCCAGGATTGTCTCCCCGCCACATCTTCGCCACCTGCACTTTCTGTAATCACCCCGATGGACCCGCTGCTTCCCGAGGTGTATTTGTATTCCAGCTCCCCCGCGCCAACGATGCCCGGGGTTTTGATCATCTCTTCACTGCCTACACCGCTGGCTGGCCAATAGTCGCTGCCGACCGCGCCTAAATCGAGATAATCCACTTTACCGTCGTTGTTGATGTCCAGCACCGGATCGGCAAGACGTCCGCCGTTGATCGCATCCAGTTCCATAAGCCAACTGCTACCACCATAACCGCAGACATTGCTCGAGGGAATAATGCTGGCAAAGATGATGCGACCGTTACGAAGAATGGGCTGCGACACCACCCGCTCACCGGTGGCCACTTTGTTTGGGGGTAACAGCACCAGATGCCACCCGTAGTCCGGCGGCGCGCCAGCGCCATTGTTGCTCACTACGCGAATAGGTGCAGCACTGGTGCTACCATTCTTGGTGGTGGTACTGCCCTCGAAAATCACTGTCTGAGTCAGCAACTTGTCCCGCCCGGTAAAAGCTGCGCCGTTGTCGCGAATACCATAAAAATCACGAATTGGCGGGTTCGCAGGGACCACCGCATCACCGGTCTCAAAATATTTTCCGGTCCCGAAATACACCATGTAGCCACCCGCCGGATGCAAACCCACCGTCGGCCGCGACGTTATTGGCTGACCCTTGCCCGCACTATCAACTACGGTATACAAGGGTTTCGGTGTCGTTCCCTGTTTAAATGCCACGCTCCAGCTGGACTGGGTCTTGCCGGTGAGGTCAAACTTCCACAGGTTGCCCTTCAAATCCCCGGCATAAATATAGTCAGTAATACGGTCGTTATCGACATCAACAGGCACCGGGGTACCCAGGCCATTGCCCTCACCCGTCAGCCCGGTATCGATGGCCTTTAACAAGGTGCCGCTGGCCAGGTCCACCACAAACAACTTCACGGTGTCACCCGAGTCATAACCATTGCCAAAAATCGCCACCCATTTGTCGTCGGCCAACAATCGAGCAATTACCGGCTGGCTCATCGCGACACCTAATTTATTACTGGCATTGCTGGCAGTGGCAAACTCCCACAGCAATGAGCTGGCGCCCGTTGTCGAGGGCTTGGTAACGTCCAAGGCGAATACCGAACGGCCACCCGCGCCAGTCGCGCCAACCAGCACGGTCTTCCACGCCCCACCCAGGTAAGCATCTAACGCACGAGGCGAGCCATCGACAAAGTACTGATGCTCGTAATCCGGCTCGGTCAATGACGCAAGACTGTCATACACCCCGGCGGGCAAGTAGGCCATTTTTTCCTGACCGGTTGAAGCGTCGAAGCCGTGCAGCATACCGTCATTGGCGCCCACATAAATCATCGGCGTTCGGCTGGATTTGGTAGTCAAGTAAGTGAGGTACGTACTTCCTTCAGTGCCGGGTAATTTCTTATAACCAAAGTCCTCGACATTACCCACAAAGAAGGGGTCAGAGTTAACAATGTCGCCCAGTATCTCGACACGCTTGCGAAATTGGCCACCCTCCAGCGACTGATTACCGCGCAACCATTGCAGCCGATTCTTGCCGGTATCCACGTTATCGCCATCTTGCAAAGCGCTTCGCTGACTTGCATCCAGCGCGCTCCAGTTAGCTAAACTGAAGTCTTTCGCAACTTTGGTGATGCTCTCGCCATCACCCACGCCGGTAAAAATATTTCGCAACCCGGCGGCTGGAATGCCATTTTTATTGGTATCCCACTCAACGTTTTTCAGGCTGCCGTCGTTATTTAGTGAGTAGGCCTGGATACGACCAGACCAATCCAGACTATTGAAGCTGGCCTGATATACCAGGGTACCAGAGTCGAGTCGCGTCGAGTTTGCCGCCACCGACGAGGCCGACGATTTGCTTTCCTCAGCAATGGTCTGCAAGACCTTGAACAGCTCGTTGGCAAACTCATCCGGGTCCGCCGCACTGAAATACCCGCCCCGGCCGTTCACCGCAGCGTGCACCAGGTCGTCAATCTTGTTCACCTCAGCACTGGTCGGGTTTGGCCAGGTAATGGTCGCGCCACTATCAATCGCCTTGAAGGCGGTGTCCGGGTCGATCGTGCCGCCGACCCCAATGCCAACACCGTAGGTCACCATGTGCTGCCAGAAGGCCGGATTCGTTTTGGTCTCCGGCACCAAATTCGCCAAATCAGTGCGCAAATCGGTTTTCCAGTAATACATGGCGACATCAGCCAGGGTGTCACTGCGACTGTCGGTGAAGGGCGATTTCGCTTTGTAGGTGTAACCGCTGCCCGCAGGCCGGGAGTGGCTGGGCCCATCGGTGCCATCATTGTTTTTGGCCCGGTCACCGCTGGCGCTGTCACCAGACCAGTAGCCGTCCGTTGTCAGTACCGTGTAGTTGCGGCGGCAGGCAAGCTGCTCCGTTTTATCATCGGTGCCGGGGGTATTTCCCCATGGTCCCTTGTTGTCCGTGCGCGAATAGTAGGTGCCCGCCGCCTCTAGCGCCCGACGCAACGGGGTTCCTTCATTGGGAATGGTTCGCTCGTATAAGGATTTGAAAAAGTCGCTTCGATCGGTACCGGTGAACGACCTCACCCCTTTTACAATCACCTTTGTGCTGGTGCCATCCACCGTACTGCTATCCTGGTTGATACTGCCGAAACCCACTCGCAGTCCTGCCCCCTGAGTGGCAAAGGCGAAGCCGCTTCCTGCGCGGGCCGTCAGCACTCTTGAGCGGTAGTAGGTATACCAGTTGGCAAAATTCTGAATCTCCTCGGCATAGGTGCAGACTGCCAAGTCAGAGGCGATGCAATCATCGCGGTCTTCACGCCCCTGACCGACAAACGTTCCGGTCAGACGAATCTCTTTCTTGTCATAGCTGGAGCGCTTCCACTTATCGCCGGTGCCGTTGTACCAAAAATAGGTGGCGGGCCAGAAATTCTTGGTACTGGTGGTATAGGAGCAACTATTACTGCTGTTACAGGTATACCAGCGGTTGCTGTTGTAATTGCTGTTGGACACCGTCAGGTTACGGCATTTAGACGCATCAAAGGAGTTGGTTGTGCGCTCAGGGTTGTGCAAGGCGCAACTGGGATTGGCATTGGGATAACTGCTGCCATCCGCCTTTACCCAGGGGCGATAGGTCTTGCTTGGATTATAGTAAACCGCATTAATCTGCGGCGACCGGCTGCGGGCGTTAAATGCCCGGGCATCCTCACTGTCGGAGCTGCCGTCATCAACCGTGGGCACATAGTTGTCATAATCCCCGCCGCCGTACACCCCGCTTGCACGCGGGAACACGTATCGGGCGCTGGCCTGAATAATACTGTCAGGCATCAGCTCAAACTGCATCGACCCAGAGTCATCGAGAATATACATTACGTTTGGCGTTGCCGATTGGGTGAGAAACAATGGCGCCTGGGCAATGCCGCTTTCATCTTCCTCGTCGACCGAGCAGTCCTTCTTGTTACCCTCAACCACCACGCTACTGATACGACAACCCGCGACGATGGTCAGGATATTGCTATTGCTCGAATAGATGAACGACGAAGCCGAGCAGTTCGCTTTCTTGCGCACGGTGTAGGCTTTGACCCCAGTGATGTTGCGCAAGCTAGAAAATGTCTCGGTGCTGACTTTCTTTTTGTCACCCATCTTTTCCGTGCGGGTGACGGTGGTCAGGCAATCCTGGGCCAGAGCCATGCCGGGCAAAAGGCCCACCAAAAGCAGCAGGGTCAGTGGCAAAAACAACCCTTGTCTCAACGTCGCTACGGCAGCCATCACTAGTGTCCCTTAACATAAGTTCGTTGGCATTCAGAATGTACAGTCAGGCCCGAAACAAGGCGCAGTCCGCAGGCTATCGTGGGTCTATCGGCAAGGACTGCAACCCAGCAGCCTGACGCCGGGCGTCTCCCGCGGGCCTCGTGGACAGCGTTGCACTCATTGAAACAGGGCACTAGTTACCATCCCGCTTAAAGGTTGTGCTCAATACCACCATGCTGCGATCACTGGCACCAAAGCCCCGCGCGGTCACCCGATAAAAGCCCTCCAGCGATACCGGCCGGTCGGAATCAATGGCGGCGTCAGCATCGGCGATGCTGGTCATTTCTTCGATGATGTATTCCGGTTGCCGGCTGGCATCGGGGATGGCGTTTGCCAGCACCTGCCAGCCCACCGATGTCTTCACCCGCCAATCGGGCTCACTGCAGGCAGTGCTGGTATCGGCGGGATCCGGACAACTGCGATAAAGCCCCTTGGCCCCGGTAAAAGGGCCAACCGACACCTGGGACAGCTGGCTCTCGGCCTCCCGCAACGCCGCTTCTGCGGCCTGAAAGGCCAGCTTTTCATCTTTGGCATTCCCGGCCATTCGTTCCTGCAGGGTCGCTGACTGCATCGACGCCACACTGATAATGGTGATGATCAGCATGAACACCAGGCTGACAATCAACGCCGCGCCGCGCTGGGAGGCATGAACCCGATGGGACACTCTCATGGCAGCTTATTCCTGATCGCAAACACATTGGTGAACACCTGCCGCAGCCGGCCATCGTTGTTGGCCACCATGTTGCCATTCGCATCGCGCACCTCCTGGGCGGTCGCGCTACCGCTTTTTCCAACAATGTTCTCCTCTGGCCCGACCATTTGCAGCGAAATGCGCACACTCAGCACCCGACTCCAATCGGCGACCGCCCCGGCAGCCTGGTACTGGTCAACCCCACGATCGCCATCATTGTCCACGCCATAGGTGATCTGCATGGTCTCAACCCCTTCAACCAATTCAATGGCCGCCGCGGTCACGCCGCCGCTACCCTGCATCAACCGCTGCATATACAGTCCATGAATGGGGTTACCGGCCGGGGTGTCGCGACCGGTGTCACGCACAAAAAAATCCAGATTCTGGAAGCCAAACACTTCCGCATCGGGTCCGTAGATTTTGCTGAGCCGGTTGTCGGAGTTGGTCTGACCGTTTGCATGGGTCAGCGTGGTATTACCTTTGCCTGTCGTTTTCGGGTTATTGGTGATGCGAAACACGTCGGCATTGAGGCAGTCGCTGACCATCACATAGTCCCCCTGGACAAAGCCCAGGCTATTGTCCTCAATCTGGATATTGGCGTTACTCGGCGCCAGGTTGCCAGTCAGCCGGATAGGATCATCGGAAGCGCGTTTCAAATGGAGCACATCGCTGCCCACCACTGCTGACAGGGCATTGCCAGCCACCACATTGTCCTCGCCCACCAGCGCCGTGGCCGGGCCAAAATCCACCGTTGCTGCGGGCACGGCGATAACATTGGCCGCAATATTGCCAATGGAATTACAGCCCATATACCCCGCCATGCGAACTTCCTCACCCAGAAAGCGCATCGCAAAACGGGCGTTTTCCTGCACCTGGGCCAGGGACTCCTGCAGCTTGGAGCTGCTGTTGCTGGCCAGAAATACCTGTATCACCGCCGCACTCAACAGCAGGCCCAGCGTGATGGCAATCATCAGCTCGACCAAGCCAAAACCCTGTTGTCCCTTGCGCTCCATGCTCACAGCTCCGTGGTAAACACAAACTGCTGGGTATCACCGCCACCGGCTTCCCGGGTTTGGCTCAGGCGGCCTTCGTCCCACGCCACAGTAACGGTAAAGGTGGTGCCATTTCTTACCACCGCGCCGTCCCCAGCCGGCAGGCGCTGGATAATCTCTGCCAGCCACTCCTGCAAATCGATTTGCTGAATTGCGCTGCCCGTGGGCGCGTCAGCATCCATAGCAAGATCGTATTGCCCGGTCAGTGCGAGGGCCCGGTTGGCGCGCATACGGTCGGTGATATCGTTGGCGAGAAAGACCGCCGTGGAGCGAAAATTGGCCACTTGATTAAACTTGACTGAATTCAGCTGCAAGGCGGCAGCCCCCAGCACACCTGTCGCTGTGATCAGCACCGCTATCAACACTTCAATTAATGTGACACCGCGCTGGCGGCGGACTCCTGGGGAGCGAACGAGGCTCATGGGCAAACCCTCTGGGAGACAGTGAGTTGTCCAGTCAGGCTGACGCGAATATTTTTATCACGGCTGCACACTGCCGGGCTGGTGCGGTAGGCGAAATCGACGGGGGCCGCAGCATTGAGAAAGCCATTGGCGGTAAAACTCAGGGTGGTCACCGCCGAGCCGCCCTGGTCGCCGGTCAGCGCGGCGTCGCTGCCAAACCCGGCATATTCCTTCAATGTTTCCCCGTTATCGCGCACTCCGTCGCCGTCAACGTCCTGCCAGCTTTGCCAGCCCGCCGCCCAGGCGCTCGATGACGCCGAAACAAAAACCGTTGAGGCCCTCGCCACAGCCTCGGAGCGGGCCGTATTCAACGACTGAGCGAAGGATTTTACGTCGGCACGGGCCCGGGCGTTAGCCAGGGCATCTGAAAACCGCGGCACTGCCACCGTCGCCAGAATGGCAGCAACGGCAAGAGCGACCAATATCTCGATCAAAGTAAATCCTGACTGTCGTCGAACAATCGAAACCACACGTATTCCTGTCTAGCGCCGTTGATGGCTGATCATAATAACGATCAGTATTATTTGTAAGACACTGTACGCAAAGTGAGCCTGAACGGTCGTCAAAAATCAGAATTTCGCGCAATATTGATGTCACTACTGCACATTAATTTCTGAAACATAGAGTCAGAATCGGTAATTCCCCCAGCCTACCTACTGAAAATCACCTATCCTCAATCATAGACGCATTCATCTCACGGAAAGGAGTCCAGGATGAAACTCGCAGGCTATACCCTAATTGAGTTGCTCACCACGCTGAGTGTTGCCGGCATTCTTGGCGGCCTCGTCCTTCCCTCATCAGTCAGTATGGTTCAAAAATACCGACTGCGCACTGCGGCCTGGGATCTGTTTCACAGCATCAATACGGCCAGGGCCAGCGCGATCATGCGCGACCGCCGCGTCACCCTCAGCGCCCCTTCCGGGGATTGGCACGGCGGCGCCGAGATCTTTGTTGACAGCAACGCCAGTGGCGAGCGGGATACCGGCGAAGAATTGCTCCGTCAGGTGCCAGCCCATCAGGGAGTGAGAATTGAGGGGAACTACTGGGTGAAGGAATACATCAGCTTTACACCGGATGGCAGTGCCCGGGCGATCTCCGGCGCTTTTCAGATTGGTACGGTGACAATCTGCCACCCGGAACTGTCCACCAGCTACGGGCTGGTCATCAGCGTTGGCGGCAGAGTGCGGCTGACATCGTCAGACAAGCCCTGTCCGGGCTAGTCAATTTCGACCAGGCGCAGCTCTTTGGGGAGAGAAAAGGTGATATTTTCCGGCCGACCATCCAGCTCCAAGGGGGGCTTGGCGCCCAGCTCCTGCAAGCGGCTTACTACCGCTGCCACCAGCACCTCTGGCGCCGAGGCACCGGCAGTGATGCCGATGCGGGGCTGATCCTGCAACCACTCGGGTTGAATATCGGCCTCACTGTCGATGAGGTAGGCCTTGCAGCCGTTGCGCTCGGCCAGCTCCCGCAAGCGGTTGGAGTTGGAGGAATTGGGAGAGCCCACAACCAACACCAAATCCACCTGGGCGGACAGGGTTTTAACAGCGTCCTGGCGATTTTGGGTGGCGTAGCAAATATCGTCCTTGCGCGGCCCCTCAATGGCGGGAAAGCGCGCACGCAGGGCATCAATCACCGCGGCAGTATCGTCCATCGACAGGGTCGTCTGGGTAACAAAAGACAGGTGCTCAGGATCATTAACCTCCAACGCCTGGGCCTGGGCCACGTCCTCTACCAGGTAAATCTGGCCACCATTTTCATTGCGGTACTGGCCCATGGTGCCTTCAACCTCGGGATGACCTTTGTGGCCGATCAGCACGCACTCGCGCCCCTGAGTGCTGAAGTTCAACACCTCCATATGGACCTTGGTCACTAACGGGCAGGTAGCGTCGAACACCTTGAGCCCGCGACGATCCGCCTCGTCGCGCACGGCCCGGGATACTCCGTGGGCACTGAAAATCACAATGCGATCATCCGGCACTTCATCGAGCTCGTCGACAAACACCGCGCCGCGCTGACGCAAATTTTCCACCACAAACTTGTTGTGGACCACTTCATGACGAACGTAAATTGGCCGTCCGAACACGTCCAGCGCCCGGTTTACGATCTCAATGGCCCGGTCCACACCGGCACAAAAACCCCGGGGGTTGGCCATCACAATCTGCATGTCGTTGGTCACGTCACTCATGGGGCTTCACCCTGCGCCTGCACGGCAATGATTTCAACCTTGAACAGCAAAGAGCGACCCGCGAGCGGGTGATTAAAGTCTACCTCTACCTGCTCGTCCGAGAAGCTGGCAACCACGCCGGGCAGCTCCGCCCGGGCTGCATCGGCAAAGGAGATCACCAGCCCTTCATAGAGCTCCATTTCGGCGCTGAACTGGCTGCGGGGAAAGCGCTGCAGGTTGGCCGGGTTGCGCTGGCCAAAGGCCTCTTCCGGGGGCAGCTTGAAGGTCTCGGCCTGCCCCGCCGACATGCCCAGCAACTTGCGTTCAACACTGGGCAGCAGGCTGCCGTCACCAAAGACAAAGGTCGCCGGCTTGCGCTCAAAGGTCGAATCAACAATCTGGCCGTCTTCCAGCATCAGCGCAAAATGCAGGGTGATGCTGCTCTGTTCGGTAACAGTTGTCTGCTCACTCATACCGCTAACCTTGCCTCTCGTTTTTGGGCTGGGGGTGAATCAACATATCCAGCACCAGAAAAAATGCGCCCACCGAAATTGCCGCATCGGCAATATTGAAGGTGGGAAAGTAACTGTCCTGCCAGTGCACCGAAATAAAATCGATCACATGACCGTAAATTACCCGGTCGATCAGATTGCCGACGGCGCCGCCAAGTACCAGCGCCAATCCCAACGCCAACAGCGACTGTTTACGCGGCAAGCGGTACAACCAGATGGCCAGATACACACTCACCCCGGTGGCAATCGCCGAGAAGAACCAGCGCTGCCAGCCCCCGGCATCGCTGAGAAAGCTGAAGGCGGCGCCCGGGTTGTAGTGCAGGGTGATATTCAATACCGGCAGCACTTCATTGGGTTGGGCGTATTGCAGTGAGGTGTCCGCCAGGTATTTGGTCAGCTGATCGACCACTATCGCCAGCACCGCCAAGCCAAACCACTTCAACCGATGCCGACGCTGCGCCGCGACCTCGGCCGGATCACCAAATTCAGGCATAGTTGCGGTGCTCACCGTGCCCATCAACATTATCGATGCAGCGGAAGCACAGGGTCGGATGCTTCACATCCTGGCCCACGTCCTCGCGATAATGCCAGCAGCGCTCGCACTTTTCGCCCTCACTGGCGGTGACGCGAATCTGCAAACCGGGCAGCTCGGTTTCCGCCGCCGCATTGGCTGCCGAGAGGGGCGCCAGCTTGGCTGCCGAGGTAATCAGCACAAAGCGCAGCTCATCTTGCAGCGCCGTCAGAGTGTTCATCAGTGCTTCATCGCAAAACAGCGTCACCTCTGCCTGCAGACTGCCGCCAACAATACCGTCTTTACGGCATTGCTCCAGCACTCGGTTCACTGCCGTTTTCACTGCTTGAACCTGCTGCCAGAAGTCGTCGTTCATCTGCCGGTCGGCGTGAATGCGATTCACCCCCTGGTACCACTCCGCCGCAAATACACTACCTTTGCGCTCACCGGGCAGATGCTGCCACAGTTCGTCGGCGGTAAAGCTGAGAATCGGCGCAATCCAGCGAGTCAGTGCCTCGGCAATGTGATACAGCGCGGTTTGGGCGCTGCGCCGGGGCAGGCTGTCTGCCTGGGTGGTGTACTGACGATCCTTGATGATGTCGAGATAGAAACCACCCAGCTCCACCACACAGAAATTGTGCAGCTTCTGATAAATGACGTGGAACTGGTAATTGTCGTAGGCCTTGATGATTTCGGCCTGCAACACCCCGGCCCGCTCGACCGCCCAGCGGTCCAGGGCCAGCATGTCTTCTTCTGCCACGCTGTGTTCGGCCGGGTCAAAGCCAGCCATATTAGCCAGCAGAAAGCGGGCCGTGTTGCGGATACGACGATAGGAGTCAGCAGTGCGCTTAAAGATCTCATCCGACACCGTCATTTCATTGCGGTAATCGGTCGCCGCCACCCACAGCCGCAGAATATCGGCGCCGAGGGTTTTCATAACCTGTTGGGGCGCCACCACATTGCCCACCGATTTGGACATTTTGCGGCCCTGGGCATCCACGGTGAAACCGTGGGTGAGCACGCCTTTGTAGGGTGCCACCCCGGCCGTGGCCAGGCCAGTGAGCAGAGACGACTGGAACCAGCCCCGATGCTGATCAGAGCCCTCCAGATAAAGGTCTGCCGGGAAGGCCAGCTTGTCGTTCTGCTTCAGCACGGCGTAGTGAGTCACGCCGGAGTCAAACCACACATCCAGGGTGTCGCTTACCTTGTCGTACTGCTCGGCCTCATCGCCCAGCAGCTCATCGGGCGACAGATCAAACCAGGCCTGAATACCGCCCTGCTCAACCCGCTGGGCGACGGCTTCGATCAGCTCCGGGGTATTGGGGTGCAGTTCGGCGGTGTCCTTGTGCACAAACAACGCGATGGGCACACCCCAGGTGCGCTGCCGGGAGATACACCAGTCGGGCCGCTCCTGCAGCATCGACTCAATCCGCGCCTGCCCCCAGGACGGCGTCCAGTTCACACCTTTAACCGCGTCCAGCGCCGTATCGAGCAAGCCGTTCTTGTGCATGCTGACAAACCACTGGGGGGTCGCCCGGAAAATAATCGGCGTTTTGTGCCGCCAGCAATGGGGGTAGCTGTGCTCCAGCTTCTTGCTGGCCAGCAGACGCCCGCGTTCTTCAAGTACCGCCAGCACGCTGTCATTGGCTTTGAATACGTGCTCGCCGGCAAACAGCGGTGTGCCCTCAATAAAAGTGCCATTGGCCGCCACCGGGTTACTGACTTCCAAGCCGTACTTATTGCCCACAATAAAGTCGTCCTGACCGTGGGCAGGCGCGGTGTGCACCGCGCCGGTACCGGCATCAGTGGTGACGTGATCGCCGAGAATCACCGGCACCTGGCGGTCGTAGAAGGGATGCTGCAGCTGCAGGTTTTCCAGATCGGCGCCCTTGCACCGCCCGGCCACCGCAAACTGCTCCACACCGTAGCGCGCCAGCGCTTTCTCGTAGAGGGCTTCAGCCAACAACACCACATAGGCACGCCCCTGCTGCTCGAATTGCAGCCACAGATAATCCAGCTCCGGGTGCAGCGCCACCGCCATATTGGCGGGCAGTGTCCAGGGGGTGGTCGTCCAGATCACCAGGTTGAGTTCACCCTCTGCCGCATTAAGGCCGCAGCGCTCCCGAGCCGATGCCTGATCAACCAGGGCAAAGGCAACGTCGATGGCTGGTGACGTTTTGTCCTGATACTCCACCTCGGCTTCGGCCAGGGCTGAGCGGCAGTCCAAACACCAGTGCACGGGCTTGAAGCCCTTTTGCAGGTGGCCATTCTCGGCGATCTTGCCCAGCGCGCGGATGATATTGGCTTCCACGTCGAAGCTCATGGTCAGGTAGGGATTGTCCCAATCGCCAAACACACCGAGACGCTTGAAGTCTTCCCGCTGGCCGTTCACCTGCTTCATGGCGTACTTGCGGCATTCTTCACGGAAGGTGGCCGCATCTACCTTTTGGCCCGGCTTGCCGATTTTCTTTTCAACATTCAGCTCAATGGGCAAACCGTGGCAGTCCCAGCCCGGCACATAGGGCGCGTCGAAACCGCTCATGGTTTTCGATTTAACGATCATGTCTTTGATGATCTTGTTTACCGCATGACCGATATGAATATCGCCGTTGGCGTAGGGCGGTCCGTCGTGAAGAATAAACTTCTCCCGCCCGCTACGCGCCTCGCGAATCTCGCTGTAAACATCCTGTTCAGCCCATTGCTTCAACATCTGGGGCTCCCGCTGGGCCAAATTTGCCTTCATGGCAAAGTCCGTGCTGGGCAGGTTCAGGGTGTGTTTGTAATCACTCATAAATAATCGTCAGTCGTAGGCCGAAATGGGTCATTGGCTGTTGCTGTGGAGTGCCCCTTCGCTAGTGCGCGAAGTAGCGCCGTGCCTCGTCGATATCCTCGGCAATCTGCGCCTGAAGCGCGGGGATACCATCAAATTTCATTTCTTCCCGGAGTTTTTTCCGGAACGTCACCGTTAGCGTCTTGCCGTAAATGGTGCGATCAAAATCGAGCAAGTGAACCTCAAGGATGGCCTCGGACAAGTCGCCGACCGTGGGCCGCACGCCGACATTGGCAACACCCTGCAGCGGCGCTTCCCCCAGCCCGGACACCTCAACCGCAAACACACCAGAAAGGGGGGAGCGCAGCCGCCGCAACTGGAGGTTGGCGGTGGGCGCATTGATGGTGCGGCCGAGCTGCTTTCCCATCACCACCCGACCGGAAATACTGTACGGGCGGCCGAGCAGCCGCTCGGCCAGGGCAAAGTCGCTTTGCGCCAGCACCTCGCGAATGCGCGTGCTGCTCACCCGCTCGCCGGAGATTTTCAATGTGGAGGTATCCTCCACCTCAAAGCCGTCCTTCAAACCGTATTCGCGCAGCAGATTAAAGTCGCCGCTGCGGTTGCGGCCAAAGCGCAGATCGTCGCCCACCACAATGTATTTTGCGTCCAGGCAGTCAACAAACAGGCGGCGGATAAACTCCTCCGCATCCATGTTGCGCAGCTCATTGGTGAAGCGAATCCGCACCACCCGATCCACGCCGAGTTTTGCCAGCGCCAAAAACTTTTCGCGAAAGCTCATCAATCTGGCCGGGGCTTTGCCCGGCGCCAAAAACTCCCGGGGCAGCGGCTCAAACAGGATGACTGCACTGGGCAGCCCCAGCTCTTTGCCCTTGCTGATTAGCTGCTGCAAAACCGCCTGATGTCCCAGATGCACACCATCGAAGGCGCCAATCGTGGCAACAGTGCCCCGATGACGAGATCGAAAATTGTGAAATCCGCGAATCAGCTCCATGGAAGCCCGTTCTGTAAGCCAAGCAAAGCGCGTGATTATAGCCCAGTCACGGCCTCGACTTAAACGACTGATAGCGCAATCAATGGCCGCGAAATTCGGCCAGGCGCTGGCCGGCGGCGACCAACATGATCAGATAACTGAGCGCGCCCGCCAGACACAGCCCCAACATCGCCAGGCCACGCTGCCACCAGGGCCATTGCAGCAGTTGGTCTAACAGGGAGTTACCCCACCAGAGCACCACCGCCATCGTTAGGGTGGCCAACATCACCCGCGCCAAAAAGGGCCACCACCCGGGTGATGGCCGGTAGGCCTCGTTGCGGCGCAGCCCCCGGTACAGCAGGCCGGCGTTGATCCAGGCGGAGATGGAGGTGGCCAGCGCCAGGCCAACGTGGCCAATTTGCCAGTACAGGTGCAAGGGAATGACCAGTGCGATGTTAAAAACCATATTGGCTACCATGGCGATAATGCCAATACGAACCGGGGTTTTGGTATCCTGGCGAGCGTAAAATCCTGGCGCCAGCACCTTGATCAACATGAAGGCAATCAAGCCAGCGGTATAGGCCTGCAAACTCAGCGCCGCCATGCCCACATCCCGACTGCCCAGCTCGCCGTACTGAAACAGCGTGGTGAGAATGGTTTCCGCCAGCAGTGCCAGGGCCACTGCCGCCGGCACCGCAATCAACAGCACGCCGCGCAGCCCCCAATCCAGGGTTTTGGCAAAGGCGACCTCGTCGCCCCCCGCTTTCAGCCGCGACAGCTTCGGCAGAATCACCGTGGCGATGGCGATGGCGAAGACCCCCAGCGGCAGCTCCACCAGACGGTCCGAGTAATACAGCCAGGAAATACTGCCGGTGGGCAGAAATGACGCCAACACCGTATCCAGCAGCAGGTTGATCTGACTCACCGACACCCCAAACAGGGCGGGAATCATAAGCTGCACCACCCGCTGCACCCCATCATCTTTCCAACCCCAGCGGGGACAGGGCAGCATGTGGATACGCTGCAAAAAGGGTAACTGGAAGGTCAGCTGCACCACCCCGGCCATCAGCACCCCCCAGGCCAGGGCCATGGCGGGTTCGGCAAAATAGGGGGACATCAACACGGCCGCCGCAATCAGACAGACGTTGAGCAGCACCGGTGTGAAGGCGGGAATGGCAAAGCGACCAAAGCTGTTGAGCACCGCCCCGGCGAAGCCGGTCATGGAAATGAGCAGCAGGTAGGGGAAGGTAATGCGGATCATGTCGCTGGTCAGGGCGAACTTGGTCGGATCATCGCGAAATCCCGGGGCAAAAATCATCGTCACCACCGGCGCACCCACCACCGCCAGGGCAGTGACCACTGTCAGGATGCCGCCGAGCACCCCGGATACCCGATCCACCAGCGCCTTCACACTGGCGTGATCCCCCCGCTCCCGGTACTCCGACAACACCGGCACAAAGGCCTGGGAAAAAGCCCCCTCGGCAAACAGACGGCGCAAAAAGTTGGGGATTTTAAAGGCGACAAAGAAACAGTCGGCATTGGCCGTGGCGCCGAGAAAGGCGGCAATCACCACGTCGCGAATCAGACCGAGAATTCGCGACAAAAAGGTCATCACGCTGACCAGCGCACTCGAGCGCAGCAGGCCCGCTGCCTTTTTCTCCCCAGCCAACGCGCCGCTCATTCAGACAGCCAACCCTTGCGCACACCGTCGCGATTCAACGCCAGCCACTGCAGCGCAATGATCGTGTGAGCGTTATCCACCTCACCGCGCGCCATCATCGCCAATGCCTCTGCAAAGGAATAAACGCTGGCGCGGATATCCTCGCCCTCCTCAGGCAGCCCAAAATGGCCGCCCGCCCCCGCCAGATGGCAGCGGCCGCAGAAGAGATAAAAATATTCGTCGCTGCCGCCAGGCGAGGAAAAATACCGTCCGATTGGCGCGAGCTCGTCCAGGCTTACCCCGGCCTCCTCCACCGCCTCCCGGCGAGCCACCTGTTCGGGGCTCTCGTCTTTGTCGATCAAGCCCGCCACCAGTTCTTTCAACCAGGGACCACCTTCGCGCTGCAACGCACCTACCCGAAACTGCTCAATCAACAGCACTTCATCGCGCTCGGGATCATAGGGCAAGACCCCCACTGCTGCGCCGCGCACCATCAGCTCGCGATTAATGGGCGCCCCCCAGCCACCGCCAAACAGCCGGTGGCGCAAGCGCAAACTGCGCAGGCTGAAAAAGCCCTTCCAGCTCAGCTGGTCGTCAATGACCTCAACATCATCGCGCTTGAACTTGCTCATCAAAATCGTCGCTCGGTATACCAGTTAACATCCCGGGCGTTCTTGTCGACCTGATCGACCACATCCAGCACCATGGCAAACAGGGCCATCCGCACCAACACGCCATTGTCAGCCTGACGGAAGATCGCCAGGTTGGGGTTGTCGTTCAGGTCGTTATCGAGCTCATTGGCCTCTACCCGTGAATCCCGCGGCAGGGGGTGCATAATCACCGTGTTAGGCTCGCAGTAGGCAGTGTAAATCGCCTGATTCAGGCGGTAGCGCCCGCGATACATGTCCGCCTCGGCCCGGTCGGCAAAGCGCTCTTCCTGAATTCGAGTCGAGTAACAAATATCGATGTGGGCCAGGCTGTCTTCCATGACATTCGACTGGAAGACACTGTGGCCCGCCTCGCGCAGGCGCTCAACCAGGTCCTGGGGCATGGCCAACTCCGGTGGTGAAATCAGGGTCACACTGACCCGCTCGAACAAGCACAGCAACTTGCACAGCGAGTGCACGGTGCGCCCGTATTTCAAATCGCCAATCATGGCAATGCGCAGACCGTCCAGATCATTGCGCCCCTGGTGCTGGAGTTCCTTGCGAATGGTGTACAAATCCAGCAGGGCCTGGCTGGGGTGCTCGTTGGCGCCATCGCCGCCGTTGAGTACCGGCACCCGGCTGGCCGCGGCAAATTCTGCCACCGAGCCCGAAGCGGGGTGGCGCATGACGATCACATCGCTGTAGCCGCTGAGCACCCGAGCGGTGTCGTAGAGCGACTCGCCCTTGGCAATCGCCGAGCTTTCAAAGCCGGTGGTTTCGCGCACTTCGCCGCCGAGCAGGTTGAAGGCGCAGCCAAAACTGACCCGGGTCCGGGTGGAAGGCTCGAAGAACATATTGCCCAGAATGGCGCCGTCGAGGACCTTGGTTACCCGCTCGCGATGGGCGTAGGGAATCATCATGTCAGCAACATCGAAGATGCGTTCAATGTCCTGCCGCTCGAACTGCTCGATGGAGAGTATGTGACTACCGGCAAATTTCACTGTGATATCTCCGATTTGGGGCCAGCCTCAACGGGCCAGCCGGTACTGACAATAAATCGATTGCGCTACCCGGCGACGCTGGCCGCACTGTGGGCATCGTCAAACTGTAGACTGGCCCAACGGGCGTACAATTCACTGCGCTGCAGCAGTTCGCTGTGACTGCCGGTGGCAACCAGGCGACCGCCGTCGAGCACGGCGATGGTATCGACATTCACCACCGTGGCCAGTCGATGGGCAATCACGATTGACGTGCGCCCCTGCATCAGCGTCTCCAGGGCCTTTTGCACCTGATACTCGCTCTCCGCGTCCAGAGCGCTGGTGGCTTCATCCAGCAACAGCAATTTTGGGTCCGCCAGAATCGCCCGGGCAATGGCGATGCGCTGGCGCTGCCCGCCCGAGAGCCGAATCCCACCCTCGCCTACAAAACTGTGGTAACCCTCGGGCAGGGCCGCGATAAAGTCGTGGGCGTAGGCTGCCCGCGCGGCGTTAACCAGGGCTTCATCGCTGGCACCGGGTTTGCCGTAGCGAATATTGTCCGCCACCGTGCCGGTAAACAATACCGGCTGCTGGGGCACCATGGCGATATGCTGACGCAACACCTGGGGGTCAAGCTGACGAATGTCGACACCCTCGAAGCAGATCGCCCCTTTTTGCACGTCGTAGAACCGCAGAATCAAATCAATCAGCGTCGACTTGCCGGCGCCGGAGCTCCCCACCAGGGCGAGGCTTGCGCCCGGAGCCAGGGTCAGGCTGAGCTGATCAATCGCCCAGGTATCTGGGCGCGAAGGGTAGTGGAAACTGATATTGTCCAGGCTCAGGCGCCCACCGGCCGGCTCTGGCAGGGTCATTGGATCGGCTGGCGGGGCCACTAGGCTTTGAGCGGCCAGCAGTTCCAACAGCCGCTCACTGGCACCCGCCGCGCGCTGCAAATCACCAAACACCTCTGAGATGGCCCCCACCGAAGCCGCCACCATGACGGCGTAAAAGATAAATGCGGCCAGCTCACCACCGCTGATTCGCCCGGCCAGCACATCGTGACCGCCCACCCACAGCATGGCGCTGACCGCGCCAAGCACCAGTACAATGACGGCGGTAGACAACCAGGCGCGTTGTTGTATCCGTCCCCGTGCCACGGCGAAGGCCGCCTCGACGTGCTCGCCCAGTCGAGCGCTGTCGGCGGCCTGGTGATTAAAGGCCTGCACCAGCTTGATATTTTTAATTGCCTCGCCCACAAAGCTGCCCACACTGGCGATACGGTCCTGACTGTCCCGTGACAGTTTGCGCACCCGGCGGCCAAAAATCAGAATCGGCGCGACCACCAAGGGCACACTGAGCATCACCATGGCCGTGAGCTTGGGGTTGGTCACAAACAGCAGCACCAGGCCGCCGACAAACATCAACAGATTGCGCAGGGCAATCGACACCGAACTGCCGATCACGGTCTGAATCAGGCTGGTATCGGTGGTGATTCGGGATTGAATTTCACCGCTGACATTGGTTTCAAAAAAGCCGGGGTGAAGGGTGAGAATATGGTCGAAGACGCTTTTGCGCAGATCGGCGCTGACCCGCTCGCCAATCCAGGAGACAAAGTAAAATCGGGTGAAAGTCCCCGCCGCCAACAGCAGCACCATGGCCATAAAAAACAACAGGGCGCGATTTAATTCGGCGGGAGATGCCCCCTCGGCAAAGCCGTTATCAATCAGCAGGCGCAGACCTTGCCCGATCGACAGGGTGATCCCTGCGGTGCACACCAGGGCGACACTGGCCAGGCCAGCCTGCCAGCGGTAGGGACGCAAAAATCGCAGCATGGCGCCCAGCACCCGGATATTGCTGCTTTTTTCCCGTTCGCTACCCTGTTCAGTCATCACCGCCCCTCAATTCGGCGGGCATTATCGCGCTATTGCCAGAACAGTGAAAGTCCGCCACCTATTGGAAGGGGTAAGATTCCTGGATAGCCGGGTCCCGGGCTGGTACGGCGAGTACAGGGCTCAGCCTCCTGAGGCCTCGGCCACCAGCGCCAGTTTGCGAACGCGGGGCAGCTTTTTGATTTGCGCCTCCCGGCGACTGGCGGCGCTGCGATCGGCAGCAGATTCCCGATAGACCATCGCCTCGGCCGGGTCACTGCGAAAAAACCGGGCACCTCTGCCGCCCTCGCCACAATGCTCCCGAAAGCGGCGCTCGGGGTCAGTGGTGATGCCGGTGTACAGTCGCCCGCTCTGACAGCGCACCATATACACCCACCACTGGCTCACAGCCCTTCCAGCTCCAGGGCCTCAGCGTAGTCGTTGAGCTCGTCGAGGATGTGACGCTGATGATCGCTGAGCGATGCGGAGGACAGCTCAAACAGCCGAGCCCGAAAGCCGTCGAAACCCAGCTGCCCGCCCTCCGGGTGGCGCAGGCGCTGGCGACAGAACTCCCGCCATTGGGCCAGCTCCTCGGCGCCGAGGGTTTCCGGAAAATTGCGCGCCCGGTAACGCCAAAACAGCTCCGGCAGGCGGGCATCATGAAAATCAAAGGCCTTGCGGGCCAGGGCATCGGGGCTCTCCCGGCGCAGCGCGTCCATCAACTTGCGATCGCTGTCGCTAAAAAAGCCGCCATAAAGATCGCTATCGGGGTCATTGGCGCCATCAAATCGGCGTCCGGCGAACACCTTCTGTACCTTGGCGGTGAGCCCTTCGGTGCGGCGGATCTGTTTCCAGTGCGTTCGGCACTGATCGAGATCGATGCCCACCCGGGCGCTGCTTTGTTCATCCAGCAGCCGGGCGGTGGCGACGACGGGTGAGCGATTAATATGGATTTCCTTCAGCGGGATACGCTCCTCTCCCTCCGGCAGGTCGTCGGCAGCAGTGAACACCCGCTGACTGACCTCCTCGGCTGACATGGCCAGCATCGGCCCTGGGTCCACACTCAGGTCGTACACTATCACGCTGTTCTTGTTGCTCGGGTGCGGCGCCAGTGGCATTACCAGCGCCGAACAGTAGCGCGCTGCAGGCAGGCGACCAGACACATGAAACACCGGCACCTGGGCCTGGCAATCGAGCAGGCTCGCCACCACCTTTTTATCGCGCAGGGTCAGGGCGTAATCAAACAGCTTGGGCTGGCGCTGCTTGAGTAACTTCGCCAACTCAATGGTGGCATACACATCAGACAGCGCATCGTGAGCGGCCTCGTGTAACAGGCCGTTGGCCGCACTGAGGGTTTCCAGCTTGTAGCTGGGGCTGCCGTCTTCTCGAACCGGCCAGTGAATACCCTCCGGCCGCAGGGCGCCGCACAAACGCACCACGTCGATCAGGTCCCAGCGGGAATTGCCGTTCTGCCACTCCCGGGCGTAGGGGTCATAAAAGTTGCGGTAGAGAGTGTAGCGGGTGACTTCGTCGTCAAAGCGAATGCTGTTATAGCCAGCCCCGCAGGTGCCGGGCCGAGCCAGCTCCCGGTGGATAGCAGCAATAAATTCCGCCTCGCACACCCCTTCTTCCAGGGCTTGCTGGGGAGTAATCCCGGTGATCAGGCAGGCATCGGGATGGGGTAAAAAATCGGGGCTGGGGCGACTGAATATCATCAGCGGGTCGCCGACGATATTCAGGTCCATGTCGGTACGCACACCGGCAAACTGCACCGGCCGATCCACAGCGGGATTGGCGCCCCAGGTTTCGTAGTCGTGCCAGTAGAAGGTATTCATGGGTCTGAAGTCAGAAGTCTGACGTCGGACGCTAAATGCCGAGGCAGTGCTTCACACTGCGTCAGACTTCCAGCGTCAGACGTCTGACCGGCCGCTAAGCGACGTTAATCGCTTCGGCTTCGATCTTGGCCTTCCAGATCTGGGGGCCAATCTTGTGCACAGACTCGCCGTCAGTGCTCACCGCCACCGTGACCGGCATATCCTCCACGGTGAACTCGTAGATCGCTTCCATTCCCAGTTCGGGGAAGGCCACCACTTCCGATTTCTTGATCGCCTGGGCAACCAGGTAGGCCGCACCGCCAGTGGCCATCAGGTACACCGCTTCGAATTCCTTGATCGCGTCAATGGCGCCATCGCCCCGCTCGGATTTACCGATCATGCCCATCAGGCCGGTTTCGGCCAGCATGGTGCGGGTAAACTTGTCCATCCGGGTGGCAGTAGTTGGGCCAGCCGGACCCACCACTTCGTCGCGCACCGGATCAACCGGGCCCACGTAGTAAATAAAGCGGCCTTTCAGATCCACCGGCAGTTTCTCGCCCTTGGCCAGCATGTCGGTCATTTTCTTGTGGGCGGCGTCCCGGCCAGTCAACATTTTGCCGTTCAACAGCAGGGTATCGCCGGGCTTCCAGGTTTTGATTTCCTCGGCGGTGACGGTGTCCAGGTTAACGCGTTTCACATCGCCGCCACCCTGGCGAGTCACCTCGGGCCACTCTTCCAGCGACGGGGGTTTGAGGGCCGCGGGGCCGCTGCCATCGAGAGTGAAGTGAGCGTGACGAGTCGCCGCACAGTTGGGGATCAACGCCACGGCTTTGTTGGCTGCGTGGCTGGGGAAGTCTTTGACTTTCACGTCCAGCACAGTGGTCAGGCCACCCAGGCCCTGGGCACCAATACCCAGCTGATTCACTTTCTCGTGCAGCTCCAGGCGCAGCTCTTCAGCCCGGTTGCTGGCGCCGCGCTGTTGCAGCTCCTGAATATCAATGGGGTCGAGCAGCGCCTCCTTGGCCAGAATCATCGCCTTCTCGGCGGTGCCGCCAATACCGATACCCAACATGCCGGGCGGACACCAGCCAGCCCCCATGGTGGGGACCATTTTCAGCACCCAATCCACAACGGAATCGGAGGGGTTAAGCATGGCAAATTTGGATTTCGCTTCAGAGCCGCCGCCCTTGGCTGCCACATGCACCTCTACCTTGTCGCCAGGCACGATTTCATAGTGAATAACGGCCGGGGTGTTGTCCTTGGTATTGCTGCGGGCGCCGTCAGGGTCGGCCAGAATCGACGCACGCAGGACGTTGTCTGGCAGGTTGTAAGCCCGGCGCACCCCTTCGTTGACCATGTCGGTAACCGACATATCCGCTTCCCACTGCACATTCATGCCGACATGCAAAAACACGGTCACGATCCCGGTGTCCTGACAGATTGGCCGATGCCCCATGGCGCACATACGGGAGTTGATCAGAATCTGGGCCATGGCATCTTTGGCCGCCGGGTTCTGCTCCTTCTCATAGGCCTGATTCACCGCCTGGATAAAGTCCACTGGGTGGTAGTAGGAAATGTATTGCAGCGCATCAGCCACGCTCTGAATAAGGTCGTCTTGACGGATAACAGTCATCAGGGACTCCTGGAGCCGAATAATTGGCGCTGACTGCCGCTGTCTCCCCGGCGGCCGCCAGTCCTTTGAATGGTTGTCATTGGGTTTGGATCGCCCCGAGCCAGGAATAACCGTGCCGAAGCCATGTCGTTGGCGCCCCGCTCCCCCTGAGCTGACGCAAAAGACGCAGGCGAGTATACAACAGCGACCTGCGTCGGTGTAGCAAGGCGGGCGCGAGCCCCGCCGATTAGCGAACCGGCGGGCTGGAGGAGTGGTACTGACTAACGGTGGTGCGCAGGGATTCAATATCCCGGTTCACCTGACGGCGGAAGGCATTGATCGAATCCAACCAATCCTGGTTTTGCTGGAGCTGGCGCTCAACACTGCTCACCCGGGCGTCCAGACTGCCGCCGGCGGTCAGCTGTTTACCGTACTCCAGCAGCTGTTTGCGATTCACCTCGGCCTGGGCGGCCGCTTTATCCAGCCGACCAGACAGCTCGGTCAACCGGGACTTGTCCGCCGAGAAGGTTTTCATCGCCGTGGCCAGCTCCGCCTGACTGCTCTTGACCTTGGACTCCATCGACGCCAGGGATTTTTGCAATTTATCGATCTCCGTGTCGTGCTTGCCCAGTTCTTCTTTTTGCTTTTTCCAGACGTTGTCCCACAGCTTGCGCACTTCGCTGTCCAGCTCCGTCAGCTTGACTTTCATCGACGCGCTGGACTCGGTGACGCTGTCATCAGTGACCGACAACCGTTGCTCCAGATTGTCCAGCCGGCTTTGACTCTGCGCCAGCAGTGCCTGGGTGGCCTGCAATTGGTCGAACAGATAGTACGACACGCCAGCAAGGCCCAGAATGAGCACGGTACCGAGAAACACCAGAAAGCCACTGCCACCGCCACTGGCGGCTTTGCCCGGGGGCGGTGGCGGCGGTGCCGACTTACCCCGCTTGGCCGCAGGTGCTCGCTCGATAATGTCCTCATCATCCAAGTTGAGGGAAATGCCCGGTTCCTGTCTTTCGCTGCTCACAATGAATAACCCATGTTCACGATAAAGGAAAATTGGCGGGCATTATGACATTGCCCCCACACCTGGCAAAGCGGCGCCATCGCAAATACTTGCCCCGCTGCAATAAACCACAAGGATTACGCTCCGCCTGCGCCGCCTTTGCTATACTTCGCGCAGCCCCGTCCCGCCGTGATCAACGACGGCGGCGCGGGGCGCACAATTCCAATGAAAAGTGAGGGGAGCAGGATGGAAGCATATATTTCGGTGGATTTGCTGTTGCGCTGGCTGCATGTGCTGTTTGGCGTTACCTGGATCGGCCTGTTGTACTACTTTAACTTTGTGCAGACAGAGTATTTCAAGGAAGCGGAGGCCAACGCCAAGGCCGATGCAGTACGTAAACTCGCACCACGGGCACTCTGGTGGTTCCGCTGGGGCGCCATGTTTACCTTCCTTACCGGCGTTGCACTGCTGCACTTTGTCGCCCAGCGTGGCTTGAATGCTTACATCATTATCGGTGCGCTGATGGGCACCCTGATGTTCCTCAACGTGTGGTTGATTATCTGGCCAAATCAAAAGATTGTCTGCGGCATCAAAGCCGGTGACGCCTCAAAAGCGGCGCCCAAAGCCGGCCTGGCCTCGCGCACCAATACCCTGTTCTCGGCGCCTATGCTGATCGGCATGATGGGCTCCTTCCACGGTTCAGGCCAGGCAGCCAATGCGGCCCTGGGCAGTGGCGGCGTGAATCTCAGCAACGGTTTGCTGGCCTGCATCGCCATTATCATTCTGCTGGAAATCAACGCGATTTTTGGCAAGACCGGTCCGATGACCACAGTCAAAGGGGTGATTCACTGCAGCATCGCCTTGGCCGCCGTCATGCTGGCCCTGCTGCAATTCGTGTAAACCCGGCAACGCACTCAATATAATATGGTGTAACCAAAAGCGGCGAATCGTCATGATTCGCCGCTTTTGGTTTGTCCTTCAGCCGTCTCGCTCGCATCACTTCAAGCGCAGGCCGAGCTCACCGTTCAGCACATCAAAACTGGCCCGTGCGTAGCAGCACCAGGGTGCAGGCCTCCTCTACCTGAATACCGGCAGCAACCAGGCGCGACTCAAGCTCGGGGGATTCAGTGCCCGGATTAAAAATCACGCGTTTGGGCGCCAGCGCAATCAGCGCCGCTTCGTGCTCCGCCAATTGGGCGGGATTGAGGTACAAGGTGACGGTGTCGACAGGCTCAGTGATGTCCGATAAGGATCGAACACAGGGCTTGCCGGCGACTTCAGCGTGGTAAGGGTTGACGGGCAACGCGCGATGGCCGTAGTTCGTCAACATCACTGTTGCCTGATAGGAGTACCGCTCTGCTTTAGGGCTGGCGCCCAATACTGCCACATTTTCTGCCATGCTCTGCCATCCGATCCATTCCGAAACGCACGCCGCCCACAAAAAAAGCCGGGCATTGCCCGGCTTATCGGTGATGGCGCTGCTGACGCCAAGAATACCTTAGCGATTGCCAGTATTCATCCAGCGGCGCAGCGTAGAAGCCAGCTCCTGGGCATTGTAGGCCTCAGCGTCGTCGGGCATGGGACCTTTGCCCATCTTGATCTCCAGAGCAGCGGAGTAAGACGTGCGAGTGGTCGTTGAGGCAACCCCGCCGCTGTAGCGCGTCGGCGAGTCATAGACCACCGTGTCACAGCTGATCAAACCACAGCGCTGATAGACCGACGTGCCACCACCAAATCCGGTACCACCAGAGACGGAAGTGCTGTTGCGGCTTTTGCTTTCACTATCCCGGTTCACCAGGTGGAACCAGTCGTAGCCTTCCTGAAGGGTCAGCTCGGCTGCACGCAACAGCGCGTAATCATTGACGGTTTCCTTATCGGTCGCAGAGTTGCCGTTGAAGGTAATGCGATAGCGATCCTTACCCAGCGCGGTTTCGGTGTAACCATATCCGCCGCGCTTGTCCGCAGCCTGATAAGCGGTGCTGCTGCTACAGGCCGCCAGGCCGAGAGACAACAACGCAACAAATAAAATGGGTAAACGCATAATCACTCCTCAAAATGGTTTCGACGCGACCCAGTCAAGTCACTGGGAGATACTTAAACACCACCGCATTTTAAGTCGTCCCCATTAACCTTGGCTTAACCACTCCGTTCAGCTTAGCCCGAGAATATCGTGTTGAGGGTTTCGTTCAGTCGACGACCAATGGCCATCACCCCGCGATAGCTGCTGCCTGCCGGCACCTGCACTTCATCGTCAAAAGCCATGCCCCGCTCCAGACAGACATAGTCGCGATAGTGCTCGCCGACATCCGCCATCCCCGCAGCAAGCTCGGCCCCGGGATTCCACAGAATGGCGGTGTCGGTGTGGTAGCCGTCCACATGTAGTTGCTTGCCGCCCAGTATCATTGTCTGCACCCCGCCTACCCCAGGATAAACCCGGTCCACCTCTCCGGAGAAACACAACGGGCCGAGTTCGACCTTCTCCTGCAGCTTGTCGGTATTGTCTAAATAACGCTTACCCGCCAGCTCAGCCACGCTAACCTCAGCCACATCGGCCACCCGAAAATAGCTGTGGAAGGCAAAACTCAGGGGCATTGGCGACTCGCCGTGATTCGTGATGCGCAGCGCCATCAGAATTTGATCAGAGAAATAAATGTCCAGCTCTGCGGTAAAGGGCCAGGCAAATTGTGCCAGGTCTTCCGGGGTTGATGCACAGGTAAACCGCAGGCGCACCGTGTGATTCATCAGCTCATCAGCACCGGCCAGTTGCCAGTCGCGATTGCGCAGAAAACCATGCTTTGGCAAGGTCGGTTCGCGCCGATTGACCCCAAACCAGGGCGCACAAATGGGGATACCACCGCGAATCGCCTCCCCCGGAATAAAGCGAGCCAGCGGGCTCAGCCACAACCACTCCTCTTCACCCTCGGGCTGAAAGGAAAGGACCTGAGCACCTTGTAGCGCGACCACCGCGCGGAAGGTTGGTGTGCGCACACTCAAACAGGGCAAGCCAACCTCACTTCCATATAGCGCTGTAGTATCCGTGAGGGTTATGCAGTCACTGGTAATATCCAGCGATTGAGCGTCGAGCATCGTTAACGTCCTGTTGCGGCCAGTCAGAAAAGAGGGACGTTCAATGTACAAAATGCCCCACCAACCGCATAGGGCTCAGGGCAAATTAAGGGCAAATATTGCTAGGGACATAGCCGAACGGCTTGAATGCCAAAGGGCTGGCAACGTGGGCCAGCGACGCCGACCCTATCCCGGACCGACGACGCTGTATTTACCCCAGGATTTAGCCTAGAGCCTGCTAACACTCATTGAAAAGTGTTACCGGGCAGACTCCAGCAACGGTTGGCCATCACTGCCAACCTCGTAAAGCGGCAATCGCACCGTCGCCTGAACAGCCACATTCACGATGCTAAGGTCTCGAGAGAAGGACTCAAGGTACTGGGGATGGTAACCACTCAGCCACAGCCCGAGTTCATCCCCCGGATTGAGGCGCTCGGCAACCCCGACCAGATCAATATCCTCGTGCAGGCCCAGCCCTCTCACCGGCATGATCTGATCATCCACCAGGCGCCATTGGTCCTGCCCCGCAGATCTCACGGCAACACCCACATACACAATACTGTCGCACCCGGTGCCGATGACGGGCAGGCCGCCTTCCAAGCAGGCCGGCGCCAACAAGGGGTTGGCATTGCTCACCGTGATATCAAGCTGGGGAATCCCCGCCAGCACTGCGCCATTGTCATCGTCAACGACCAGCGCAGGGATTACCTGTACCGCCTGGCCAGCGAGATGTGCCGTCTGGGCCGCAACGCCATTGAGCACCGATTCTGCCTGTAGATTAGCGACTTCCGTAAAGGTAATTGCGGGCAAGGAAGAGCCCTCGCCGCGCCGGGCTTTAAATTGCTCGGCGGGAATGCGCACCGCGTCGTCGTCAGCCAGTGACAGGCACAGTCGATCATCGCTCAGATAGTCGGGCTCCGCCGCGCCGCGCAGGGAGGTATTCAGGAATGCCAGTTGCGCATCGCGCTGGGACACCGCACCGCAGGCAAAATTGCCACCCGGCGCCTGAAAGTAAAGGGGCTCTTCGGTTTCACCAATAAAACCAGAGATGATATGCCCGCTCTCATGGGTAAACAGACGCAACTGTTTGTCAGAGTCAGCATTGCGCTCTCTCAAGCACTGATAGTTCCACCAGGACTCGTTGAAGTTAAACAGGGTGTCGCGAATGCCCTGGGTCAGCAACACATCGGCGCCAGGCTGCCCGGTGCGAGTATTCCCACCGGGGCTTTCGTTAAAGCCGGTCAGATTATTGTTCAACTCGCTGGGCAGCACCTCGTAGGGCATGGTCGCCTGGTTATTAAGGTCACACCAGTAGCGAGGGCTGTGATAACCGAACCAGGTGACCGCATCCCGGGGGATCTGGTTCAACGACAAGCCCCGTACCAAGGTCTCCATCACAAAGGGGTCCAGCCCCCGGGCCAAAGGCGAATCCTGGTTTTCGAGGCCGGGGAAGTAGCTGCCGGACTCCCCTCCCGCCACCAGCAACAAGGCCCAGGCCGATTTGATCACATCACCGGGGTTCAGACTGTAAGGCAGGTGATGCCAGGTAATGTCCGGGACCATCGCATCGAAGCGGTCTTTTGTATCGACGGCGTGAATCATCAGCTGATAGCCACCACCGTAACTGCCGCCAATGGAACCCGCCAGCAGGTTAATGCCACCGGCTTGGCTTTCGCCGCTGAGGGGGCGCGCTGCCAGCTCGCCAGTGCTCTCGTCACGGTAGGCCAGGTAATCGAGGTTCTGCTCCACCCAATCCAATATCTGCAGCTGATCTTCACCTTCAAAATCCGGGTCCATAATGCGCACGGTGCCGCTGCTGTCGCCAAAACCGCGTTGATCGATGCTGATGACCGCGTACTGGCTGGCTAACAGCGGCGCGATAATACCCGCCGTCGGGTCGACCTCTCTGGCGCCGCCAAAGCCGTGGCTGTGCACAACCAGCGGATGGGCACCGGCGCCGCGCTGACCACAGTTGATCTCAGCGGGCTCGAACACCTCAAAACTGATGCGCTCGCCGCTACCGGAGTCCAGTAACACCTGATAGTGCTGACCGGCGGGAATAGTCGCCAGACTGTCCCCGCAGGATGCGGAGCGCTGCTCGGGGCCACAACCTAACTCATCAATGGCCACCCCTTCCGGGGTATTGGCGCAGCGGTCATCTTCATTGCCGAGGCCGTCACCGTCGCTATCGCGATCATCGGTCTCGTCACAGGCATCACCCTCCCCGTCACCATCGGTATCGCGTTGATCGCTGTTCACCAGGGCCGGACAGTTGTCTTCACTATCAGCTACCTGGTCGCCATCGCTATCAATCAGCGGATCACAGGCATCGCCAATGTCATCCCCGTCGACATCTATCTGGTCGGGGTTGGCCTGGGCAGGACAGTTATCCTGATCGTCGGAAAACCCGTCACTGTCGCTATCAATGAGCGGATCGCAGGCATCACCGATGCCGTCATTATCGACATCCACCTGATCGGGGTTGGCCACTGCCACACAGTTATCAAAGCCATCACCAACCCCGTCGTTGTCTTCATCGTCTTTCTGCAGGGGCTGGTTATCCGCGTCGTCATTGATTCCGTCGTTGTCGTCATCCGGGTCGGCGTTATTGCCGATGCCATCACCATCGGTATCTGAAGATTCGGCAGGATCGAAGGGAAAGGCATCATCAATGTCTGCCACATTGTCGTTATCGTCATCGCTATCGCAGGCATCGCCCTGACCATCTTCGTCAAAGTCGGCCTGATCCGCATTGGCTAGTTGCGGGCAGTTGTCTTCACTGTCGGCGATGCCATCAGCATCCGCGTCGGGCTCTACCGGCCCCGGCGGAGAGGTTACGGCGCAGCCCTGATCATCAACCTGGGCACCGCTTGCGGTGGCGGGACATTGATCGAGCACATCGCTGACCCCATCGCCATCCGTGTCGCCACCACCGTCGTTATCAAAGCTACCGTCGGCAATATCGGCCTCGGATTCCAGCAGGTGATTTTGCGCGAACTCCGCCGACACCAGCGCTCTCGTTGGGCCGCCGTTGGCGGTGCGAGCAAAGTCCGCCAGATCGCTGGTGGCAAACTCCGCCCCACTCAAGGCGAAATCTTGGGGGTTAAGCGTCGCTTCGGCGGTTAGCAAGGCCACCGCGGGCACTAGCTCAATGCCGTTATCCGGGTTGCCATCGGCATCGAGGGTCAACAGAAAGCGGGCCATATTGATCGCCGCCGTGTCTGACACAACCAGGTCCCGCAGGGTGATAAACCGGGCGCCGGGACTGTTGCCGAGAGGAAGCTGCCCCAAGGCAAAGTGCACCACCGAACCGGGGCGGTACAAGAACTCCCCCTGGGCATTGGTAAGACGGGCATTGCTTGAGCTGGCTTCATTGAGCGATGGCGCGTAAGCCACCCCCCTCAACAGAGAATCGACCAGCTGGCCAGCACTCTCGCTGCCGTTGCCGCCACTACCTGAACCGCCACCACAGGCCACCAACACGGCAACCACCCAAGGGAAAAGGAAACGTTTGACCCACATACTGACACCTGCTGCTTTTATTATCTTTATGGGAGACTTGCATTGATCAACGCGTCGGATATGACGCTTCGATGACAATGTTGACTACTAAAACATTAAAGCCAAAAAAACACAAGACATAGCAAAGGCGTCATAGGGGAGACGGGAGACGCTGGACGCAGAACGCAGAACGCAGAACGCAGAACGCAGAACGCAGAACGCAGAACGCAGAACGCAGAACGCAGAACGCAGAACGCAGAACGCAGAACGCAGAACGCAGAACGCAGAACGCAGAACGCAGAACGCAGAACGCAGAACGCAGAACGCAGAACGCAGAACGCAGAACGCAGAACGCAGAACGCAGAACGCAGATTAGTGTTGCTGCTAGACTGGCAGGGTCAAGCTTTTGCGTCTCCCGTCCTGCGCCTTTCTCCAGGCAAAAAAAAGCCCCGCAGTTAGCGGGGCTCTCCATGGAATGCCGGGGCTGGCTTACATCATGCCGCCCATGCCACCCATTCCGCCCATGCCGCCCATGTCAGGCATGGCGGGGGCGTCTTCCTTTGGTGCGTCTGCAATCATGCACTCAGTGGTGATGATCAGACCGGCTACGGAGCCAGCAGCTTGCAGCGCGGTACGCGTCACTTTGGCAGGGTCGATAATACCCATCTCCATCATGTCGCCGTACTCGCCGTTACCGGCGTTGTAACCGAAGTTACCTTCGCCGTTGCGCACTTTGTCCAGTACCACAGAGGCTTCAGCACCGGCGTTAGCCACGATCTGACGCAGAGGCGCTTCCATGGCACGCAGCGCGGCGTTAATGCCAGCGGTCTGGTCGTCGTTGTCGCCAGTCAGCTCACCGATGGTAGAGATAGCGCGCACCAGGGCCACACCGCCGCCAGGTACCACACCCTCTTCTACTGCGGCGCGAGTGGCGTGCAGGGCGTCTTCTACGCGCGCTTTCTTCTCTTTCATTTCGATCTCGGTGGCTGCGCCAACCTTGATTACCGCAACACCGCCAGCCAGTTTGGCCACGCGCTCTTGCAGTTTTTCGCGATCGTAATCAGAGCTGGTGTTCTCGATCTGAGTGCGAATCTCGCCGACGCGAGCCTGGATGGCAGAAGCATCGCCAGCACCGTCAACAATGACGGTATTCTCTTTATCCATGGTCACGCGCTTGGCGGTACCCAGGTGCTCCAGAGTCGCTTGCTCCAGGTCCAGACCCACTTCTTCAGAGATCACAGTACCGCCAGTCAGCACGGCGATGTCCTGCAGCATGGCCTTGCGGCGATCGCCGAAGCCAGGCGCTTTACAGGCCGCAACCTTCACGATGCCGCGCATGGTGTTCACCACCAGGGTTGCCAGGGCTTCGCCTTCAACGTCTTCAGCAACGATGATCAGCGGACGGCTGGACTTGGCCACTTGCTCCAGTAGGGGAAGCAGCTCGCGGATGTTGGAGATTTTCTTGTCGACCAGCAGAATGAAGGGGCTGTCGTGCTCAACACTCATGTTTTCAGAGTTGTTGATGAAGTAGGGAGACAGGTAGCCGCGGTCAAACTGCATACCTTCAACCACTTCCAGGGCGTTCTCCAGGCCTTGACCTTCCTCAACGGTGATCACGCCTTCTTTACCTACTTTCTCCATCGCTTCAGCGATGATCTGGCCAACGTGGCTGTCGCTGTTGGCAGAGATGGTACCTACCTGAGCGATGGCTTTGCTGTCGGCGCAGGGGATGGACAGGCTTTGTACCTGGGCAACAGCGGCGGCAACGGCTTTGTCGATACCGCGCTTCAGGTCCATCGGGTTCATGCCGGCGGCAACGGCTTTCAGGCCTTCGTTTACAATGGCTTGCGCCAGAACGGTGGCTGTAGTGGTACCGTCACCGGCGTCGTCAGAAGCTTTAGAGGCAACCTCTTTCACCATCTGGGCGCCCATGTTCTCCAGCTTGTCTTCCAGCTCGATTTCCTTGGCCACAGACACACCGTCTTTGGTCACGGTGGGAGCACCGAAGGACTTGTCCAGAACCACGTTGCGGCCTTTGGGACCCAGAGTCACCTTAACGGCATTGGCCAGGATATTGACACCGGCCACCATGCGCTGGCGGGCTTCATTGCCAAAAACTACGTCTTTTGCTGCCATGATTTGTCTACCTTTTCACTAATTCGTTGATTTTAATGAATTTGTTCGAGGGAAATTTACGCTTCTACCACGCCGAAAATTTCGGACTCGTTAAGCACGATCAGCTCTTCGCCGTCCACTTTCACGGTGCTGCCGGAATACTGGCCGAAAATAACAACGTCGCCAGCCTTCACACCCACAGGGCGCAGCTCACCGCTCTCCAACAATTTGCCTTCGCCCACAGCGATAACTTCACCCTGGTTCGGCTTCTCTTTGGCCGACCCGGGCAGCACGATACCGCCTGCGCTTGTTTGCTCCTCTTCTTTGCGACGAACCACCACGCGGTCGTACAACGGACGAATTTTCATCTGACAAATCTCCATTAAATCAATGATTTGAGTTTATCTAACCAGTTGGGCAGCTGCCGTCTAAGTCCATTGACGTGACTCTGGCCGACGCCCTGCCCAGGCTGGAATACGGGTTCTTTTTGTTTCCCAAACGTGCTGCCACGTCGTTAACGGGGCCAGCACCGCTCTGGGCTGTTCAGGTAAATGGGGCTGCGCAACTGCATTTCAAGACCCCGACCTAAA
Source organism: Spongiibacter taiwanensis (assembly GCF_023702635.1). Lineage (NCBI taxonomy): Bacteria > Pseudomonadati > Pseudomonadota > Gammaproteobacteria > Cellvibrionales > Spongiibacteraceae > Spongiibacter > Spongiibacter taiwanensis. The sequence continues at coordinate 1,160,662 of NZ_CP098455.1, forward strand.
AATTTATTCTTCTTTTTTGTACTCGCCTTCAATGGTCACCGGGCCATTGCCGCCGGGGGAGGCATCATTCTGGCGCTGGGCCGTCGACCCGCCGCCAAAACCGCCCTGAGAATACATCCCGCCACTCATCTGGACCATGCCCCGCTTCAACATGGCACCGATCAGGCCTCGGCGCAGTGCAGGCAACAGACAACAGAAGCCGATGGCGTCGGTGACAAACCCGGGGGTCAGGAGCAGCGCGCCGCCGACCGCCAGAAATATGCCCTCCAGCATTTCGGTTGCCGGCAGCTCACCGCTGTTAAGGCGCTGCTGTGCCCGGGTCAATGTGGAAAAGCCTTGGCTCCGCAGCAGGTTGGCACCAATCACCGCCGTCAACAGCACCAGGCCGACCGTGGGCAGGGCACCGATCACGCCGCCGACTTTAATCAGCAGCCACATTTCCAGTACCGGCAGTACAATGAACAAGCCAAATAAAATACGCATAGCGTTCTCTGTTTCTCTCTTCCTTTGTATCTTGGGGTTTCGACCCCGAAATCAAGGAAGCGCTCAACATTCTTCCGTTTGCGGTACACTGACGGCGCTCAAAACCCGGATTCGCAGCGCCAGTGATACGCACATCGTGATACGCAAAGCCCTCACCTTTATCGCCGCATTGACGGTCAGCACCGCTCTGCAGGCCCAGCAGGACATGGCGCAATGCCTGCAATTGGCAGCCCTGTCGGCCTCAGACAGCACCACGGTCGGCGAATTGCGCCAGCTGTGTCAGCAGCGATTGGCAGAGCAAGACAGCCCAGAAATTCTCAGCACCGGCATCGTCGAGAAGCGCGCCCAACTGGAGCGTTACAGCCACGAAAACCCCTTCGTACTGACACCCCACCGTAGCAACTATGTTTTGCCCGTGTCTTACCGGGATGATATTTCCGATTTCCGCGACCAACTCCCGGAAGCCCCCGACAAAATCGACCACACCGAGATGGAGTTCCAGTTCAGCATCAAAGTGCTGGTCTGGGAGGAAATCTTCGACGACAACGGCTACCTGAGCGTTGCCTACACCAATCGCTCCTTTTGGCAGGCCTACAACAGCGATGCCTCAGCACCATTTCGGGAGACCAACCACGAGCCCGAGCTGATTCTCAGCTTTGCCAATGACTGGGAGTGGATGGGCATTCGCAACGTTGCCAACGAGGTCATTTTCAATCACCAGTCCAACGGCCGCGGCGAACCCCTGTCCCGCAGCTGGAACCGACTGATGTTCAACATGGTGTTTGAACGGGATCGCTTTGCCATGGCCTTCAAGCCCTGGTACCGCTTCAAGGAGCACGGCGATGACGACGACAACCCCGATATTGAGAAATACTTGGGACATTTCGAGTGGATGGGCTGGTACCAATGGCACAATCGCACCCTCAGTATTATGCTGCGCAACAATCTGCGGGGTAACAATAAGGGTGCCGTGGAACTGGGCTGGAGCTTTCCGCTCAACTCACGGGTAAAGGCCTATATAAAATACTTCAACGGCTACGGCGAAAGCCTGGTCGAGTATGACAATGCCGTCGAAAGCATCGGCATTGGCGTGCTGATCAGCGACTGGCTGTAACCGCTCTTAACAACAGCGCAATAAAACAGGAAACCATCATGATCACAGGCCACGAAGCATTACAGCGACTCAAAGACGGCAACAAGCGGTTTGTTGAAAAGCTCAATACCAGTAGTGATGGCATGGTGCAGGCCAAACAGCCCGAGCTGGTTGAAATTCAAAACCCCATGGCCATCGTGCTGGGTTGTTCAGACGCCCGGGTGCCGGCAGAGCTGGTGTTTGATCAGGGTCTGGGCGACCTGTTTGTGATCCGGGTTGCCGGCAATATTGTCGCCCCCTCCGGCATCGGCAGCGTCGAGTTCGCCGCCCTCAACTTTGGCACACCGCTGGTGGTGGTGTTGGGCCACTCCAATTGCGGAGCAGTAAAAGCCACAGTGGATGCCCTGACCGGCAACAGCCGGGTGCCGACCCAGAACCTTCACTCCATTGTGAAGCGGGTGCGCCCCGCGGTGGAATCCATGCTGGCTACCGACTTGCGCAACAACTACCCCGAACTGGTGAAACAGTCCGTGCGTGCAAACGTGCGCAGCTCCGTGGAGCATTTGAGCAGTGGCTCACCGATTCTGGAGAGCTTGATCAGTGAGGGCAAGCTTCTGGTAGTGGGTGCCGAGTACTCCCTGGAGACTGGGGAAGTCGACTTCTTCTATGAGGATTACTGGGAGCGCACCCGGCAGTTGGCTGGGGAGGAGTAAGGCTCCTCCCGCTGCTTTTTTGGTTTACTGGGGTATCCCTTTCCCGGCGGGGCATCGCTTTTTACCCGGGCCTAACAGGGCCTTACCCTGTCGAATTTTATTCTTGGCGGAAGGCAGCTGTTTCGCCCTGCTGGGCGACCTACTTCTTTTTTGCGCCAAAAAAGAAATAGGCAAGAAAAAGGGCGCCCCATCGCTCGCCCTTCGGGTGCGTTGCGCTTCTCAGAATTTGAAGGGAACGCTGCGGAACTCGCCTGCGGCTCAAACAGTCCTCGCTAAAAGACTCCCTTCAAATTCCTGCGATGCTCACCGAGCTCAAAGGGGGATTAACCCCCGCACCTTGAACGGGATACGTTTTTCTTTCGACTTCGGCGGTGCCTGTTGATTTTGTAGAAGCATTAAAATCCAACCAGATTCGATGCTGCGGCCTTTCCCCCTTGTGGAGCTGCCGAGCACCGGAGTCCATCGCGGAAATAAGCAAAACACTGTTTGAGCGTAGCGAGTTTGTTTTGCGCCGCGATGGATGAGGAGCGCAGGGAACCGATGGCATCTTTTCGCCATCGGCAGCGCAGCCGGGGTGTGTAGGGTTCAACAACATAGGTAACAGTTTGTTTCAAATACATAGGTAACACATTGGTTAAATAGTGAGCACCGGATAGGAGGTGCTCATGCCTTGGCGAGATGTGAAACCGATGGACGAACGAGTGTTATTTATTAGCGATTATCTTCGCGGTGGTCGGCGCTATTTTGCTGAGCTATGCCGCTACTACGGCATCAGCCGTAAGACCGGCTACAAGTGGGTCGAGCGATACCAAGCCTCCGGCATTGAGGGCCTCCAAGAGCGAAGCCGCCGGCCTCTTCATCACCCAGCGGCGATCCCCTACGCCATTGAGCAGGCGGTGGTGGCGTCTCGTTGTATCGGTCGTATGACGTTGGGCCCGAAGAAGATCCAGCAAAAGCTCCGAGAGCAGTTTCCTGATACACCGGTGCCGTCGATCACTAGCATTCACAACATTCTTAAGCGACACGGCTTGATTGAGGCCCGCCAACCCAGGCGACGGGTCAGTCCTTATCGTGAGCCCTTTGCGCCGGTCGCTGCCCCCAATGATTTGTGGAGTGTGGATTTTAAGGGGCAGTTCAAGCTTGGCCACGGGCCGTGGTGCTTTCCGCTGACGGTGATGGATCATCACAGCCGATTTCTATTGGGCTGTCAGGGGCTTGAGGGAACCGAAACAAAGGCGGCTAAGCAAGTCTTTGAGCAGCTATTCAAAGAGTATGGGCTGCCTCGACGAATTCGCAGTGACAATGGGGTTCCCTTCGCCAGCAAAGCGCCAGGGGGCCTTTCTGCTTTGTCGGTCTGGTGGGTGCGGCTGGGCATTGTGCCCGAGCGCATCAAACCGGGAATGCCCCAACAAAATGGGCGCCATGAACGGATGCATCGGACCATGAAGCAGGTCGTCACCAAGCCCGTCGCTGACACGATGGCAGCTCAGCAGCATTGTATGGATATCTTTCGGCGAGACTACAATGAGCAGCGCCCACACGAATCACTGGCGCTTAGCGTACCTCAGGCGTGTTACAGCGCTTCGCAGCGGCATTATCCCGAGCGACTTCCGGAGCTGGAGTACCCCAGTTACTACTCTGTAATGAAGGTGCAGCGCAGCGGCACAATCTATTGGGGCGGCGGGCAGGTCTATGTGTCCCATTCCCTCAAAGGTGAGCGTGTGGGACTTGAGCAGGTTGACGATGGAATTTGGGATATCTACTTTGGACCCATTAGGTTGGGTGGCTTTAACCAGCGCAATATTGGCGGTAAAGCCTTCCCCTATTGGACGATAAAAGTGTAACCCATGTATTTGAAATAATGTGTTACCCATGTATCTGAATCATACAGGTGTGCTTTTCTTGCTTACTTCTTTTTCACATAAAAAGAAGTAAGTCGCCCAGCTGGGCGAAACAGCTGCCTTCCGCCGGAAAAAGCAATCGACAATATACAAAGCAAGTGGAAATCCCCCAAACAAGACACTTGCCCCCAGAACCAAAAAATCAGCCCCCTTGCGATTAAACCCTCACGCCATTAGCCTCAGCAGAGGACATCGCAACCCCACTCCCCCCATGAACGAGCAAGAAAAAATCTACCAGGTGATCGCCAGCATCCCCAAAGGCCGCCTGTGCAGCTACGGCGAAGTTGCCAAACTAGCGGGCCTGCCGGGCCGCGCCCGCTGGGTGGGCCGTACACTCAGCCAGCTGCCCAGCGACAGTCGTCTGCCCTGGTTCAGGGTAATTAGTGCGCAGGGTAAAATCAGTTTTCCCGCTCACAGCGCTGCCTACCAACGCCAACTCGCGCTATTGATCGCCGAGGGCAGCGCCGAGCCCTCTGGCAAAATTCACTGGCGGCAATACCGCTGGCCATCGTGAGCTGGCCCAGCTCACAACGGCGCAGTGCACATGACCAACAAAAAAGGCCGGCGGGTTTCCCGCCGGCCTTTTTAAATTCTGCGGACCACGCTGGGTCCGCTAACCATTGAACACCTTACTCCGATACTTCCAGCTTGCGCCGGAATTCACCGGAGATACGAACCACATTGTCGCCGCCGGGCATCATCTGCTCGCCGTCGAGAATCAGCGCCGTTGCCGAGTAGTTGCCGGTCACATAGCCATTGTCGTTAGTGAGGATTTCAATCTGGCAGGCAGCACCGGGCAGAGTGAGCTCTGCTTTTGCATCGCGGCTGTATTGTGTCGTTTGATAGCGAGCACCGATAGCCTGGAGATTCACCTGCACCGCCCGACTGTCAGCAGCATTGATAGTCGCGCATTCATACACCCCAATATCTCTCGGCGTGTTGATCACATCCAGCGCCAACCGCTTGCTGCGATCGAGAGTGCGATAACCATACTGGTTATAGGAAGGCTCGTAGCTGTAGAGCAGATCGTGCGCATCGTAGAGAAACTTGAAACGGTCGCCAGTTTGCCAGTGACCACTACCGTCTTCGATTTGCATGGTAATGCCAACCTCACCCGGTTCCAGTCCACCTTCGTCGCCGTCTTCAGCCTCAGGACGGGTTAACACAACGGCGTAGTTGCGGAAGGAGCCCTCAATCTGCAGCAGTCGATCATCCCCGGCCAGCAGACCATCCAGAGCATATAAGGTCGCGGTGTAGGTGGCGTCGTAGAACTTGCCACCCCGAGAAACCGTAACGATTTCACAGGCGCCACCCGCCTCGGCCGTCGTATAGCGCTGCTCCAGCAAATAGGTGCCCACTTCCACGGTCATCTGCAATGGACCAAAACGGTTGCGGTATTCGGTGCCACAGACATAGGTGGTGTCACCCACAAAACCGCCATTGGGCTGGGGCGCCGCATTCAGGCTGATAATGTCAGAGGCATTACCGGTAAAGGGTGGGGTGCCATCATCAGGGCTAGTGCCGCCGATGGCAAAGGGGTTATCCAGCAGGAAGTACTGGTTCGCTCCAAGCTCATAGCTGGGGTTATCGGCCAGTTCAATGCTAGCGAAGTATTCCAGTGGCAAATCACCTGTCAGTTCACCGGCCTCACCCACATGGCGATAGACCCGGAACGGAACGTTCTCCAGATGAATGTCGAACTCTCCCTTTTCCAAGGTGGCCGCCAGAATAACCCCCTGTATGCCGCCCAGCTCGCTGGCATAGTCCAGCCGCACGCGACAACTGGAGGAGTTGTACTGACCTTGGCTGCCGTCCGGTGAACCGGTATGGTTCATGGATAACACGATTTTCAACGTATCATCGCACTCCTGCTCGCCCAGCTGGCTGGGGATGTGCAATAACATATAGGCTGGCAGGAGTCCCTCGTAGGCGGTGGTATCAAACTCTTTGCGGGTATCGACGTTGAACTGGAGCTGACGCACACCGCCCAAGGTCGTGTACACACTGGCAAAGTCCATCAGGTAGCGGTAATCGTTCTCGACAAACCGGAGGTAAGCACCATTGTTGCCATTGAGCGAGTCATAGACCGGGTGATCTAATTCACCCGCTACACCACCGCCACCGGTTTCACCGCCTGTTTCACCACCAGTCTCACCACCGGTCTCACCGCCTGTTTCACCACCAGTTTCACCGCCTGTTTCACCACCGGTCTCACCACCGGTCTCACCACCAGTTTCACCGCCTGTTTCACCACCAGTCTCGCCACCGGTCTCACCGCCTGTTTCACCGCCAGTCTCGCCACCGGTCTCACCGCCAGTCTCACCACCGGTCTCACCGCCGGTCTCACCACCAGTTTCACCGCCGGTCTCACCGCCAGTCTCACCACCGGTCTCACCGCCGGTCTCACCACCAGTTTCACCGCCGGTCTCACCGCCAGTTTCGCCACCGGTCTCACCTTGATCACCGATTTCACCAGAGGTGGGCGCCAACGCGGCGGTGTTAGTTTGCAAAGACGCATCCGCCAACAGTGCAGCCTGATTCGCGATGGCGGCGGTCAGGTCGGCAACAAAATCGTCGTAGGGAACGGCAACGGATGATCCCTCCGCCATACCGTCCAGGACGCTGTCCCTACCGTCGGCCACCAGCGCCTTCATGGTGGTAATGGCCGGCGAACTTTCGCCGCTGGCCATTTCCGCAAAGGCCGCCAGCAACAGGGCATAACGACCCGCTTCGGTATCTTCCAGGCTGTTTGCTGGCGTCGCAGCAGACACCAGGCTGGGCACGCTCAATAGATTGCTGATCCCAGGTGCAATGGCCGCCCTCACCTCTTCATTAATGCTGGTGATCTCAGCTTCCGTCAGCGGCGAAATGCCTCTGGCGAGGGCAATTTCATAGGCTAAGTTGGTCAATGGTGTCACACCCAAAGCAGCAGTGGGTGCAATTGCCATTGCCCGAAGATGCTCACCTGCAGGAAAACCCAGCACTGCCTTTGCCGCTTCATCGTAGTAACTGGCATCGCTACTACCCACGACCTCAATCACCACCGGACCGGAATAGCTTCCGTAATCAACCACCACGCTGCCGTCAGCGGCAGTGGTTCCGCTACCAATCAAGGTCAGGCCGTCCCCCTGATACACCCGCACCTCCGACGAACTCACCAGTCCCAACGACGGCGACACCATCATCGACTCGGAGCGGCTTCCCTGGGGGTATTTATGATCGTCGTTACAGGCAGCCAGACTGACTGCCAATGCCAGAACCGGCAGGTGCTTCCAGGATAAAAATTGCATGACATTCTCCCACTGTGCAATCACATAACGGCGCTCTCAGACGCAAGCACCGAAATTTCCGGCGAGGAGTATTCGTCGTTGTGCAATCTACCGCTATCCCCAAGACCGGGGGATCAACATGGGTGTTAGGGGGGGAGGCTTCCAGCCGAAACTAACCCGGATTCGAGCATGAGTGAGAAAACCGAGACCGCCGCCTGGCCGGTCATTCAATGGTAACGGGCCCACACCGAGCAGAGAGACGGCTCAGATCAATACCACCTCTGGGAATCTGACAGGCGATGATGTTGCACCGCAGTGAATGCATGAGGGAGAACACACAGGCTAGCCAGGGGCTTGGGCATCGCCCGGTCTGTAGCCTCCCCTAATTCGGGGTGGTCATCACCCGGGGCATAGTAGCGTTGCCACGCAAACTGCCCGCGATCAGCAACAAGCTGACCAACTCACCGGGAAGCGCCTCACAGTGCCTAACGGCAATATTATGTGATTATCGCAGCTCGCAAGGTGCCCCGCCACGGCCGCTCATTCGGTCTACTTCAGCCGGCGGGCCACAAAAGCAATCAATACCATTACCGGCACACCAAGCAGGCTCGCCAGTAGAAAGAAATTGCTGTATCCCACCGTTTCCACCACCACTCCAGAGTAGCCGCCCAGCAGCTTGGGGAATAAGGTCATCAGTGAGCTGAACACTGCGTATTGGGTGGCGGTAAACGACACGTTTGTGAGCGAAGACAACCAGGCCACAAAGGCGGCCACCGCCAGGCCACCACTGAGGTTGTCGGCGGCAATCACCACGATAAGGGCAGACAGATTAGCCTCAATACCCGCCAGCCACATAAAGGCAAGGTTGGCCAGCGACACCGACACGGCACCTGCCATCAGCATGCGCATCACCCCATATTTCAGGGTGAGCAAACCACCCAAAAAACTCCCGGCAATGGTCATTAGCACGCCAAAGATTTTGGTGACACTGGCGATCTCGTCCTTGCTGTAGCCCATATCCTGATAGAACACATTGGCAATAACGCCCAGGACAATATCGGACACCCGGTAGAAACCGATGAGCAACAACACCCAAAGGGCGACCCGGCCGTAGCGCCGAATAAAATCCATGATCGGCTGGGTATAGCTTTCCGCCAGCAGCTCCCGGTCAACCAGGCCCGCCCGCAGCAAGCCACTGAAAACTACCAGCGCCGCCACGCCGCCAACCACAAGCACCAGCGCCTGATAGAAGAAGGCCACCACATGCTGGCTCACGCCGGCAAAAGCCACCGGCGCAGCTGGTGCTTCTAGCAGCACCAGGACAAAGGCAGAAATGGCCAACAAGAAAGCGATAAAAAAGCGTGAATAGGCCTTGGCAGAATAGGGATAGCTGTTATTTCCTCTGGCAGTCGGCTCGCTGATCAGTAAGGTCGTGATCAACCCGACTAACATGACTCCCGCCATGCACAGGTAGGTGTTGCGCCAAGCGGTATAACTGTAGACCTCGGCAGTACTGCCAAAGCCCTGGGCCAGATACAGCGCACCGGCACCCGCTGCGATCATGCCGACTCGGTATCCGGCAATGTAACTCGACGACAACAGCGCCTGAAGCCGCTCGTCAGCGGACTCAATCCGGTAGGCATCAATGACCACATCCTGGGTTGCTGCCGAAAAACCCAGCATCACTGCGGCCACGGCCATCATGGTCAAATTGCCCTGGGGATTGGTCATCGCCATCAAGGCGATGGACGCCATCACCGCCAACTGCGCCAGCAACAACCAGCCACGCCGGCGACCAAACAGCCGACTCAACACCGGCAGCGGCAATTTATCCACCAGCGGCGCCCACACAAATTTGAAGGAATACCCCAGGGCAGCCCAGCTAAAATAAGTTACTTCGGATTTGCTGACACCCGCCTCGCGCAACCACAGGGACAGGCTGGAGAAAATCAGCAACAGGGGAACACCGGCAGAAAAGCCCAGCAACAAGATGATCCAGACGGGTTTCTCCCGCCACCAGATCAGTTTGCTCTCCGCCGTATCGGGCAACGCGGATTAATCCCGAAAGTTATTGAATTGCAGCGGCTGATCCAGCTCCTGGTCACGCAGCAACGCGATTACCTGTTGCAGATCATCCCGCTTTTTGCCGGTCACTCGCACCTGGTCACCCTGAATCTGGCTTTGTACTTTCAGTTTGCTGTCCTTGATGATCTTTACGATCTTGCGCGCCAACTCCGACTCCAAGCCATTTTGCATGGTCACGCTTTGCTTAACCTGCTTACCAGAGGTTTCAACCTCGCCCATGTTCATGGCCAGGGGGTCGATCTTGTTTTTGATCAATGCCGCCCGAAGCATGTCTTCCATCTGGGTCAACTGAAATTCGGCATCGGCATAGAGCACGGCATTCAGGCCATCCCGATCGAACTTGGCATCCACGCCTTTAAAGTCAAAGCGGGTATCAATAATCCGATTGGCCTGGTCCAGGGCATTGGTAAAGGTGTGCAGATCCACTTCAGAGACAATATCAAAGGAGGGCATGGGCGTGCTGGGCTCGAAAACAAAATTTGCCCGCATTGTAGCACCGCCTCTGCGGGGGTTCGACAACCCGGCTCTGGCGAGGCCCGCAAATTTGCCCTACTCTGGCCCGCTATGACGACAACAGCAGAACCCAACTGGCATATTCTCGGCGCTGGCGCCATTGGCAGCCTGTGGGCCAGCCACGGCCATCTTCACGGCCACCCGTTTACGCTGATACTGCGTGATGCCCAGCGCCTGGCCGACTACCAGAGCGCCCGGGGTATAACCGCAAATCTTGGCGGCAGCGCCCAACACCTGCCACTCAAAGCCACTTGCCCGAGCCAGCTTGGCGAGCCAATTACCCACCTACTGATCTGCGCCAAAGCACAGCAGACCCAAGCCGCGGTGGCAGCCATTGCCGCACATCTTAGTGACGACGCCGTGGTGGTGTTGCTGCAAAATGGCCTCGGTACCGCCGCGCCGTTAATGCAACACAAGCCCTCACTGCGCCTGCTCCAGGCCTCGACCACCGAGGGCGTGTTTCGCAACGGCCCCTTTTCCATCGTTCACGCCGGTCGCGGGCAGACCTTGCTGGGCCAATCGACGGCCCTGACCCTACCGCCGATGGGAGAGGAATTCATCGCCGGCATCGCCCGCCAACTCAGTGTCGGCCCATTGCAGGTTACACCTGTAGCAGATATCGATACCGTACTTTGGCAGAAACTTCTGGTGAACTGCGCCATCAATCCCCTGACCGTGAAATACCGGTGCCGCAACGGCGAATTACTGGACAACCCACTTGCACTGCAGGAGCTGGGGGACATCGTCAACGAGATTGCCAAGGTGAACCACGCCCTGGGCTACCGCGACAACGAAACCGAATTACTCGGCCGGGTGCGCCAAGTGGCCAGCAAAACAGCCCTGAACCGCTCGTCGATGTTGCAGGATATTGAGGCCGGGCGGGAAACAGAGATCGAGTTTATTACCGGCTACCTGTGTCGCCTCGGCACCGAACTCGGGCTGAGCCTGCCCCGCAACCAAAGCCTGTTGACGCTAGTTCGTGAGGCGTGAGGGAGCACAGCCCTTTTTCAGCCGAGCAGCTTGTTCAGTGGCCATGGATCACAACCGGACGAGCTGATAGCGACCGGCTGCGCCAACTTCAATTCGCCTCCGGGCCAATCAAAATAAGCTTGCCCGTTTTGGGGTCGCGATAAACCTGCCCCAGTGACTCGTAGCCACTGCCCCCCTCGACGCGGGATTTGAGGCTTTCCGGCGCCTCGGGCATCTCCTCACCCAGGGACAAATCCCGTAGCTGGCGACCCTGGTCAAAGTGCTGTTGCAGGTCAGGGCTGTACGCCACCAGCGCGGCAATCAGTCCGCAGGCAAACACCAGAATAATGTCGACCAGGTTGGCCATCGGCCCCAGCGGGTCTTCGTCGTGATCAAAAAAGTGGCTGCGCCGCCAATCGTCCATTGCCGCCTACTCCGCCTTATCCAGTGCTAGCAGCGCGCCGTCGTACCAGCGGCGCCGCAAACGTCCCAGCACAAAGCCGACCATACCGGCCAGCAGGCCAATCACCGTGGTATCAAAGGCTGTCATCATCGCGGTGGTCAGCACCTGCAGATCGCCTTCACCCAGAGCGGCCAAACCCGGCCCGAGGGGAATCAAGGTGCCCATCAAGCCCAGCATGGGCGACAGGCGGGTGACAAAATCCGCGCGCTCAATGCGGCGGCGGCCGGTAACGAGCAGCGTCTCTCGCCCCATTCGGGCGACTCCGCCAAAGCGCTCCCCCAGAGCGAGGCCGCACTCAAACACGGCCATGGCCAGCATCACCAACAGCGCCCACACCACCGGCTCCAACAGAAGGCGTGATATCTGGTGAAGCACATCCAGCGATAAACTCGAAAACATAAACGATTCCTCAAGGTCTTCCGTGTCGCCTTCCGGCGCTACGTGCTGCCGCGCAAGCCGCGGCGCACTCCCAAACCAAACACCACGATTAGCAGCCCAAGCACCAGATACCAGGCCAGAGAAAACGCGCTTTTTGCCTGACCGGCAGCCGGGGTCGCAGCCGCGGTGGCCTGCCCCTGCGCCGTCTCCGTGTCCCGCTCCGTCAGCTCATTCTCCAGCTGGACTTCGCGAATCGTACTGGGCTGGGACGAGGACTGCGCCGGGGCCATGCGGCTGCGTGCCAACACCGCCTCAAGCTCAGCAGCGCGCTCGGCGCTAAGCTGGGCCTTAACCAGATCGTACATGGGGTGATTTGCATGAGTATGGCCGCTGCCGGGGTTGCCATGTTCAATAATATTGTCGGCAAAGCGCCGGGCCAGCTCGGCGGTGGTCTGCTCACCAGCTTCCCAAAACCCTTTGTCGATGGCCACCAGCATTACGGCCAGAATATTGGTCTGCACATAACGATTGTCACCATCGCTCAAGAACGCGTCCAGACCTAGCTCGCGACTGTCGTCGAGATAAACCTCTTTGAGCTCCTGCCACATGGCATCGCTGATCAGCTCAGGGCTGGTCACCTCCCAGCCCCACAGGTATTCCACAAATTCGCTGCCCATGGTGCGGGCGCCTGCGTAACCCTCCTCCATCAGCGGTTCGATCCACTGGGGGTTAAAGAAGCGACCGCGCAGCTCGGTGGCCAGGGTCTGCTGGAGGCTGTCCATGCGCAGCTTATCGCTGCGGGCATGATTGATCACGGCACTGTCAGGCTGGCTGCCGGTGACCGTTTCCACCGCCAGATTCAAGCCGCCCAGATAGTCAAAGGCATCATTGTTATCGATCAGCCCATAGAGATTGCTGGCCCGGCCGAGGAAGGTTTTGGAAACCCCCGCCAGCTGATTGCGAAACACCTGCTGTGCCGCCTCGCCCTGCAAGCCAAGCCCGTAGGCGTGGCCCATCCGCTTGAGATACACCTCGCCCAGCTCACCGCGATCCTGCCAGGAACCAGAGCGTTCAACCATCCGATTGATCCCCGCGCCGTAACCGCCGGGCGCAATACCGAAGACGCGCAGGCTGGCCTGTCGACCGAGCTCAGCAGGCGCCATTCCGGGCTGGGCAGCCAGCAGCGCCCGCGCCTCCGCCACCCAGTTCGCCGCCACCTGGTTCTGGCTCAGGGGCTCACGCCCGCCCAACGACTCCTCGCCGATCAAGCTCAGGGCCTCCCGCAAGGCCGGGCGCAAATTGGGGAAGGACTCCGCAATGCTGTCCCGGCTGGCGTCCAGGGCCAGCAACACCGCCCGATCCAGCATTTCCATATGGCGCCCGTACAAATCCCGGAACAGACCAGAGGCGGTAAACAGCACATCCATGCGCCGGGGCTGGTCCTCGCCGAGCGCAATGCGCTCCAGTCCTTTGACAATTCCCCGGCTATTCCACACCGGCTTCAGGCCCAGTAATTTGAGGCCAAAGGCAATCATCGCACCTTCGTCGCGCACCGCGTCCGAGGCCCACAGAATCACCCCTTGCTTATTGGCCAGCACATCGGATTGAGCAAGCCCATTACCGTATTTCGCTGCCACCCGTTGCCGATTTTCCCGTAGCAACTCATCCTCGGGATGCTCGCCGGAGAGAACCTGCTCGGCCAACTGACGGCCGACCTCGTAACCGAGCTGGCTGGGAATAAGGCCGCCATCCAGGGCGTGGAAGTTGCGCCCGGTGGGCAGCGCCTCCGGGGTGCGTATTGGATCGTTACCCTTTCCGGGCTGGATGAAACGACCATTCAGGCCATTGAGCAGCGCGTTCATTTCCGCCTTGGGCGAGATGCGCAAATTATGCCGCCACTCGGCTTTTTCAGACTCACTGGCACCGCCATCAGCCATCGAGGTCAACATGGTATCAATACCGGTGTTGCTCCAGTCGCGACCAAATACATGCAGCCCCAGGGGCATAAAATCTTCCTGCACATGGGTCAGGTAGTGACCGACTTCGTGAAGAAAGAGTTCTTCGTCGATTTCCTCAAAGCCAATGCCGCGCACTTTCAGCTCCTCATCCATCGAGGCTTCCAGCTCATCGCGCAGGCCGTATTCGTCGATTTTTTCCCGCAATCTCGCCAGCGCGTTGCTCCGGGTCACGGGGTCGCTGGCGGCCTCGGCACTCTCCACGAGCTGGCGCACTTCCAGCAGTTCATCGTAGAGCGCCGTCGCGGCCAGTGGCGGGGTCAAATGATCAACCATCACCGCCAGACCGCGGCGTTTAGCCTGAATGCCCTCGCCAACACCATCAACAATATAGGGATACACCCCCGGCAGGTCACCAGCGATGATACTGGGATAGTCGTCTTCACCGAGACCCACACCACGCCGAGGCAAAAATTCATAGGTGGAATGGCGGCCAACATGCACCAGCGCATCAGCCTTAAAGTCTTCTTGCAAATAGTGGTAGAAGGCCAGGTACTGGTGGGGTGGCGGAAAGCTCAAATTGGCGTGCAGCAACTCCTCATTCAACTCCCAGCCCCGGGGCGGTTGCGGACCGAGGAAGACATTGCCAAAGCGCAGTCCGGGCACCAGCAGCTTTTTGTCCCAGACCATCACCTTACCCGGGGGCTCGCCCCAGCCGCGAATACCCTCAATGCCCAGCGCCACCAGCGCTGCCACCCGCTGCTCCGCAGCGCGCCAGTCCGGCTGGCCACCCTCCGTCACGGAGTCGATCTGCTGCTGGTATTCCCGCTCCAGCTGGGCAAGTAAATCCAGGGCCCGATGACGACTGCGCTGGCGCACACCATCCAGGGCGTGGTGCAAGTTGGTTACCGTGTTGTGCATGCTCTCTGACAGCAGCACCAGGCGAGTCTGGCGCAGACGAAGATCCTCAAGCCCCTGCAATCGCGTCAGTTGGCCAAGCATGCGCTGGTGTAATTCGCCCAGGGGGCCGGCAACCATTTCTTTCTGCACGACCTTTGGCAGTGTGGCAAACCACTGACCATAGTCGGCGCCGCTGACACTGGCCACCCGCTGCGACATCGCCGCCAGCGCATCACGATCTTCCGGCAGATTCACGCCCCGCGCTTGCAGCAAACTCAGCAGGGCTTCCGATGTGGCTGGCAGTTCGCCGGTGTGATATCCCGCCGCTTTTAAACCCCGCAGTATTTCCAGCAGACTGTCCGGCACATTGAGGTTGTCAGCACCGATATTGTGGCGCCCCGGCGGGTGGTTGTAGTACACAATAGCAACGCGCTTATCGGCGTTGCGCTTTGATTGCAAAGTCAGCCAGTTATCAACCCGGCGCAACTGACGCTTCAACTCAGCGTCGATTATTTCGCTGCGGCGCAGCGCAGCCCCGGTGGCTGGATCTATGCCGGAATCCGATGCGACTGACAAAATCTGCGCCTGCGAAACCCCCTGCAACTCCGGCATAGCCAAACGATAGTGCACCGAATCCGGCGGCAAGCCCTGGGCAGAAAGCTGCCAGTCACTGTAACCCCAATCCATAATACGCAGGCCTTTGAGCACCGGCAGATTGAGGGCTTGCAAGGCTTGCAGAACCGCCTCGCGACCCTCGCCGCCACCGATCACAAAATCCTGCAGGGAGAGAATCGCCGCCGGGGTCGCGGCGCGCTTGCCCTTCATTAAATGCGCAATGGTATTCACCGCCGCAACGCTGGGCTCGCCCCAGGCCGCCAATAAGGACACGCATTGCCAGTCCCCACCGGCGCAGATTTGGCGATGCAAGCTCCACTCACCATTGAGGTCACCGGTATCGTGATCCAGCACCCAGAGAATCGGCCGCTTCGCACTCAGTGCTTTATCGAGTCCGGCCCGGTCTAACCAACGCTCGCCCTTTGCGCTGTGCAGCGCCACGCGCAGCCGCGCTTGTTCGATCAGCGGCGCGGGCCTACCCCCGGCCAGCAGGGCAATGAGGGACTGCGCATTAGCCACCGAACGATGAATCCAGTAGGCCCGGGCCTGCAGCCAGTCGCGGTAGTCGGGGTACTGCTCCTTGCTGTCTGCCAGCGAAGCCGCATCAAGGGCCAAGCCCTCACTACCAACAAACTGTCGACTGACCTCGGGCGAGAATGCACGCCCCCGGGCATCGCGCTGCAGGGCCATCAAGCGGTTATCACTGTGCAATACAAACCGCCGTTGCCCCTCGGCAAAACGCATCGCCAGCAGGCGCTCCACGGTGTCACCAAATACCCCTGCCAGCAGCAACGACTGATGACTGAGCAGTAAACGCTGCAGGGACGCTTCATCCAGCGCCTCAACCTGACTGACGCTGCGAATCGCAATACGAGCTTTGGGATGAGCTTCCAGGTAGCGGTGCGCCCCTGCCACCAAGGTGGGTGCTGAGCGATCTGACACGATCACCAGGCTGCTGTCAGTGTCAGCCCACAGCGCCGATGACAAGAACATCAGCAATGCACTCACAACGAGTTTGAATCGTCCCTGCTGGATTAGCATGTTGAACATCTTCCTGTTCCCTTGGCTGCAATTTTCGGCGCGCTAAACAACGTTTACCAAAAATCAGAATTGATACGTCACCGACACCCGCAGCGTGCGGGGAATCATGGGGTGGGAGTGATAATCCTCGACCAACGCCGCACCGGGCGTAGGCCGGGACTCATACCAGTAGGTAATGTCGTCATCCTCGCGATCGAAGACATTGAGCACCTCAAGTGATAGCGACATCGCATCGCTTAACTCAACACCCACATTGGCATTGACCACCAGGGTGGATTTGGATTGTCGTTCGCCATCTTCGGTCAGATAACGAGGACCGAAATAGCGCAAGCGCAAACCGCCGTAGTAGCCCTTTCCACTTTCAATACTCAGTCCGGCAGACACCACGTCGTCGATACTGTCTGGCACGTTGTCGCCATCAAATTCGCCCTCAGAGAATTCGGCATCTGAGGTGGTGTAGTCCACGTCCAGTACCAGCCAGTCCGTGGGGCGGTAGTAAAGGCTTAGTTCAAGCCCGGTGCGGGTTGTCGCGTCCTTCGCCTCAGTTGTGCCGTCATCACCGACAAACACCAGCTCGGAGTCCAGATCCAGCTTGAACACCACCAAACTCAGCTGCAAGCCGTCAAGGGAGGTGTTGATCAAACCCAGCTCATAACCCTCCGACTCCGACAACAGGGGCACACCGCCGCCCACCACTCCACGGGCGTCGTTGGAGTGATAGCCCTGACCAAAATTGACGAAAAATGTTGTGTCGGCAAAGGGCCCAAAACGGACACTCAGTTTCGGGCTGAGTACTTGATCCTGTTCGTCGCCATCGTTGGCGGCATTCAGCTTGTCGTCAACCTCCACACTAAACTGGTCGTAGCGCAGACCGACCACCGTGGCAAATTTCTCCGACCACTGGGAATTCACGCTGGCATGGGCGCTGTAGGCGACCTCCTCCACGCTGGCCCGGCTGTCCATCGCATAAATCTGCCGGTTGACACTTTTGCCAACACCCACATCGCGGATATCGTCAACGCGCAGGCCCAGACCAAGGTCCAGTGCGTGAACCGCATTCAGATCCCACTCATAGCCGAGCTCCCCACCGAACAGAACACGGTCATCAAACTGCGTCACCTGATCACCCAGCAGCGGGTCGTTAGCAAAGTAGGTAAAGTTACCGGACAGCTCCAGTCCATAGTCCACAACATAGGCCGTAGAGGTAATGCGTTGACGCTCACTGAGCGCGTGCCACTGCTGCATGCTGAGTTGGTAGCGGTGGGTCTCGCCACCGGTGCTGTCATCTAGGCTGTCGTAACGACTCAGATTGCCGGCATCAACCTCCCGCTGGGGAATCTGATCGGTACCATTCCAGGTGGAGTCAAAATACAGGGCCGAAATCGACAACCCCGAGTGGGCATCGCCGCGGCTGTGCTTGATAAAAATGTTGTCGCGCTCAAGCTCATCGGGGATCGTCCAGGGGCCGTCGTCCACCATTTTGGCAACGCTGTATACCCAGTGCCCACCTGCCGATTCACCGCCGCCCAGCAGTAGCGCGCGACGATAGCCGTCCTCCCCACCACTGACTTTCAACGTTTGGGTCTGAAGCTGCTTAAAGTAGGAGATTCTTGCAGAGCCTGCCGATGAAAAGTCACCGCCACTGGCATGATAGGGGCCTTTCTTGTAGACCAGCTTATCGATCAGCTCCGGGGTGAGAAAATTGAGATCGCTGTAACCCTGGCCATGACCATGGGTGACCATATTGACCGGCGCGCCCTCAAAGTAATTGGCAAAATCCGTGCTGTGGTCCAGATTAAAACCACGCAGAAAATACTGGTTGGCCTTGCCACCGCCGCTGTGCTGAGTGATCACCATCCCCGGCACCGTCTCCAGCACCTCGGCGGGGCGCAACATCGGGCGGTGCTCAATTTGCTCTGACAACACCGTGCCGACCGAAGCGGCCTCGGCCTCGCCCTGCTGGCGATTGGCAACATGGTCGGTTACCAGCATTTCTTCAATTTCACCATGAACACCACCGGCGTATACCGGCACGGCCGTTAGGGAAAAAGCAACAGCAACATTGGCCAGCAAGCCGTGAATCAAACGATTTTTCATCTTGACTCCACAAGGAGCAGACAAGGCAGAACAGACGCGCTCGACGACAGGCAAAGGCACTGGTGATTAGAGGTCAGATAAATCAGCAATCACCAGGCCGCATCCGCATGCTCACCCGCATGAGGTTTGAAAAGCGCAACGTTGGAAAGGGGAAGAGATGAGAGGGGAGAGACACCCTGCTCCGTCGCCCGCCGCAACTACGCATTACGTCCAGGCCGGTCTCCGGGCTCACAGAAGAAGGATCAACCCAAGTGATCGGCGCCTTCCCATCCCGGGGTCTGCTGACACCAAGACAGTGGCCATGCCGATCTACTTCTGCTTACCGTTGCGGGGGCAGCACAGGCCTTGCGTCATTACAATAAATGAGGCGCACCTGTTTCCCGTTTAACCCAGGCTTTAAACAGCCCGAGCACCTGAAACAGGGGCGATCATACCGGCTTATTGCGCCTGGTCAAGAAGCGTTCTCATTTCTTCGGTCACTCGGCAAGCAGAGCAAGCCCCTGAACTGGGGTATGCCTTGCACTGCCATCGACCGCAACACTGACAAAAAAAGAACGCTTTCAAAAGGGGACAGATTCCAAGGGATTGCGGCAAACACCTGGGCCCACTGCCCCAGAGCATGGCCGCCAACCGCGCTCGCCGCGCGGCTAAAGCGCAATTTGACAAAGCCCAGATGCAGACGTAGAGTGCGCGGGCTGTTCAAGGTGCCCTGCAAGAAAGTGAGTACGCACGGGTTAAACGGGAAGAGTGGTGCGGTTGTGTCGAACATCGGCCTGACCAAAACCAACGCTGCCCCCGCAACGGTGATCGTGTTTGCCTCAGCAACCACGTCAGCCCGGAACCGGCCTTAGACAGATAACCCGATGAAGCGGAGGGCTCCATCAGCGGTCATATACCTGTTGCCAGGTCATATCACCCCTACCCCTCCCTCATTGCTTCCCTTTAAAGCATTGAGGTCTCTATGAACCCACGTGTATTAACAAGCCTTGTTGGCCTGATTTCCGTCGCCGGCACCGCTCAGGCAGCCGAGCAACATATTGAAACCACCATTGTGACGGCCAGTCGCACCGAGCAAACCCTGACCGAGGCGCTCGCCCCGGTGACGGTATTTGAGCGGGCGGATATCGAACGTATCGCCCCCCGGGACCTGCAGGAACTATTGTCCCGGGCCGTTGGCGTGAGCTTCGTTCGCAACGGGGGTCGCGGCGCCAGCGCAAGCCTGTTTTTGCGCGGCAACCAGAGCAACCATACGCTGGTGCTGATCGACGGTGTTCGCATTGGCTCAGCCACCCTGGGCAGCGCCTCCATCACCAACCTCCCCCCGGAGTTAATCGAGCGCGTGGAAATTGTGCGCGGCCCACGCTCCACCCTGTATGGCTCTGATGCCATTGGCGGTGTTATCAATATCATTACCCGCAAGTTTCACAACACTGACGGCATCAAACCCTACCTGCAATTGGGTGCCGGCACCCAGGGTAGTATTGAAGGTGTAGCCGCCATCAGCGGGGGCAATGCGCAAACCCAATTCAACCTGACTGCCATGGCTGAAGAAACCGACGGCATCGATAATACCGCGAACAACACCGCGCCCCATGGCGATGACGACGCCTTTGAGCAGCAGGCGTTTAACCTGAGCGCCAGCCACCGTTTCAGCCGCACCGCCGAAGTGTTTGCCTTTATTCAGCAGAGCGACAGCGAAAGCGATTACGACACCAACTGCTACGGCACCGGCTTCGCGAAATTCGATTGCGCACCCTATACCGACAGCCGGGTTACCGTCGCCAACTTGCGCGGCGAATTTCAGCTGGCCTCGTTCTGGACGCTGACGGCCGCCGTGGGCCGCTCAACCGACGAAAGCGAAACGAAATACAGTTACCTCGACCCCGCAGCAGTCGGCGTCACCGGCGATGTATTTGAAACCACCCGCGATATTATCGGTCTCCAAAACGACTTTCAGATCAGCGAACATCATTTGCTCACCCTCGGCGCCGAGCAACTTCACGACAAAGTGGACAGCTCCCTAAGTTACGGCGATGACGAGCGCGATAATGAAGGTGTCTACCTGCAATGGCAGGGTGAGATGGGCCCGGTCAATGCCGCGTTGGGATGGCGCAACGACAACAATGAGCAGTTTGGCAGCACCGATACCCGCAACGCCTCCGCCGGTGTAGAGCTGGTAGAGGGCCTGCGGTTTGTTGCCTCCTACGGCGAAGGCTTTAACGCACCCACCTTCAATGATCTGTATTACCCCGACTACGGCAACCCGAACCTGGCACCAGAGTCATCCAAAAACCGGGAGCTATCCCTGAAAGGGGACACCAGCTGGGGCCGCTGGAGCCTGAACCACTTCCGCAACGACGTCGACAATCTGATCCAATACAACCCTGCCACTGGCGGCCCGGATCAAATCGAGTCTGCGCAAATCAATGGCTACGAGCTGGTCGTCTCGACCGAACTGGCCGGCTGGAACATCGACGCCAACGCCAGCTATCTTGAGCCCACCGATAGCCGCAGCGGCCTGGATCTGCGCCGCCGGGCCCGGCGTCAGTTCAATATCGATGTGGACCGGCAGTGGCAACGCTGGGGAGTCAACCTGGGCCTTCGCGCCGTCGGCAGTCGCTTTGAGAACACCAGCAATACCGACCGCCTGGCAGGCTACGCTCTGTTAGACTTTGGCGTTTCCTATCAGCTGAGCGAATCCATAAAATTACAGCTGGCGGTCAAGAACGCACTGGACAAGGACTACGTCAGTGCGCGTAGTTTCAGCTTTGGGGACTATCAATCCCTGGGCAGAGAAGCGATGTTTACCATAACCTACGCACCTCAATAGCGCTGCGCCGGGGCCTGCCGCAACGAAGGACTCTGCGACGGCCCCGTGAAAGCCACTAATTCAGGAGACAATGCGATGTCAGAAGAGCGCAATCAGCGCCACAAGAAAGCCATGGAACGCCGCAAGGCCCTGGTGGACGAAAAAGTCGCGCAGGCCACTGAAGAGCGGGGCATCCTGATCGTCCTGACCGGCAACGGCAAAGGCAAATCCAGCTCCGGCTTTGGCTCGGTGGTGCGCTGCCTGGGCCACGGCTACAAGGCCGGCATTGTGCAATTTATTAAAGGCACCTGGGATTGCGGTGAACGCAACTTTATCGAGCAGCGCTGCCCGGAGGTGCCCTACCACGTGATGGGCAGCGGCTTTACCTGGGAAACTCAGGACCGGGACCGGGATATCGCTGCTGCCGAGCAGGCCTGGGAAAAAGCCGAAGAACTCTTGCAGGACGACAGCCTGCACCTGGTGCTGCTGGACGAACTGACCTATGTACTCAAGTACGGCTGGATCAGCCAGGAGCGCATTTTTTCCGCCCTGCAAAATCGCCCCGCCGAAATGAGCGTGATTGTCACTGGCCGGGCCGCGTCCGCCGCCCTGCGGGACATGGCCGATACCGTGGCCGAAGTGGGCGATGAGAAACACGCCTTTCGGGCAGGCATCAAAGCGCGCCGCGGAATCGACTGGTAATGCGCCTGCTGAGCGCCGTCCTCCTGTTAACGTTGGGCGTAATCGCCCAGGCCGAGGTCTGCGTGGTGGATGATCGCCAGCGCGAAGTCTGCCTCGACCAACCCGCCCAGCGCATTATCGCCCTGTCGCCGGGCATTACCGAACAAGTGTTTGCCGCCGGCGCCGGTCGCAACCTTGTCGCCGCCGTCAGCTTCAGTGACTACCCCGAGGCCGCCAAGGCCCTGCCTCGCATTGGCGGCTACAGCCGCTTTGATATGGAGGCCATTGTTGCCCTGCAGCCTGACCTGCTGATTGGTTGGAGTGAGGGCAATCCCGCCGAGCAACTGGCCCAGCTCGAAGCTCTGGGCTTGAGTATCTACTACAGCGAGCCCTTCGACTTTGCCGACATTGCCAGCACCATAAAGCGCATTGGTGTGCTGGCTGGCACTGCCGCTGAGGCCAGCGCCACCGCCGATACGTTTTTGGCTGGCATCAATGAACTGCAGACACGCTACGCCAGCGCCCCCAAGGTTCGGGTGTTTCAGCAGATCTGGAAAAACCCGCTGATGACCGTGAATAAAGACCACCTGATCAGCAAGGCGACCCGGCTGTGTGGCGGTCAAAACATCTTCGCTGACCTGTCGCAACTGTCACCGCGGATCGATTTGGAAGCGGTGCTGTCGGCCGATCCCGAAGCCATTATCGCTGGCGGCATGGGCGAAGAAAATCCGGGCTGGCTGGAGGACTGGAAGCAATTTGGCGGCCTGACCGCGGTGGGCCGCAACAACCTGTTCTTTGTACCGCCCTCCACCCTGCAGCGCCCCACGCCACGGCTGTTAGATGGCGCACGTCTGCTCTGCCAGCATCTGGACACCGCCCGTGGCCGTCGCTGAGGCGCCCCACCCCTTTCGCCCGCTGCCCCTGCTCACCCTGTTGGGGCTGGCACTGGTATCGCTGATCCTCGCCATCCGTGTCGGCAGTGTCGCCATTCCGTTGAATGAATTGTGGCAGGTCTTAAGTGGCGGCGGCTCCGCGCTCCACCAGACCCTGATTTTGGAGCTGCGTCTGCCCCGGGCGCTGGCCGCCTTTGCCACCGGCGGCCTGCTCGCAGTGGCGGGTGCCCTGATGCAGGTACTGCTGCGCAACCCGCTGGCCGACCCCTATATTCTCGGACTCTCCAGCGGCAGCGCGGTGGGCGCGCTGCTGGCGATGTTACTGGGGGTGACCGGCATCCTGGTCTCCGGGGCTGCCTTCACCGGGGCATTGATCTCCGCCACTCTGGTGTTCACGCTAGCCAACGGCGGCGGTAGCTGGACACCCACCCGGCTGCTGCTCACCGGGGTGATTATTTCCTCCGGCTGGACCGCGCTGGTCACCTTTATGCTGGCAGTGAGCCCCGCCGACAAATTGCCGGGCATGCTGTTCTGGCTGATGGGCGACCTGGCCTACTCCACCACCCCCTGGCCGGCCATGTCGGTGCTGGTGCTCACCTGCCTGCTGCTATTGCCACTGGGCCGCAGTTTGAATGTCCTGGCCCGGGGCCCGCTTCAGGCGGCCGCCCTGGGGATTGCAGTCAAACCCATGGAATGGTCGGTGTACGTGCTCGCCAGCCTGCTTACCGCCTTTGCGGTGACCACCGCCGGCAGTATTGGTTTTGTCGGCCTGATCGTGCCTCATATGCTGCGGCTGATGCTGGGCAATGATCAACGCCTGATCCTGCCCGCCTCCGCCCTGGCCGGTGGCAGCCTGCTTACCCTGGCCGACACTCTGGCGCGCAGCATCATCGCCCCCCAACAACTGCCCGCCGGGGTGATCACCGCCATGCTCGGGGTGCCCACCTTTCTCTATCTGCTGCATCGGAGCCGCTGATGACAGCCTTGTCGGTAGAGAACCTGATTATCGATATCCCGGGCCGGGCCGATGGCACCGCGCTGAATTTTACCCTTGCCGAGGGCGAGGTCTGGGGGGTACTCGGACCCAATGGCGCGGGCAAGACAACCTTGCTACACAGCCTGGCAGGCCTGCGCCAGGCTCGGTCTGGGCAAATTTGTCTGGACCAGACGCCGCTGCAGCAATTGCGCCGCCGCCAGATTGCCCGCCAGTTGGCCGTGGTCTTCCAGGAACGGCATGACGGCTTTCCCGGCACCGTGATGGAGACGGTCATGATCGGCCGCCATCCCTATCTTTCGCCCTGGGATATGGAAACCGCCGAGGATCTGGCCCTCGCCCAACGTGCCCTCGCCCAGGTGGAGCTTGAGGGCATGGCCCACCGATTGGTCAACACCCTCTCCGGCGGCGAGCGTCAGCGACTGGCGATTGCCACGGCCCTGTGTCAGACCCCGAGCGTGTTATTGGCCGATGAACCAAGCAACCACCTTGACCTTCACCATCAGGTTAAAGCCATGCGCATTCTGCGTCAGCAGGCTGCCCAGGGCTGCGCAATTTTGATGTGCATGCACGACCTCAATCTGGCCGCGCGCTACTGCGACAAACTGCTGTTGCTCTACCCCAGCGGCGAGGCCTGCTGGGGCGACGCCGCCACCATGTTAGTTACCCCCGCCCTTGAACGCCTTTACAATCAGCCACTACGGCTGATTGAACAGGATGGCTATCGCGCCTTCTTGCCGATGGAAACCCCCGATGAGTGACTTTAGCGCCGCCGACATCGACGCCATCTACCGGGTCATCGCCCAGCGTCGGGACATGCGCCATTTCTGCGGCGGCCAGGTGCCAGCAAGCACCCTGCGCCGATTGCTGCTGGCCGCCCACCAGGCACCCAGTGTGGGTCTGATGCAGCCCTGGCGTTTTGTGCGCATCACCCAATCCATATTGCGTGAGCAGCTCTACACACTGGTCCAACAGGAACGCCAACGCACCGCCGAAGCCCTCGGTGAGCGGGAGTCAGAATTTCTGCGGCTCAAGGTGGAGGGCATTAAGGACTGCGCCGAACTGCTGGTGGTCGCCCTCAAGGACCAGCGCGAGCAGCATATCTTTGGGCGCCGCACCCTGCCGGAAATGGACCTAGCCTCCGCCGCCTGCGCCATTCAAAATCTGTGGTTGGCCGCCAGGGCAGAAAACCTGGGCATGGGTTGGGTATCACTGTTTGAGCCAGACGACCTGAAAGCGTTGCTGGGCATGCCAGAGGGCAGCCACCCCATCGGCATTCTGTGCTTGGGACCGGTGGCGGAGTTTTACGACAAACCCATGCTGGAAATAGAGCAATGGGCCCAGCGCTGTCCGCTGGATGAACTGGTGATGGAGAACGGCTGGTCTGACCAAACCGAGCAGTAACCCAGCTCGAGGTGGTCAGATTTGAACACCGTGGTATGAGATCCCGGATCAAGTCCGGGATGACGGTGGAGGTGTGAAGGATGGGACCGCAAGCTGTCAGGGTCTTAGGGGGCGTCCCTCTCAGAGCATCGTCACCCCGGCCACCGAGCCGGGGCCCAGTACCACAACACGCATAAATAGCGCCCATCAACAGATTGAGCAGCGGGCCCGGCCTGTCCGCGGGATGAACTGGTGATGGAGAACGGCCTGCCTGGCAAAACCGAGCAGTAACCCAGCTCGAGGTGGTCAGATTTGAACACCGTGGTATGAGATGCCGGATCAAGTCCGGGATGACAGTGGCGGTGTGAAGGATTGGACCGCAAGCTGTCAGGCTCTCAGGAGAGAGTCCCTCTCAGAGCATCGTCACCCCGGCCACCGAGCCGGGGCCCAGTACCACAACACGCAAAAATAGCGCCCATCAACAAATTGAGCAGTGGGCCCGGCCTGGCAAAACCGAGCAGTAACCCGGCTCGAGGTGGTCAGATTTGAACACCGTGGTATGAGATGCCGGATCAAGTCCGGGATGACGGTGGTGGTATGAAGGACGGGAGCGCAAACTGGCAGGCTCAAAGGGGAGCGTCCCTCTCAGAACATCGTCGCCCCGGCCACCGAGCCGGGGCCCAGTACCACAACACGCAAAAATAGCGACTATTAACACCGGAGCAAGAGCAAGTCCCATGTCCAAAACCCTGATGATCCAAGGCACCACCTCCGACGCCGGTAAAAGCGTCATGGTGGCGGGTCTGTGCCGAGTCTTGCAACGCAAGGGCTACAAAGTCGCGCCGTTCAAACCTCAGAATATGGCGCTGAACAGTGCGGTTACTGCCGACGGCGGCGAGATTGGTCGCGCCCAGGCCGTGCAAGCCAGAGCCTGCGGCCTGGCGCCTCACATCGACTTTAACCCGATGTTGCTCAAGCCCAACAGCGACACTGGCGCCCAGGTAATTATCCACGGCAAAGCGCTCAGCAATATGGAAGCGGCGGCTTATCACGGTTACAAAAAACGCGCCATGAATGCCGTGTTGGAATCCCACACCCGGCTCCGCGAGCAATTCGAATGGGTGGTTGTAGAAGGTGCGGGCAGCCCGGCTGAAATTAACCTGCGCGAAAACGACATCGCCAATATGGGCTTTGCCGAGGCGGTGGATTGCCCGGTAGTGTTGGTTGCGGATATCGACCGGGGCGGCGTCTTCGCCCACCTGGTTGGCACACTGGAACTGCTATCCCCTTCCGAACAGGCGCGGGTAAAGGGATTTATTATCAACCGCTTTCGCGGCGACATCGCCCTGCTGCAATCGGGCCTGGACTGGCTGGAGGCGCGCACCGGTAAACCGGTGATCGGCGTGGTGCCCTACCTGCACGACCTCCACCTTGAAGCCGAGGACGCCATCAGCACCCAACAGCGGCGGGGCATTAACACCTTGAATGTGGTGGTACCCGTGCTGTC
This sequence comes from Spongiibacter taiwanensis, assembly GCF_023702635.1. Classification (NCBI taxonomy): domain Bacteria; kingdom Pseudomonadati; phylum Pseudomonadota; class Gammaproteobacteria; order Cellvibrionales; family Spongiibacteraceae; genus Spongiibacter; species Spongiibacter taiwanensis. The sequence goes on from NZ_CP098455.1 coordinate 1,187,404, forward strand.
GCGAATCAGCAATCACACCGACTTTGACGCCCTGCGTTTATCTGAAGAGGTTAATCTGCAGTTTGTCGGCAAGGGCCAGGCCCTGCCCCCCTGCGATTTGATCATTCTGCCCGGCAGTAAATCGACCCGACGCGATCTGGATTTTGTGCGGGAGAATGGCTGGGATAGCGATATACAGCGCCACCTGCGCTATGGCGGCAAATTGATGGGAATCTGCGGCGGCTTTCAAATGCTGGGCACCGCCGTCCATGATCCCGAGGGCATTGAAGGTCCGGCCGGCACAACACCAGGGCTGGGTTATCTGGACTTTGACACCACGTTGGCCGCCGAGAAAATCCTGCGCCAGGTAGCGGGGCACTTCTGCGACAGCCGGGTCAGCCAAAACACCGATGCCGTTAAAGGCTATGAGATCCATGCCGGCCGCAGCCGCGGCCCCGCACTGGAAACCCCGCTTATCGATTTGGGGGGTCACAAGGACGGCGCGGTTTCGGCCGATGGCCAGATTCTGGGCAGCTATTTACACGGCATTTTTGACCACAGCGAGGCCCGAGGCGCCTTGCTGACCTGGGCCGGCGCCGAAGCCATCACCGAAATGGATTACGACGGCCAGATTGAGTCCAACCTCAATCGGCTAGCCGACTGTCTGGAGCAACATATCGATCTCTCCCGGCTGGAAATAGACTGACAAAAAATAAATTCCCCCACTATACTTCGCCAGATAATTTCAATTTGTGGGCAATACTCGCTATCGGAAGGCGGCAGATTCAACCCCCTGTTGATCGGCCATATCAAATTCAGGAAGACCAGAGACTCACCTATGCCAGTCCCATCTCGCCACGCTGAACCAATAGAAATCCTTATCCCCTCTTACCTCCGCTATTTTTCTGTTTTGCTGACCCTAATGCTTGCCGCGTGCGGTGGGGGCGGAGGTGGGAATGGAAGCGGAGGCTCGACAGGACAGAACAATACATTCGTCGAGGAAAGTGGTACCAATACCAGCTGTCTGGCAGGGACGCTGTCAGGTCAAGAAAGTTTCAGGGCAATTAACGGCGCGATACTTTATGCAAATGGCAACGCGCTATTGCTCAATCACTTGGCGTCCGGCACCGAACAAGAATTGATCAGCAGGCCAAACGATCTCTCATATAGCGTTTCGCCAAGTCGACGATTTGCAGCTGCATGGGAATTCGGCAAGGAAAATGACCTCGAAATTTTTGACCTGCTCACCGGCGAAGCGGCACCAATACCCTCGAGCCCCTCACTTTCCAGTATTCGCAGTTGGTCACCGAACGACCGCTACATTATTGACGGAGGGCAAAGTGGTAGTCGTTTGATTGATCGACACAGCGGCGCTATCACACCGCTCAATTCCAACAGTTATCCGGAGGTTGTTTGGTCTCCTGACAGCGCAAAGCTGGCAGTCGTAACGCGCTATTTGATTACCGTATTTTCCACCACGGGAGAAAAACTGGTTGAATTTTCGCTGCCCGATGAGGGGCAAACCAGTCCGTACTTTGTTACTTCATCAATCGCATTTTCATATGACGGACGTTACGTCGCCTACCAAAAAGATCTCTTCATAGAGGGGCCTCGGCACATTAATTTCATCTACGACTTCGACACCGAATTATCGACCGAAGTCGGCGCATCCGAAATCAAAGAGCCAGCTCAGCTGCAATGGTCACCCGCCGCCAACCTACTCGCATTTCAGGTCACCCGCTTTTTCGACACCTATGACAGCTTCCATCTATCCGTCTACGATGTCACTGCCGAGGAGAGCATAGCGGTGGTTTCAACGAAGGGTGTCGGCGTAATGGAATATGCCTGGTCGCCAGCTCAACCCATCCTCGCTTTTTCCACATCAAACTCAGATGCAGAAGAAAAGCTTGAGATCGTTAACTTTTCAGATTCCAGTAAAGTCCCGCAAAAGGTATCTCCCTATCTGCCACCGGCTCGCGATATCAGAGAGTTTTACTGGTCGCCCGATGGGACAAGATTGGCATTTCATGCTGACCCCAGCGACACCCAGGGCAGCATTTATATCGCCAACACTGCCAAGAAATGTTTCAGGAAAGTCAGTCGCAACAACGACAGTGAGGACTTCATCGATTTCAATTTCAAGTGGTCCAACAGCGGCAACTATCTACTTTACGAAATCAACAATCAGCATTTCCTGGCCGCGAATGCTGACGGCAGCGGCGATACAGACCTGACTCCAGCGATTGTTGAAACGTCACCAAGTGAAGTGATGGATTTGGTGTGGCTCCCCAGCAGCGATACCCTATTTGCTCGAAGGAGAGAAAACGCCATGACCCTGGAGACGCAGGAGTATCGATTCTTCGAACTCGATCGGCGGACCACGCTGTCTATTTATAAGGGCGCAGGCGATAGTTTTGATCGCGACTACTGGCTGATCCCTGACTCCTGAGAGCACCGAGCAATCCGATCAGGCCCTTTTAATCAGGCCACTGCTAATCGGGCCTCTGTTAATCAGACCCGATTAGCAGTGGCCTTCGTCACTTTCACCCTGTTGAACACCACCACTCTACTCGGCAATCAATCCATCAACGAGGCTATCGACCAGATCCGGCGGCAACAGCCCGAGCAGCCCTTGCAAGGCACTGAGTACAGTACCATCCAGTATAAAGGTCACTTCCCGCACCACGGCCAATAGCCCGCTGCTGATAAATTGTGGGCCGAGGCCGATGGTCTCGCTCACTTCCCCCGGCGCGTTGTCTTCAATGGGGACAACCTTCAATAGCAGATTGGCCAGCAGGTCATCGATGGTCGAGACCAGTACCTGGCCAACCTCGCTGCTGTCGACATTGCCAACGGCATCAATGAGTCGGGTGACGTCAAACACCAGCTCGGACAACATCGACAGGGCCGGGCCGACCACCGGCACCACTTGGCCTTCCTCTTCAATCGCGTCAACCACATTATGCAGATTGAGTACCAGGGCATTGAGGGGGGCGGTGAGCTGACTTAGATCACCTGACTCGCTGTCACCACTGCTTTCCAGCACCTCATCCAAAGCGGCGGCAAGCTGGTCGAAGGGCGCGGGAATGTCCCCGCCCTCTCCGGCTGGAATCCCTTCGCGAAGGCTTTGCAGGGCGAACAATAACGACTGGTAGGCCCGGGCAGAACCGGCCACGGCCAACTCTGGGTTCTGTTCTGTGGCGGCATTCTGGGCACCACTTAGCAGCGCATCGGCGACTTCCAGTAGGGCTGCGCTGGACAGCGCAATCGCGCTGATCAGCGCGGCAGAATTTTCCTCAGGCAGCGCCTCAGCCAGTAAGGTTAGACCATCTTGCAACTGGCTTTGCACCGGGTCGAGGTTGCCCTCCTGGGCGTTGAGGTCATAGCCTGGCTCCGGGGTAAGCGGGCTGGTAAAGCCGTCATTTTCTGGCAAGCCAACCGGCGCGCGCTGGGTCATCTCCCGCACAAAGGTGGGTTGAGGGTCTTCCAGATCGCCCAGACCAAGGTCGGCGCGGTTGGGATCAACCTCAAACACCTCCCCTTTCAGGGTGTCACCGCTCACCTCCAGCCAGATAAAGCCGTAGGTATCGCCTTTTTCGTAGTACACCGGGTTGTTATCCCGTCGCTCCAGCGAACGCTGTTTGCTGGCGGCGCCCGACACAATAAAACCCGTCTTGCCGCAATCGGCGGTGGGCATCAGCCACTGCAGGTCGTGGTCGTGACCGGCGAACAGGAAATCCGCCTTGTCGCAAATGGTCTCTTCAAGAAACGCCTTATAACGCTCACCGGCCAATACCGGCGCGATAAAACTGGGCACCCCGTCATAATTGCCCGCGTTGCCGTGAGTACCATTAGACAGATAGGGGTGGTGGGCAAAAGCGAACTTCCATTTGGCGGTACTGCTGGCCATCGCCGCTTTCAGCCACTCTGCTTGAACCAGACCATAGTTGTTATAGGAGTAGTTTTCGTCACTGTCGGGGAAGCCGCCAGCAACCTGGTTAGAGTCGATAGCGAAAAACTCCACCAGTGGGCGGCCATCTAGCTCGCCCTCGGTAAAGCGGTAGTAACGCGCAGGCATTTGCCAGCGCTCCGTCTGACGGGCTTCACTTTCGTCATCGCTACGGCGGTAGTGGTAGTCCACCTGGAAATCGCCATTGGCGTTACCGGCACCATCACCACCAAAAAACTCGCTGTTGTCGTGATTGCCCAGCACCATATAAAAGGGCAACTCAATTGGCGCAAAGGGCAACTCAAATTTTTCTTCGAACTGGGGGTCGAAGGCGGAGCTGACCCCAGACTCGTAAATATTATCGCCGAGCCCCAACACCAGATCGCAGCGACGAACCTGACACACCCGGCGTACCGCCTCACCCACCGCATAGGCGCCCTGACTGCCACTGCCGCTATCGCCGATCAGCACAATCCCGAGGCTGGCAACCGGGGGCTCGCCATCGCCGCCCGAGCCATCACCACCTGAACCGTCCCCACCAGAGCCGTCCCCACCAGAGCCGTCCCCACCAGAGCCATCATCACCGGAGCCATCGCCACCTGAACCATCGCCACCCGAGCCATCACCACCTGAACCGTCGCCACCCGAACCATCGCCACCCAAGCCATCACCACCTGAACCGTCACCACCGGAGCCGTCACCACCTGAACCATCACCACCTGAACCGTCCCCGCCCGAGCCATCGCCGCCCGAGCCATCATCGGGCTGTTCATTCTGATTGCCGTTGTCATTGCCACCACCGGAGGAGCCACCGCAGGCGGTAAGCACCAGCAGGCTGGTCAACAGAACACTTCTTAACAACACCGTGAGGGACAACATGAAACTACCTCTAGAGAGTCGATTTGGGACGGGAGACGGGCGTATCTTCGCGCAGCCGCGCGCTACCTGAAGAGACCGCCAGGGTTTTGACCTTGCTCATTGCGATGCCGCGTTGGGCCGCGTCGTCGATGCTGGCGGCGTAGTAGTATTCCGCCTGGGTTCGCTGGCGGTCGACATCAATCAAAATAAAGCCGTGGTTTTTCAGATCGGTATATTTGATGTGAGGGTTCACTACCGGTAACAGTGCCGACACCAGCTCAGCAGCGCCGTCGGGAAAGCCGGGAGACGTCACACTGGGCGCAACAAACTCTACCCCCAGCGGTGAATTGAGCACACCGGCCGTCAGCACCGCCGGATTTTGATACAACTCGCTGGCCCAGCTGCTGTGAATGTCCCCCGTCAGTATCACCAGATTGTCGATGCCTTCATCGCCGACAAAATCGAGAATCTCTTCCCGCTCGGTGGGGTAGCCGTCCCACTGATCCATGTTGATGGCAATCAAGGGACTGAACTCGTTGGTGGGCACCCCCGGGAGCAAGCGCTGCAATTCCAGTATCTGCAACTGGGCAAACATCACCTGCTGGCCGACAAACTTCCACTGCCCCTGGGCGGTGGCCAGCTTGTGTTTAAACCAGTCCTTTTGGGTCTGCCCAAGCAGATTCCGGGGTGAGCTGCGCGCTGGGTCCAGCGGGTTGGATAACTGTTGTTCACGGCCTTCCAGGCGAGTGTCCAGCATCATAAAGTCAGCCAGGTCGCCATATTGAAAGGCGCGATAAATACTGTCTTCGGCCTCGGTCGGCGGGCGGATCGGCATCCATTCAAAATAGGCCTGAATGGCCTGGGCCTTGCGTTCAAACCAGTCGCCCTCACCCGGGTTATGGTTTTCTGCCCCATCACGGTAGGAATCGTTGGTCGACTCGTGGTCATCCCACACCGTGACAAAAGGATGCATCACGTGGGCGGCCTGCAAATCCTCATCTTGCCGGTAAAGGGCATAGCGGCGACGGTAGTCAGCCAACACGATAATTTCGTGGGGAGGATCAAGGGGCCGCTCGGGGTGGTCACCGTACTGCCCGTCGCCGTACTCGTAGATGTAATCGCCCAGATGCATGACAAAATCGAGATCGCGGCGATCGGCAATCATCCGGTACACCGAAAAATAGCCGTGGGGATAGCTGCTGCAGGAACAAACAGCAAAGCGCAGGCGCTCGGCGGGCTGCCCCGGTTGCGGCAAAGTGCGGGTACGCCCTACCAGAGACACGCTGTCGCCCGCCATAAATCGGAACCAATAGCGCCGATCTGGCGCCAGGCCAGCGGCATCGAATTTCACCGTAAAGTCCCGCTCTGGCCCGGTGGTGAGAACCTCCGATAACACGAGGCTGCTGAAGTCGGCGTCTTCGGCAATCTCACACACTACCGCGGCCGAACTGAGATCGTCGCGCTCAGGGGTAACGCGGGTCCAGAGAATGACCCGATCATCGAGGGGGTCACCGCTGGCCACGCCATGAAGAAAACGCAAATTGGGTGTGGTTTGTCCGAGGTCGGCGCGATTCAATCCAGGCTCACTGCTACCGGCACTTCCGGAGGAGTTGCCGCCACCCCCACAGGCTGTCAGTATGGGGACCGCAACGGCGGCGGTGCTGAAGTACTGCAAGAAATGACGTCGCTGCACGGAACACAAACTCTCACTTTGGTGGCTAAGTGCACGAGAATACGTGCCGGCCATGACATTTTTATTAAGGCGTGCAGCATTAATGGCATCATTGCGGAAGTTCGGCACATTTATCGTTTTTTCTTGTCTCGTTCTCAGCGGATGCGGGAATAAGCAAATCCCCTTCACAGATTATCTGGTCGAAAATTTGCTGCGGGAAAACCTGGGCAAGTTGGCCGAGCCGGCGATATTCGAGGTCAAAAGCGTGCTGGTAAACAGCAAACAGAGCGATGGCGCGTCGGGCACCGCGACGGTAGATGTCGAGCTGTACTTTCCAGAGGATTTCGACACCGTTGTCGAGCTGCGCAAGCTGGAACCCTTTAATATCGAGTACCTGCAATACAAGAGCAGCTTTGGCAAATTTGAAGCGGGAGAAACCCAGGTACACCACGCCCGCTATCAGTTTGAAAATCGCAGCGGTAAGTGGATGGTGACCGGTAGTCAGGCAATTGCCGCACCGGACGTTCGCAAACCCTAAGGGACGGGGAGATGCTTGACGGGAGACGGGAGACGCAAAGACAACAACCGACTTTCGTCCCCGGCAAAGGCCTGACACTTGGACGCCTCGAGCCGCCCGAAGGCTAAGGGTCGCAAACCCGAATCAACCGCAGTGCACAGGCAGGTTGAGCGATAAAAAGCGAAACAAGTAGTTGCGGGCAACGGAGCAAAAGCCAAACGGCCTGCGGCTCAAACAGTCCTGACTAAAAGCCTCCCTTTGGATCTCAGCGATGCTCGGCGAGTTCAAGGGGGGAAAAAGCCTACCCGAGCCCTTGTCTGATGGCACATACTTTCGACAATTGCACCCTCAGTACCCCCTCTGGCCGACCAGGGGTTACCGAAATATCGCCATACCCGCGAACGCGGGTATCTAGTACATTGCTTACGTAGCTGAGTCTACAGATGCCCGCGTTCGCGAGCATGACGACATAAAAATGATTCCGGACAGTAGTGCCCCCCGGGCCGGGGTCCAGCTGCGTAAAAGTCCAACCCCACTGGGTTCCGGCTCGCAAACAGCGCGTCCGGAACGACACTGTATTTCGTTGCCATCCCGGTCAACCTCCGCCCAAGCCGTCGGAGCAACGGCAGCCCGCCTCGCGTCCTGCATCCTGCATCCTGCATCTCGCGTCTTGCGCCTCGCATCTCGCATCTCGCATCTCGCATCTCGCATCTCGCATCTCGCATCTCGCATCTCGCATCTCGCATCTCGCATCTCGCATCTCGCATCTCGCATCTCGCATCTCGCATCTCGCGTCTCCCGTCTCCCGTCTCCCGTCTCCCGTCTCCCGTCTCCCGTCCTGCGTCTCCCACCAAGCAAACCTACCCGTGACTCACCAACTGCACCCAATCCGGTCGTCCCGGCTGATGAAAAATCTCAAACCGGCTCAGTCCAGCGTAGGGGACTGACAAGCGGGTCATCGCACCCATCGGCATACCCAACCAATGGCAAATCATCACCCGAATCACTGCGCCGTGGGCGACCAGCAACACGTGTTTTCCCTCTACCTCAGCAACCAAGTCGCGCTGGGCGCGGGTAACCCGCTCGCAGAACGCCGGCATCGCCTCACCATTGGGGGGGCTGGCAATATCGGGTGACTGCCAGAACTGGCGCCATTCGTCAGGAAAGCGCTTGCGGGCTTCATCGTGGGCCAGACCTTCCCAGTCACCAAAGTGCATTTCCCGAAAATCGTCTCGAGTATCGACAGGCAGGCTGCGCTGCTCGGCTTCGCGCTCGGCAAATCGCCGGCAACGCTGCAGGGGGGAGGTGATGATTCGTTGCCAGCTACCATCCAGTTGGGCAACCCGCTCGGACATTTGCTGCCAGCCTAACTCGCTGAGGGCAACATCGGTGCTGCCGCGAAAGATTTCACCGCCCTCACACGCGCCGTGGCGCAGCAAGTCGATCCGCGTGCGTACCACCTCGGCCATCAGTCGTTGCCCCGACTGACGCCAGCTTCGTCAAAGCTGGCCATCTCCTTTTGCAGGCGACAAGCCGCCTGCAAAATCGGAAAGGCCAGCGCCGCGCCGCTGCCCTCGCCCAGGCGCATATCCAGCTCCAACAGGGGCGCCGCTTCCATCTTGGCGAGCAGCCGCTTATGGCCGGGCTCCGCCGAGCAGTGGGAAAAAAACAGCCAGGGCCGAATGCTGGGGTTAATTTTTACTGCCGAAATAGCCGCTGCCGTGCAGATGTAACCGTCGACCAACACCGCAATGCCCTTCTGGGCTGCACGGATATAGGCGCCAGCCAGCGCATTGATCTCATAACCGCCAATACGGCGCAGCACTTCAACGCCGTTTTTCATGTGGGGCAAGTGCCGCGACATCGCCCGGGTCACCACCGCCGCCTTCTTGGCCAGCACCTGATCGCTGATGCCGGTGCCCCGCCCAACCATCGCCGTGGCTGACAGCCGGGTGTGGGCGACCGCCAATGCCGCAGCGGCAGTGCTGTTGCCGATACCCATTTCGCCGCCGATAAACACGTCAATGTCGCCGGCCTGGTCGATCACATCGCGACCTACCGCAAAGGCCTCCTCGCACTGCTCCAGGGTCATCGCCTCGGTCACACACATGTTTTGGGTGCCAGCGCCAACCCGGTGATCTTCCACGTTGGGCAGGTCCTCCAGCGCGTACACGGTACCCACGTTAACCACCTTAAAGGGGATGTCCAGCGAACGCGCCAACACGCTAATCGCCGCACCGCCATTGGCAAAATTGCGCACCATTTCTGCGGTGACCGTCTGCGGGTAAGCCGAGATATCCTCGGTGGTCACCCCGTGGTCACCGGCGAACACCGCGATCAAGGCCGTATCAGCTTTCGGGCTCAGGGTTTTCTGCAGCGACGACATTTGAATGGCCACGTCTTCCAACCGCCCCAACGCGCCCTTGGGTTTGGTGAGGTTGTTCTGTCGCTGAATCGCCTGCTGTCGAATATCGGGATCTGCCTCCGGGGCAGCCACTTCATACCAAACTGTCACTTCACTTTCCTTTTAAGACTTGTTCTATTCCCGCCGTGACCAACACCACCCGGTCAGCGATATTCGCAATTTGCTGATGAAGCCGCCCCGCCTCATCCACAAAGCGGCGACTCAATTCCCCCATAGGCACGATGCCGCAGCCCACCTCATTGCTCACCAGAACCACATCGCCGGGGAGCCCTTGCAGGGCCGCCAGGAATGCCTCGCGCACGACCTGCCACTGAGCGGAATCCTCCTTGCAGACCCAGTTGCTGAGCCACAGGGTAAGGCAATCCACCAAAATAACACCGCCCTCTTGGGCTTCTCGCGACAAAGCCTCGGTGAGGGCCTCTGGCGCATCCACCGTGCGCCAGCCATCCCCCGCCCGCTGGGTCTGGTGGTGGGCAATCCGCGCGGCCATTTCCGGGTCGCCCGCCGTGGCAGTGGCAATATAAGTACGCCGCTGACTCAGGCTTATTGCCCTGGCCTCGGCGCAACGACTTTTGCCGGAGCGGGCCCCGCCCAGATAAAATTCAAGCAACGACGCTTTCCCCCGTGGCGGCGCTGCAAGCGGCCGCTGTTCTGACGTATAGTTGGCTCCTGCCGCTCCCGACGACCCAAGGACTTAGTCCTGACTGGCGTTGGCGGAGCAAAAACACAAACGGACACACCGTGGCGTACCGGCTGCATTCTACTAGAGGCCGGGGCGGGAATACCATTTCCCGCCATGTGGCGCCACTGGCTATGAGGCCACTGAAAAGAGGACTGCAGACAACATGGGTCACCGACTTTCCAAAATTTACACCCGCACTGGCGACGATGGTACCACCGGCCTTGGCGACGGCTCGCGCATCAGCAAAGACCACCTGCGCATGGAGGCCATTGGCACCGTAGACGAAATTAACTCCCATATCGGGGTGTTGCGGGCAGAACTGGCGCCGGAGGATGACGTTCAAGAACTACTGTCACGCATTCAACACGACCTGTTCGATCTCGGCGGCGAGCTGGCCGTACCGGGCTATACCATGATTAGCGAGCAGCGAGTGACCGAGCTGGAAACCTCATTGGACAACCTTAACGAAGATCTGCCGCCGCTGAAAAACTTTATTCTTCCCGGCGGCAGCAAAGCCGCCGCACAGTGTCACCTGGCCCGGGTGGTATGTCGCCGGGGCGAACGCTGCCTGGTGAGTTTAAGCAAACACGAAGACATTAATCTGAGCGCCCGGCAGTATCTCAACCGCTTGTCAGACCTCCTGTTTGTGCTGGCGCGCGCCTTGGCCCGGCGCGACGGTGGTCAAGAAGTGTTGTGGGTTCAAGCAGACAAACGCTGATCAGTTCAGCCAAGCCGCCCCGCGCACACCGCTGGAATCGCCATGTTTGGCTTGTCGGAGGGGCGTGAGACAGCTGTCGGAGAACACCCATTGGCTCAGGTAGGCCGGCACTTGCTGGTAAAGCTCGGCAATATTTGAAACGCCGCCGGCCAGCACAATCACCTCCGGATCGGCGATATTGATCACCTGCGCCAGCGCCCGTGCCAGGCGCTGACAGTATTGATCCAGCGCTGCGGTGGCCACAGTGTCGCCGTCTCGGGCCAGCTGCGCGACTCCTGCCGCACTGTCGGCGCGTCCCCCGGCCAGCTGAAAGCTGCGCAGCAGCCCTGGCCCGGACAGATACGTTTCGATACAGTCCTGGCGACCGCAATAGCAGGGCCGGCCTTCATTCACGCCGGGTAACACGTTGTGACCCCACTCCCCGGCGATCGCGTTTACACCCGTCAGCAACTGCCGACCCACCACCCAGCCACCGCCGACACCGGTGCCCAGTATCACGCCAAAAACGCTCTCAAATTCGGCGCCGGCGCCATCCACCGCTTCCGAAAGCACCATGCAATTGGCATCATTGGCAATAACAACCGGGCGACCCAGCCGCCGGGACAGATCTTCTCGCAGCGGCATGCCATTCAAACAGGTAGTGTTGCAGTTTTTCATCAGGCCGCTCTGGCGACTTTCCGCCCCGGGTGTACCAATACCCACCGGGCATTGATCACCCACTTCGGCTTCGAGTACGGCCACCACCTCAGCGATGGCATTGAGGATGGCGAGATAAGATGCGTTGGTAGTGGCCGTTGCGGCCTCAGCGGCTTTGGGCGTTGCTACCCGATGGCGACAACAGACTTCGCCGGCCGCATCGAGCACCACCCCTTCAATTTTGGTCCCACCCAGGTCTATTCCAATGCGCATTGCTGCCGGCATGCTAGACAAGCTGCAGCATCGCGATAAAAAACACCCAGCACAGCAGGCTGCGGGACAGGAGTTGCTGCACGCACTCGAGCTGTTCCGCCGCGGCGGCAACAAAGTGTTCGCCATCGACCTGCCCCTCGGGCACTGTCGCTGAAATCGACGCAGCGGCAACCTGATCTAAAAACTCGGCACTGCCTTCCATATCTGCCGCCGCCTTAAAGCCGGCAACACCGCGGTCAAAGTTACCCACCAGCACAAAGGCCAGGGCCAGCAAGCGGGCGGGCAACCACTCCATGAAATACAGCGCCCGGTTGCAGGTATCCCGCTCGGCTTGAGAAAGATAAGGTTCGCGCAGCAGGATAAAAAGCAAACGATAGCCCAGCGCCAGGGCCGGCCCCGCCAGAACAAACCAGAAAACCACCGCAAACCAGCGCTCAAAGCCCTGATAGGTTGCCGCCTTGCGCACATTGTTGTGCAACTGCAGGGCGTTGTCTGATTCCATTCCCCCCACTTCACAGCTGAACCCCCGGGCATGCTGGTAGGCACCCTCAAGATCTCCCCGCTGCCAACTGTTCAGGTAAAGGCGCAACAGTATCTGGAAGTCGCCGCGACCCAGGCTGTACAGCAGTACCGCCACCGCGATCGCAAAGGCGGGAATATGAAACAGAAAATCGTCGAGCAGGCCGAGCACGAGCAGCACACCCAATACCGGCGCCAGCACCGTCAAACCAAGTTGCCACTGGGGACCGGGCGCCCAGGCAAAAAAACCGTACACCCGCCGCAACCAGCCGTCCTGCTGAATATTGCCGCCGCTTCCCCAAAACTGTACGGCTGCCCATGCAACCAAAATCGCCAGAAATTCCATGTTTTATGCTACCGACTGTTTGTAGGTGGCCCAGTCAAAGGCAGGACCTGGATCTGTTTTTCTGCCGGGCGCAATCTCGCTATGCCCCACAATTCTCGCTGCAGAAATCCCCGGATAATAGCACTGCAGGGTTTTTGTCACCGCACAAAGTTCACGGTACTGTGCCTCGGTATAGGGCGAGGTATCGGTGCCTTCCAGCTCAATGCCGATGCTGAAATCGTTGCAGTTCTTGCGGCCGTCAAACACCGACTCACCCGCATGCCAGGCGCGCTTATCGAAGGGCACAAACTGGGTAATGTTCCCCTGGCGATCAATAAAGAGGTGGGCCGAGACCGTCAGGCCGCGAAGATCGGCAAAGCTCGGGTGAAGGCCGCAATCGAGCTGGTTACAAAATAACGCCTCAACGTTACCAGTGCCAAAATGGCCTGCAGGTAAACTGATATTGTGGATGACCAGCAAGTCAATTTGTTCGCCCGGCGGGCGCTCATTATGGTTGGGCGAGGGACACTGCCGCGCCGCCGACAGCCAGGAAGATTGATCAATCGAGTACATAGAGGCGCCAAACATTGCAAACAGCCCCAGTGTAGCAGCGGGTTCGGGAAACGCGAGCGTTAACACGCGGCATCAATACCGCGAAAGGGGATAAGGTGGCAGCAGAGGTATATCGCGCAGGTCATAGGCGCCGTAGCGCCGACAAATGATCAGCAGTCCGAAGGCGAACCGCTGATCATTAGTGATGGGGCTTGTCTTTCATATCCCGCAGGTTACTGATAACCGACTCCAGCGCCCGATCAAACAAGCGACCATCCTCAATCACAAAGAGACGCTGCTGGGAAATGGCTTCCGCCAGATTCGCCTTATCAAACTCGGCCACTTTGATGCCGGCGCGATTCACAAAGATATATTTGCCAATACCGTTGATCACCGCCGCAAGACGGCACCGCAGCATCTTGCCATCCGACTGACGAAAATCGACCCAGTTTCCCACGCGCAGGGCCGCAATTTTGCCCTGCACCTCTTCATCAGCGGCCGCAGACACCGGGGCTGTTGGCTCCGTTTCAGTCGGCGCCGGCACTTCCTCGTCGGTGTTTTCGTTTACCGCAACGGCAACATCTGCCGCATCAGCAGCGTCCGCCTCATCAGCATCGTCTATCGCAACGGGCGGACTCTGCACCTCACCCAGGCCCACCGCGAGGCCCTCATCCAGGGCGCTCAGTTCGGTTTGCTCGCTCGACGGGGGCACTTCGTCGGCCCGTACCGGTTCCGTGGGTCTGGCGAGTTTGGCCAGGTGCAAGCGCTCGAGCTGCTCAAACCACTGACTGGTTTCAAAGGCGCTCAGCGAGGCCCGATTAAAGCCATCACGCAGCGACTCCACCAGGCCCGGCAGGGCGTCAATCAGCTCCGCCCGGTGCTCCGGCGTGGTGACCACATCGACGCTCCACAACAAACGCTCGGCGATCTTCAGGTCGCTCGCCAGCGCCTCGCTGTCGCGGCCGTGCTGCACAAAACTGAGAAACAGCACTTTGCTCCAGCCTTCTTTCAGAATATTGGCAACGACCGGCGGGTATCGACCCTGGGACAATTTTTGATCGAGATAGGCAGAGATATAACCCCGGGCCTGCTCAGCCACGGCCCGGCCATCAGCCGCATCTACCGCGCGCTTGGCCATCAATTCGGCCCGCCGTCGATCCCGCTCGCTGAAGGAGAGGAACTCCTCGTAGGCGTCGACAAATATTTGCGTGTCCACACCAAAGTCGCGCAGCACCCGCATCACAATTTCATCCACTTTTTTGTAAAGCGGGTCTTTCTCCAGCGCACCAGTCGGCTCCCAGCCGATACTGGCGCTGAGCAAACCACTGAGTAACTTGCGGGCGGGATGCTCGTCATGACTGAAGAAGTTCTTGTCGAGCATGGCCATTTTGAGAATCGGAATCTGCAAGCGGGCAATCACCGCCTTCAAATCGTCCGACAGGCCATCCCCTTCCAGGATGTACTGAAACAGAGTGCCAACAAATTGAATGGTGTCGCGATCCCGCTGCACCGAAAGCGCAGAGGCATCGGCGGGCGATACCCGGTTGACCTGCTGCAAGCGGCCAATGAGGTGCTGCACCAGATCTGGGTTGGCGCCGCCGTTGTTACCACCGCGAACACCGCCCAAGTTCAGTTGCGCATATTGCTCGTTCTGCATGTCCTGCAAGGCCACCATCAACGATGGCTTTGACAACACACTCCCCTCACTGCGACCGGAATGGCCCTCTCCGCCCAGCAACTGCTCCAGGGTATCGAACAAGCGATTAGCCAGGTGATTGGCTTCCGAACTCAGGTCATCAGCGGGGTGGGTAGCGGCTTCGTTATGCTGCTCGGCACCAGCGTCACCGCCCTGAGCGGGTCTGCGAGGTGCTGCCGAGGGCTTGGCCTTGGCGACTGGCGGTGTGGCATCCGACGGCAGCCCGTGGGCCTCAAGGATCGGCGTCAACTGGGCGACCATGTCCCCAAAGCCTTCCATCACCCGACGCTCAAATAGCTTGAGCAACACCAGCTTGGGCTTGATATCGAATTTTACCCCTTCCAGCGCAATGGACAGTGCCCGGGAGATACTCGCAGGCCCCATGGGCAAGTCTCTCGCCGATGGCACTTCACCGCCAACACAGTGCTGCCAGGCGGTGCACAACACCCACACCTCTTTCAAAAAACGACGCTCAGCCTTTTTGGACATTCCCTCAAGGGCAACCAGCTCCTCCAGTGCGTCGGACTCCAACACCTTCAGTTTCGCCTCACCACGCTCGGTAGCAGACTGGGGCGCAGCATTCAGCATGCGCTGATAGGCACCCAGCAAATGCTCCTCAAAGCGCGCCTCCATCTCCTGACGGCGAACCCGAAGTTCATGCATTGCTTCAAAAAAGGTTTGCTGCTCTTTCGCCGTGCTGGCTTCGTCCGCCAGCTCGAAGAGATTGTCGTCCAGCTCGTCCAGGGCCTGCGCAAATTGCCCGACCAACACGGCCTGACACTTATGACGCAATGCCTCGATGGCCGCCGGTAATGCCGCGTCCTGCCCCACGCCGGACTGTCGGTTGCCATGCAGGCTTACGACTTTGGGATTCTCACTCATACATTCTCACAATTTCGCAGCCCAACCCGTTGGCAGACCCGGACGCAATTTCCACTACGCCCTACTCCGCGCAACCTGGTTTAGCTATACCCCAACCCATATTTTGTCTTTTTTGGAGTGATGCAATAAGTAGGCCCGCGCCCAGCAAAAACACACCCCATTCATTGTTATACTTTGTACAATGAGCGCGTCCTGCGGCGACAGTGTTAAATCTACTTAGGTTTACGTGCACAGATCACAAATCTGAGCCCGCCCAAGCAGATCAAACGGCCGAATCCTGTGTTGATTGTGACTCGCCGCAACACATGCCTCGCGGAACATTCTTGCACAATCAAAAACTTAGCCATGAAACCCATAACCAGTCTAGAATACGCACCGCTCCTATCGATTTCTAGCCCCCGGAACGAGAAAAATGCCCATTATTGAAGCAATGCTACATAAAGATCGTTACGAGTCTGTGAAATTTGCACTGGAAGAGGACATTGGCAGCGGCGATATCACCGCCATGCTGATCCCCGAGGGCAACAGCGCCAAGGCGAGAATTATCACCCGCGAGGCCGCGGTGATCTGCGGCGTTGACTGGGTGAACGAGGTATTCCAACAGGTCGATAGCCGGGTAGCGCTGACATGGCACGTTGCCGATGGCGACCAGGTCGCCCCCGATCAACTCCTATTTGAACTCAGCGGCCCCGCCCGCGCCCTGCTCACGGGCGAGCGAACCGCGCTGAATTTTCTGCAACTGCTGTCCGGCACCGCAACCGTGTGCAGCGAATACGCCGCGTTAGTCGCCCATACCCAAGTGCAGCTGCTCGACACCCGCAAAACCATTCCCGGCCTGCGCACCGCCCAAAAATATGCCGTTACCTGCGGTGGCTGCCATAACCACCGCATTGGCCTTTACGACGCCTTCCTGATTAAGGAAAACCATATCGCCGCCTGCGGGGGAATCGCCGCCGCCGTTGCCGCCGCTCATCAGATCGCCCCGGACAAGCCGGTGGAAGTGGAAACGGAAAACCTTGATGAGCTGAACCAGGCACTGAATGCCGGTGCTGACATTATTATGCTGGATAATTTCAGCCTTGAGGATATGCGCCGCGCAGTAGAGATCACCAGTGGTCGCGCAAAACTGGAAGCCTCGGGCAATGTAAACAACCAAACGCTGGTGCCCATCGCCGAAACCGGAGTGGATTATATTTCGATTGGGGCGTTGACCAAGCATGCCAAGGCCGTTGATCTTTCGATGCGACTGCAGATTGCCTGAGAAGAAGGTGAACCGCGCCGGATAAGAGCATCCAACAAGTACTGACTTTAGCTCAACTGCGGTGACTGCCTCAAAACACACCCTGCTCTCAGTCGCTAGCCTCTGTGCGTCATACCCGCGAACGCGCACTACAATCCAGAATAAATTGAGCCACGGCTTGCAAGGACTTTACACCGTGGGCGCAAACCGCATCTGCAGGGGGGCGAGACTTGCTTTACCAAAGCCTGAATGTACGACCGGCCAGCGGGGTTACCGAAATATCGTCATACCCGCGAACGCGGGTATCCAGTATGTTTGCTAACATAGCCGGGGTTTCTGGATGCCCGCGTTCGCGAGCATGACGACATAAAAATGATTCCGGACAGCAGTGCGCAAAAGCGGGGATCCAGAAGAGTTACCTCGTTAATTAAACAAGTCGACTGCTTACCTAGCGCCTATGAATCATCTTCCTGCTATCATCCAAACCGAACTATGTAGTCGCGCTGGATAAATGCACGAATGAGTCTCGACGATACAATCTCCAAACTACATTCCAAAACCGCTCACATCGGCGTATTTGGCCTTGGCTACGTCGGCCTGCCCCTAGCACTGAGCTTTTCCGAGGCAGGCTACCGAGTCAGCGGATTCGACACCGACCCGGCAAAAGGCGAAGCCATCGCAACCAATCGCAGCTACCTGAACCACATCTCTGCAGAACGGATCGCTGCTGCAGTAAAAAATGGCTTTCAGGTACATAACAACTATGAAGCCAGCGCCACCCTCGACGCCCTCATCATATGCGTACCCACACCGCTGAATAAAACCCGCGAACCCGATCTGAGCTTTGTCACTGCCACCATTAACGGCATCTGCCCCTTTCTGAAAAAACACCAGATCGTCTCCCTTGAGAGCACTACCTACCCCGGCACCACCAGCGAAGTTCTCAGACCCCGCATTGAACAGCGCGGGTTTAACATTGGCGAAGACCTCTACCTGATCTACTCACCCGAACGGGAAGACCCAGGCAACAGTCGATACAACACCCGCACCATACCCAAGATATGCGGCGGCGAAACTGAAAATTGCCTACAGGCAGGTATAGCACTGTATAGCAGCGTGATTGAGCAGGTCGTTCCGGTCAGCAATACCAAAACCGCCGAAATGGCAAAATTGCTGGAAAACATCTACCGCGCCGTCAATATCGGCCTGGTTAACGAAATGAAAGTGGTGGCCGATAAAATGGGCATCAACATTCACGAAGTCATCGACGCCGCAGCGACCAAACCCTTCGGCTTCACCAAATTCACGCCCGGTCCCGGCTTGGGCGGCCACTGCATTCCCATCGACCCCTTCTACCTTACCTGGAAAGCTCGGGAATACGGCATTCACACCCGCTTTATTGAACTGGCCGGTGAAATCAATCGCGCCATGCCAGACTACGTCATTCAAAAAACGGCCGACGCGCTGAATGAACACGGCAAGCCGATCAAAAGCAGCAAAATTCTGGTGCTTGGCCTAGCCTACAAAAAAAACGTCAGCGATACCCGCGAATCTCCCGCTGTGGAAATCATTGCCCAACTAAAAGCCAAGGGCGCTATCGTTGAATACAGTGATCCTCATGTGCCGACATTTCCTAAGAAGCGGGATTATGCCTTTGATATGCAATCAATTGAGATAACGCCAGAAAACCTTCGGAAATATGACTGCGCAATCCTGATTACTGAGCACGACAGTTTTGACTACCCACTGATCACCCAAAATAGCAAATTGGTGATCGATACACGGAATCGTCTGCCACGTGAAGCACACATCATTTCTGCGTAGATAAGCAGCTCGATCACCGGACAAGCTCAACAAAATCCATACGCGCCCCAAGAAGCGCCACTTACCGAATACTGAGATACAAGGACTACAAGTGATTCAGATAATCCTTGGCACCAAAGCACAACTTATCAAGATGGCGCCTGTCATGACTGAACTGAATGCACAGGGCATTCCGTATCGGTTCATCTCCACTGGCCAACACCGCGATACCATGACCGAGCTTCTGGAAAACTTCGGCCTAAGAGGACCAGATTACACTCTTTACTCTGGCAAAGATATAACCTCCGTTATCAGTATGGCAATATGGGCAAGTCGAATACTGTTAGCTACCTTATTCAAAAAGCGGCAAATTTTTGGCGAATACAGCAAAGGAATTGTTCTTGTCCATGGCGACACATTTTCAACGCTTTTGGGCGCCCTAATGGGAAAGTTCGCTCGCTTAAAAGTTGGCCATATCGAATCCGGCTTAAGGTCACACAACTGGTTCCATCCCTTTCCCGAGGAGTTGACCCGCGTTATGGTCTTCCGCCTGACGGACTACTACTTCTGCCCTGATGAGAACGCGGTAGCAAATCTATCAACCTACAGGGGCACCAAAATCAACACAGGTGCCAACACCCTGCTAGATGCACTGCGCCTCGCTGAAACAAACATAGATAATAGCGACGTCAACATTCCACAAGAGGCATACGCGGTAGTATCGCTTCACCGATTTGAAAACATTCGCAATGAACGCGCTCTGACAAGGGCAATTGAACTGATTGAGCTACTAGCGAAACAAAATATCAAGCTGGTTTTTATTCTTCATAATCCCACGAAAATAAAGCTTAAAAAATTTCATTTATATGCCCGCCTAGCCGAAAACTCAAACATTGAACTGCGTCAACGCTACGATTACTTCAAGTTTATCAAGTTAATCAAACACAGCGACTTTGTAATTAGCGATGGAGGAAGCAATCAGGAAGAATGTGCCTATCTGGGAAAGCCTACTTTACTGCTAAGAAAGGCAACCGAACGTCAAGAAGGGCTTGGCGAGAATTGCGTTATCAGTGAATTTAATGAAAACGTGGTCCTCTCATTTTTTTATAACTACAAGCAGCATGATAAATTACCACTATCGTCGTCACACTCTCCAAGTAAAAAAATTGCTTTTCAACTAAAGGCGATTAGCATATGAACCTGTATTTAAATCAATTTTCTGAGAAACACAACTTCCCAGAGACGGTAACCACCAAGACATTAATAATAGCTTCTACCGGCAGAAGTGGAAGCCATATGCTAGGGCATACACTGTACGAAACACGTGATTTTGGATTTCCTTTAGAGTATGCAAATACAGCAAACCTTAAAAAATGGAAAGAGATAACTAAGAAAGCTAATTTCGAGGAATTAATGCATGAGCTATTCCGAATACGGACCTCCAAAAATGGAGTATTTGGCATCAAAATCCATTACTCACATATTAAACAGTTCGGCGGCTTTGACAATTTAGTAAAATTTTTCCCCAATCCACATTTTGTTTTATTACGAAGAAAAGAACTTCTAAAACAAGCAATATCGCTATCCATTGCAAGGCAAACTGGTCAGTGGATAGCGAGCCAAAAAAAATTATCAGAAACTTTGAATTATGACTTTGAAGAAATATTACAAAATCTAAAATCGATAAACTCCGAAAACTCAAATTGGAAATATCTCCTTGAGACACGATCTCAAAAATATATTGAAATCGAATATTCCGATCTAATATCAAACATTCAATGCAATTTAAATAAAATTTATCGCTTCACAGGACAAGCCGAACCAACAAACAAAATACATAAAGCAACCACAACAAAGGTTCAATCCGACGAAATTAACAATGAGTGGTATGAAAAATTTTTACTAGACCACCAACATCGCGCCGCCAAAAGCGGATGGACACTCAACCGCTGGAAATCAATTTCTTAATTGAAAATGAAAATAAATTTATACTGGTGGAGCCCGATAAAATTAAAATCAGGCAATCACGAAAACTATGGAGATCTAATTGGCCCGTACCTATCCGAAAAAATTTCAGGACGGAAAGTTAGATGGCACCCAGCAAAGAATAGAAAATTTCTATTTAACAAAAAAGTTTATGTAACGGTTGGGAGCATCCTGAATCAGGTTAAGAGAAACTGGGTAGTTTGGGGAAGCGGAATAATCAGCGAAGAAGACGTAGTAGAAAAGGGTGTATTTCTTGCCGTGAGAGGCCCCCGCTCCAGGAATCACCTCTTATCACTTGGTTATGAGGTTCCAGAAATTTTCGGAGACCCGGCTTTACTATTGCCAAATTTTATTAGCGCGCCCGAAAAAGGCGAAAAATATGAAATCGGAATCATCCCACATTATGTGGACTTTGAACTAGTTAAAGCAAAAATATCAAGCCCGTCGATAAAAATAATAAACCTACAAACTCATGACATCGAAAAAACAACTCTAGAAATTGCGTCATGCAAAAAAATAATTTCTTCATCGCTGCATGGAATTATAGTCGCACACGCTTACAATATACCGTCAGCATGGATAAAATTCTCTGACAACCTATACGGCGACGATTCAAAATTTTTTGACTATTTTGAATCGGTCGGAATAGAAATATCAACGCCGGAAATTTTCTCTGAAAAAATAAGCATAGCAAACGCCGCCTCGATACTGAGGAAACACTCAACTCTGCCAGAAAGAAAAAAAATTGAGCGACTGCAAGAAGACCTCAAAAAGTCATGCCCATTCAAATTTAAAAATCAAAAGTAAAGCCTCATGAAAACCGACAAATACAAATCCCTAATTTTAGAGAAAAATTTCATCGGGAAAACTTCGTTTAAACAGATAAATTGATACCTTTTTAGGCGAAAAAATATATAAGTCAGAAGAGCAAAGCACTTAACGTCACCAATATCGATATATCTACATGAACATGATTTTTCGCAACCAAAATCAGTAGCAATCGCATAATATGCAAAAAAAGTAGTCGCCAGTGGAAAGTCGTCTTTTTGCTTAAACTTATTTAGCCTAGTAACCTCCACCTCTTCGCCATAATTTTTTTCAATTTCAAAAAGAACAGACTTCCTAAGAGCAAAGGGTGCGTGATGAAGTTTCTTTACAGGTCTAAAATTAAACCTCCTCTCAATCTCTAACCCTGCCTTTATCGCACCATAATCGACAGGCCTGAGGCCATTTCCATCATATTTTATATCGTGCTTAGATGGAAAGACTGACACCACGCCATCGTTAGAGTAAAAATCACCAATCGTTGAATGTGATGCAAAAAAAACATCATCATTTAGATATAAAAAATACTCACTCAACCCATCAATTCTATGCAGACAGCTTTCGATAGCTCGAGAATTAAAACTCGGGAGACAATTCACGTCTGGAAAAATATCTTCATGAGGAACCACCACCCCAAGATCAAGAATTCTTTTCGGTACATCACAGTTGGTCACTATGTATATTTTATCAATCCAGTCGGCATACTTCTTCAATGAACGTATCGAATAGAATATTTCCCACCTGTTTGAATACCGAGCACTTGAATTAACGCTTCTGTGCCAAGCGATATCGGAACTTAAACGCTCCGATTCAGCTTCGTGCATTTTTATCCATTTTGGATCCTTGTCATTAACCCACGTGTAGACAACATCCACCTGCATTACTGGGCACCTATGTTGGATTAAGAATATTGAAAAAAATTCGTATTTTTTTTGAAAAGGCCTTGTAGATCGGATAAACACCAAGACCGATTATAATGTTTTTTCTTAATCTATTTTTTTTTGAAATACGCAATTTGGCCTGATGTAATCTATACCTATCTTCATTCAAGTTACTTAGAGTTTCCAGCTTTGAATTCACCCGTATAACGGAAGGCTTTATAACTTTAATATCTAATAGCGCAGAACTGGAAGTGTAATGGTCAATTGGGAGACTAAGATTGGCGACAATTTCCAACATCTTCTTTGCGGAGGCTCTAGACACCAAATACGCATATGCACCATACGGAGGCTCTGCTGGGTATCCTATGTAGCGACCAAGGGATATTTGAGTCTTTCCCCTGATTTTCAAGAAAACATCTTTATGGCGATTCGATGAGGTGTGAGATCCAAGAAAAATGATATCGGAATTTTCAATACGCTCTACGGCCGCAGCGCAGACTGATTTAAAGTCAGGCTCTATTATCACGTCATCCTCAAGAATTAATGCATATTTCTTGTCTTGTAGAATTATTTTTTTATAGACTTCGATATGAGATAAAGCACAACCAATCTCAGCCGAAGTAAGTACCCTCCCTATTTTTGCTCTACTTCCTATGGAGCTATATAGGTCAACCTTCTGGCTTGGCTTAATCAAACTTCCATCGATGGCATGGAAAAATACCGCCGAAACTCCAAGATTCGATAGAAGCTCCTCCATGTAGCTTTTTTTTTGTCGATCTCGCTCCAAATTTATTACGTAGCACTCTACTTCATTAGACACCATGCTAATACCCCCCTCACACGCCTTGCCAACAACTTATGGTATGAGTGCTTTTTCATTGCGTCTTTAATCATTACTAGAAATCGAAGATCCAAGTCAGATTGATCAAGACCACGTCGATGATATGCCGCCTCAATAGCACGAAAATGCCATAATCTGGAATTTAATCGAGCGTCTAGAGACGCCCGGCTAGCACTTCTTCTATGCATTCTATAAAAATATAAAAAATCATTTATATACTTGACAACCCCCACTTCTTCCATTTTGTAATAAAGGTCGTGATCTTGGGCTAGCTTAAACGCGGGATTAATACCCGCCGTTCTATCGTAAAAAATTCGCTTGCATGTAACGAGGTGAGATATCTTCCCTGTATCCAAATGAGAGAAGGACGACCCAGCATTCTGTCTTACGTTTTTTTTGATTATTTTAAGATCAGAATTGCAATCGTAATAATTTGAAAATACTAGGGAGCACTCAGGATCTTCCAAATGGCACTTTACCATTGATGATAAAGCGTGGCTCGCGAGCTCATCATCGGAATCCAGAAAGCAAAATATTTCACCGCTTGACTCCTCTATGCACCTACGCTTTGTATATCCGGTTCCAAAATTTTTTTCGTTTCTAAATATTTTTACTTTATCGCTTTCGAATTCTTTAATTATTTTGAAGGAATTGTCATCTGAAAAATCGTCTATGATGACAATCTCATAGAAAGGATAATCTTGTCTTAAAACGCTATGTATGGCACCTGCCACATATTCAGCATTATTGAAACAAGCAATCAGCACTGAAACTTTTGGAAAATTCGCCATCAATCAACCCTGAATTTTTTCGATGATGGCTGTTGTGGAAATACTTTCAGTTCTTGGTAAATAAACCACCTCGCAGAATTCACGATAGTTATCAAACTTCCCCTGCCAATCATTGCCCATAACCAACAACCCTGCCTTGTAGCGGGAAATATAAAGCCCTTTATCCTCCAAGCGCTCCTCAAAGAAGCATTCATCCACATACTTTAATGCAGAAACAATTTCATACCTCTCATCTTGAGAATAGACAGGAGCTCGCCTTTTTTTCTTGAAACTTAATTCATCGGTTGAGACCCCAACTACAAGACGGCTACCTAATGCCCTTGCTTTTTCAAGTATGCGCAAATGTCCCACATGAAACACATCAAAGGTTCCAAAGGTTATCACTACTTTGCTCATGATCGTCGCTCATATGATTTTGGATATTTCCTGACATGCTCTAGCTGATGATGAACCGTCGGCAAGGCGTTCATAAATCCTTGTCTTAATTTTATTACGATGCTCGTCGATACAGTGTAGCGCCATGTCTTTATTTTCCATCATACTTGCTATCACTGACCTAAATTCCTCAAGATTCGCAACCACCTCGCCGTTCCTATAGCTCTTATCCAAACTAAGCCCCTTTTTGAACGGCGGCGGCACATCAAAGCATATCGCAGAGCGGTCAAGTAATAAGAAATCAAAGGCTATCGATGACCAATCGTATATCAGAATATCACTCAGCAGGAGCAATCGCTCAGTATCAGGATAGTCGTCAGCAGGTACGGCGTATACGTTTTCGAATTGGGCTCTATACCCTTTGCTAGCATTCAAGTGCATACGTACTACGAATATAAAGTTGAGCTTTTCTGCCATTCGGCTCATTTCATCAAGAAATTCAGCCTCTTCCATACCGAACGGGTATAGACTCCTGCCAGCATCATCCTGCTGCCAGGTAGGCGCATAGAGAATGACCGTCCTATCTGAGGCAGGAATATCGTACTCCCGCATAAGCGCGGCTCGGTCGATTTTTCCGGGCTTAACCAATACGTCTGTTCTGGCGTAACCAATCGCCTTTAGTTTGTCTTTCTTAAAGCCAAATTTTTTCTCATACAGATCGGCCATAAATTCCGATGCTACCCAGACTTCGTCGTAGCGGTGCTGTACTTTGAAATCGTCCTTATCGAACCCTTTGAAGGGTATGCCATGCCAAACATCGATAAATTTTAACTTGGAATAATCCAGCAACAACACCAAGGAATGAAGTCCATGGTCGCTAATTAATACTTTGGCCGTTGTCAGCAGTAACAAGGCTCTCGGACTACCGGCCCATACAACATCTACCTTTTGCTGCTTTAACTTCCGGTAATAGGGATAGTCCATTGTAAGATAGGTCAAGCGTAACGCTTTGTGCTTCAAGCTCTCCCGATATATCGCCCCCAGGTTGCCGTTCAGCTTGTGCCCGTAAAGTATTACCCGGTTATTGCTGGCAACAAATTTTCTGAGAATAACCGCAAGGACGGCATTAACGGTGAGTAGCCCCAACCATAGCCAGTGCCATGGATTGCGTTTGTTCACCTTCATGGCTTACCAGCACCGGTATCGAGTGTCAACGGCATATCTGATACAGATGTCGATAGCACCACCTCCTGATAGCCCGGCTCCAACTCTTCGCTTCTATGGCTGATCACAAAGATGCAGCAATCAGGATAGGTTTGCTGAATGCCTCGCAAAATGGTTTTTGCAGCATCCACATCCAATGGGGAAAGGCTTTCATCCAGGAAGAGCAGCTGTGCTTTCTTATATAGTGCTCTGGCAATCAGTACCCGACATTTCTGGCCACCCGAAAGGTTGGTTGCGCCTTCATTGACAACATCGCTCGGCAAAGTGTGTAACCCACAAATATCAGAAATACGTTGATAAAGTGATTCATCACCCTGCTTATCACTGCCGACAATATTAGCCCTCAGCGTCCCAGCAAACAGATATCCATTCTGGTTGACGTAAGCAATAGAGGCCCACCACTGCGCCTGGGGAATGTGCTGCAAGTCAGTTTGGTCCAGGCTTATGGTTCCCGAAGTAGGTTGTCGCAGGCCAGCCAGTAATTCAATCAGGGTGGTCTTGCCTGCACCAGAGGGGCCGGTTATTCGAACCACCCCTCTCAGTTCAACGTCTGCATTCAACTCTTGTATTACCCACGCTTTCCCCTGGTGAGCATAGTACACACTATTCAAGCTCAGCCTTTTATAGTCACTAACCTTGGCTAGGGGATTTGATTGTGCTGAAGGGGAAAGCGGAAGCGTCTTCCATTCTGCCTTTACTCTATCAAATACCACTGCCGCCCCAGTCACTTTACTCACCGCGTGATAAATCTGCTGAGCGGCGGGCAGTATTTTGTAGGCGGCGATGGCGAAGAGCGAAATGGTTGTCACCAATTGATGGGCGCTTTCAGCAGTCTTACCCAGGTAATACGCTGCGACCAGCAACAGCGTCATCCCCAAAACTTCAATAAAGTTTCTGGGAATTGTGCCTAGTATTTCTATATTGGCCGTTTTCTTGGAGGTTCTTTTTTTGATCAAGCGAAAATGTTGCAGATAGTCTTTCAGCCGACCGTCAATATGAATATTTCGGTAGTCTGCATAGCTGCCGGAAATCATCTGGTTTAACTGCTTTTGCGAATCGAAATTTTCCGCACTCATGCGCCTCAAGTTGCGCTTGATCAGCGAGTAGATCAGAAAATAAGCACCGGCGATGATAAGCAGGATAAAAAGCGTTACCCGAACATTAAAGACCATTAACACAGCGGCAATCACGGCAAGCTGCACGGCCCTCGATAGGATGACAAAGCTGGCGTCTATGATGCCCGTGGCAATACGCTCACTAATGCCATTCACGTTGCGCAAAAATTCCGAACCGGGGCGGGCATAAAACGGCTCTATCGGTTGAGCCATGTAGTAGTTAAAGGCTCTCGCCGAGATATCGGCGCTAATGCGCCGGGTAAAGCGTTGCCGGGCAAATACGCCCAGCGTGGTTAGTAGTGCACCACCCCAGATAAAACCGATGGCACCCGCGGTAACCAAGGCTAAAAATAGCGGTTTATCGGGCTTGCCAAGCCACTGGTACAGGGTATGCAGATAGCCTTTTTCTACTGCACTCTGAAAATCAATCAGGGTCGTAATGGCTGGAATAACGGCGGCAATAGCAGTAATGCTCAACAACACGGTCACCAGCCAGTATTCGCGCTGTTGCTTTGTGCTCAAAAGCGCGAATACTGATTTAATCGACAAGTACATCACTTTTCCTGCAGGTACTTTTGGACCCGTAAATCTTCTTGGCTAAATATACCCGGCTCATGTGGATCACCCACGCTCTTTATACATCAGCGAGGTAATTTGTTCTGAAATAAGCCCCATCAAAAAGATCATCACGCTGCTGGTAAACAATAGTGCACTCATATTGGTGAAGCGGTTCATGGTGACCAGGGTATAGCCATACCAACCCAAGCCAAGTAGAAAGAATAGCATTGCCGCAGGTGCAAATAACTTGAGCGGCGAGTAGAGCGTGCCAATCTTGAAGATGATCAAGAGGAAGCGTACGCCATCCTTGATGGGCTGCAAATGGCTTTTGCCCAACCGCTTTTCGGCATGAATTGGCACATAGCACACAGAATAGCCAGCCCGGAAAAAGGCCATGGTGCTGGTGGTCGGGTAAGAAAAGCCATTGGGGAGCAGATAGAGAAACTCTTTAAACCTCTCCGCTCGCACGGCGCGAAAGCCAGACGTTAAGTCTTCCACTTTTCTTCCCGTCATATAGCTGGCCAAAAGGTTATAAAAGCCATTTGCGGTCGCGCGCCCCAGGCTAGCCTGCGAGCCGCTCAGCCTGGCACCCACTACCAGATCATAACCCTCGTCAAGTTTTTCCAGCAGCATAGGTATATCTTCTGGCTTGTGCTGACCGTCGCCGTCCATAAAGACAATCACATCGCCCATCGCCTTTCGCGCACCAGCCTTGATGGCGGCGCCGTTACCCTTGCTATAAGGCTGGGCAATCTCTATCACGTCATTTTCGTTACATACCTGACCTGTCTCGTCAGTTGAGCCATCGTTGACGACAATAATTTCGTGGTCTTTACCAATATCATCAAGCCGTTCTTTTAGCGTCGGCAGAAGAATACGAAGACTTTCCGCTTCATTTTTTGCAGGAATCACAATACTTATCATAGGTAATCGTCACTTATTCGCCGCCATATCCACTGCCACGGTATGCTGAAAATCTCGGATTTGATTTAGGTACTCGTCTTTGCTCCGCCCGGAACTGCCAATCCGCCCATTTTCAATGTACTTAACGGCCTTATCGGCAAAGACTAAAGCGCTTTCAAAATTGGCTGCGCTGGCAAATTGTGCCGCCATATTCATCGCAGCGTCAGGCGAAGGTCTGGATTGAAGCGATTGTTGGAAGTGTACTTCAGCCTCAGCAACGCTGTGAGTATTTATAGCGATCATACCCAATAAATACTGAATTTGGGCATACCTGGCAGAACGAACATTGGCGTTTTCCCTAACCCGGAGCAATGCCTCCACAACCTGGCTCAGCTCTTCCCACCCCAGTTTTCGGCATCCGGGATGTTTCACAACACCAATTAAGGTTTGGTAATAGGCCAGGGCGCGCAAGTCGTAAGCCGTTCTGGATGCGAGAGACACGACAGTCTCGACGCTTGATGACGCAACGGAATCTGTTTTGCAGTCCACCACAAGCTTCCAAATCATCAGGTTAAGGTCATCCGGAATCCGGCTGACGGCCGTATCCGTGACTGCTTTTGCCTCATTCTCCAGTCCTGCATTCAATAGCTGCATCGCCGCCTGCTGCTGCGCTCTAGGTGATTCTGGCGCGGCCTCCGCCCAGGAAAACACCAATGAGTCGTAGCTTGCCCATACTCTGGAGGCCTGGAAGGTCATTGCGCTTAGCAGCGCCAAAAAAACCACACTGGAGAGCGCGAATACTTTGCTCGATACGTTTTTATAGATAAAAACTACGATGGGAAGGAAGAGAAACGCGGTGCCTAGGTAGTTCCGGTGCTCAAAATAGAGTTCCAGTGAAACCGTGGTCGACTCGATGAGATGACTGCCGTAGAAAAACAAGCCGGAGAACGCGATCAATTTATATTTTTTTCTGCACCAGATCAGCAGCATGATTGCCAGCGCATGAAAGACGAGCGTCCATAAAGTGCTTGCCGGATTTAACAGTCCTGTCGATTTCGGATAAGCATCTTGAAACACCCCAGCGGTAAATATTTTCGGCGCAAACCACAACCGCAAATACTCAGCAACAATGCGGCCCTCGGTTAACAGCCTTTCGTAAATACTAAACCCTCTGTGGCTTGAAACATGGAACATATCCACACTCACAGCCCGCCAAACCAAATAACCAAGTATTGCCAGCGAGGGAAGTATCAAAAAGCAGACAATCCAACGCCAATCCGGTCGCTGATGGCCCGAGGAGAAAATGGTGAATTCCAGAATCAGGACAAGCAACGGAAGCAAAGCACCGTTTTCTTTGGAAAATACAGCCAGCGCAGTGCCCAAAACAATTCCCGTGGACATCCAAACATATGAAATTCCGGGCTGGGTAGCGAGCCTGGCGCGGCCATACAGATACACTGCCATGCCCAAGTAGCAGAAGAGTGCCGCCAATTGCGCCATTCTTTGCACAACATACAGCGTCGTGGAAATCAGAAATGGATGCACCAACCAGATGGAAGTGGCTATAAGAGGCGCAATCAGGATGAGCTTGCGATCTGCGACATCAAGTGCAACGAGTATCTGGCGTGAGACGACGTAGACAAGACAGCCACAAACTAGATGAATCAGCAGATTTGTTACCTTGAAGACAAAGGGGTCGGCCGGCCAATCACTGGCATTGAGCACAAAGCTGACCAGGGAAATCGGTCTGCCTGTCGGGCCAGCATGACCGCCGAACACAAAGGCGCAGAATGTGTCCCAGTCCCGGATTCCCCCCAAGAAGCCAAGCTTATCCAGGTTGCCAAAATCATCGAATATAAAAGGACCGGCTAATCCCGGCCAATAAACTAGAACCGTGACTGCTGATACAGCAGCGAGAAGCAGAGTCGCCAAGAGCCTCTCGTGTAACAATTGTTGGGGCGTGGCCAACGTGAAATGTCCTTATCTACTGTGAATTACAGAAATGACCGGATAAGAAAAAGCCCGCTCATAGAGCGGGCTTCCTGTTCCCTACCTACACCTACCTATAAGCTAGCCAAGTGAGGCCCGATACACTTATGAACGGCAAGCAGAAGGCAAGTACTTGTCTTCGACAGCAGTACCCGTTACGCCCGGCTTGCATACCCATTCAAGAGACCCAAGGTTTGTAACTGGAGAAAGAGTGATGGTAGAACCATTGACTGTGGCGGAAGCATCGCCACCAATAGTAGCGGTAATGACACCATCAGCAACGTCAACTCGAGACGTGTATTTACCTTTGACGTTAGTTGCAACCGGAAGACCGTTAGTGTTGCTATCGATACCACTCAAATCACCAGTATCAGCATAAACATCAGCAACCTGAATTTTCAGACCACCCGCCAAGTTGACAGCTTCTGACGCTTGTGAGCGGGAAACGTAATCCTGGTAAGCAGGCAGTGCAACTGCAGCCAAAATACCGATGATTGCTACTACAATCATCAATTCGATCAGGGTAAAACCTTGTTGTACTTTTTTCATAATAATCTCCAACTCCAACGAGAATATGCGTTTGCAGATTGAAGGAAACCAATCTGGAAGGTTTGAAGCACGAAATATGCCAAAGCGAACCAATCAAATATTGGGCGAAAGCCCTCAGCCAACTACTCTTCCCGCAAGCCACTCATACCTTAGAGTGACCACATCTGACGTTTTTTGTCACCCACACCCATTACTTCGCAAACTTCCTATTTGCGACAAGCATTTATCATTACCGGACTATATTTCGACATGCTAGAGTAACTGATCGAAAGACTCGGTCTAAAACTACTGAAATTTAGTGATTGCTGATGAACAGTACCCAACCCCCTCTCAATGGCTTACCCCGACGTTTGGTTTACGATGGCCTTTTAGAAGAGACCGAAATACGCAAAGCTATCGATGCC
Organism: Spongiibacter taiwanensis; assembly: GCF_023702635.1. Taxonomy (NCBI): domain Bacteria; kingdom Pseudomonadati; phylum Pseudomonadota; class Gammaproteobacteria; order Cellvibrionales; family Spongiibacteraceae; genus Spongiibacter; species Spongiibacter taiwanensis. The sequence continues at coordinate 1,218,571 of NZ_CP098455.1, forward strand.
GCCCAAAAAGATAAAAAAAGCTTAGTAGCTTACCTGGTCAGCAAGAATCTGGCTGACGGCATCAAGATTGCCGAGGCTGCCGCCGATGAGTTTGGCATCCCTTTTCTGGATCTGCGGGCGTATCTCCCTGAGCTTGCCCCCCAAAAATTGGTCGACAGCAAGCTGGTCCGCGCCCAGCACGCCCTCCCCTTGTTTAAACGAGGCAAGCGCCTGTTTCTTGGGGTTTCCGATCCGACGAATCTGGCCGCCCTTGATCAGATCAAATTCCATACCGGCCTGACCACCGAGCCAATCATTGTCGAAGAATCTGCGCTGAACGCAGCGATCGACAAATACCTCTCTGCCCAGGAGGAGTCTTTGGCAGACAGTCTGGGCGATATGGATGATATCGGCCTTGAGAATCTTGATATCGAAGCCGTAGATGAGGACGGCGATGGCGATGTTGATCTAAAGGGCGCCGACGAGGCGCCCGTCGTCAAGTTCGTTAACAAGGTATTGGTGGATGCCATTCGCGGCGGCGCATCAGATGTTCACTTTGAGCCCTATGAGAAAATCTACCGGGTGCGTTTCCGTACCGACGGTATTCTTCATGAGGTCGCCCGTCCGCCAGCGGCACTAGGCTACCGTTTGGCAGCGCGACTAAAAGTCATGTCACAAATGGACATCTCCGAACGACGCATTCCTCAGGATGGTCGCATCAAGATGAAACTGTCCAAGACCCGCTCCATCGACTTCCGGGTAAACACCCTGCCCACCTTGTGGGGCGAAAAAGTGGTGCTGCGGATTCTGGACCCCAGCTCTGCACAGATGGGTATTGATGCGCTGGGTTATGAGGAAGATCAGAAAGCCCTTTATATGAAGGCCTTGAGCCAGCCTCAGGGGATGATATTAGTCACGGGCCCGACCGGGTCCGGTAAAACGGTGTCGCTGTACACCGGCCTGAACATTCTTAACACGCCGGAGCTGAATATTTCCACCGCTGAAGACCCGGTGGAAATCAACCTCGAAGGCATCAACCAGGTCCACGTCAATCCAAAGGTCGGCCTGGGCTTTGCCGAGGCCTTGCGCTCCTTCCTGCGCCAGGACCCCGACATCATTATGGTGGGGGAGATTCGGGACTTGGAGACCGCAGAAATTGGTATTAAAGCGGCCCAGACCGGGCACTTGGTGTTATCCACCCTGCACACCAATAGCGCTGCCGAAACACTAACGCGGCTGTTGAATATGGGTGTGCCATCGTTCAACGTTGCCACCTCAGTCAGCTTGATTATCGCCCAGCGACTCGCACGACGACTGTGCAAGGAGTGCGCTGTACCAGCGGATATTCCTCAGCACACCTTGCTGGAAGAGGGATTTACACCGGAGCTATTGGACGGCGCGAGCATTATGGCCCCAGTGGGCTGTGAAAAATGTAACAATGGCTATAAGGGGCGGGTGGGCATTTACGAGGTTGTGCGTATTACCCCTGAGATCTCCCACATTATTATGGAAAATGGCAACTCGCTTGAAATCGCCGCAAAGGCGCAGGAACAGGGCTTTGCCAATTTGCGCCAATCGGCATTAAAAAAATGCGCACAAGGCGTGACCAGTCTGGAAGAAGTTAATCGGGTAACGAAGGATTAAGGCATGGCGACCGCAGCGTCAAAGACGGAAGTTTTTGTATGGCATGGAGTGGACAAACAGGGTAGGAAAACCCGTGGAGAATTAACCGCCCCCTCTGCCGCGCTCGTCAAGGCGCAGCTGCGCAAGCAGGGCATTGTCACCAAGCAAGTCAAGCGAAAGCCAAAGCCCTTATTCAGTAGCAAGAAAGCCATCAAGCCGGAGGATATTGCGATCTTCACCCGGCAGATGGCCACCATGCTGAAAGCCGGTGTGCCGTTGGTGCAAAGCTTCGATATCGTTGCCGAGGGCGCTGCCAATCCCACGATGCAGGATTTGGTCAACGAAATTAAAAATGATGTGGCCTCTGGGGGCGGATTTGCCGCCGCCTGTGCCAAGCACCCAAAATATTTTGACGACCTCTTTTGCAGCCTAGTCGAGTCCGGCGAACAGTCGGGTACCCTGGAGGTGATGCTGGATCGGGTTGCCACTTACAAAGAAAAGACAGAAGCACTCAAAAAGAAAATCAAGAAAGCCCTGACTTATCCAGCAGCGGTGATCGTCGTTGCGATTGTCGTTACGGCAATCCTGTTAATCAAAGTCGTTCCCCAATTTGCCAGTACCTTCCAAAGCTTTGGGTCGGATCTGCCGGCCTTTACCAAATTTGTTGTTTTCCTATCTGAGTGGGCTCAAGCCAACTGGTTTATTGCTCTGGGTGTGATGATTGCCGCGGGCTTCTCATTTAAAGAGGCTCGACGGCGTTCGAAGCGCTTCTCCGACTGGGTCGATAAAATGTCGCTCAAGATTCCCGTGGTCGGCGATATTATCTACAACTCGGTTATTGCTCGCTTCTCGCGCACCTTGGCAACCACCTTTGCGGCCGGTGTCCCCTTGGTAGATGCGCTGAATTCCGTCGCTGGCGCGGCAGGCAATGCCGTCTACTACAAGGCCATTATTCAAATCCGGGACGACGTGACCACCGGTCAAACCCTGTACTCCTCCATTCGCTTTACCAATCTCTTTCCCACCATGCTGCTGCAGATGGTCTCCATCGGTGAAGAATCCGGCTCTCTGGACGACATGCTCGACAAAGTGGCCACTCACTTTGAGGAGGCGGTGGATAACGCCGTCGATACGCTAACCGCGCTACTCGAGCCCTTCATTATGTCGATTCTGGGGGTATTGGTCGGCGGCCTGATGATCGCCATGTACCTGCCGATCTTTATGCTGGGTTCCGCGATTTAAAGACAGCACAGCCGTTAGCGAGACAAACAAGACCTTATGACCATTCTGCAACTGGCAGACAGCCAGCCCTTTATCTTTCTGGCCATTGTCGCCATTTTTGCGCTGATGTTTGGCAGCTTTTTTAATGTGGTGATTTACCGCCTGCCGAAAATCATGGAACAAAGCTGGCAGCAAGAGTGTAGATTGCTACTGGAGCTGCCAGCCCAGGACGAAAAACCCTTCAGCCTGAGCAAGCCCAACTCCCACTGCCCTAGCTGCAAAAGCCCCGTTAAGGTTTGGCAAAACATCCCAATTGTCAGTTTCCTCATGCTGAAAGGTCGCTGTGGGAACTGCAAGACAGCGATCAGCTGGCGCTATCCCGCCATCGAGTTGACGACCGCAGCGCTGGCAGTGTTCGCGATTGCCCATTTCGGTGCCACACCCCAGGGGGTTGCCGTGGTGCTGTTCAGTTGGCTTTTGCTGATCATGTCGATGATCGATATGGACCACCAACTGCTGCCCGACCAACTTACTTTACCCCTGCTCTGGCTCGGCCTGGCCTTCCACGCATTCACCGGCACCTTGCCCTTGGCGGATGCGGTTTGGGGCGCCATTTTTGGCTACCTGGTGCTGTGGTCTGTTTACTGGCTGTTCAAGTTGCTGACCGGCAAAGAAGGCATGGGCTACGGCGACTTCAAGTTGCTCGCGGCCCTCGGCGCCTGGCTCGGCTGGCAGCAGTTGCCGCTGATTATTATTTTATCCTCGCTGGTGGGTGCGGTGCTCGGCGCCATCAGCCTGAGCCTTGCGGGCAAGGGGCGCGGCCAGACCATTCCCTTCGGCCCCTACCTGGCCGCCGCGGGATGGATTGCCATGTTCTGGGGCGATCAAATCGTCTCCAGCTACCTCCAGTTTGCCGGCTTTAAATAGCCCCGGGGCCTGTCATGTATATCGTTGGCTTAACCGGGGGAATAGGCAGCGGCAAAAGCGCCGCCACCCGCGCCTTTGCCGACAAAGGCGTGGTCATCGTTGACGCTGACGTGGTCGCCCGCGAAGTAGTCGAACCTGGCACACCGGCATTAAAAGCCATTGCGGCCCACTTCGGTGATGACATTTTGCAGGAAAATGGCGCGCTGGACAGAGCGGCTCTACGACAGCGTATCTTTGCCGATCAGGATGAAAAGCGCTGGCTGGAAGCCCTCCTGCACCCGCTGATTCACGCAGAGACCCGGCGCCAGCTGGATGCCGCCCAATCACCCTATGTCATTTATGTGTCGCCCCTGCTGGTCGATGGCGGCCAGCAGACCATGTGCAAGGACCTTGTGGTGGTGGATGTGCCGGAAGCCGTGCAAATTGAGCGCACGATGGCCAGAGATAACAACCCGCGGTCTCTCGTCGAAAAAATTCTTGCCAGCCAGGTGGACCGCCAGACTCGCCTTGCAGCAGCCACCCATGTCATCGACAATAGCCGGGACTTGGCCTACCTAGCAGCACAGGTCGACACACTTCACCAGGAGTTCTTAAGCAAGGCGAAGCGAAATGACTGACCAGAACAACCCTGCCGCCAGGGTCTATGCCTGCCCAGGCTGCAAAACCAGCATTGTCTGGGACAGCGCCAACCCGGCAAAACCCTTCTGCTCGGAAAAGTGCAAGAATCAGGATTTTATTGCCTGGGCAAACGAAGACCACGCCATTCCTGGCAGCCCGGTCTATGAAGACATCCTTTCCAGTGATCTGGAAAATCACTAGCAGAAATTGGGCCCAGGCAAGCGTCAGGCTGCCCGCCAACCGCCTCTGTATTGGAGAACCCACTTGAAACAAGCAGGCATCGAAAGAACAGCCTAGGAAGCCGTTCCGGAATCGCTAACTGCCGCCTGCAAAATCCCATCGACAATGGCGCGATTGGCCTCAGGAAAGGCGTAGCTCGCTAAGGCCGCTGGTGTCACCCAGCGCAGCGGCTGCCCTTCGCGGCCCTCGGGCTCGCCTTTGCAACCCTCTATCCACCACACATTCAGACAGACCGCCTTGTCGCCATAATCGTGGTGGATTTTCATCATGCTGCGACAGGCCTGGTGATCAATTTCAACCCCCAGCTCTTCATCAAACTCCCGCACGAGCGCGGTGAGGATGTCTTCGCCATCTTCTCGCTTGCCACCCGGGAATTCCCACAGCCCACCTTGATGGGCTGATGCAGCCCGCTTGGCGATCAGGATATCGCCGCCGGGGCGGCGCAGCACCCCAACGGCTACTTCAATAGTTTTAGCTGCGGTACTCGGCATTAATTTTGACGTAGTCGTAGGAAAAATCGGTGGTCCAGATGGTTTCTCGCACATCGCCGCGCCGCAGATTAATTGTGATCGCGATTTCTTCCTGCTTCATCACTGCCGCGCCGGCCGCTTCGGTGTAGGAAGCTGCCCGACCACCCCTTTCGGCGATTAAGACATCACCCAGATGAACATCAATCTGGCTCACATCAAGGCCGCTAACTCCCGCCCGCCCGATGGCCGCCAAAATGCGCCCCCAATTTGGATCGCTGGCAAACAGGGCCGTTTTGACCAGGGGCGACTCAGCAACCGCATAGCCGACTTTCAGCGCTTCTTCCGTCGTTCCAGCGCCATCAACCACCACACTGACAAACTTGGTCGCACCTTCACCGTCGCGCACGATCGCCTGGGCGAGATGAATGAATACCTCCCGGATCGCTTCAGCCAGCGCGGGAAAATGGGGATGCTCTGCTGAGTCAATATCTTCGAGCCCGGCTTGACCAGTGGCCACCAGCACACAGGCATCGTTAGTGGAGGTGTCGCCGTCCACGGTAATGCGGTTAAAAGAGGCTTCGGTCGCGTCGCTAACCAGGGTTTGCAACAACGCCGGGGCAATGGCCGCGTCGGTTGCGACATAACCCAGCATGGTCGCCATATTGGGTTTGATCATGCCCGCACCTTTGGAGATACCGGTAATGGTGATCGTCCGGCCATCCAGTACGATTTGCCGGGAGCAGGCTTTGGGACGGGTATCGGTAGTCATAATACCGCTCGCCGCCGCTTCCCAATGATTCGCGTCGAGATCCGCCAGCGCCTGGGGCATGGCCGCAGTGAGCTTCTCTACCGGCAGCTTTTCACCAATAACACCGGTAGAAAAGGGCAACACGGCCTGAGGCGCAACGCCGGTCAACGACGCCAGTGCAGCACAGCTGCTTTCGGCGTCCTGCATGCCGATGTCGCCCGTACCCGCATTGGCGTTGCCGGTATTGACCAGCAAGTACCGAGGCTGCCCCTGCGCCAAATGTCGCTTGGCCAGCGTCACCGGTGCAGCGCAGAAGGCATTGGTCGTAAAGGTACCGGCGACCCGGCTGCCCTCGGCCAGCTCAAAAACCACGGTATCTTTGCGACCGGGCTTTTTGATGCCCGCACTGCCGATACCAATTCGCACACCCTTAACCGGGTGCAACGTTCCCAAATCCCCAGAACCGACTGCCATGACTGACCTACCCGCTTAGCTTAAACTGCCGTGACACTGCTTGTATTTTTTGCCCGAACCGCAGGGGCAGGGCTCATTGCGCCCCACTTTGCGACCGTCTCTGACGTAGGTTTCAGGCGTTGCTGCAGCTGTCGGCTCGGCGTTCTCCGGTTCTTCTTCAGCAATGGCTGAACTCTCTGCGTGCTGAAAGTTCATCGCCCGCTTGGCTTCTTCCTCACGGCGCTGACGCTGCAACTCTGCCGCATTTTCGTCTTCCTGCAACTGCAGGTGGGAAAGGAAGCGAATCACTTCGTGCTTAAGGTTCTCGAGCATTTGCTGGAACAGCGCAAAGGCCTCGCGTTTGTATTCCTGCTTGGGGTTCTTTTGCGCAAAGGCGCGCAAATGAATGCCGTGGCGCAGGTGATCCATGGTGGAGAGATGCTCCTTCCACAAGGTATCGAGCACCTGCAGCATGATGTGCCGCTCAATCTTGCGCATGTCGGCGCCGACCCGCTCGCACTTGTCCCGGTAGGCCTGCTCGACTTCGGCCACAATACGCTCGGCGAGGTTGTCTTCGTGCAGCGAGTTATCTTCATCCAGCCACTGCTGAATCGGCAGGTTGACGGTGAATTCCGCCTCGATTCGGCGCTCCAGCCCGGGAATATCCCACTGTTCTTCCAAACTTTGTGGCGGAATGTATTCACTCACCACGTCGCCAATCACATCCCGGCGAATCACATCCAGCATTTCGCTGATGTCTTCTGCTTCCAGCAGCTCGTTGCGCTGCTGGTAAATAATCTGCCGCTGGTCGTTGGCCACGTCATCGTATTCCAGCAACTGTTTGCGGATATCGAAGTTGCGGCCTTCCACTTTGCGCTGGGCTTTTTCAATGGCGTTGGACACCATTCGATGCTCAATCGCCTCGCCTTTTTCCAGGCCCAGGGCCTGCATAATGCCGCGTACCCGATCGGAGGCAAAAATCCGCATCAGGCTGTCTTCGAGAGACAGGTAGAAGCGAGACACACCGGGGTCACCTTGACGACCCGCACGGCCGCGCAGCTGATTATCGATACGCCGCGACTCGTGCCGCTCGGTGCCGATAATGTGCAGACCGCCAGCCTGAATCACTTTTTCGTGGCGGATCTTCCAACTTTCGCGCAACTCGTTCACCACCTCCTCAGAGGGATTTTCCAGACTGGCGATTTCGACATCCACATTGCCGCCCAAGACAATATCGGTACCGCGACCCGCCATGTTGGTGGCAATGGTAATCACCCCCGGCCGACCGGCCTGAGCGATAATTTCCGCTTCCTGCTCGTGGTATTTGGCGTTCAACACTTTGTGCGCCACACCCGCCGCCTTGAAGCGCTGGGACATTTCCTCGGAAGTCTCAATTGACGCGGTTCCCACCAGTACCGGCGCCCCGGTAGCCACAATGTCACAGACATCTTTAACAATGGCGTCGTACTTCTCTTCTTTGGTCAGATACACCAGGTCATTCAGATCGCGCCGTGCACTGGGCTTGTTGGTCGGAATCACCACCACATCAAGGCCGTAAATTTGCCTGAACTCAAAGGCCTCGGTGTCGGCGGTACCGGTCATGCCCGCCAGCTTGTTGAACAAGCGGAAATAGTTCTGGAAGGTGGTGGAGGCATACGTCTGGCTTTCCGCCTGGACGGTCACCCCTTCTTTGGCTTCGATGGCTTGATGAAGGCCCTCAGACAGCCGACGGCCCGGCATGGTCCGCCCGGTGTGCTCGTCGATCAAAATCACCTGATCGTTCTGCACAATGTATTCAATATTGTTGTGGAACAGCACGTGGGCCCGCAGCGCGGAATTCACATGATGGAGCAGGCTCAGGTTACTGGCGGAATACAGCGAATCCCCTTCTTCCAGCAAGCCCTCCTTGGTGAGCCACTCTTCTACCAGCTGGTGACCGGCCTCATTCAATTCAACCTGACGCAACTTTTCGTCAACGGTGTAGTGGCCTTCTGCCTCTTCGCCATCGTCACCGGCATCGCCGGTCTCAACAACTGGCTTTAAGGTGGGAATAAAACGATTAATCTGCCGATACAGGGCCGAGCTGTCTTCTGCCGGACCAGAGATAATCAGCGGGGTGCGCGCTTCATCGATGAGGATCGAGTCCACCTCATCGATGATCGCGAAATTGAGCTCGCGCTGATAGCGGTCTTCAATGGCAAAAGCCATGTTATCCCGCAGGTAATCAAAGCCGAATTCGTTGTTGGTGCCATAGGTAATATCGGCCCGATAAGCCGCGCGCTTTTCTGCGCTGTCTTGACCAGAGCGAATCACACCCACCGACAGTCCCAAGAACTCATACAGCGGACGCATCCAGTTGGCGTCCCGGTGGGCGAGGTAGTCGTTCACCGTCACCACAAAAACGCCTTTGTCGGCCAGGGCGTTCAAGTACACCGCCAGGGTCGCCACCAGGGTTTTCCCTTCACCGGTACGCATCTCGGCAATGGTGCCTTCATGCAGCGAGATACCGCCAATCAGCTGCACGTCGAAGTGGCGCATGCCCATCACCCGGCGGCCCGCTTCGCGAGCCACGGCAAAGGCTTCAGGGAGAATCTGGTCCAGTGTTTCGCCGTCGGCCAGGCGCTGTTTGAACTCGGCGGTTTTACCCTGAAGCTCAGCATCGCTCAGTCCGGACAGACCTTCTTCAAGCTGGTTAATCAGGGCAACCGTTTTGCGCATGCGCTTGAGTTCACGGTCGTTTTTGCTGCCGACAATCTTCTTGAAAACTGCTGATATCATTGTATTTCGTCGTTGCTTCTTGTGAGGGTTCGATTCGATACACGGTAACCGGCAAGCGCCGCACTACCGCCCAGTCTATATTGGGCCTTAATCAACCACTGACAATAGCGAAACAGAAAAACAATTCGAGGAATTGTCTCGGCTGTTGCCATCATCATGACAAAGCGCACTAACTCTGAGCCCGCCCGATGCGCTGCATCGCGACGCCGTTACTGGCAAACCGGAGGTGCAACAGACTCTTGCCAATTCAGGACACCCGCGGGGTATCGGGCTGGCGGACAGGGCAATTTGGGTTTGACCCTTCCCGTTCATGCACAGGAAGCCGACCGATCAACCGGGCAAAACTCGGTGTTTGACAGCCGCGCCACAGGGGCAAATCCGAGCCGCAATATCGCATAGATAAGGAGAGATTACCATGCCCGGCAACCGCCGCCACCGGGCAGGAAAGAGAGGTAAATCAGGCGCTGGCAGCAGCGGCCATGTAAGAAATCGGCGCTTCGGCGGGGTCTTCAAAGGTCACCCACTCCCAGGCGTCGGTTTCTTTGATCAGTTTGCGCAGCGAGGCGTTGTTCAAGCCGTGGCCAGACTTGAACGCCCGGAACTCACCCACCAGACTGGTACCCAGCAGGTAGAGGTCACCAATGGCATCAAGCACCTTGTGCTTAACAAACTCGTCTTCGTATCGCAGGCCATCCTCGTTGAGAATGCGGTATTCATCAACAACAATGGCGTTGTCGACGCTACCACCCTGGGCCAGCCCTTTGGAGCGCAGGTATTCGATCTCATGCATGAAACCAAAGGTGCGCGCCCGGCTTACCTCTTTCACAAAGGAGGTACTGGAGAAATCCAGCTCGGCGTGGCCGGTGCGATCTTTGAACACAGGGTGATCAAAATCGATGGTGAAGGAGACTTTGAAGCCATCAAAAGGGAGGAAGCTAGCTACTTTGTCACCGTCTTTCACCGTCACCGGCTTTTTAATACGAATGAATTTCTTCGGCGCGCTCTGCTCTTCAATACCCGCAGACTGAATCAGAAACACGAAGGGGCCGGCACTGCCATCCATAATCGGCACTTCTGACGAACTCAGTTCTACGTAGGCATTATCAATGCCCAGACCCGCCATGGCGGACAACAGGTGCTCCACGGTAGATACCCGCACATCGCCGTTGACCAGCGTTGTGGACAGGGTAGTGTCTCCGACATTTTCAGCGTGAGCCTTAATCTCCACAACCGGGCTCAAATCGGTGCGGCGGAAAACCACGCCCGTATCGACCGGTGCAGGCTTCAAGGTCAGGTAGACCTTTTCGCCGGTGTGCAAACCAATGCCGGTTGCCCGGATGGTATTGCGCAAGGTTCGCTGTTTAATCATGTCGTTCACTCTACGTTACTGGGCGCCAAGTCGCCGTCATCGGGCCTGCATCAAATTGCGAGGGCAGCGTACCCTAGCGCGCCATTGTCATGGCGCGCCGCCGCAAACTACTGCCAAACCCGGTTGAACTAGTCCGCTTGGCGACGCAGGAAAGCGGGGATATCCAAGTATTCCATATCCCGATCTTCCAGTGCCGGAGCAGCCTCCCGGGCCACCGCTGCCTGTTGGTTGCGCATAACAGTGGGGCGATCCAGTTTGCGATAATCCGTACCGCGGGGCTCGACAACCTTGGTTTCCACCACTTTCAGGGGCGCTTCCTGGCCGATGCCGTCGAGGCCGGTGGCTACGACAGTCACCCGGAGCTCGTTGCTCATCTCGGGATCAATTACCGTACCCACTACTACCGTTGCATTCTCAGATGCGAATTCCTCGATAGTATCCCCCACTTCACTGAACTCGCCTAGGGAAAGGTCCAAACCCGCGGTAATATTAACCAAAATGCCCCGGGCGCCCTGCAAGTTCACATCCTCCAGCAGCGGGCTGCGAATCGCGGCCTCTGCGGCCTCCCGAGCACGGTTCTCGCCAGTGGCCACACCGCTGCCCATCATGGCCATACCCATCTCAGACATCACGGTACGCACGTCGGCAAAGTCGACGTTGATCATACCGGGGCGAATGATCAGATCCGCGATACCCTGAACGGCGCCCAAAAGCACGTCGTTGGCGGCTTTGAAGGCATCCAGCAGGCTAGTACCCTTGCCCAAAACGGGCAGCAATTTCTCGTTGGGGATGGTGATCAGCGAATCTACATGCTGGCGCAGCTCCCGCATGCCCTGCTCGGCAATGGCCATGCGCTTTTTGCCCTCGAAGGGGAAAGGCTTGGTGACCACCGCCACGGTCAAAATGCCCAGCTCTTTGGCAACTTCGGCCACTACCGGCGCGCCGCCGGTGCCTGTACCACCACCCATGCCGGCGGTGATGAACACCATATCAGCACCTTCGAGTGCTTCAGCGATGCGATCGCGATCCTCAATGGCGGCCTGACGACCCACCTCGGGGTTGGCACCGGCACCCAGCCCCTTGGTAATGCACGTGCCCAGCTGCAACACGGTTTTTGACATCACGTCGGTCAGTGCTTGGGCATCGGTGTTGGCGCAGATGAAATCCACACCTTCAACATCGCAGGCAATCATGTGTTTCACGGCATTGCCGCCACCACCGCCAACACCAACGACTTTTATCACTGCATTTTGTGGAACGTTATCAACTAGTTCAAACATGGTTTCTCTCCCTTTTTGCATTTTCAGCCCCGTGGCCACACGGGACCGGCTCTACATCGTTAAAAAGACTTAAAAATTGTTTTGTACCCATTGCTTCAGTCGGGACAAAAATCCGTCCCGTTTGACGCGGCCACCGCGTCCCTGATGCTCAGCCTGGTGCTTCATGCCGTACTGCAGCAGCCCCACGCTGGTGGAATAAATCGGATTGCGCACGATATCGGTCAACCCCCGCACATCCTGGGGTACGCCAATGCGCACCGGCATGTGGAAAATCTCCTCGGCCAGCTCAACCACCCCTTCCATCTTTGAGGTGCCGCCCGTCAGCACGATGCCGGCCGCACACAGGTCTTCGTAGCCACTGCGGCGCAGCTCGGCTTGCACCAGGGTGAACAGCTCGTCGTAACGGGGCTCCACCACCTCAGCCAGCGACTGCCGCGACAGCTCCCGGGGCGCCCGCTCACCAACACTGGGTACCTTGATGGTTTCCCCCTCGCCGGCGAGCTGGGTCAGGGCGCAGGCGTATTTGATTTTGATTTCTTCGGCGTACTGGGTTGGAGTGCGCAGGGCCATGGCAATGTCATTGGTCACCTGGTCGCCGGCGATAGGAATCACCCCGGTGTGGCGAATGGCGCCATCGGTGAAGATCGCGATATCGGTAGTGCCGCCACCGATATCAACCATGCACACACCCAGCTCTTTTTCGTCGTCGGTCAGCACCGAGTAGCTCGACGCCAATTGCTCCAGAATCACGTCTTCGACTTCCAGACCGCAGCGGCGAATACACTTTTCAATGTTCTGCACGGCATTCACGGCGCAGGTCACCAGATGCACCTTGGCCTCCAGACGCACACCGGACATTCCCAGCGGCTCCTTGATACCCTCCTGGTCATCAATCACAAATTCCTGGGGCAGGATGTGCAGCACTTTCTGGTCCGCCGGAATCGCCACCGCCTGCGCGGCATCAATCACCCGGTCCAGATCGAGCTGGAACACTTCCCGGTCGCGGATGGCGACAATACCGTGGGAATTGAGGCTGCGAATGTGATTACCGGCGATCCCCACATACACGCTGTGGATTTCGCAGCCGGCCATCAACTCGGCCTCCTCCACCGCCCGCTGAATGGAGTGGACCGTGGATTCGATATTGACCACCACTCCCTTTTTCAGGCCACGGGACGGATGAGAGCCAATGCCCACCACATCCAGCTTGCCCTCATCGTTGACCGAGCCAACGATCGCGACCACCTTGGAGGTGCCGATATCCAGTCCCACGATCATTCTGCCCGAGTTAGCGTTAGGCATTGCGTTTCTCCCTCAGTGCCTGCCGATACATCTGGCATTGTGTTGTGTTAACCATTTTTGCTTGCCTGTTGTTCCCGCCACGCCACTGCGAGGCCGTTGACATAGCGGGTATCCACACGTTTCACCCGCTCAAAATCCTTTGCCAGCTCCTTGCGGTAAACCCACAAGAAACGGCGCAATTTTTCCAGAGGCTCCTGTCGCCCCATCACCAATTCGGCGCCGCCGTTCAGCGTCGCCCGCCAGCTTCCCCTGGCACTCATCTCCAAGCGCACCAGCTGCAAACGCTCATCACCCAGTAACTGGCTCATCAGCCGGTACTGACGCATGATCTCAATCGCACTGCCTTCAGGGCCCTCTAGCACCGGCAGCTCAGCGTTTACCCGCTGGCCTTTCAGCGGCACAAAAATCTTGCCGCGGTGGTTGAGGAGTCCGCCATCACCCCAAATCGCAATCGGGGTTTCTTCGACGATGGTGATTTTCAATTCTCGCGGCCACAGCCGCTCGACTTCTGCCCGGTACACCCAGGCCTCCTCTTCCAGCTCTTGCTGGATGGCCTCCAAATCCAGGCCGATATAACCCACCGCCAGATGCCGGGTGACGCGCTCAACCAACACCTCCCGGCTCACATGGCGGAGGTCACCGGCAAACACCACCCGCTCTACCGGTATTGCATCCAACTGGCTACCCAGGCGCTCTACGCCATAAAGAAAGCCAACCACCACCAGCACCAACACCAAGCGGCTCAGAACCCGTCCCCACGGCCAGGGGCGACGTTCGGCCCGCGGCTTGGAGGATTTAAAGCGGTTCTGCTTGGCGCTCATGCCTAGTCAGCTCCCATCGCGCAATCCGCCAGAATTGCCAGCACTAGCTCATCAAAGCTCATACCCGCTTGACGAGCGGCCATTGGCACCAGGCTGTGATCCGTCATTCCCGGCACGGTATTCACCTCCAGCAGGTAAAAGGCACCGGACTGATCTTGCATCACATCAACACGCCCCCAGCCACGACAGCCCAAGCTGTCAAAGGCGTCCAGCGCGAGTTGCTGCAACTCCGCTACCAGGGCATCGCTCAAGCCGCAGGGACATAAGTACCGGGTATCGTTGGACAAGTACTTGGCGTTGAAATCATAAAATTCAGCGTCGGTCTCCAGCTTGATCGGCGGCAAGGGTTTGCCACTCAGCACCGCCACGGTGTACTCGCCGCCACTAATCCATTGCTCGACAAATACCCGGCCATACGCACTGGCCTGACGCCACGCGGCTTCAAGCTGGGCCGCATCCTTCGCCCGGGCCATGCCGATACTGGAACCCTCGCAGGCGGGTTTGACAATGACCTGACCCAGCTCATCAATAATGCCCTGCCAATTGCTGTCAGCACGCAGCTCCACAAACTGTGCACTGGGCAGCCCAGCCCCTTTCCACAATAATTTGCAGCGCAACTTGTCCATCGCCAGGGCCGAGGCCATCACTCCGCTGCCGGTGTAGCGAATACCCATGCACTCCAGCGCGCCCTGTACCGTGCCGTCTTCGCCGCCGGGGCCATGCAAGGCAATAAACACGTGAGAGAACTCGGCAATTTGCTCAGCCCAATCCACTTGAGCGACGTCTACTGCCAGAGCTTCAATACCCAGCCGACCGAAGGCCTCCATCACTGCGGCGCCGCTTCTCAGTGAGATCTCCCGCTCTGAGGATTTCCCCCCCAGCAGCACTGCCACTTTCCCGCCGATGGCCCGGCTCACCGCGCCCACATCAGTCATGCTCTTTGCTCCACTCGTAGGTCGCTAACTGTTGGGCCAGGGCACCTATGTTTCCAGCGCCCTGGGTCATCAGTACGTCGCCCGGTTGCAATACATTTTTCAACGCCCGCTCAGCCGACTCGATGCTCTCGATAAACACCGGCTCCATACCGCCTTGCAGTCGAATGCTGCGGCACAGGCTGCGGCTGTCTGCACCGGGGATCGCATCCTCACCGGCGGAATACACATCGAGTAACAAGAGCTTATCGACTGTGCCTAACACCCGCACAAAGTCTTCATAGAGGTCTTTGGTTCTGCTGTAGCGGTGGGGCTGATACAGCATGACCACCCGCCGATCCGGCCACGCCTGCCGACACGCAGCAATGGTTGCGGCCACTTCGGTGGGGTGGTGGCCATAATCGTCCACCAACATAAACGTGCCATCGGCCAGGGCTAATTCGCCATAGCGCTGGAAGCGGCGCCCCACTCCCTGGAAATTGGCAATGCCCCTCGCAATGGCGTCATCTTCCAAGCCTTCATCGGTGGCTACCGCCACTGCCGCGGTGGCATTGAGCACGTTGTGCACACCAGGCTGGTGAATACATAACGACAGCACACTGCCGTCGGGTCGGCGCACATCAAAGGTGCTTTGCAGACCCTGTTTAACCAGATTTTCGATACGAAAATCTGCGTCGTCACTAAAGCCATAGGTCAGCGTCTGACGCCCAATATCCGCGTGAATTTCCCGCACTACCGGGTCATCAATGCACACCACCGCCACGCCGTAGAAAGGCAGGTTATGCAGAAATTCAATAAACGTGCGCTTCAACTGGGAGAAATCGCCGTTGTAGGTGGCCATGTGGTCCGCCTCGATGTTGGTCACCACCGACACCATGGGCTGCAAATGCAAGAAGGACGCGTCACTTTCGTCGGCCTCAGCAACCAGATAGCGACTCTCGCCGAGCGCGGCATTGGTGCCCGCACTGTTCACCAATCCACCAATCACAAAGGTTGGGTCTAGCCCAGCCTCGGCAAAAATCGAGGTAATCAGGCTGGTGGTTGTGGTTTTGCCGTGGGTACCCGCCACCGCAATGCCATGGCGATAACGCATCAGCTCAGCCAGCATTTCGGCACGACGGACAATGGGCACCCGCTTGGCGCGCGCCGCCTCAACCTCAGGGTTGCTGTCTTTCACTGCCGATGACGTCACGACCACATCGCTATCGGCAATGTTGTCGCCGCTGTGGCCGATGGCGATCCGGGCACCCAACTGCTGCAGGCGCGCCGTCGTCGGCCCCGCTTTCAAATCCGAGCCGCTGATGCGATACCCCAGATTCAACAACACCTCTGCAATACCGCACATCCCGGCACCACCAATACCCACGAAGTGAATGCGCTTTACTCGACGCATTTCTGGCACGACAAAGGAACGCTTATCAGCCATGAGCAAACTCCAGACACTGGGCCGCGGCCACCGACGCTGCTTCCGGTTTGGCCAGACGGCGAGCGGCCTCGGCGCGACCGAGCAATTGACTGCGATCGCCACCCAGGTTGAGCAGGTAATCACTCAGCCAGGCCACGGTAAATTGGGATTGATCGACAATATCGCCACCACCGCCTTCGGCAAACCAGGCGGCATTGGCCCGCTGGTGGTCGTCAATGGCGTGGGGCAAGGGCACCAGCACCGCCGGCACACCCGCAGCAGCAAGTTCGGCGACAGTCAGCGCTCCCGCGCGGCACAACACCACATCGGCCCAGGCGTAGGCGGCTGCCATATCGCCAATAAAAGCCTCAGCTTTGGCCTTCACTCCGGCCTTGGCGTAGGCCTCTTGCACCTGCTGCTCGTGGAGTTTGCCAGTCTGGTGCCACAACTCGGGACGTTGTGCTTCAGCAAGGCCTTGCCAGCAGCCGATGACCACATCATTAATCGGCTTGGCGCCCAGGCTACCGCCCAGCACCAGTACACGAAGCGCGCCATCACGCACCTGCCAACGCGCAGCAGGTGCGGGCAAGTCGGCAATCACCGTGCG
The DNA here is from genome assembly GCF_023702635.1 of Spongiibacter taiwanensis. NCBI lineage: Bacteria > Pseudomonadati > Pseudomonadota > Gammaproteobacteria > Cellvibrionales > Spongiibacteraceae > Spongiibacter > Spongiibacter taiwanensis. The sequence continues at coordinate 1,235,344 of NZ_CP098455.1, forward strand.
TACCGGATTGCCCACATACAAGGCTTTGTTGCCACCAAGTGCAATGGGATAGCCGGTCATGCATACCCGGGCAATTTTGGCCAGCAGGCGATTGGTTGTACCGGCCACCGCATTTTGTTCCTGGATCAAGACCGGCACACCCAACAGTTTTGCCGCCAGGCCTCCTGGGCCAGACGCGTAGCCGCCCATGCCCAGTACACAGAAAGGCTTGAGACGGCGGATCAGGGCCATGCTCGACAACACTGCCGTCCCCGCCTTTGCCAACGCGAGCACGCGAAACAGGGGGTTTTTACCACGAACACCCGCCATATCGAGTTTGTGCAAGGGGTAGCCAGCCTCCGGCACCAGGCGCGCCTCAATTCCGGCATCAGTTCCAAGCCAATGCACGTCCACACCTTGGTCGGCCAGCTCTTTCGCCACCGCCAATGCGGGAAAAACGTGACCCCCGGTGCCACCCGCCATGATCAGAATTCGCCGTTCAGTGGCCATACTTCCCCCTGCATTCACGCTCAATGCGGGCGACAATTCCCATCATGGCAATACACACGATCAAACTACTGCCGCCATAGCTGACAAAGGGTAATGTCAGCCCTTTTGTTGGTAGCAGACCGATATTCACCCCCATATTGATAAAGGCCTGGCCGCTGATCATCACCGCAATGCCGTAGGCCACATAGGCATGAAAAAGCTGGCCGATCATTTCGGCGTGGCGACCAATTTGCAGAATGCGGGCAATCAGCCCCACGAACAGGCCCACCATCAGCATGCTGCCGAGAAAGCCAAATTCTTCTGCAAAAATGGCAAACACAAAATCGGTGTGGGCCTCCGGCAAATAGAACAGTTTTTGCACACTATTGCCGAGGCCAACCCCGGTCAGCTCGCCCCGACCAAAGGCGATCAGCGACTGGGTTAGCTGATAGCCGGAGTTAAATTGATCAGCCCAGGGATCCGTGAAAGCGGTTAAACGCTTCATCCGGTAGGGTTCGAAAATTACCATTGCCACTGCGCCGGCCGCACAACTCAAAATCACCAGCATAAATTGACCGAGTTTCACCCCGCCCAGAAAGATCATCACAAAGGCAGAGCCCGCCGTTACCACGGTTGCCCCAAAATCCGGCTCCAGCATCAGCAACAAAGTCACAGCAAACAGCACGGCCATTGGCTTGATAAAGCCAGACCAGCGGTGCTGCACTTCGTCACGACGACGAACCAGATAGCCGGCGAGATAGAAAATCACAAATAACTTCACAAACTCTGAGGCCTGCAAGGTCAGTGGCCCTAGGGCCAACCAACGACGGCTGCCATTCACTTCGCGGCCAACACCGGGAATCAGCACCAAGGCCAACAGAACGAAGCCAATCAACAACCACAGCCAGCTGCTGCGCTCCCAGACTTCCACGGGAACCAGATACATCACCAGGCCAGCACCAATGGCGATACTGAAATGCAAGAAGTAGCGCTTGGCAAAGAAGAAGGCGTCCCCATAGCGACCCGCGGCATGCTCAACTGATGCCGAGACCATCGCCACAAACCCAACAAACAATAGCGCCACCAACAGCAGTTGCAGCACGCGATCCACACTGCGAATTTCCTGCAGCGAGTGAGCAGCAAGGTTATTCATCGCCACCCTCCTCGCTGAGTTGCGTCACCGCCTCGACAAACATGCGTCCGCGATGCTCGTAGCCATCGAACATGTCGAAGCTGGCACAGGCCGGAGACAGGAGCACTCGATCCCCTGGCGCACTGATCTTGGCCGCCATTCTGACCGCCTCAGCCATGGTGGCAGCATGAGCAGTCGTTACTCGACCGGCAATCGCCCGGTCGATATCGTCGGCGGCCTCACCAATCAACACCGCGCCGCGACCGTATTTCGCCAGCGTGGCGCCCAGGGCGCTAAAACTCGCTCCCTTACCCAGGCCGCCAGCGATCAAAACCACCTTGCCTTCGCCAGCCAATCCCTGAATAGCGGCTTCTGAGGCGCCCACATTGGTGCCTTTGGAATCGTTGTAGTACCCCACACCGGCGATGTCGGCCACAAATTCGCAGCGATGGGCCAGGCCGCGAAACCGGGTGAGGGTCGCCAGCATGGCCTCCAGTGGCAAGCCCGCCGCACTGCCCAACGCCAAAGCTGCCAGGGCATTGCTCAAGTTATGGCGACCCGCAATTAACAATTGGTTAGTCGCCAGCAACGGCTTGCCGGCCAGGGCGATGTACTCTTGCCCGTCCTGCTCCAACAAGCCAAAACAACGGAAGTCTGAGCGGCCCAAACGATACTCCCAGCGCTCGACTTCGTCGGGCACCAGAGGAGAGCTCAAGGGTTCATCCCGATTGACCACCACTTTATGACAGCCGCGGAAAATACGGTGTTTTGCCTGGTGGTAGGCCACCATACTGCCGTGATGGTCGAGATGGTCTTCCGACACATTCAGCACCGTGGCCACCTCAGCACCGAGGTGATCGCAACGCTCCAGCTGGAAGGAGGACAGCTCCATCACATACAGCGCAACACCCGGATCAAGCAGGTCGAGAGCCGGGGTGCCCAAATTGCCGCCAACGGCTACCGCCACGCTGGCGTCCTTGGCCATCTCGCCCACCAACGTCGTGACTGTGCTTTTGCCGTTAGAACCGGTGATCGCCACAATCGGCGCAGTGGCGTCCTTGCTGAAGTAGTGGATATCACCGGAGATCGTCACACCCGCCTCCCGAGCGGCGACAAT